>JANLWW010000044.1:0-40409 GCA_031364805.1 Acidobacteriota bacterium
CCCACGGCCAACTGCGGCCGCGCAATCGCGCCATCCGCTTTGGCTGGGACTACGCGCAGGGAATCGGCGATCTCGAACGTAGCACCGATGGAACGCCAGGCCGCCGCTGGACCGAGCGCCGTTCGATTGCCCAAGTGCGGGTACAGGGCCTGGTGCTGAAGTTCGCCGGCTGGGTCGATCATCCGGATGCGGACGAGCACCCGGTGCACGTGCGCGTCTGGGCGGATTCCCGACTCGTCTACGAGGGCGACCTGAAACGGCCGCCGGCGATGATCAACCTCGACATCCCGGCGACGCCGGGCCAAAGCCACCTGCTGCTCGAAACCGAGGTCAGCCGAGCCTGGTCGCCGCGAGCCTATGGTCAACGCGACCCGCGTCAGCTGGGA
The DNA here is from genome assembly GCA_031364805.1 of Acidobacteriota bacterium. GTDB lineage: Bacteria > Acidobacteriota > Vicinamibacteria > Vicinamibacterales > UBA2999 > 12-FULL-67-14b. Next base: position 387 of record JANLWW010000044.1, read on the forward strand.
CTCTCAGTTCGCGACTGGATCTGGGAATAGCCGCAACTACGGTTTGCGCACACTCCGCTCCAGATAGGAACGAATCGTGTCGTAGGTGTGCGGCTGCATCCACGCGTGGACAACGCGGGCGTTGAGGTCCGAGAGACAGGCGGTGCGATCGAGGATGAGCGTGGTCAACGCCTCCTTGGTCAGAGCAAAGGCGCCGGCCGGAATGTCGGCGAATTGATTCGCCACGGCAATCGCCCGATCGAGCAACGCCTCGGCCGCGCACTTCTCGTCGATCAGCCCCAGCGTCATGGCCTCGTCCACGTGAACCGTCCGGCCGGTCAGCACCAGGTCGCGGAACGCCGCGTCGGGCATGCGCGCAGCCATGATTTGAAGAGGCAGGGCCGGGAACGGAACGCCGACGACCAGTTCCGGCATCCCGATTCGGCCGTTGCCATCGCTCATGATGCGCCGATCACCGGTCGCCGCAAGAATGCACCCGCCGGCAATGGCGTGCCCGTTCACGGCGGCAATCAAAGGCTTGGGGAAGGTGAGCGCGTCCTTCAACATCTCGTCGAGCACCGGCAGGAAGCGCTGACCGTATTCGGGACCATCCTTGATCACGCGGAACAGGTCGACACCGGCTGAGAACGACGAGCCGCTGCCCGTCATGACCACGGCACGGACATCATCTTGAGCCGCGGCTTTCAACTCGGCGATGAACGCCTCGCCGAGCTCGATGTCGATGGCGCTGACCTTGCCGTGCGCCAGGCGCAGAACGCGAACGCCGCCGTGTTCTTCGCGGATGATCATGGTTCGCAATTATCCTATGGGTTGATGACCGAGATCGTCACCGCCAGCCCAGCCGCGACCGTGATCGTGCTCCGCGAGGGCGACCCGTTCGAGTTTCTGCTGCTGCGCCGCAACGACAAGGTGGCGTTCATGGCGGGTTCTTACGTCTTTCCCGGGGGTCGGGTCGACCCGGCGGACCACCCCCCCGCGGGCGCTGCGCTCCCGCCTTCAACGTTTAGCGACCTCAGTGATGTCGAAGAGGCCGCTTACCGGCAGGCAGCCGTCCGCGAGCTGATGGAAGAGGCCAACGTCACGGTTGCGCCCACTGACCTCGCGCCCCTCGCGCATTGGGTGACGCCAGAGATCGAAATTCGCCGCTATGACACGCGATTCTTTCTCGCGCGCATGCCGGCAGGGCAGGAGCCACGGCATGACGATGGGGAGATGACGGCGCTGGCGTGGGTTTCTCCCAGGCAGGCGATTGCGAGGTTCGAGCGGCGCGAAATACTGCTGCCACCGCCGACCTGGACGACCATTCGGCAGCTAGAAAAGCTGGCGTCGATCGACGCAGTCTTTGAGTGGGCGCGTCAGCGAACGGTCGTTCGCGTAATGCCTGGCTTCATCAAGACCGACGTAGTGACCATGCTGACGCTGCCGGGCGACCCGCTTTTTCCCGCGATTCCCGGTTGGGAAGTTCCGGAGGAAACACGCTTCGTGCTCGAAGACAACGCCCGATGGCAACCACTGAAGCCCTGACCGCCGCCGTCGACCGGGTGATCGCGCTCTTCAACGCGAAAGCCATGGACCTGCCCGACGGCTTCTTCGACCGCCGGACGCAGTTCGTGCTGAACGGCGCGCCGTTTGAAACCTTGCTCGGCCAGTCGCCCACCGATCCGCTCGTGCTGATGCTGGCACGCGGCCCTGCCGGCTTCCGTTTCATGGCCAAGGCGCTGCAGCATGCGCTTCTCGATGCGAAGGTCGAGCGCGGCGACCTTGTCACCAACGGCGATCGAGACAAAATTTCGACGCGTGTTTTCTTATCGGGCACCCTGCGCGGAACCGGCGAAGCGCTCAACGCGGTAATTGGGATCACTGTGAAGCTGGGCGAATCGGGACCGGTCGAGATCGCCGAGGCGGAGGTCGATCAAGTCGACCTGGACAGGCTCCGCGCGGCGCGCCTGCACCCCTGACGTCGATTGCGTAGCCCGGTCAGTCGGGGTTAATAAAGCGGTACAGCACGCGGATGATGCGATAGGCGTCGGGCATTGACTCGCGGGTGAACTCCACCGTGTCGGGCGCGACCAGTTGAATCTCGCGGAAAGCGGTGGCCACTTCCGCGATGGTGAAGTTACGAAGCTGCATTCGCACCTGGTAAGCGGCGAGACGCTCGCGCACCGGCTTGTGTGACGCCGCGACGCTCTCTTTCGCGCCCGCCTGGATCTCGCGCCGCGCTTCCGCAGGTGACTTGCCCTCGACCGCGCGCATGTTGATGGCGCGCTTTACGACCACGCCGCGAATGGCCGGCGTCCACTCTTTCTGCTGCTCCACCGCCACATCGTCCCCGGTAATCATCACCACCGGCACGCCGAACCACTGTGCCATCAGCGTATTGAGGCCACCTTCGCCGGCGGACTTGCCGTTGACCTGGACATCCTTCACGACACCTGAACCGGTGTGCGCGAACACGCCGCGCGGCGAGTCGGCCTTGGCGTGGTAACCGACGAAGATCACCGCGTCAAAGCTTTCGTCGAGGCCCTCGACCATGCCGTGACGCTTGAAACTGTGGCTGATTAGGCTGGCGCGCGGATCCAGATCCTCTGGCAGCAGGTTGCGCTGGCTGCCGTGCGAGTCGTTGACCACCACTTGGGTGGCGCCCCCTTCAAACGCCCCGCGAATGGCGGCGTTGGCGTCTTCGGCCATCAGCTTGCGCGAGCGGTTGTACTCCGCGCCGCCGGCGCTGGTCTGATCATCGCCAAGCACGCCACTGATACCTTCGAGGTCGACCGAGATGTAGACCTTCTTGCCCTGCGCGCTCGCCTGCGACGAAAAGGCAAACCCGAAGATCACGCAGGACACGAAGAACGCTTTTCTAACGGCCTTATTCATGTGCATCCCAAGTCTGTCTTCGTGACCTTCGTGTTTAAGTCGCTTCCGGCAGGTCGAGCGCGGCGCGAACGAAGTCCTGCTCCGGCAGGCCGCCGAGAATCTCGATCGTCTCGTTGACAATCGTCTTCGGCACGCCGGTGACGCGGTACTTCCGGCTCAGGTCCATGAACTCGGTGGCTTCAATCGCGTCCGCGGTGATCATCGGGTTGGCGGCTGCCATCTTGTGTGCGAGGACGACCGCCCTCGGACAGTGCGGTCAAGTTGGTGTGGAAAAGACCTGGATGTGAGTGGGCGTCGTGACCGCCTGCACCCAGCCCATGGTTTCGGGCTCGAGGTCGATCTTGCCAGTGCCGGCGACGAGAATCGCTTCGACCAGCCCCACGAATTCATACCCGGTCGGCGCGCCGTACATGCGCATGCGCGTGTCCACATCGTCACTCAAGATGACGATGGCCGGCGCCTTGTCGATCCTGTACTTCGCCTTGTCTTCCGTATCGAGGACGAAGTTTTTGTCGACCACCGAGATCTTGTCGTTGAGCGCGGCAATTTCGTTGAGGATTTGCTTGGCAACCACGCCGCTCTCGGAACCCCCGAACGCCTGGGTGAACAAAACCAGCTCGACGGGCTTGGTGATAGCGGAAAGGTGCTGCGTGAGAGTGGCTTCGTCTTGCGGGGATAACAGGCCCATTGGCCGATTATCGCCTAGAACTTGAAGAGGTCGTCGAAGGCTTTCTTGGCGCCGGTCGGCTCTTTGGGATTCTGGCTCAAGGCCGCTGTGGTTTCACGCTCGAACGACGTTCGGCCCGAAAACAACTGGCAATCATTCGCCACGTCCTTGGGCGAGACCCGGACCGGAATTCGTTCCGCGCACTCAAGGCTCGCGCTTGGATCGAAACTCACGCACTGCACACACGATCGCAAGTCAACCTGGCACTTCGGGCACTTGCTGCGCGACATGATCTCGGCATCGACGATGGTGCCGCAGCGGGCGCAGCGCGCCACCTGGCGCGAGTTCATCATGCGGGGATTGCGCGCGCCTTCGGATGAAATGCGCCTGGCTCCCGCGGGTGCCCCAGGTTCTCGTTCGGGTTTGGGCGCCGACGGCCGATCGGGACGCGGTCCTGATGGGCGATCGCTTTCCTGGTATCCGCGCTGCTTGTATTTACGGTCGTCCGACATGCACGGGCTCACTATACGACAAGGGATCGGACGGGGAGGCCGGAGAAGTGCCGAGGCGCATGGCGTTGGGCGACCGACAGTGGGGGAAGCACCTGGTGACCCGCCGCCATGCGCTGGCAGGATGCCAGTTATGCGCCCACAAGATGCGTTTGTCAAGGGAGGGTATTGGCGACGTTCAGGGCTACCGATCTTCTGGCCGGCTACTAATAGTGGTTGGGCGTCAGCCCAACCACTAACGTGACTCCGACTATTTAAGTCGGCTTTCAGGCAAGCTGAGCGCTGGTGGAAATACCAGACTTTTTTCTATACAATCAGCTTGCGAAATTTTTCACAAGAGTCGCTGACCCCGTTTTTCGGGGTAAAGTGTGCGACTTCGGCACCGCAAATTTGAATTGGTGCCCTAACACCCCGGGGGCTGCAAGGACGCATGTCGCAGGTATTCCCAAAGAGCGCTAACGCCTGGTCCAAGGCCAGCGTGCTCGCCATCGTGTTCGTGCTGCTCGGCCTTGGCTGGGTGGTGCTCACGATTCAACGATCCGATTTCGTCACGTCGGCAAATCAGTTCGTCGAGCAACCTGTCCAATTCAGTCACCAGCATCACGCTGGTGGCATCGGCATCGATTGCCGGTACTGCCATACCTCGGTGGAGGTGGCGCCATCGGCCGGCATTCCGCCGACTAAGACCTGCATCAATTGCCACTCGCAGATCTGGTCCACCAGCCCGTATCTCGAGCCGGTGCGCGCGAGTTTCCGCGACGACAAGCCCCTGCAGTGGGTGCGCGTGCACGACCTGCCCGACTTCGTGTATTTCAACCACAGTATTCACGTGACCAAGGGCGTCGGCTGCGAAACCTGCCACGGCCGGGTCGACAAAATGCCGCTGATGATCCAGAAAGTCTCGCTCCAGATGGAGTGGTGCCTGGATTGCCACCGCGACCCGTCCCGTTACGTGCGGCCGCGCGATCAGGTTACGACCATGGGCTATCAGCCAGCGGAAGCGCAGGCTGACCTTGGCCCGCGCCTCGTCAAGGAATACAAGATTGCCGGTCTGGAACACATGACTAGTTGCTCGGTATGCCACCGATGAAACCGACGCACGCAGACGAAACCGATCCGAAGGCACACCGCTCGACAAGTGTGCCCATTGACATCCAGGCCGTACGCGCCCGCCTCGAACAACAGGGCGGTCCGCAGGTGTGGCGCAGCCTTGAGTCGGTCGCCCAGACCGACGAGTTCAAGGATTACCTCCACCGCGAATTTCCGACTAACGCGTCGGAATGGCTTGATCCGGTCGGCCGCCGCTCGTTCCTTAAGCTGATGAGCGCGTCAATGGCGCTCGCGGGCGTCACCGCCTGCACGGTGCAACCGACCGAGCTGATCGTTCCCTACGTGCGCCAGCCGGAAGAGTTGATCCCCGGCAGGCCGATGTTCTTCGCCACCGCCATGTCACTCGGCGGCGTGGCCACCGGCGTGCTGGTCGAAAGCCACGAAGGACGCCCGACGAAAATCGAGGGCAACCCCGACCATCCCGCGAGCCAAGGCGCGACCGATTTGTTCGCGCAGGGCTCGGTGCTGACTCTGTATGACCCGGATCGCTCGCAGTCGATCAGCCAGTTGGGTGAGATTCGGCCCTGGAACGCTGTCATCGCCGCCGTTCGCGGCGGCTTGTCGGCGCAGTCGGGCAGCAAAGGCGCAGGCCTGCGCATCCTCACCGAAACGGTGAACTCACCTTCGCTCGCCGCACAGATTCAGCAAGTGTTGCAGCTGCAGCCGGGCGCCAAGTGGATTCAGTGGGAACCGGTGCCGCGTGACAACGCTCGCGCGGGCGCCCGCACCGCGTTTGGTGAATACCTCGAGCCGGTCTACGATCTCTCGAAGGCCGACGTTATTCTCTCGCTCGACGCCGACTTCCTGGCGTCCGAAGGCGCCAGCAACCTGCGTTACGCGCGCCAGTTCGCCGGCCGTCGCCGCGTCGAAGAGAGCGCCGACAACCTCAACCGCCTCTACGTCGTCGAGTCGAACCACTCGGTGACGGGGGGCCGCGCCGACAACCGCCTGCCACTCAAGTCGAGTCAGGTCGAAGCGTTCGCGCGCGCCGTGGCGCAGCATACCGGCGTCGCCGGCGTGACTGGCAGCGCGCCTGCAGGCAGCGAAGCCTTCGCCGATGCGGTGGCGAAGGATCTGGCAGCACATCGCGGCCGTGCCGTAGTGATGGCTGGTGATTCTCAGCCGCCTGCCGTGCATGCGATTGCCCACGCGCTGAACGCCGCCATTGGCGCCGCCGGCGTCACGGTGTCGTACCTGCCGACCCCCGAAGTGGTGCCGAGCGAACAGCACGCCGCGTTGCGCGAACTCGTGACCGACATTGATGCTGGCCGCGTGCAGATGCTCGTGATCATCGGCGAGTCGAACCCGGTGATGAGCGCGCCCGCTGACTTCAAGTTTGCCGAGGCGATGAGCAAGGTTGCCCTCCGCATTCACTCGGGCCTGTTCTTCGACGAGACGGCGACGCTCAGCCACTGGCACGTGCCGGGAACCCATTATCTCGAGGCATGGAGCGACGCCCGCAGCTTTGACGGCACCGTGTCGATCGTGCAGCCACTGATTCAGCCGCTGTACGGCGGAAAGTCGGCGCACGAAGTGATTGCTACCCTGTCGGATCGTCCGGAGCGCAACGGCTACGACGTAGTCAGGGAGTATTGGTCCGCCTTCGCGGCCGCAGGCCGCCCCGGCGAGACCTCGCCGAAGCCCGCGCCAGCTGCTATCGCGGGCGTAGGCGGGCAGGCTCCAGCCGCAACGCCCGCCCCCACGGCGGCCGCCACTTTCGAGTTGTCCTGGAGAAAGTGGCTGCACGACGGCTTCATCGCCGGTACGGCGTTCACGCCGTCCACGGCGTTGCTGGCGCCCGATGTCGCGACGCGCATCACCGCGAGCAACGCGATCGGCGGGATCGAAATCAACTTCCGCCGCGACGAGACCATCTACGATGGCCGCTTTGCCAACAACGGCTGGTTGCAGGAACTGCCGAAGCCGGTGACCAAGCTGACGTGGGACAACGGCGCCTTGATCGCGCCGTCGACTGCCGAGGCGAACGACCTGCAGACCGGTGACATCATCGCCATCAACCACGATGGCCGCACGCTGAACGTGCCGGTGTGGATCACACCCGGCCACGCGAAGGACGCGATTACCGTGTCGGTCGGCTACGGCCGCACCAAGGCGGGCCGCGTCGGCAATGGCGCCGGCTTCAACACCTACGCGCTGCGTGGCTCGAGCACGCCGTTCTACGGCGAAGCGACGATCACCAAGACCGGCGACACCTACGACCTGGTCGGCACGCAGGACCACTGGTCGATTGAAGGCCGCAACATCATCCGCTCGGCGACGCTCGAAGAATTCAAGGCCAAGCCCACCTTCGTCAAGGAGATGGAACACCTCATTCTCGACAAGCGGATCTCCCTTTACGCCGACAAGGAATATAAGGGCGACCAATGGGGCATGGCGATCGACATGAACGCCTGCACGGGCTGCTCGGCCTGCATCATCGCGTGCGTCGCCGAGAACAACATTCCGGTGGTCGGCAAGGCGCAGGTCAAGCGCAACCGCGAAATGCACTGGTTGCGGATTGACCGTTACTTCTCGGGCAACCTCGACACCCCCGACACCTATTACCAGCCAATGCCCTGTCAGCAGTGCGAAAACGCGCCCTGCGAAGTGGTCTGCCCGGTGTCGGCCACGGTCCACAGCGATGAAGGCCTGAACGACATGGTCTACAACCGCTGCGTCGGCACGCGCTACTGCTCCAACAACTGCCCGTGGAAAGTGCGTCGCTTCAACTTTCTGCTGTTCCAGGACTGGACCACCCCGCAGTTCAAGCTGCAGCGCAACCCCGACGTAACCGTCCGCAGCCGCGGCATCATGGAAAAGTGCACCTACTGCGTGCAGCGCATCAACGCGGCGCGCATCCAGTCGCGGCGCGAGGATCGCGCGATTCGCGACGGTGAGATCGTGACCGCCTGCCAGGCGGTGTGCCCGACCGGCGCCATTGTGTTCGGCAACATCAACGACCCGAACAGCCAGGTCGCCAAGCTGAAGTCGAGTCCACGTAACTACACGACGCTCGAGGACCTCAACACGCGGCCGCGCACGACGTATCTCGCGGCGGTGCGCAACCCGAATCCGGCCCTGCCCTCGAACCCGATGGTCGGCGGCCACCATGCGGCTACTGAGTCGCACGAGCCGGCCTCACCTGGGGGCGGACACTAATGGCCAACCACTCCCATAACACGGCGTTGCTCGAAGAGACGCCGGTGATCCTGCCGGGTCACGACTTCGAGACGGTCACCGAGACCGTCGCGGAGATTCCGCTTTCGAAGCGTTTCCCGCTCGGCTGGATCGGCGTCTTGCTGATCGGCCTGGGACTGGCCGGCATGCTGCAGATGGCCTTGGGCTACCTGCTGCTGAAGGGCATTGGCATCTGGGGCAACAACATCCCGGTCGGCTGGGCGTTCGACATCATCAATTTCGTCTGGTGGATCGGCATCGGCCACGCCGGCACGCTGATCTCGGCAATCCTGCTGCTCTTCAAGCAGCAGTGGCGCATGTCAATCAGCCGCTTCGCTGAAGCGATGACGATTTTTGCCGTCGCCTGCGCGGCGATCTTTCCCGTCTTCCACACCGGCCGTCCATGGCTGGCGGCCTACTGGCTGTTCCCGTATCCCAACACGATGGGATTGTGGCCGCAGTTCAAGAGCCCGCTGATCTGGGACGTGTTCGCGGTCTCGACCTATGCGACCGTGTCGATCGTGTTCTGGTATGTCGGCCTGATTCCCGACCTCGCGACCATGCGCGACCGCGCGGTCTCGAAGGTCAAGGCGAACATCTACGGCATGCTCTCGCTCGGCTGGCGCGGTTCGGCGCGCCACTGGCACCGCTACGAAGTGGCCTCGCTGATCCTGGCTGGCTTGTCGACGCCGCTGGTGCTGTCGGTGCACACGGTCGTCAGCTTCGACTTCGCGGTGTCGGTGATTCCCGGTTGGCACGCCACCATCTTCCCGCCCTACTTCGTCGCCGGCGCGATCTACTCCGGCTTTGCGATGGTGCTGACGCTGGCGATTCCGGTGCGGCGCTTCTACGGCATGGAAAGCCTGATCACCATGCGCCACATCGACAACATGGCCAAGGTCATGCTGGCGACGGGCCTGATGGTCGGTTACGGCTACGCGATGGAATTGTTCTTCGCGTGGTACAGCGGTAGCCCACACGAGCGGTTCATGATGTGGAACCGCATGTTCGGCCCCTACGGGTGGTCGTACTGGACGCTGATTTCAATCAACGTCGTGATGGTGCAGTTCCTGTGGCTGTCGCGTGTGCGCCACAACACCACGCTGCTCTTCATCATGTCGATCTTCGTCAACATCGGCATGTGGCTCGAGCGCTTCGTGATTATCGTGACCTCGCTCAACCGCGACTTCATCCCGGCCTCGTGGGGCATGTATTACCCGACGCGCTGGGACTTCATGACGTTCTTCGGAACGATCGGTTTGTTCCTCACGCTGTTCCTGCTGTTCCTGCGCTTCGTGCCGATGATTTCGATCTTCGAAGTCAAGACGCTGCTGCCGCAATCGAAGGTGAAGGCAGACCATGCACACTAACGAGCCCACCAACCGGCTCCACGGCGTGATGGCCGAGTTCGACTCGGCCCAGGCCGTGGTCGATGCGGCGCGCAAGACCATGGCCCACGGTTTCACCAGGGTCGAGGCGTATTCGCCCGTGCCGGTCGAAGAGCTGAACGACATCATCCACAAGAAGCGGACGATCCTGCCGAAGCTGGTGCTCGCCGGCGGCCTCAGCGGCATGGCCACCGGCATGGCGCTGCAGTACTGGGCGTCGGTGCTCGAATACCCGATGAATATCGGCGGCCGCCCGCAAGCCAGCTGGATCACCTACATCATCCCCTCGTACGAATTGACGATCCTGTTTTCGGCGCTGACCGCCGCGATCGGCATGATCGTGCTGAGCGGATTGCCGCAGCCGTATCACCCGGTGTTCAACGTGGACCGCTTCTCGATGGCCAGTTCCGACAAGTTCTTCCTGGTCGTGGAGTCGGCGGACCCGAAGTTCGACCAGCAGGGAACGGCCGAGTTCCTCCGCAGCACTGGCGCGAAGGGAGTCTACGACGTTGACCAATAAGTTCACCTTCGCTGTCCTGGCCACCGCGACGCTGTTGGTCGCCGGCTGCCGCCAGGACATGCACAATGCCCCGCGCTACGAGGCGTACGAAGCGAGCACGTCCTTCGCCGACGGCCGCGCCTCGCGCACGGCCCCGGTCGGCACGGTTGCGCGTGGCTGGCTGCGCGACGACGAGGCGCTCTACACCGGCAAGGTGGCGGGTCAGGTCGTTGACCAGTTCCCGTTCGCGATTGCGCACGCCGACCTGCAGCGCGGCCAGCAGCGCTTCAACATCTACTGCACGCCTTGCCACGGCAAGCTCGGCGACGGCCAGGGCATGGTCGTCCAGCGCGGCCTGCGTCAGGCCGCCTCGTACCACCAGGACCGGCTGCGCCAGGAGAAGGCCGGCTACTTCTACGATGTGATCACCAACGGCTTCGGCGCCATGCAGGGCTACGCCGACCAGATTCCCGTCCGCGATCGCTGGCTGATCGTCGCCTACGTGCGGGCACTGCAGTTGAGCCAGCACGCGTCGGTTGACGACGTGCCCGCGGACCAGCGCCCGGCGCTTGACGCCTCGGCATCCGAGACACCCTCGGCAACCACCGCGAAGCCAACTGCGGCCGCTCCTGCTGCGGAGAAGCATTAATGGTGCAGACTGTGACGGCGGAATCGTTCAAGGCAGGCGACTCGCCGCTGCCCGGCATGAAACAGTTCGGCCTGATCGCGGCCGTGCTGGGCGTGGTGCTCACCGGCGCCGGCTTCATGATGTCTGGGGCCGATCGCTTTTTCCAGGCGTACCTGGTCGCCTACACCTTCTGGACCGGGGTTGCGCTCGGCAGCCTGGCGTTGCTAATGGTGCAGCACCTCACCGGCGGCGCCTGGGGCGTCGTCTTGCGCCGGCCGCTCGAAGCGGCGGTTCGCACCATCCCATTCATGGCGGTGCTGTTCCTGCCGATTGCATTCGGCATGCACTCGCTCTACGAGTGGACGCACGAAAGCGCGAAGACCGATCCGCTGCTGATGCTGAAGGCCGCCTACCTGAACACGCCGTTCTTCCTGGTCCGCCAGGCGATCTACTTCGTGATCTGGTCGGCAATGGGCTACCTGTTGACGTCGTGGTCGGCCGAGCACGACCGCACCGGCGACCCCTCGCTCGTCGACAAGATGGGGCGCCTGTCGGGCGGCGGCCTCGTGGTCTACTTCCTCACCGTCACCTTCGCCATGGTCGACTGGACGATGTCGGTGAACCCGCATTGGTTTTCAACCATCTGGGGCATGCTCTACATCGGCGGCCAGGGTTTGTCGGCCTTTGCATTCGGCATCACGGTGCTGGTGATGCTGTCGCAGACTGCGCCGCTCAACAAGGTCCTGACCACGCACCACTTCCACGACCTGGGCAAGTTCCTGTTCGCGTTCCTGATGCTGTGGGCGTACCTGTCGTTCTCGCAGCTGCTGATCATCTGGTCGGCAAACATCCCGGAAGAGATTCCGCACTACCTCGTGCGCTGGGAGACCAACTGGCGCTACCTGAGCGCTTTCATCATCGTCGGTCACTTCATCGTGCCTTACGCGCTGCTGCTGTCGCGCGACCTGAAGAAGAACGCCGGCAAGCTGCGCGTGGTGGCGACCTGGATCATCTGCGCCCGCGTCGCCGACTACTACTGGCACGTCGCGCCCGAGTTCCACAAGGAAGGCTTCACCTTCAGCCTGCTCGACGTCGCATTGCCGCTGGCGCTGGGCGGCATCTTCATTTCGATCTTCGTGTCGCAGCTCGCCGGGCGCTCACTGCTGCCCGTCAACGACGCTGGGCTGGAGAAGGCACTGACCCATCATGTCCACTAACGAGCACGTGAAGCCCTCGACTTCGCTCGGGTCCAGCGAACACGACCTCGAGTACGGGCCCAACCCGCCGGGCGCGAAGTACGAGCACACCGATATCGACACCGCGGTTGGCTACAAGTTCGCGCTGTGGCTGGCCGTCGCGATGGCCCTGTCGGTGGCCATTGTTTACGGAACGTTCCTGTTCTTCGAGAACCAGACGCAGACGGCCGACGCCGTGGCGCAGAAGTATCCGCTGGCCGTCGGCCAGGCCAAGACCCCGCCCGCGCCCAACCTGCAGACGCAGCCGTTCAAGGACGTCTACCTGCTACGCAAGGGCGAGGCCGAGAAGCTCGGAAGCTATGGCTGGGTTGACAAGGACGGCGGCATTGCCCGCATTCCGATCGATCGAGCCATGGACGTCATGATCGAGCGCGGGTTTGCGGCCCGCGCCGAGGGTGGCGACGGCAAGAACGTGGTGACTCAGGACAGCTCGTCGGGACGCACTATTGTTCCGAGATAGTCCAAGGGTTCTGAAAGGTTCTGAACGGTGCTGAAGGGTTCGAGACTGCGAACGGCAATGGCGATGATGAGCGCGGTGGCGCTCATGACGGCCGTTGTGTCGGCGCAGGGCGAGGCGCCGGGGATTCGTCCCGCGCAGGCGTTGCCGTCGAACCAGGTGCCCGGCGTGCTGGGCAAGGTGGCGTTCGAACAGCACCTCAACGAGCAATTGCCGCTGGAGCTGCCGTTTACTGACGAGGCCGGCAAGCCCGTTAAGCTCGGCGATTACTTCGGCCGCAAGCCGGTGGTGCTGGCGTTCGTATATTACGAGTGCCCGATGTTGTGCACCCAGGTGCTGAACGGCCTCGAAAGCTCGCTGCGGGTGATCAACGAGAGCATCGGCAAGGAGTTCGATGTCGTCACGGTGAGCTTCGACGCGCGCGAGACGGCGGTGCTGGCGGCGGGCAAGAAGCAGGCATATCTCGCGCGCTACCAGCGGCCCGAGGCGGCGCAGGGATGGCACTTCCTGACCGGCAGCCAGGCGTCGATTGACGCGCTGACCAAGGCGGCCGGTTTCAGCTACGTGTGGGACGAGCAGTCGCAGCAGTTCGCGCACGCCAGCGGGATCATCATTGCCACGCCTGAGGGCAAGCTGTCGCGCTATTTCTTCGGCATCGACTACTCGCCGCGCGACGTCAAGTTTGCGTTGATGGAATCGTCCAGCGGCAAGATCGGATCGCTGGCCGACCAGTTGTTGCTGTACTGCTATCACTACGATCCGGCGGTCGGCAATTACGGTTTCGTGGCGATGCGGGCGGTTCGGGTTGGTGGCGCCGTCACGCTTGTGGCGCTCTTTGGATTCATGTTCGTGTCGATTCGGCGCGACAATCGCGCGGCCGGACATTAGCTAATGAAAATATTCGGCATTCCCATATTCCCGGAACAGGCGTCGACGTTCGCCAAGGACGTTGACTCGCTGTATTTCTTCATCTTCGCCACCAGCGCGTTCTTCGCGGTGGTCGTGGCGATAGCGGTGATCTACTTCGGCATCCGCTATCACAAGACCCACGACGGCGAGATCGGCGCGCGCATCGAGGGCAACCTGCCGCTCGAACTGCTGTGGAGCGTCATTCCGACCATCATCGCGATGGTCATGTTCGGCTGGGGCGCCTCGGTGTTCTACCATCTGCGGCGCCCGCCCGCCGAGGCCATGCACATCTACGCGGTCGGCAAGCAGTGGATGTGGAAGTTCCAGCACCTCGAAGGGCAGCGCGAGATCAACGAACTTCATATCCCGGCGGGCCGGCCGATCAAGATCACGGTCAGCTCCGAGGACGTGCTGCACAGCCTGTTTTTCCCGGCCTTCCGCACCAAGATCGACGCCATTCCCGGCCGTTACACCCAACTGTGGTTCGAGGCACAAACGCCGGGCTCGTATCGCATCTTCTGCACCGAGTATTGCGGCACCAACCATTCCGGCATGATCGGCACCGTCACGGTGCTGGAACCGTCGGCGTACCAGGCGTGGCTACAGGGCGGCGGCAACGAAGGCTCGCTGGCGCAGCGCGGCGCCAAGCTGTTCAACGACCTGGCCTGCTCGACCTGCCACCTTGACACCGGCCAGGGCCGCGGCCCCTCCCTGAAGGACATCGTCGGCAAGACGGTGGAACTGCAGGACGGATCGTCGGTGATGGTGGATGAAGGTTACCTGCGCGAGTCGATCCTGAATTCGCAGGCGAAGATCGTGAAGGGCTTCCAGCCGCTGATGCCGACCTTCCAGGGGCTGGTCAGCGAAGAGAACCTGGTGGCGCTGATCGAACACGTCAAATCGATGTCGCCCAATGCGACCACGGCAGCAGCGGCCGCGCCGACGGCCACGACCACTCCCGCACCGGCGGGTGAAAAGAAATAGCCATGTTAGACAAGCTCAAGATTCCCGAGCGGAACTACCTCAACAACGGCCACGGCCTCGCGTCGTGGCTGCTGACGAAGGACCACAAGCGGATCGCGATCATGTATCTGATCTCGATCTCGGTGATGTTCTTCCTGGGCGGCCTGTTCGCCGTCGGCATTCGCCTCGAACTGGCGACGCCGCAGGGCGACTTCGTTCAGGCCGACACCTACAACAAGTTCTTCACCATGCACGGCGTGATCATGGTGTTCTTTTTCCTGATCCCGTCGATTCCCGCGGTGCTCGGCAACTTCCTGATCCCGCCGATGATCGGCGCCAAGGACCTGGCCTTCCCGCGCATCAACCTGCTCAGCCTTTACATCTACTGGATCGGCGGCGTCTTCACGCTTTACGCGATGATTTCGGGCGGTGTCGATACCGGCTGGACGTTCTACACGCCGTATAGCGCGACCGGATCGAACACCAACGTGGTGCCGACGGCGCTCGGCATCTTCATTGCCGGTTTCTCGTCGATTCTCACCGGCCTCAACTTCATCGTCACCATTCACCGCATGCGCGCGCCCGGCATGACGTGGTTCCGCCTGCCGCTGTTCGTGTGGGCGCACTACGCCACCAGCCTGGTCCAGGTGCTCGGCACGCCGGTGATCGCCATCACCATCGTGATGCTCGGCGTCGAACGCGGCCTGGGCTTCGGCATTTTCGATCCCGCCCGCGGCGGCGACCCCGTGCTGTTTCAGCACCTGTTCTGGTTCTATTCGCACCCGGCGGTCTACATCATGATCCTGCCCGCCCTCGGCGTGCAGAGCGAGCTGATCTCGACCTTTTCGAAGAAGACCATCTTCGGTTATAGCTTCGTGGCCTTCTCGTCGCTGGCGATCGCCGTGTTCGGCTTCATCGTGTGGGCGCACCACATGTTCGTGGCCGGCATCTCGACCTACGCGGCGATGGTGTTCTCGTTCCTCAGCTTCTCGGTTGCCATTCCATCGGCGGTCAAGGTCTTCAACTGGACCGCGACGCTCTACAAGGGCGCCATCTCGTTCGAGACGCCGATGCTTTACGCCTACGGCTTCATGGGCCTGTTTGCCATCGGCGGCCTGACCGGGCTGTTCCTGGCGACGCTCGGCATGGACATCCACCTGCACGACACCTACTTCGTGGTCGCGCACTTCCACTACATCATGGTCGGCGGCGCGATCATGGGTTACCTCGGCGGCCTGCACTTCTGGTGGCCGAAGATGACGGGCCGGATGTATTCCGAGTTCTTCTCGCGGATCGCCGCCATCCTGGTGTTCGTCGGATTCAACCTCACCTTCTTGCCGCAGTTCGTGGTCGGCTATCTCGGCATGCCGCGCCGCTATCACGCGTATCCGGACGAGATGCAGGTGCTGAACGTCATGTCGTCGGCCGGCGCCAGCGTGCTCGGTCTCGGCTACGCGCTGCCGATCTTCTACCTGCTCTACTCCCTGAAGAAGGGCGCGGTGGCCGGTCCCAACCCGTGGGGCGCATCTGGCCTCGAGTGGCAGACGCAGTCGCCGCCGTTGACCGAGAACTTCATCGAGGTTCCCGTCGTCGACCACGAACCCTACGAGTACGAGCACGTCGTCGCCAAGGAGAAGCATCTTGTCTAACGCGGTAGTGCACGCTGACGGGCACGGTCACGCGCACGCACACCACCCGGCGTTGCAGCACCATTTCGACACGATGGGGCAGCAAAAAGAAGCTGCCGTGGTCGGGATGTGGGTGTTCCTGCTCACCGAAATCCTGTTCTTCGGCGGCCTGTTCGCGGCCTACATGATCTACCGCATCTGGTACTTCGATGCGTTCGCCGAAGCCAGCCGTTCGCTCAGCCTGTTCTGGGGCGGCCTCAACACGGCCGTACTGATCGGCAGCTCGCTGACCATGGCCATGGCCGTTCGCAGCGCGCAGACCAACAAGCGCACGGCCACTGTCAACTGGCTGGTGTTGACGATGATTCTCGGCACCGTGTTCCTGGGCGTCAAGGTGATCGAATACGCCGACAAGTTCGAACACCATCATGTGCCTGGCTACAACTTCCAGTGGGCGGCTGCGCACGAAGCGCCCGCGGCCGGCGCCGAGCATGCACCGGGAGCCGAAGTCGCCGTGGCCGAAGGCCACCGCGAGCTGTCGCTCAACGCCGACCAGCTGCAACTGACCACACAGATTTACTTCAGCCTTTACTTCACCATGACGGGGCTGCACGCCCTGCATATGATCATCGGCATCGGCATCATGCTGGTCATCACGTGGATGGCGCATAAAGGGCGATTCGACGAGCAGTACTACACGCCGGTAGAGATGGCCGGCCTGTACTGGCACTTTGTCGATATCGTCTGGATCTTCCTGTTCCCGCTGCTTTACCTCGTCGAGAGGCACGTCTAATGTCTGGACACGTTTCGCCGGTCAGCCTCTACATCACCATCTTCCTGGCGCTGATGGTACTGACGGCCGCCACCGTGGGTGCGGCTTTTGTCGATCTCGGCCAGTTCAACTTCCTGGTCGCCATGATCATTGCCGCCTTCAAGGCGACGCTGGTTATTTGGTATTTCATGCACGTGAAGTACGCCAGCAACCTGACCAAGCTCACGGTCGCGACCGGCTTGTTCTTCCTGGCGATCTTGTTGGGATTGTTCCTGGTCGATTACGGCTCAAAGGCGCTGACGCCGATGCTGCCGGCCTTGAGCTAGGCAGAACTAAAGTTCTGCGCGCCTCGCATGTGCCGGAGCGCAACTCTCAGAGGCGCGCGAAGACGTGGTAGCGCGCCTCTTTCAAGTCGACGCCCGCCTTCACCTCTTCCATTTGCAACGCTGAGACTCCGATCTCGGCGAAGGCGCGCAGAATCCATCGCCGGTCATAACGGCTCTCCGGAATCTCCAGAATCGCAACCGCGTGGGTGGCCTTGGCGGCCATGCGGGCGAGGACGCCGCGGGCGTAGTCGGCGTCTGGGAACGATGCAAAGGTCCGGCACAGCACCACCTGCCAGGGTTCAGTGGGATCGAGTTCTGCCGGTGACCCCGAAACAAACTGGCCACCCGGCATCGACTGGCGGGCCCGCGCGATCAGTGCCGGATTGAAATCCAGCCCACCTACGATGAACCCGTTGTTGTGGAGCGGGACCAGGAACTCGCCATCGGCGCAGGAGACCTCGAAGACCTCGGTGCCCGGCCCGATGTCCAGAGTTTCAGCAACGTATTCTGCGAACTCGAGACTCAACTATTTCTTGTCGAGCGACGCGAGGTTGATTGAGGCCGTATCGATCTGCAAGGTCGCGACCCTCGTTCCGGTGGGCACGCGGAACGGAAACGAGCACTTGTACTCGGACACTGACCCGGGATCGATGATGGCGACTGACGTGTTGTAAACCTTGCCGGAGGCATCGGTCATCACCGGCTTCTTGACGAAGGTCTCTTTAAAGAGGGGCGTCACCTTGAATGATAGCGAGACGACGGCAAACTCCTCGCCGGGCCGGGCGTTGCCTCGCTGCGAATTGGTGGTCGGCGGACAGTCGATTAGTGCCACGTTCTGCGCCCGTTCGATTCCAGTGGCAACTACTTCGAGGCCCTTGTAGTTGACCGATTGGCCCGCCTGGCCGGCGATCGTCACGGTCAGGCAGGCGACGAATGCGGGTATCAGCAACGTTCTCAAAGCAATCAGCCCCAAGCCCCCTACAGCGGCGCGTCCGGGTTAGCCAGCGTGCGCCACATGTGGGCGCTCGGGCTATTGTCGTTGCCGAGGCCTTCTTTCGGCGTCTTGAAGTGGCGGCCGATGATGTCTTCGAACGGATCGACCGAGACCTTGGCGTTCGGGTCGAACGCGTACAGGTCGTTCACCGTGACCAGGCGCGGCTCCATGTACCACTTGTGGTTGCGGAGCATTTTGTAGGTTGCCTCGATGTGCGGCGGCGGCGTGTAGTCCTGGCCGAAGATCCGGTAGTACAGATCTGGATACTCATACCCGGCGTCGGCATCGGCATAGAAGCGCAGTGCCTGGTGATAGCGAATGCCGAACGTCGACTTCTCGGGAATGTAGGGCTCGAACAACTGCGCCCCCCACCAGCCGTGGTCGGCCTTCATCAGCGCCTGTGCGCAGTCGTGTAGCAGGCACGCGAGGATGATCTCTTCGGACATTCCAGTCTTCAGCGCGCGCGTGGCGCTCTGCAGCACGTGGTTGGCAGGTGCAAACCGAAGGCGGAAGAAATCCTGGAGCGTCGGATTCTTCGGCATCGGCGCGAGCTTCTTGACGTTGCCGCGGGTGTTGACGAACACGTTCCCGGTGCCGCGCCGATAGTTACGCGTTTCGATCTGCGCTTCGAGCTCGGCGACGGTCGGGAACTTCTCGGGCGCTCCCTGAACGGCGGCCTGCTCGTCGAGCTGGTCTTCCATCCAGTGCTCGAGGGCATCGGCCTTGGCCTCCGAGCCCATCAGGCTCACGGCTGCGGTGCCACCGAGGCTGGCGATGAAGGCTCTGCGATCAATGTCCATGGTCATCTCCCCGCAGACGATAGACCCATTGGCCGGGAGGTTCAACCCTATTTCACCCCTAGGTCGGCGACCCACTTCCGGGCAAACTCCCGGGCGGCGTCGGTGGCCGGTTTACCCGCGCGGAAGGCCATTTTCCATTCCACGGGCTTGGCCTCGAGGGTGGCATCAGCGAATTTCCGCTTCTTGTCTTGCTCAACCAGCTTGGCTGTAAAATCGACGTCGCTCGTCGCTTCGAGGAACCGACGCAGGCGCATGACAATCAGCGCACGCGGGTCGGCAGGGTAAACAGACTCGAACTGTCTGGCCGCCGCTGCGTGCGCGCTGGCCTGCTGCGCACGCTGGGTCTTGAGCATGGTCTCCATCTCGACGCGCTGGGGCCCCTTCTCCATTTCGGTAAAGCGCGCGCGCATCGCCTCGAAGCCTTCCTCGAGCGTCGCCTTCTGCTCCGGCGTGATGGCATCGTCCACGAACTGCTTGCGAAGGGCTTCGACCTGTTGCTCGAAGCCAGCGCGCTGCTTGGCGAGGACCTGGTCGGCGGTCTGTTCGTCCGGGAGTGGATCGGGCCCGTTCGCTTCACGATGGTCGGCGTAGCGGCGCTTGAACTCGTCGCTTTCGACAAACGTCCGGGCCAAGGTTGTGACTGCACCAACCATGGCCGCCCGCGCCTGTGGGGAAGCGGCGGTGAAGACCTCGGCCTTGCCGGCCAGCGAGACGACACCGGCCACAAACGAGTCGAAGACCGCCTCTTTGGCCCGGCCTTCCGTGATGCCGAGCTGGGCGGTCACGGCTTGCCCGGTGAGAGTCGCGCCAATCATGACGGCGGCGGCAATGGTGCCAGCGATGGCGCGTGGGTTCATAGCCGTTAGGATAACCGGGGATCAGGAAATCAGGGATCAGGAACGCAACCGCCCTGTTCCCCCGATCAGTCCGCGCGAGTGGCGGTCAGAGGATCAACTCGTACCGCGCGCCAGGCCGGCAACACGCTGCCCGCCAAGGCCATCAGCAGTGCTAGCGCCGATGCGCCGGCAAAGACCGTAATGTTCGCGGGCTCGACACCGGCCAGCAGCGACTGCATGGATCGGCCGGCGGCATAGGCGAGAGCGGTTCCGATGCCCACGCCGATCACTGCAAGCACTGCGCTGCGCCCGAGGACCATGCGTAAGATGTCGCGCGGCCTGGCACCGAGGGCGATTCGCACACCAATCTCCCGCGACCGCGCAGACACCGTGAAGGCGAGCAAGCCGTGAATGCCGACGGCGGCCAGCAGAAAAGCTGCCGCGGCGAACGCGCCCAGCACGCGCAGCTGCACGACGCGCGGCGCCGTCTCGAGCGACACCACTTCGTCGAGCGTCCTCACGTCGGCGACTGGTTGCTGCGGGTCGGCCTGGTAGATGATCGATCGCACCGCCGGTATCAGCGTCGCCGACGGGACAGATAAGCGGACGACCAGGTCCCTGGGCGCATAGAACGTGAGCTGGCCGTCGAACTGTTGGGCCGAGGGCAGGTAGACCTGCGGCTCGCTTTCACGTTCGAGACCGCGCACGCGAATGTCGCCGACCACGCCGACGATCGTTCTCACGGCGAATGCCACCGCGAATTGCCGGCCGATCGGGTCCTGACCAGGGAAGTGGTCGCGGGCAAACGAGCGGCTCACGACAGCAACCCTCTGGGTGTCGAGCGTGTCGCCGGGGCCAACGTCGCGACCCTGCAGAATTGGTGTGCCGATCGCTTCGAAGAACCCCGGGGATACGAAGCGCAGGCTGGCACTGCGTTGATCGCGAGGATCAGGCGGCACGAACCCGCCGGGACTATCGGGATCTGTGGCGGTGGTGAGAATCGGCCAGATTCCTCCACGCATCGTCATCGGCAGGAAGCTGATGTAGGCGGCTTTGGTGACGCCCGGTAGCGCATGCACGTCGTCGAGAACACGCGCGTAGAACTGCTGTCGGGTGGTCGTCAGTTCGTACTTCGGCGTGGGGAGCGGCGTTCGCAAGGTGAGGACGTTGGCCGTCGTGAACCCGGGATCGATTGCCTGCACCCTCAGCAGCGCCTGGATCAGCAGTCCGGCAGACACCAGGAGAACAACTGACGCCACGATCTCCGCGACGACCAGCGCCGAACGCAGGCGCTCGGTACCGCGGCTGGTACCACCGCGGGCGCCTTCCTTCAACGCCGAGCCGTCGATCTTGCGGCAGACCTTTAGCGCGGGGAGCACGCCGAACGCGATGCCGGTGATCAGCGTCAGCAACGTCGCTCCGAGCAGCATGCGCAGGTCGACCGGCGGCACATCGGCGATCGGCAGCGACGAGGGCACCAGGCGGGCCACAAGCGGAGACGACACCACGGTCAGCAGCACCCCCAGTACACCGCCGGCGCCTGCGAGCAAGAGGCTGTCGGTTAGCATTTGCCGAACCACCCGATCGACGCTGGCGCCCACTGCGGTTCGCACCGCAAACTCGGTTCGCCGCGCGAGTGCCCGTGACATCAGCAGGTTGGCCAGGTTGGTGCACGCGATCAGCAGCACGCACAGGGAAGCGGCGACCAGCGCTGTCAGTAACATGCGCGATTGCGCCCTCACCTCGTCGCGCCAGCGAAAGGCGTTGGCGCTGTTGTCCGCGAGCTCCTTCGGATGCTGCTGCCGCAACTGGTCTGCAATCAGTTGCATCTCGGTCTGTGCCTGTTCGAAGGTAACGGCCGGCTTGAGCCGGGCAATCACGGCCAGGTAGTTGTTGTTGCGATCCTCGTCGCCGGTCTGGCGGTTGAAGCGGAACGGCCGCCAAAAGTCGGTCTCGCGATCGGGAAAGATGAAGTCCGGTGGCATCACACCGACGATCACCGAGGTCGCATCATCAAGCGCCAACGTCCGTCCCAGGACATTTGGATCGGCGCCGAAGCGCGCGCGCCACAGCCGATCGCTGATCACGATTGGGTTCTGGTCGGACGTGATGTCCGACTCGACCAGGGTGCGGCCGATGGCGGCCGGACGGCTTAGCACCGAAAAAGCGCCGCCGGTGACGCGTTGGCCCGCAATACGCTCGGGTTCGCCGCTGCCGATCAACGTTGCCGCCGTGCCGCTGTATGCCTCGACCCGTTCGAACGAGGTCGCCAGGCGTTTCCAATCCAGGTAATTGGGTGGCGACGGTTCAAGGCGCGAGTAGCCTCGCGAGGCCTGCGTCTGCCACAGCTTGACCAGCCGTTCCGACTCGGGAAATGGCAGCGGCCGCAGCAACACATGATCGGCGATCGAGAATGTCGCGGTAGTCGCACCAATACCAAGAGCGGCCACGACCACGGCGGTGAATGTGAATCCCGGGGTACGACGAAGGGAGCGAACCGCGTAGCGCAGGTCTTCGCGGGTGATGTCAGCATGCACCCGCAACGCATTTACGACGGCATCGACGAGCGCGCGCGTCATGAGGCCGAGTCGCGCGGCTCCGTTCGTGGCCTTGAGCTCGCGCGCGAACACGGCGCACATCTCGTCGCCGTATTCGGCTCGGAAGGACGCCGGATAAAGGCGCAGCAGCGCTCGATAAAAGCCCATCACGCTTTCCTCGGCACAAATCCGCTGGCGCGGGCCAGCTTGACGAGCGCGGTGAGGCGCGCGGCTTCGGCTTCGGCAACAGACTGACCGAATCTCGTAATGCCGTAATACCGCCGCCGTTCATCGTCCAGTTCGGGCGCCGGCCGGTCATGTTTCTCAACGATCAGGTCGTCGTCCAGCATGCGCTGGATCGAGCGATAGAGCGTGCCGGCACTGAGCCGGACCTCGCCTGATGTGCGCGACAGCACTTCCTGGATGATGGCGTAGCCGTGGCGGTCTTCGTCGGCCAAGGCCATGAGGATATGGAACACTGCTGGCGGCAGTGGCAACAGCGATTCGGGCGGCGGGGCGCCAGGGTTCATTCGGCAACTATATCCACGCTGGATATATCTCTCGTAGACATAGACGGAGCCTGACCGGGAAAGGTTTGGGGCCGGCACGCGGCCTGCCGGATCCCACTGAAGTCGCCCCGGCAGTTGCCGATAAAACCCACTGGTGGACCTCCTTGAGCCCTCCGCGGCCGCCGACGCCGACGCCGATGCTCGACACCGCCGGTGGGAGTCCAAGCAGTCGGACTTGCGTCCACTTGGCTCCATGGAGCGCTACCGCGCGCTCAACGACGCCATGGACGAGGCCTACGATCTGTTTGACCTCAGTAACCGCGAAGTCCGGTTCGCGCTGATTCTGATGGGTAGCCTCAACGCCACCCTGGCCCTGGCGGCCTCGCGAACCGACTTCGGTGCGTCGCTTGCCCCAATCGAACGCACCATTGAAGGTGCGGCAGTTGGCATCTATGCTTTCCTCGCCCTCGGCTTCTTATTGCAAGCGATCGATGCCTTGCGCCCGGGACAATTCCGGCCACCCCAGACGCGCTGGCCGCGTGAACGGCAGGACTACCCCAAAGGTGTTCGCTACTTCGAGGACGTGGTCGAACGCGACGTCGAAGCGCATTGGTCGGCGTGGAACGACGTAACGGTCATGCAGTTGAACGCCGAGCTCGCAGTTCAGTTCTACAGCTTGTGCATGAAGAACAGGGCAAGGAAGCTGGCGCTACGCGGGCTTTACCGCAGCTTGCGAGTTCTGACGATCCTTTTCGCCGTGATCGTCATCATGTTTATCATCTTCAGCTGGCTCTGAACGGCCACCGCAGGGTCAGCGGTCAGCGAGCCGGCTTTGATTGAACCGTGACGCGGTGACCGCGGATCTGCGTCCGTTTCAGGGCGGTGATCACCTGCTCCGCCAGTTCATCAGGAATCTCAACCAGCGAGTAGTCGTCGTGAATCTTGATCGCGCCGATCACCCCCGACGGAATCTTGGCCTCGCCGGCGATCGCGCCGACGATGTCCGCCGGCCGGATGCTTTCTTCCTTGCCGACGCTGATGCGCAGCAAGGTCATGGGACCTTCGTCTCTCGCTACCCGCGACGGTCGCGCACTCCTCTCGTAACCGCGTGATTCGCGAGGCCCATCGTCATACGACCTCGAGGGCCTCGACTCGGCGACCTCCGCTTGCGCGGGCACTCCGGCCTTGTCGGCGCCTTCATTGGCCATGGCCACCGCAGCCGCGGCGATATCGAGCAGCTCGAACTCCTGGGCGAGCGACTCGACCAGTTCCTTGGTGTCGTCCAGTCCCCCTGCGGTGATGCGTTCGCGGATCGAATCCTTTGCCGCTTCGAGCCGGCGCTTTCGCAAGTCGGCTTCGGTCGGCAGCTTGCCGATTTCGACGCGTTGCTTGGTCAGGCGCTCGACGTACTGAAGGAAGCGCTGCTCGCGCGGAGCACAAAGAGTAATCGCCACGCCTTCGCGGCCAATGCGGCCCGTGCGCCCGATGCGGTGCACATAAACCTCTGGCGCCGTCGGCAGGTCATAGTTAATGACGTGCGAGACGTGATCGATGTCGAGGCCGCGGGCGGCGACGTCGGTGGCGACCAGGATGTCAGCCTTCTCGCTGCGGAACAGCTGCATGACGCGATCGCGCTGCTTCTGCATCATGCCCCCGTGCAGCGCCTGGGCGCCGTAGCCGTGCGCGTTCAGCGTGTCGGTGAGCTCGTCTACTTCGAGACGCGTGCGGCAGAAGATGATGGCCGACTTGGGGCTCTCGAAGTCGAGAATGCGGCTGAGCGCGCTGGTCTTCTGGCCGCGGCCGACGATGTAGGCAACCTGGCGGACTTGGGGAAGCTTGCCCGGCGCGCGCTTCTCTTGCGCGATCTGCACCTTCTTCGGGCTCTTCAGGTGCTTGCCGGCAATCGACAGGATGCGGGGTGCGAACGTCGCCGCAAATAACGCCGTCTGCCGCGTCCCGGGCGTTTCCGCCACGATTGCATCGATGTCCTCCGAAAAGCCCATGTCGAGCATCTCATCGGCTTCGTCGAGCACGAGCATTTCAACCGCGGCGAGATTCAGGGTCTGGCGGCGCAGGTGATCCAGCACGCGGCCGGGCGTGCCGACCACGACTTCCGCGCCGCGGCGTAGTGCGCGAATCTGGTGATCCATCGGTGCGCCACCGTAAACAGGAACCACGTTCAGGTTCGAGCCCTTGGCGTACTTGTGCAGCGCTTCGGCGACCTGCATCGCCAACTCGCGCGTTGGCACCAGCACCAGCGCCCGGGCCTTGCCGCGGTTAGTCTTGGTGTCTTCCGACAGCTTGTTCAGCAGCGGCAGCGCGAATGCCGCCGTCTTGCCGGTGCCAGTGGCCGCTTGGCCGAGCATGTCGTGGCCCGCGAGCAGCACTGGGATGGCTTCGCGCTGAATCGGGGTGGGTTCTTCGTAGCCTAGTGCCGATACGGCGGCAACCAGTGGCGCGGCGAGTCCGAGCGAGTCGAAACCGGACGTGTCGCCGGCGGTTGGGGTCTTCATGTGTTGTTCTCTGATTCTGTCCGTGATGGTTCGTGATGCGTGGAGGCAACCCCTCAGGCTTGCCTGATTGCTACTTCTTCTGGCAGCTGGCCCTCAGCCACTCCGCGTAACCGGTTTCATTGAGCTCACCGGCCGCCAGGGCAAGCGTCTGGATCGTCGCGTCCACTTCCGACGCGCCAAACCTCTGGCCATTCATCTCGAGGAAGATGACCGCAATCGTGAAGCCGGTCCTCTTGTTTCCGTCGACGAACGGATGATTCTTGACGACGCCAAAGGCGTATGCGGCGGCCAGATCAAAGATCGTTGGTTCGCCGTAGGCGCTCAGATTTTCTGGCCGCGCGAGACCAGAATCAAGCAAACCGGCATCGCGCACACCCGTCGCTCCGCCAAACTCCGACAGCAGCCGCTCGTGGGTGGCGAGCACCGCCTCCCTGAGCAGCCACGCGGGCGCCGTCATTTCGCCAGTTCGCGTAGGGTGTTTCGATAGCGATTGATGACGCTCTCGGCCGCTTCCATCTGCTTCTTGAACGCGTCGTTGGACGGACCCACGCGCAGTCCGCCATCAACCGTTTCAGTGACGCAGATAGTGTCTCCTTCAGCAACCTTCAGGTGGTTCAGGACTTCCTTCGGAAGCACCACTCCCACCGAGTTGCCGATTTTGCGGAGCTTGAGCTCGACGACCATGCGCCCATTGTATCAACAAATGTTATAACGTCGAAGGCTGGATTCTGGGCCTGGCCCCAATCATCCGTTACTCGTTCCTGAGGGCGACGATGGGATCGACCCTCGTTGCGCGCCTGGCCGGTAAATAGCTGGCAACAAAGGCGATACCTGTCAGGAACAGGGCGACGCCCATGAAGCTCACGGGATCCCCTGGGGTCACGTTGTAGAGCAGGGACGAAATGACCCGCGTCACGCCGAACGCGCCGACCACGCCAACAACCACTCCCAACAGCGCCAACGTCACCCCTTGCCGCACCACCAGGCGCAGGACATCCGAGCGCTGCGCGCCGAGTGCGATGCGGACGCCCATCTCCTGCGTCCGTTGCGCGACCGAGAACGCCAGCACGCCGTAGACGCCGATGCCGGCGAGCAACAAGGCTGCTGCGCCGAAGGCGCCGAACATGAACCCGAACAGTCGGAACTGCCAGAAACTCGACTGCCGCAAGTCCTCCATCGTTCTCACCTCGAAGATAGCCAGCCCGGAATCAGACGCGCGAATCTCAGTGCGTGCGGCCGCTGTCAGGCCGGCTGGATCGCCGGTGGCGCGAATCACCATGCCGGTGTTGAATGTCGGCGAGTACGGATAGGGCACAAACGCCGCCGGCATTGGCGCGTCATCGGTCATGTCGTACGGCTGCACATCCGGCGCGACGCCAATCACCGTGAACCACTCATTGGCGTCGCGATCGGTCAGCCGGAATCGTCCGCCCACAGCATCGGAAGAGGGCCACAGCTTCTTGGCCATCGTGTCGTTGATGATGGCGACGGGCGTCCGGCTCGCGCCTTCCGCGTCTGTGAAGTCACGGCCCTTGAGCAGAGGCAAGCCGATCGTCCGCTGGAAGTGCGGGGTCACGGCAATGAAGAGAAGGTGGGGTTCTTCACCCTTCGGCACGGGCCGGCCGTCAACGATGGTCGCGCCGTCGCCGCCACCGCCGCCAAGCGGAACGAAGTTCGAGGCGTACACGCTGGCCACGCCAGGCAGGCCTTCAAGGCGTCGCACCACGTCTTCGGTTCGCTGCTGACGTTGCTCAGGTTGCATATACGTCTCGCCCGACATGAAGAACCGCAACGTGAGCAGGGGAGCCGTGTTGAAGCCCGGGCTGGCGCCCTGCAGGTTCAGGAAGCTTCTGATAAACAACGACGAGCCGATCAACAGCACCAGCGCGAGCGCCACTTCCGCCACGACCAGACCGTTGCGCAGACGCGCGCGGCGTCCGCTTTGTCCAGAGCCCCGAGCGCCATCCCGCAGAGCCTCGGTCAGGTTCAGGCGGCCCGCCTGCATCGCCGGCGCGAGACCGAACACCAGGCCTGTAAGCGCCGAGACGAGGATTGTGTAAGCGATCACCCGCGGGCTGATTTCCCAATGGATGTAGTACGGGATGTCATCGGGCGACACCGCGCCCGTCAGCAACCAGACGCCCAGATAAGCAATGCCGAGACCGAGTGGCGCGGCGGCCAGGCCAAGCAAGACGCATTCGGTCAGCAATTGCCGAACCAGTTGTGCGCGTCCGGCGCCGAGTGCCGCGCGCACCGAGAACTCGCGTTGTTTGCCAGACGCGCGCGCCAGCATCAGGTTGGCCACGTTCGCGCACGCGATCAGCAACACCAGTGTGACGGCGCCCATCATGGTCAGCAGCACGAGCCGCACGTCGGCGGGGATGAACTCGGCCGCCAACGGCCGGGCCATGGCGCCCCAGCCGTCGTTGCTACCGGGAAACTGCGCAGCGGTCGTGGCCGCCAGTTGCGCCACGTCAGCGCGCGCGCGGGCCAGGTCCGCGCCGGGCTTGAGGCGGCCGAAGGTGAACAGGCTGCGGTTGCTGCGCGGCTCCTTCTCAGAGACCGGCGCCAGCGGGATCCAGACCTTCTGGTTCTCCGGAAAGCCGAACTTGGGTGGCATGACCCCGACCACCGTGTGAGGAGTGCCGTTCAGCAGGACCCGCCGACCGACCACACCCGTCTCGCTGCTGTATCGCCGCCGCCAGACATCGTCACTGATGATGACGACCGGTTCAGCGCCGGCGCGATCATCCTGCGCATTGAAATGCCGGCCGAGTGCCGGAGGCACACCGAGCGTGGGAAAGAGGTCCCAGGTGATCGCGGCGCCAGCGTAACGCTCGGGCTCTGCGCCGTCCCCGAGGGTGAGGCTGCGACCGCTGCTGGCCACCATCGCCGACAACGCGGTCGTCCCCCGCTGCCAATCGCGCAGGGTCTGGTACGACAGGCCTTCGTCGCGCAGGCCATCCCGCGTGAAGACCTCGTTGATCACGACCAGCCGCTCGGCGTCGGCAAAGGGCAGCGACTGAATCAGCACGCCGTCGATCACGCTGAACAACGTGGCGTTGATGCCAATGCCCAAGGCCAGGCAGAGCACCACAATCGCGGTGATGCCGCGATCGAACCACAGGCTCCGGATGGCGTATTTGATGTCTTGGAGGAGCATGGCTCTGGTAGATACGGCCCTGCGCTAGGGCAGGTTCGCTGGGCGGGGTCCCTCGGACCGCCCCAAGCCTGTTGCCACCACCAGGACGATGATCACCAGGAGCCCCCACGAGTAGACGTTGTGGATGCCGGCGTCGAAGGCGGAGATCCTGGGCATCCCCAGCGCCACGCCCGACTGCGTGGCGTTGGCCGAGAGAATTGTCGGCAGGAAATACGGCAGCAGGAACGGCCAGGTGCAAACGGTGAGGTCCAGGAGATTGGCGCGGCGATAAGCGCCGACACCCGCCGCCGCTCCGGTCGCGCTGGCGACCGGACCCACGGCCAGGATCGCCACCACGCTGTGTGTCGTCAGCATCACCGCGGCCGACACCATGCCCACGATCCACGATTCCGCCCGTGTCGCGGTCATCGCACGGCCGGTGGCTTTCACCATGCGGGCTAACGTTCCGGTCGCCTCGAAGCCGGCCACCAGGGCGACCAGGAACAGCGTGAAGATCGACACGCCAATGCCGCGCTCAAGACCGTCGATGACGAGGCTGCGGGCCGCGTAGCTGCCGGTCTCAAACCTCAACAGCTGATCCGGTTGCAGCAGTCCCAGTCCGAGTCCGAGGGCGATGGCCGCCACGGACCCGGCGATCAGCGACTCGACCAGGTGTCGCTTCGCCAACAGCATCGCGATCACCAGTACGGGTACCAGGATCATCGGCAGGCCGCGCGGCTGTCCAACCGCGGTCGCGAGCGACGCGGCGGTCACCGCATCCGCGCTGCCGCCGGCCGCCGCATACACCACGAGCGCCACCAGCGCTGCCGGCAGCACGTATTTCAGTCGCGCGCGCACCGTGCCGGCGATGTCGGTGTTCTGTGTGCCGGCTGAGGCAATGGTCGTATCTGAGATCGGCGAGATGCTGTCGCCAAACGTTGCGCCGCCGAGGATGGCGCCGATCAGCATGGCCGGATCCGCACCGGTCGCCGCGCCTGCGGGATACAGCAGCGGCCCGCCGATGATGATGGTGCCGAAGCTGGTGCCGGTCGAGGTGGCGACCAGGCAACACACCACGAACGCGGCGGCGACATAAGTGCCGCCGCCGACGCCCATTGAATGCGCCAGCCAGATCAGCGCTTGGACGAACGCGCTGGCGCCAAGCAACGCGCTCAACACGCCGGCGAGCAACCACGCCATGATCATCAGCATGACGATCGGCTGGGCCATGCCGGCGAGCAGCGTGTCGCAATAGCGATGGCGATCGCGCGCGAGCACGATGCCGGTAGCAATTGCCGCCAGCAGGATGGGCCAGAATCCGCGCTCGTCTGGCGCGCCCATCAGGGCCAGCCAGCCCACGCCCGTGAGAAAGACCGCGAACGGCGCGAGGGCACCGGCCACGCCACCGCGCATCACGAGAACCCCACCGGCCATCGCGCTATAGTACCCGCCATGGCCGACCGTGACGACAGCTTCGAGCTGTATGACTTGCGTGTGGAAGTCATCGCGACCGACCGTCCCATGGTGTGCAGCCATTCGGCTGGCGAATGGTTTGAAGTGCGCGGCGAGAACCTGACGCTGCCACCGGGCCAGGCGATTTCGATTTACGCGCTGGCGGCACTGCTGCCTCTGTTGCCCGCCAAGCAGCGGGTGACGCATGCCCACGACTGGATGACGACCGACACCGACATCGCGTGTCCGGATCCCAACTGCGGTGCGCGATTCCGGATCACGCGCATGGGTCTGCGAACCTTCCGTCACAGCGAAGTGACGGTCGTGCCGTTGGCACCGGCATGAGCATTCGTCGTATCGAGATCGCGCCGGGCTACTCCGTGTCGCGCCTCCTGAAAGGCGGCTGGCAGCTGGCCGGCGGGCACGGCACGATCGATCGCGACTCGGCCATCGACGACATGGCCCGCTTTGTCGAGGCCGGCATCACGACCTTCGACTGTGCCGACATCTACAGCGGCGTGGAAGATTTGATCGGCGTCTTTCTGCGTGGCTGGCGCGGTGCGCCGATCCAGGTGCACACCAAGTACGTCCCCGACCTCGACACGCTGGAACGGCTGACCCGCCGCGATGTCGAGGCGGCCATCGATCGTTCGCTCACGCGGCTTGGCGTCGAACGGCTCGACGTGGTGCAGCTTCACTGGTGGAATTACCAGGTGCCGCGGTACGTCGAGGTGGCGACGTGGCTCGACGAGTGCCGACGCGCCGGCAAAATTGCCCATCTCGGCGTGACCAACTTCGACACCGAACACTTGCGCGAGGTGCTCGACGCGGGCGTCTCACTCGTGTCGCATCAGGTGCAATACTCGGTCATGGACCGAAGACCGGCGGCCGCCATGACCACGCTCTGCCAGCAGGCCGGTATTCAGCTGCTGTGCTACGGCGCCATCGCCGGAGGGTTCCTTTCGGATCGCTATCTCGATCAGCCGGCGCCCGCCGAACCGTTGGACAATCGATCGCTCGTGAAGTACCGCCTCATCATCGAGGAGTTCGGCGGATGGGATCGCTTCCAAATACTGTTGCGGGTCCTTCGCGCGATCGCCGATCGGCACGGCGTCTCGATCAGCGCCGTCGCCGTGCGATGGGTTCTCGACCAACCTCGCGTCGCCGGCGTGATCGTCGGCGCGCGGCACTCGGGTCACCTTGCCGACTTGCCGGGTGCGGCCACGCTCCGGTTGACTGCCGAGGACCGGGCACTGATTGCCGGCACCCAGCGCGGAGCGGCTGGTCCGGCCGGCGACGTCTATGGGCTCGAACGGCAGCCGGGCGGATCACACGCGTCGATCATGCGATATACCCTGAACGCAGGCGCCCGCTAGCGGGGATCACCGGATGTATCCATGCAGATAGTCATCGTCGGCGGCGGCGAAGTTGGGTCGGCGCTGGCCCGCGCCCTGGCGGCTGAGCACGAGGTCTTCGTGATCGACCACGAACCGACCGTGGCGGATCGGTTCACCTCCCTCGATGTCGACTTCATTCTGGGCAGCGGCACCAACGAAGACGTGCTGGCGCGGGCCAACATCAAGAAGGCGGATTTCTTCGTCGCCTGCACCGGCCTCGACGAAGTGAACATCGTCGCATGCGCGATTGCCAACCGCATTTCCAGTCCCGAAACCGTCTGCCTGGTGTCGCGCGCCGATTTCCTGGGGTCGGCGACCGACGCGGGACTGCAGCAGTTCGGCATCAACCGGGTGCTGTGGCCGGAAGCGCAGCTGGCCGTCGATATCGAACAGGTGGTGACGGCCCCCGGCGCGATTGACGCCGAGGTCTTCGCTGGCGGGGTGGTCAGGCTGCTCGAATACAAGCTGGAGGCCTCGTCTGCGCTGGTCGTGGCGCCGGTCTGCGGGCTGCACTTGCCGAAGGGTTCGTTGGTCGTGGCGGTCAAGCGCGGCGGCAAGCTGTTCGTACCGCGCGGCACGACGCAGTTGGCGGCGGGGGACAAGGTCATCTTGATGGGCACGCCCGAGGCGATGCGGGAGGTCGAGCGTCTGGTCCGACCCGGCGTCAACCAGGGGCGGCAGCTCGTGACCATCATTGGCGGCGGGGATGTCGGTCTCCAGGTGGCCGAGCGACTCGAGAAAGCCGATAACGTCGAGGTGCGGATCGTCGAACGCGGCGAGGAGCGCGGCGCGCTACTGGCGGCGCGGCTGACACGAACGCTGGTGCTCAACGGCGATGGCACCGATCTGGAGTTCCTGGAATCCGAAGATGTCGGCCGCAGCGATGTGCTGGTGTGCGTGATCGACAACGACGAGCGCAACCTGCTGGCGTCGCTGCTCGGCCGCCAGCTGGGCGTACCGAAGATCGTGACGCGGGTCAGCCGCCCCGGCAACCTGCGGCTGTTCGAGCGGGTCGGTATCGACGTGGCGCTGTCGGCGCGCGCGGCGGCGGTCGCCTCGATTCTCCATCAGATCTCCGGAGGCACATCGAGCCTGCTGGCGGTGCTCGAACACGGCGAGGCGCGCGTGCTCGAACTGACAGTGTCGAAGGATTTTGTGCCGCGTCAGCTCAAGGGGATCGGCACGCCGGAAGATGTGATTGTCGCGGCGATTCTCCGCGGCGACCACGCCATTGTGCCGCGCGGTGACGATCGCATCGATCCCGGTGACCGCATCCTGGTGTTCTGCACGCGGGCGGCGGCCGGCCGGGTGCAGTCGTATTTCAGCGGCACCGGGGCATAGCCGGTCATGAGGCTGTCGCTGGTCATTCATGTCTGCGGGCTCATCACGCGCGTCTTCGGGCTGATGTTTCTGGCGCCGCTGGCGGTGGCGCTCGCCTACGGTGAGTATCGCGATGCCCGGGGCTTCGTCTTCGCGCTGGTGGTCACCTGCGGGCTCGGGCAACTGATGCGGCGGGCCGGCGGCCTCGACGCCGAGGGCGCCGTCGAGAGCATGCGCCGCGTCGAAGGCTTGGCCGTGGTCTCAATCGTGTGGCTGCTGATCGCCTGGTTTGCCGGCATTCCGTACATGTGGTCCGGCCTGGGACCGATCGATGCGATGTTCGAGGCCATGTCGGGCCTCACCACCACCGGGGCCACTGTCTTCAGGGACTTCTCGCAGTTTGGCCGCGGCGTGTTCTTCTGGCGGTCGCTTACGAACTGGTTGGGCGGCATGGGCGTCATTGCCCTGTTCGTGGCGGTGCTGCCGCGCCTGGCCATCGGCGGCCGCGAGATCTTCTTCGCCGAAGCCTCGGGACCGGATGACGAGAAGGTCGCGCCCCAAATCAAGCGGACCGCCGCGCTGCTATGGCGCCTCTACGCCATCCTGACGGTGCTGGAGATCCTCGCGCTCGTCGCCACCGGGATGCCGCTCTACGACTCGGTCTGCAACACCTTCGGCACGATCGCCGCCGCCGGATTCTCGCCCCATCCGCTCTCGATTGCCGGCTACCAGAACCCGGCCGCCGAGTGGGTGATCATCGTGTTCATGTTTCTCGCCGGCGCCAACTTCGCGCTGCAATATCGCGCTCTGGTGAGGCGCGACTTCCGCATCTTTACGTCAGACGACGAGTTGCGCGCCTACGCCGCCGTGGTCACGGTGGCGACGATCGTGGTGGCGGTGGCGATCTACGGCACGGTCCCGGGCGGCGATACCGTCCGCACGGCGCTGTTCCAGGTGTTGTCGATCCTGACCACGACCGGGTTCGCCAGCGTCGATTTCCAGTTATGGAACGACCAGGCCAAGGCCGTGTTGCTCGGGCTGATGTTCATCGGAGGCTGCGCGGGCTCGGCCGGCGGCGGGCCCAAGGTCGTGCGGCACGTGCTGCTGGCGCGCTTCACCCTGCAAGAGCTGCGGCGGATGCTGCACCCGCGCGCGATCCTGCCGGTCAAGCTCAACGGGCGGGTGGTCCCCGTCAGCATCCTGCAGGGGGTGATCGTCTTCTTCCTGTTTTACATGCTGACCTTCGCGGTCTGCTCGGCGATCGTGATCCTGCTCGGCGCCGACATCGTCACCGGGATTTCGGCGACCGCGGCGTCGCTCGGCAACGTCGGCCCCGGCTTCAACCTGGTCGGGCCGATGGCGAACTTCGCCGACCTCCACCCGATCAGCCGCATCGTGCTGACTCTGGCGATGTGGATTGGGCGCCTCGAAGTGCTGACCGTGCTGGTCATCCTACGCCCCGAGGCATGGCGTTCGGGACGCTGGTCCGCGGCCGACCGGGTGACTGGTTGATCGCGACGTTCAGGCCGGTGATCGCGAGACCCGGGTCACGCTGAAACCGGACACGGCAGCGGTGTGATCGTCGCGGTCGCCGCCGTGATCGCGATCATCCCGGCCAGCACGTAGAACATCGTTCCGTAACCACCGGTGACCTCGACGCCCCAGGCGAGCAGGAGGGGACCGACCGCGGACGCGAGCACTGTCATCGTCTGCGCCGCGCCTTGGATCCGCCCAAGATGCCTGCGACCGTAAACCCGCGGCCACACGCTGAAAAACAGGACCATGACGAGGCCGCCACCGAGACCCATCGCGGTTGCCCACGCCATGACCAGCGCGATGGTCGTGACGTGCGGAAGCGCCACCAGCCCTGCCGACAAGACGAACAGTGAGGCGGCCATCAGTCGCGGCAACGACATGCGGGTGGCCAGCCAGCCACCGCCGAAGTTCCCCGCCAGTCCGGTGATCGCCGTCACGACCAGAGTCTGGTAGTAGACGTTGGCGTCGAACCCCCGCTCGGCGAGGATCGATTCATTGAACAGGCCGATGCCTGATGCGACCAGGCCGTAAAGCGCGGTGCCGATGGAGAAAAGCCAAAAGGCGGGAGTGGCCACCGCCTGTTGCCAGGTGAGGCCAGAAAAGTCGCTATCTCGGTCGCCATCGACGGACAAGCCCTTGGCCTCTGGGCTGGGGCGCGCGAGCCACCAACTGAGCGGGGCGAGTCCCACGATCAAGGCCATTGCGATCGCCAGCCACGCGGCTCGCCATCCGAACATCTGTACCAACGAACCCACCACCGGAAACGCAATCATGAAGCCGATGCTGAGCGCGATGCTGTAGATCGCCATCGCCAGATCGATCTTGCGCACGAACCATTGACCCACCATCGCAATGCTGATCACCGAGAGAGCGCTCTGGCCGAGTCCGCGCGTCAGAGTGATGGCGATCGCCAGCGCCCAGAACGTTTGCACGTGCGCCATGACCAACACCACCACACCGAGAGCGAGCGCGACCGTGGTGAGGACCCTGCGCGTGCCGAGGCGATCGAGGACCCGGCCGATGCCGATAGCGAAACCGGCTCCGACCAGCGTCGCCCACAGGTTCAACTGCGCGTAGTCAACGCGACTAATCCGCAGGTCCGCGAGCAGCGGCTCGGTAATCAGGCCCAGGCCCTGCGTGCGGCCCGGTAGCGTGCCGACCATGGCGGCGGCCGCCAGGGCGAGCATCAGCCAGCCGTAATAGGTGCGAGACCTGTCCCTAATCATCCCTAGGTGTGATTTCCTTGACCTGACCCCAATCATCCACTGAACATGGCGGCGCAGAGCAGCAAATGAGAATTACCCGCATCGTTGCCTACCGCGTGGAGCTGCCGCTCCATGACACGAAGTACAAGTGATCCGGCAGCAAGTCGGTGACCGTGTTCGACTCCACCGTGGTGCGGGTGGAAACGGACGCGGGGATCGTGGGGCACGGCGAAGTCTGTCCGCTGGGACCGTTCTATCTGCCCGCCTACGCCGAGGGCGTGCGGCGCCTGGACTCGGCATCTCGCCGCGAATGAATGTGCTTGGCGCACCCGTGCTGGTCGTGGAATAACGTTGAATAGTGACCGCGGGCGTGTTCGCCGCGCGGGTTACTTCCTGTTTAACGAACCACGCCGGTAAAAGTGTTCCACCGCGGACGACAGAACGGCCGCGCCGGCGCCGGTGACGAGAGCCTCCGCCAGCACGCCGCCAAACATACCCGGGTGAACCAGGTAGTCGGCCACCGTCGTGGCTGCTCCGAGGGTCAAGGCAATCAATCCGCGCTTGTGCGGCTTGGCGAGCACCACCGCGAGGGTGGCGGCCGTGCCCGCAATCAGGCCGGTCTGGGACGCAATGATCAAATGCCCCACTCCGATGGCCAGGACATTGCCCTGCACCATCGTGACCAGGCAGGCCACCGTTGCTTCCGAAACGTTCTCGATTAGCGGGCTGACGTACTTCTTCATGGGATCACCGCTTGCTTGACGGGTTCCGGTCTTTTCGTTACAAAGTAATTCATGACTAACCCCCGCCAGATTCTCACCCTCGTCGCCACCGCCACCCTGGGCCTCGGGCTGGGACTCGTAGACACCAGCCCGAATTGGGATGACACCGGGATCTCAGCAGGCGTGCTAGTGCTCTTGTGTCTGACCTTCGGCGCCGTCAGGTCCGCACCGGCATGGGCGGTGGCACTATCTATCGCCGCGTGGATTCCGCTGTTGAACATGGCCAAGTCGGGAAATGCCGAATCGCTGATGGTCTTGCCAATCGCGCTGTTGGCTACGTATGCGGGCAGCGGCCTGCTCGCCGGAATTCGCCGCCACGTCGCGCCCGACTAGCCGCAACAGGCCCGAGGCGCTGATCACCGGACACCGACCATCGTCACTCCCACTCGCAAGGTCAGGAGTCAAAAGCTCGGCGATGCTACCATCGTCGCGCCGGTGTTCCGTACGATGAGAAAGATCCTATTCGCACTTTTTTTCTGTGTCATGTGCAGCTCAGGCGCCGCTTGGGCATGGCAAGAGTGGCCGGCGTTTCGCGGACCCGATGGCCAGGGGCACTCCACCGAAAAGAATCTGCCACTCGAGTGGAGCGAAGCCCGCAACGTCGCCTGGAAAACGCCGCTCGCAGGACTCGGATGGTCATCTCCGGTGGTTGCCGGTGGCAAGGTCTGGCTGACCACCGCCGTCGAGCAGCGGGGCATCTCACTTCGACTGATGGGCTTTGACGTGGCAACCGGCCGCGAAGTCGTCAACGTTGAGGTGTTCCAGATCGCCGCGTCGCGAGGCATCAATCCGAAGAACAGCTGGGCGTCGCCGACGCCGATCGTTGACGGCGATCGCGTGTACGTGCATTTCGGCGCCGACGGCACCGCCTCCGTGACGACCGCCGGTGTGGTGGTGTGGAAGCAACGGTTTGAGTACGAGTCCCAACACGGTGCCGGCGGATCGCCGGTTGTCTACGGTGACTTGTTGATTTTCAGCTGCGACGGCAGCGACGCCGCGTTCGTGGTGGCGCTCGACAAGCAGACCGGCCAGGTGAAGTGGAAGACGAACCGGCGGTTGCCCGCCGACCAGGCCTACACGACGCCGCTGGTGATTCGCGTCGGTGACCGCGACCAGCTTGTCAGCGTGGGTGCCTACCGGGCGGTGGCATACGACCCACTAAACGGAAAAGAGATCTGGCGCGTAAGTTACGCAGACGGGTTCTCGAACGTGCCGCGTCCGGTGTTTGCGCATGGGCTGGTGTACATCGCCACCGGCTTTCAACAGCCGTCGTTGTTGGCGGTGCGGCCGGATGGGACGGGTGATGTGACGAAGACACACATGGCCTGGAAGCTCAGCCGCGGTGCACCACTGACGCCATCACCGATCGTCGTCGGTGACGAGTTATATGTGGTGACCGACGGCGGCATTGCCACCTGCCTTGACGCGCGCACGGGCGCGACGATTTGGCAGCAACGCCTTGGCGGCACCTATTCGGCATCACCCGTTTTCGCCGGTGGGGGCATATACTTTCCCGCTGAACAGGGCGTGACCACGGTCATCGCCCCTGGCAGAGAATTTCGCCGGCTGGCCACCAACCGACTGGATGGCGGGCTGCTGGCGTCGATGGCCGTCTCGAGCGGCTCGTTGTTCTTGAGGACTGATAACCACTTGTACCGAATCATGGAGACACTTCGATGAGCATACGCCGCGCGATTTCTTCCCTGGGGATTTTGACAATGACGTTGATGGTCAGCGCGTCCGCGTTCGCGCAGACCGCTACGGGTCAGAAGCCCTTTGAACCCCAGGTGGGGCAGGCCGGCAAGGACGTGGTGTGGGTGCCGACGCCGCAGGCGGTCGTCGACAAGATGCTCGACATGGCCACGGTCACCAAGACCGACTTCGTGATGGACTTGGGCTCGGGTGATGGCCGCACCGTGATCACCGCCGCCAAGCGTGGTGCGCGGGCGATGGGGATTGAATACAACCCCGACATGGTGGAGCTTTCGAAGAAAAACGCCGAAGCCGCCGGCATGACCGCGCGCGCCACTTTCGTGAAGGCCGACCTGTTCGAGACCGACTTCTCGAAGGCCGACGTCATCACGATGTTCCTGCTGCCCTCGATCAACATGAAACTTCGCCCGAAGCTGCTCGACCTGAAACCGGGCACCCGCATCGCGTCGAATACGTTCACCATGGAAGACTGGCAAGCCGACGAGACCGCGACGGTCACCGATGGTTGCTCGAGCAGCTGGTGCACGGCGCTGTTCTGGATCGTTCCGGCCAAGGTTGACGGCACGTGGACCACGCCGAACGGCGAGCTGAAGCTGACGCAGACCTTCCAGATCATCTCGGGCACGCTCGGCACCCAAGCTGTGCAGGGTCGTCTGCGTGGCGCGGAGATTACCTTCACAGCCGGCACCACGAAGTACGCCGGTACGGTTGATGGCAACACCATCAAGCTGACCAGCCCGACGGCCTTCACGGCCGCCAAAAAAATGTAGGACTGCCTGCCCGCT
Source organism: Acidobacteriota bacterium (assembly GCA_031364805.1). Lineage (GTDB taxonomy): Bacteria > Acidobacteriota > Vicinamibacteria > Vicinamibacterales > UBA2999 > 12-FULL-67-14b. The sequence continues at coordinate 39,071 of JANLWW010000044.1, forward strand.
GTTGGCTGTTCGCTGTTCGCGTTTGCGGTTCGTAAGTTGAGCCGAGAATCGAGAATGGCGAACGGCGAAACCCCGCCTTTTCAGGCCTAAATGTCTATAGATGTCACCAAAAGTCTTACTTCCTTGGCTCATCCATCCGCCCTGTAAATTGGGTGTATAGTTTGCGCAGATAGGAGCTAGGAAGCCGAGCTAGCTTGTGGCTCTGCTGCTAGTTTGCAGGAGTGTTGGAATGAAAAGCGTCGGTTCCATCACCCTGGGCACAGCAATTGTGTGCCTCGGGCTCGTCGTTGCAATCGCGGGACAACAGCCCGCCCCTAAAGCGACCACCTCTTCAAAGGGCGCTACGGTGGGCAAGCAGGGCTCTGTACCCACGACTGCCGCGAAGCCCGCCGTGTCGCACGACATGGCCAAGCCCCGTGCCGCGGCAGCGGCAGCCAACACGATTTCTCACGAAGATCAGAATGCGCTCGTGAAGCGGTATTGCGCGGGTTGCCACAGCGATCGCGCCAAGGCCGGCAACCTCTCGCTCGGGTCGTTCGACGCCGCGAAAATCGGCCACGACTCGGACGTCGGCGAGCGCATGATTCGCAAGTTGCAGGCGAGCATGATGCCTCCTCCCGGCATGCCGCGGCCCGATCCGTCGACCTACCAGAAGTTGATCTCGTCGCTTGAAGGGACGATTGACGCCGCCGCGAAGATCAATCCCAATCCCGGTGGCCGTACCTTCCAGCGCCTGAATCGGCCTGAGTATCGTCGCGCCATCAAGGAACTGCTCGACCTTGATGTCGACGCCGGCCGCTGGTTGCCGCTCGACACGATGAGCGCCAACTTCGACAACATCGCCGACGAGCAGGCGTTGTCGCCGACGCTACTCGAAGCGTACTTGAACGGCGCCGCCGACATCAGCCGCATGGCGGTGGGCGACAAGAGCGCGCCGTCGATCGACACGACCTACACCAATCCCACCTACATGTCGCAGCACCCGTGGGATCACGTTGAAGGTGCGCCCTTCGGCACGCGTGGCGGCGTCGTCGTCGAACACGTGTTTCCCGCCGACGGGGAATACCAGTTCGAGATGACGTTCAATTCGGGCGAGAACACGCGCTTCGAAGACATCGACATTTCGATCGACGGTCAACGCGTCGCGTTGGTCCAGTACGAGCTCATCAACATTGCCGGTGCCGACGGCCGCGGCCAGACGCCACTGCGCACCGAACCGATCATCGTCAAGGCCGGCCAGCACAAGATCGCGGCGGCGTTCGTGAAGAAGATCGACGGACCCTACGAAGATCTGATTCGTCCGCACGACTGGTCGTTTGCGGGCGGCGGATCCGGCGGC
>JANLWW010000027.1:0-4191 GCA_031364805.1 Acidobacteriota bacterium
CCCAGGTGAGCCACCGGCTCGTTGTGGCGGGTAACGACGATCGTGCGTCCAGACTGCGCCTCGGCCACCACCGCTGAGAGCTGGGCCTTAAGGGTCTGAATAGAGATCTGTTTCATGGCCTGTATTTTACATTAATCGGACCCTTATTCTGAGGCATACAAGCACCGCCTCCCGTCAAGGTGTGCCCTCCCGTCGGAAATCGCGTGAGTGATGCCATAATCCCGTCACCCTTGCCCCTCACCCCCGGCTCGCGTCTCGGCGTCTACGAAATCACGGCACCGCTCGGCGAAGGGGGTATGGGTCAGGTGTGGCGCGCCACCGACACGACACTCGGACGCCAGGTCGCCATCAAGATCCTGCCGGATGCGTTCGCCGCTGATCCCGATCGTTTGGCGCGGTTCGAACGCGAAGCCAAGACCCTGGCCTCGCTAAACCATCCCCACATCGCCGCGATTCATGGCTTCGAGAAGTCGGGCGGCATGCAGGCGCTGGTGATGGAGCTGGTCGAGGGCGAGGACCTGTCGCAACGGATTGCCCGCGGCGCCATTCCTCTCGACGAAGCGCTGCCGATCGCGAAGCAGATCGCAGAGGCGCTGGAAGCCGCACACGAACAGGGGATCATCCATCGCGATCTCAAGCCCGCCAACATCAAGGTGCGCGCGGACGGCACGGTGAAGGTGCTCGACTTCGGATTGGCGAAAGCCGTCGACCCGCCCGCGGCATCGGGCGTCACGGCGATGAACTCGCCGACGCTCTCGGTGCATGCCACGCAGGCCGGCATCATCCTCGGCACCGCCGCCTACATGTCGCCGGAACAAGCACGCGGCAAGGCCGTCGACAAGCGCGCCGACATCTGGGCGTTTGGCGCGGTGCTCTACGAGATGCTGACGGGGACGCGCGCGTTTCCGGGCGAGGACCTGACCGACACGCTGGCGGCGGTGGTCCGCGCCGAGCCGGACTGGAGTGCCATTCCTCGCGACGTGTCGCCCACCATCCTTGCGTTCCTGAAGCGCAGCCTGCAGAAGGATCCGAAGCAGCGCGTCAGCGACATCCACGACATGCGCCTCGCGATGGAGGGCGCGTTCGACACGGCGTTGGCGCAGGCACAGGCCGCATCTCCATCATCACCGTCACGCGGTCGATTGTCGGTGGCCGCCCTCGCCGTCGCGGCGGCGCTCGTCGCAGCGATGGCGACGCCTACGCTGCGCTACCTGCGCCAGTCGCCGCCGCCAGTACCGCCCGAGACCCGCCTCGAGATCGTCACGCCCTCGACCAGCCGACCCGAGTCGTTTGCACTCTCGCCCGACGGCCGCCAGATCGTGTTCGTCGCCGAGAGCGACGGCGTCTCCCGTTTGTGGCTGCGGTCGCTGGCCAGCACCACCGCGCAGCCGCTGGCAGGGACGGAGGAGGCGATCTTGCCCTTCTGGTCCCCCAACAGCCGCTCCCTCGCCTTCTTTGCGGGGACCGCGTTGAAACGGCTCGACCTGGCGGGCGGCGCCCCGCAGACGCTCGCGACGGTCACGGTGGGGGCCGGCGGGACGTGGCGCACCGACGACGTGATTCTGTTTGCGCCCTCCACGGGCGCGTCGTTGATGCGCGTGGCCGCCACCGGCGGCCCAGCCACCGCGGTCACGGCGCTGGGTGCGTCGGTGTTTCACGGGGCCCCGCAGTTGCTGCCCGACGGCCGGTTCCTGTTCTTCGTCTTCGGCGCGGGGGACGACACAGGCCTCTATGTGGGCGCGCTCGACGGCCGCCCCCCGATGCGGCTGGTGGCCGCGACGTCCAGCGGGGCGTATCTGCCGTCCCAAGGCGTGGCGTCAGGCGAAGGCGGATGCCTGCTGTGGCTGAGGCCGGGCACGGCGACACTGGTGGCCCAGCGGCTGGATCTGGCGACGACGACGCTGGTGGGCGAGGCGGTGCCCCTGGCCGAGGGGGTCGGGGTCGACCCTGTGCGGAGTGTGATGGCGGTGTCGGTCACCCCAACCGGACTCGTGGCCTACCGGCGTGGTGACCGCAACCTGCGGCAGCTCACCTGGGTAGACCGGTCGGGCACGGCACGCGGCACCGTGGGGCCCCGCGACGCCACGCTGAATAATCCCAGCCTGTCACCAGATGGCCGCCGCGTGGCGGTGGCCCGCACGGGGCAGGGCAACATCGATATCTGGCTGCTCGATGGCCTCCGCGAGGGCCGGTTCACGGTCGATCCCCAGACCGACCGGTTTCCCGTCTGGTCGGCCGACGGCACCTGGATCGCCTTCTCGCGCCTCACGGCGGCGGGCTATAACCTCTACCAGCAACGCAGCAACGGTGCGGGCGAGGCGGCGCGAGTGGTGGCCTCTGACCAGCTCAAGTTCGCCACCAGCTGGTCGACGGACGGGCGCTTTCTGCTCTTCAACAGCATCGACCCGCAGACCAATATCGACATCTGGGTCGTCGAGCCGGGTCGAGACACGCCGGGGGATCGCCCGCCCGCGGTGTGGCTGAAGACGCCGTTCCGCGAGGGGTATGCCAAGTTCTCGCCAGACGGTCGGTGGGTGGCCTACCAGTCCAATGACTCAGGGCGCCCCGAAATCTACGTGCGGCCGTTCGCGCCGTCGTCGGAGCGCGCGTCGGCCGATCAGGCCACTGAGCGGTGGCAGATCTCGGTGGGGGGCGGCATTCATCCGGTGTGGCGCCACGACGGGAAGGAACTGTTCTACCTGAGCCCCGCCGGCGAGATGATGGCCGCGCCCATCGCCACCACCGCGGCCGCCGTCGTGCCGGGCGTGCCGGTGGCGCTCTTTCCCACGCGCGTCTGGGGCGGCGGCATTGATGCGCAGCAGGCGTGGCAATACGACGTCGCCCCTGACGGGCGCTTCCTGATCAACACGGTCATCGAGAGCGCCGCCGCGCCGATCACGATCATTCAGAACTGGAATCCGGGAGCGAAGAAGTAGCCACACGGCCTCGGACCCGCCATTGGTAAGGCGGTCAATTGACCGGGATATCGACCTCGATGAAGCTGCCGGGTGTCGCGGCGTTTACGGCAGCAACCACGCGGGCGACATGCGGTTGGAGTGCCGGCCACTGCTGAACGCCGATCACGACGACGGCAATTGTCCGACCGGCCATGTTCTGTTGATAGCGCATGTTCCTGTCGGTGGTCAGGAGCACATCGAAGCCAGCTTGCTCAGCCACGGTCAACAACTCGCCGTTTCTCAATCGGTCCCAGTGCTGCTGTGCCGCCGTGCTCACGGCGTGATCAACCAGGAACTCACGGATCGGAACCGGCGTGGCCTGATCGAACAACACGCGCATTTAGCGACTGGCCACGGTGTCAAGACTACGTGCGGCAAACTCGATGACGGCCTTCACCTGATCGCGGTCAAGTCCGGCGTACCACGACAAGATGTCATCGATATTTGCCCCAGCTTCCAGATTCTCGAAAATCGTTGCGACCGGCATGCGCGTGTTGCGGAGCACCCACGCTCCGCTCACCTTACCGGGGACGCTCTCGACCGCTGGGCACTGAGACCAATCAAGTACTGCCATCGCGACGCCTCTCTTGAACGCCAGAATACACCTGATCTCGCCATATAATCCCCTCACTCTTGGCCCTTACCCCCGGCTCGCGCCTCGGCGTCTACGAAATAACGGCACCACTCGGCGAAGGCGGCATGGGTCAGGTGTGGCGGGCCACCGATACGACGCTCGGCCGCCAGGTCGCCATCAAGATCCTGCCCGATGCGTTTGCCGCCGACCCCGATCGCCTGGCGCGGTTCGAGCGCGAAGCCAAGACGCTGGCGTCACTGAACCACCCGCACATCGCCGCCATTCATGGCTTCGAGAAGTCGGCCGGCATGCAGGCGCTGGTGATGGAGTTGGTCGAGGGCGAGGACCTCTCACAGCGCATCGCCCGCGGCGCGATCCCGCTCGACGAGGAGCTACCCATTGCAAAGCAGATCGCAGAAGCGCTGGAAGCCGCACACGAGCAGGGCATCATTCATCGCGATCTGAAGCCCGCGAACATCAAGGTGCGCGCTGACGGCACCGTGAAGGTGCTCGACTTCTGCCTCGCGAAAGCGACAGGAACAGTGGAGGGCGATGGCTTTAGCCGTCGCCAGGCGGAGGCTGAAGCCTCCGCCCTCCAAACGATCACGACCCCCGCGATGACGCAAGCGGGGATGATTCTCGGCACGGCCGCCTACATGT
>JANLWW010000061.1:0-5500 GCA_031364805.1 Acidobacteriota bacterium
CTCCCAGGTTGAGGCGCACCGGCTGACTGGACGCGTGCTTGGCTGGCAGTGGGTGCGGGCCTTCAGCCCGCTCGTCAATCTCTACGCAGTGGTCTTCCTGATCGGCGGCGCCATTCTCTCGGCCCTCCGCTACACTGCCGACCCCTCTACGCGCCACCGTGTCTATGCCAATGTCCTGATTGCCGCGGGGGCGATTCTCCCCGGCATTGGCGGCACCGCCACCAGGATGGGATACGTCGAAGTCCTCTACGTTACCGAGCTCGTCGGGCTGCTCTTGACGTGGACCGGCTACAGGATGAGTGTTCGTCCGGCACTGGCGGTGCATCACGCGCGATCGATCGCCGGCTAGCGATACAACCGGCATGACGGCTGCGTAAACTCGCAGCCGTCATGGAATCGACACGGCTTCCTCAGCACAACGTCACAGCCATGATTCTGAATAGAAGACTCGTTAAGTCTTTCAGGAGGAATCATGTCTTTGCCCTGCCGAGTTACGTTGGCGATCACGTTCGCGCTCGCCCTTTTCTGGAACGCACGCCCGGCCCTTGCGCAGGGGCAGGCCCTCGATGGCATTATCGAAGGCGTCGTCCGCCAGCAGACAGACAACCAGGCGATTGCTGGCGCCACCGTCAGGGCGTTCAACGCCGGCACCGGTTACGAACGATCGGTCGCCAGTGACGAGTCGGGCCGCTACGGCATTCAGTTGTTGCCGCCGGGCGAGTACGTGGTGTTCGTCGAGGCGCAGGGATTGGCCGCGATCAGCCGCACTGGCATCCTGCTTCGGGCGGGCCAGGTGTTGACGGTCGAGTTCCTGATCCCTTCGTCGTCGTTCACCGAGTCGATCCAGGTCACCGCCGAGCAGCCCAGCGTCGAAGTGGGCCGCACAGTGCAGAGCAATACCTACGACGAGCGCACCGTGCGGGCGGTGCCGACCATCGGTCGCAGCATTCTGGATTTCTTCGTCCTGCAGCCGGGTGTGAACGCTCCGCCGCTTTCGAGCGGCGGGTCTGGCACCGGCACGCCCAGCACGGTCTACGGAGGACTGGGGCTGCGCCAGATGAACGTCGATGGGGTGTCGAACAACCTCCAGGGTGGCGCGCGGAACCTGGTGATCAGCCAGGAAGCCGTCCAGGAGTTCCAGACGGTGACGAATTTCTCCGCGGAGTTTGGCCGGGTTGCCGGCGGCTTGCAGAACGCCTTTACGCGGTCCGGCAGCAACGCCACTCGCGGCTCGGCGTACCTGTTCACACGCCAGGATTGGTTGAGCGCCCGTCCCTTCCTGCTCGCCGCGACCGCGCCGAAGCCGGTGTTCGAGCGCTACAACTACGGCGGCACTTCGGGTGGGCCGGTCGTGAAAGACAAGTCGTTCTACTTTGTCAGCTACGAACGTTGGTCGCAGGAACTGCCGGTGGTCTCGACCATTACGGCGGCCAATGCCTCGGTCCTCGGCATTCCGGCGACCAGCATCGGCGCCTACACCACGACATTCCGGGCGCACACGATCACGGCCCGCAACGACACGCAGGTCAACGCGAACCACCGCCTGTCGTTCCGTTACAACTACTACCACGATCGCGAATCGCCCTTGAACGGCGGCTTGCTGGCGCGCGAAGTATCAACCCGCTTCGACGAGAATCCCTTCTCGTACACCGCGCAGATGGTGTCGGTGCTGAGTCCCCGGCTCGTCAACGAGGCCAGGTTCCTCTACGCCACCCGCAGCATCTCTAACGGCGTCTCGGCCGACCCCGATGCGCCCAACATCGACATCAGCGGCGTCGGCAGCTTCAACGGCAATTCGAATGGGACGCGCAAGACCCAGGAAAAAGGTATTCACATCGTCGACAGCCTGACGTGGACCGCGGGCCGTCACGTCATCAAGGCCGGATTCGACTTGCTGCCGGTCTCGTTCCGTGAGCGCACGACCAACATCAATGGGTCGTTTGTGTTCGGTGGGCTGGCGGCGGCGCCGGGTGTACGAGGCGCGGTGACGCCGCTCGAACAGTTCCAGCTGACCGAACAGCGAGCGATTGATCCCTCGACCGGCCGGCCGTATTCGTATTCGCGCTTTACACAGTCGATTGGCGCCGAGTACTTCGAAGCCGACACCTTTAACCAGGGCTACTTCGTCCAGGATGATTTCCGCGTCAACGATCGGCTCAAGCTCAATCTCGGCTTGCGCTACGAGTATTTCGGGCGTCCGCCTGCGAACCCGAACCCAGACCTGCCGCTGACGCAGGAGTTTGCCGCCGACAGCAACAACCTCGCCCCTCGCTTTGGACTGGCGTTTGACCCGACGGGCAATGGCCGTACGGTTGTTCGCGGCGGTGCGGGCCTCTACTACAACGTGGTGGTCGCCCAGACCTACAACACGTTCCTTCGCGGCAACGGCCGCGATGTGATCAACGTCAACGTGACGCCAACCGGCGCGGGCGCGCCGCTGTTTTCGCGGACCAAGGTGACGCCGCCCACCGGCGTCGCCGTGATCTCGGACGTGCGCGTGCTAGCCGAAGATTTCGAGGACATACAGGTCTTCAACTGGTTTGCGACCCTTGAGCAGGAACTGGCCCGCAACCTCGCGCTGTCGGTGACGTACCAGGGCAATAAAGCCAGCAACCTGCCGGTGGCGCTCAACGTCAACCTGACTCCCAACGGCACGCTGCCTGACGGCCGGCGCCAGTGGTCGACACAGAACCGCCCCGATCCCCGCTACGGCAACATCTTCCTGTCGTCGTCGATCGGCGAGCAGCGTTACGACGGCCTGGTCGCGGTGCTGACCAAGCGGTTCTCCAGCGGTCATTCGTTCCAGCTGTCGCATCACCTTTCGAAAGCCAAGGGAACCGCCTTCGTGAACGACTTCACCGGCTTCGGCGTGTTTACCTCGCCGTCGGACCCGCTCAACATCGAGGCCGATCGCGGGCCGTCGGATTTCGACATGAAGAATCGCTTCTCGGCGACGGTCGTGCTCCAGCCTGAGCTGAACCTGCCGGGCGCCGCCGGTGCGCTGCTCGATGGGTGGCAGCTCTCGTCGCGCATCATCGCGTCCGAGGGATTCCGCTTCAATGGCACGACCGGGCAGGACACCAACGGCGACACGATCTTCAACGATCGACCGTCGGGGCAGGCCTACAACTCTTACGAATTGCCGGCCTACTTCACCGTCGACGTCCGTCTCGCGCGGACCCTGAAGATGGGTGCCAACCGGACGCTCGAACTGATCGGCGAGGGGTTCAACCTGGGCAACCGGTTGAACGCCACCAACGTGAACCGCAACTGGGGCCCGAACGCGACCGCCAACGCCACCTTCAACACGCCGACCGCTGCCGAAACCGCCCGTCAGTTCCAGCTGGCCATGCGCTTTGGATTCTAGGAGAGTGACTATGCGATTGCAGACCCGAATTGTCCTAGTCTGCGCGATCGTTTCGTTGGTGCTGGCGCGCGCGAGCGCGCAGGTCGCCGAGACGCCGCGCGTCATCCTGATCTCCATCGACGGGCTCATGCCGTCGGCCTACACCGACCCGGCCCTGGCCACCTACACGCCCAACCTGCGCCGTCTGGCGAAGAGCGGCGTGTGGGCGGACGGCGTGGTGGGGGTGCTGCCCACGGTGACCTACCCTTCGCATACGACGCTGATCACCGGAGTTGACCCGTCGGTCCACGGCATCTACGACAACCGCATCTTCGATCCGGAAAACAAATCCGACGGCGCGTGGTTCTGGTTTGCGCGATCGATCAAGGTGCCAACGCTGCCGATGGCGGCGCGCGCCCGCGGGCTGACGGCCGCCGCCGTCACCTGGCCCGTGACGATCGGCATGGACCTGGACTACCTGGCGCCCGAGTACATCGGTTCGGACCACCCGCAGTCGCTCGACATGCTGCGCAGCCTGTCAAAGCCGCGGACGTTGATCGACGCCGCCGAAGTGGCGCGCGGCAAGCCGTTTAGCTGGCCGCAGAACGACCGCGATCGCACCGACCTGACCACGTTTATTCTCAAGACGTTCGACCCGAACGTGATGCTGCTGCACCTGATCGAGCTCGATGGCAGCCAGCACAACGCCGGACCGGGCTCACCTGAAGCGCTGCAGACCCTGGCCAAGGTCGATGGGCACGTGGGCGAGATTCTCGAAGCCGTGAAAGCCGCCGGCCGTGGCGACCGCACGCACGTGGCGGTCGTGTCGGATCATGGCTTCCTGCCGGTGAAGACGCAGTTACAACCGAACGCCGCCTTCAAGCAGGCCGGGTTGCTGACCGTTGATGGGCGCGGCAACGTCGACACCTGGCGTGCCTACTTTCACTCGAGCGGCGGCTCGGGGTTCGTGTACGTCAAGGACGCTGCCGACCGGCCTCGGGTGCAACAGACCCTGGTGGACCTGAAGAAAGACGCTGCGAACGGCATTCGCGAAGTCTGGACCGCCGAAGGCCTGGCGGCGAAGGGCTCACATCCGGACGCCGCGTTCGGGTTGGATGTCGTCGATGGTTTCTATACCGGCGGCGGCCACGACGTGCTGGTGAAGCCGGCGACGAGCAAAGGCGGCCACGGCTTTGATCCCGCCCGCCTGGCCCTGCACTCGTCCTTCATTCTCGCCGGACCCAGCGTGCAGGCGCGTGGTTCAGTGGGTGTCATCCGCATGACCCAGATCGCGCCGACGCTGGCGTCGATTCTCGAGGTCACGCTGTCGCCGGCTGCGGCACAGCCAGTTGACCTGAAGAAGGCCACTACCTCTTCACGCGATAAGTAACGAGCACGCACCCTCCCTCGAGCTGACGGCACTCCGTGAGCTCGAGGTTCACCCTGCTCCCCGGATCGAGAAACGCGGGTACTCCCGATCCGAGGAGCACCGGGTGAATGTTCAGCCCCACCTCATCGATCACGCCGGCCGCCAGGAGCGAGGTGGCAAAGTTGCCGCCGCTCATCACGATGATGTCCTTGCCGGGCTGGGCCTTCAGCTTGCGGACGAACTCGCCCGCGTCACTCGACACCAGCGTGACGCCCTTGCCGGGCACGCTCCTCAGCGTCCTCGAGAAGACGTAGCTGGCAATCCCTTTCGTCGCGCCGCCACCGCCGCTGCCCGCCGCGCCCTCCCAGGTCTTGCGGCCCATGAGCACGGTGTCGGTTGACGCCCATGACTTCGCCATCACTTCCTGCACGTCCTTGCTGAAGTGCAACCAGTCGAGGCTGCCGTCGCGACCGGCGAAGTAACCGTCGAGGCTGCACGCGCCGCCGTAGATGACTTTCCGCATCACGCTCCTCCCGCCGCGGCCGGCGCGGCGATGTATACTAAACGACGATTTAGAATGATACTAAACGAGCATTTATAAACTGTCAAGATGAGTCCACGCCCACGCAAGGTCAGTGACGATGAAGTGTTCCTGGCGGCCCAGCGCGCGATGTCCAAGGTCCAGTCGACGCCCCAACCCATCGGCACCAGCGCCAGCCATTCCAGTCCCAGCGGTGCCAGCAGCATGGCGGCGAGGCCCCAGGGCATCACCCAGATTCCGGTCA
>JANLWW010000122.1:0-3644 GCA_031364805.1 Acidobacteriota bacterium
ACTGGATACCCGCCTCAGCATCCTGCAGTACCTGCACCAGACCCTGGGCGAAAAGTTCCGCCCTTGCCCCCTGCTCGAACAGCACGTCCGCGACGGACGGCTGGGCCGCAAGGTCGGCAAGGGCGTCTACGATTACTGAATGATGATGGTGCCCTTCAGGCCGGCGTTGCTTGGCTCGCCGTGATCGTGAAAGGCACAGGTCCTGGCGACGTTGAGGTTGCCTGTCTGCTTCCTCTGGCCGGGCTGCAGGAAACCCACTTGGTTAATGTCGGGGCAATCGGAGTGCTCTGGGTGTGGGTCTGAGTTCATTTCATGATTACGGTTGTGACTGTTCACAAACTCGACGCGTCCACCTCGCAAGATGGAGACGCTGGAAGGCGTGACCCTGCCATCGGCACCAATGGTGATCGTCGCGGTCAACCCCGGGGGCGTCGTGCTTGGTGGTGTCGTGGTGGTAGGTGGTGTAGTGGTGGCGGGCGGTGTCGTAGTAGTCGGCGGAGTCGGTGTCGTCGGAGTGCTTGAGCTGCCGCCGCACGCGACCGCGCTCGCGGCCGCGACGATCGCCAGTCCCATTACGATCGAATATTTCGTCACGCCTGCGCTCCTAGAAAAACTTACGAGAGAGGTTGAAGCCGATATACCAGTCGTCGTAGGAACTGCCACCCCGCGCGACGTTGGCGAGCGTGGTGCCGACGCCGTTGGAGACATTGATCTGAAACAAGTGACCGCCCGCCTGTTGCTCGATCCCGAAGCTGATCAAGGTGACGTTCGGGTCGTAGCCCGAGATGCGCGGTGACGCTTCGAACACCAGATAGGTGGACTTCCTGACCCGCAGGCGGGTGCCGAGTCCGATCATGATGGTGTCGTTGTCGTTGACCAGCTCGGTTGGCTGCGGGTTGGTGTTATTGACCCAGGCGGGCTGGATGTGGATCGCTCCGCGATCGCCGATTTCCCGGGAGATGACCGCGGCAATGCCCGGCGAGTAGCTGTCGCGGAAGTTGTCGGTGCCTTCGGCCGTGGCGAGTGCGCTGATGCCGACCGGGAATGACTTCTGTGAGGTCAGTTCGTACTGGCCGAAGAACTGGATGGTCCGGTCCGAGGTGCGGTAGATGCCGACCTGGCCACCGCGAATCAGCCCGTAGCGAAGTTCCAGTCCGATCAGCGCACCGGAATCGAACCCGAAAAAGTCATCCACGAGATCGCCGAAGTCGCCTTGGCCGAGCGGCCGGGCGAAGCGGTGAGACATCCGGAAGGCCAGCTTGTGCCGCGGCATGCGCAGGTTGGTGGCAAGGGTCGCCAGGCCGAAATCTGGCTGCGCCTTATTGGGGTCCATGTCCGGGTCGTCGGCCTCCTGCGCTGGGGCTGCGGGTGGCACGCCGGTGGGTGGAGCCTGGGCGAAGACCGGGCCGGCGCAGGCCGCCAGGGCAAGCGCGAGAACTAACGTGCGAATCGTACGAATCACAACTAACTCCTAATCGTTCTTGGCGCCCAGCTCAATCCAGCGACGGATGATGCTGATCTGGCCGGCGGTGAGGTATGGCCCGTTGCTTCTCGGCATCCGGGCTCCGACGATATCGGCCTGCCCGATCAGTTTGTGAAGAAGGTAACTGCCATCGGGATTGCCCGGGATGACGAATGTTGCCCCCGGCTTGTTCCGGCTCGCGACGCCCACGAGCGCCTGGAACGACTGGCCTTCCGCGAGGTTGAGTCCAGCTGACGGAGTTCGCCCGACGTTGGTATGGCACGTCGTGCACGCCAGACGGCTCGAGGAGTCCGATGCGCTGAAGATGTCGCGCTGAATGCTCGACAGGGTGGGTGTCAGATTGGGAGACGGGCCCGCGATGTCGCTCAAGCGCTCGTCACACGCGGCGGCACTGAGCGCCAACGTCGCAGTCAAAGCCAATATTCGAAGACCAGGCATCATCACTCTCACAGTTCGTGTCATTTTCGCACGGTTACGATCAGGGCGCCCTTCATTTCGTCGTGGCCCTTGCCGCAGTATTCGGAACAGACGATCGGGAAGGTACCAACCGCCGAAGCGACAAAGTCCATCGTCACGGCTTCGCCGCCTCTGGGCACGAGCTTCTCAACCTTGAATTTCTTGATGCCGATGCCATGCACACCGTCCGCCGACGTTACCACCAAGCGGATGCGCTCGCCCTCGGTGACCTCGATTCGTGCCGGTTCGAAGGCAAACTTACTCGCCACGACTTCGATCACACGTGGCTCGCCCTGAGCGGGCGTGCGGGAGGCTACGTCTCGCGCGCGCAAGTCGAAGGGCGCAGAAGCCGCGGCAGGGTCCTGCTGAGAAGGTGACATCGCTGCCACTCCCAGCAGGAGCGCCGTCCCCACCGCGGCAACTGAATCAGCAATGAAAGTCAGGTTCGGCGTCACCTGACAGGACCTAAGCAAGGGTGATGCCGAGCGTAGGAGCGGCGATCCCCGATGCTCGTCTGGGAGGATGTGATGAACCAGGCTGCCGCCGGTGTTCGCGGAGCGTAAGCGCTTACGGCGGTCGTAAGGCGATCAGCCTTCAATTCTGTGCTTTGCCAGGTAGTGACTGAGGGCCCGCTGACTGATGCCCATCAGCTCCGCGGCGTCCTTCTTGACCCCGCGAGACTGCGCGAGCGCGCGCCGCATGGTTTCCCGCTCCGCCCATTCCAGGTTCTGGTGCAGCTTGAGCGAGGGGATGGCTGCGGCGGCCGGTGTGGCCGTGGCGCTCATCAGCCACACCGACTGGCTGCTGAGCAGCGATCCGGTGGAAAGGACCACCGCCCGCTCGATGGTGTTCTCCAACTCGCGCACGTTACCGGGCCAGCTGTAACCGGCAAGCTCCGCCATCGCCTTCTCATCGACGCCGTCTATGTTCTTGCCCGTGCGTTCGGCGAACCGTCTCACGAAGTGGTCAACCAGCATGGGAATGTCCTCGGGACGTTCGCGCAGCGGCGGCATTTGAATCGGGATCACGTTCAAGCGGTAGAACAGGTCTTCGAGGAACTTGCCCTCTCCGACCAGCTGTCGCAGGTCGCGGTTGGTGGCCGCAATGACACGGACGTCGACGCGCTGCGTCCGTTCGGCGCCCAGCGGCTCGAACTCGCGGTCTTGCAGCACGCGCAGCAACTTGGCCTGCACGCTCAACGCCACCGTACCGATCTCATCGAGGAAAATCGTGCCGCCATCGGCGAGGGCGAAGCGGCCTTTCTTGGTGAATGACGCGCCGGTGAAGGCACCTCGCACGTGGCCGAAGAGCTCGGATTCGAGCAGCGTCTCCGGAATGGCGGCGCAGTTCACCTTGATCATCGGCATGTTGCGTTGGGCGCTGCGTGCGTGGATGGCGCGCGCCACCAGCTCTTTGCCGGTGCCGGTCTCGCCGGTCACGAGCACCGTGCTTTTCGATTCCGCCACCAGCTCGGCCCGCGTGATGACATCGCGAATGGGACGGCTGCGCCCGATGATGCCGTAGTGATCGAACTCCGCATCGCGCTCGCTCAGCAAATAGCGCAACCCGGTTCGTGCCCGCTGGTCTTCGAGCGCGCGGCGGGCCAGCACCAGCAACTCCTCCACCTCGAACGGCTTCTGCAGGTAGTCGCGGGCGCCGAGCTTCATCGCCTCGACCGCGCTCTCGATGCTGCCGTGCGCGGTCA
>JANLWW010000160.1:0-4748 GCA_031364805.1 Acidobacteriota bacterium
CTCGAGGTCTACAAGGTCCTTGCAGAGTTCAAGCCACACGCCGTTGTCATCGATCCCTTGACCAGCCTCATTGGACAGGGAAACCAACATGAACTTCAATCGATGCTGACGCGCTTGATTGATATGTTGAAATCCAATGGCGTCACCGCATTCTTCACCAGTCTGGTGTCTTCAACCGCGGAGAATGACACCAGCGGAGAAATCGGCGTGTCGTCGCTGATTGACACGTGGATCGTCGTCAGGGAACTGGAAGAAAACGAGGGCAAACGACGCACTCGAGGACTGTATATCGTCAAGTCTCGCGGCATGGGCCACTCGAGCGACGTACAGAAATTGATCTTGAGTGACGAGGGCATTCGCCTGGTACCAATGGATGCCGACGCGACCGCAAGTCCCAATCAGAAAAAGAAAATTGGGAAGTCCGTGACTGTGGCCAGAGGTGAGTGAATAAATAGGTCAAATCCCTTATGTTATGATTCTGGGACACGACACAGTCCATGAAAGAAGTGCGGCCTTCCCTCGTTGTCGCCGTTGGCGGCTCCGCTGGAGCTCTTGGCGCATATAAGGCGCTGCTCGAAGCCATGCCCGCGAAGACGGGTATGGCCTTTGTTATTGCGTCTCACATTCACCCCAACGCCGATAGTCAGCTAGCGGAGATTCTGTCTCGGCACACGACGATGCCGGTCATGCAGGCGTCCGCGGCGCTGCGGATCGCCTCGAATCATGTCTACGTGATGCCTCCGAACGTGGATCTTCGCATTGAGCACCAGGCGTTTAAAGTCGTTTCACCGCGCACCAAGGGGAACGCACAGATAGATCTGTTGTTCATGTCTGTGGCCGAGGCCATGGGGGCTCGGGCGATCGGCATTATTCTTTCTGGCTACGGTGGCGACGGTACTGAGGGCTGCAAGCACATCAAAGCGAACGGAGGAACCACCTTCGCCCAGGACATCTCTGCCGAAGTAGACGGCATGTCTCTGAGTGCTCAGGCGTCGGGATGCGTGGATTTCGTCCTGCCACCAGAGAAAATTCCAGCAGCACTCCAGAGATTGGCGCGGACTCGGGCCACGAAGAAGAGCCGAGAGTTCGACCCGACAAGATTCCTGGCCATTATCGGTGAGGGTCGCCAAAACTTACTGGTTCCTGCGAAACGAGCCATCTACCCTCAAGGCGAAGCCGCTGATGCGGTGTTCTATATCCAGAAGGGCGCCGTCAGGTTGACAGTCGTCTCGACCGGCGGCAAGGAAGCGACCCTCGGCATCCTGAATCCGGGCGATTTCTTCGGCGAGGGTTGCCTGACCGGACAGCCCTTCCGTTTGGGGTCCGCAGCCGCGGCGGCAGACTGCGACCTCATGCGAATCAACAAGAAGGCCATGGTGCTTGCGCTGCGCCGGGAACCCAGCCTGGCCGAGATGTTTCTGAAATATATATTGGGACGGAACATCCGATACGAAGCTGACCTGGTTGACCAGCTATTCAGCTCCAGCGAGAAGAGGCTCGCTCGCACCCTGCTCTTGCTCGCTCAAGTCAGAATTGGAGGCGAGGCCGAGACCATCCTCTACAAGATCTCCCAGGAGACCCTCGCCGAAATGGTTGGCACGACGCGCTCGCGCGTGAACTTCTTCATGAATAAGTTCAAGAAACTGGGTTTCATCGAATACAACGGCGGTCTCAAGGTCAATCCCTCGCTGATGACCATCATCGTGCACGACTAATCAGATCACGGCTTCTTCGAGTGAACATGAGCTGACGGTTGAACGTCGCCAACCAGCACCGTTCCCATCAACCCGCCGTCGGCGTGATCGAGAATGTGGCAGTGGAACATCCACTCGCCCGGCCGTTCGTCGAAGGTCACCAGCAGCCGTACGGACTTCTTCATGGGCACGTTGACCGTGTCCTTCAATGCCAGCGGCCGCACCGGCTGTCCGTTGTCGTCGATCACCTGGAAGAAGTACCCGTGCAGATGGAAGGGATGGTCCCAATCGGTATCGTTCCTGACGTTCCAAAGTTGCGTTTCTCCGAGTTTCGCGGCGAACGGCTTGGCCTTCCAGAAGGGCGCGCCGTTCACGCGGAACTCCGACTTATTGTTCTGCATGGGCGGCAGGGTGAGCACCACGTCCACTGCGGTCGCCCCGTCAGTCTTGGGTAAGGGAATCTCTCGGCTCACCCGTACTGGTGCGGCAACCACCGGAGGCTGGTGGGTGAGCTCGATCAGCATCACCTCTTCTACGCTGCGATATTGCACGCTGCCATAGCCGCGGTTGTACAGCATGGCTCGCAGCGTCAGCGACGTGCCGGCCTTCCCTTTCGGTGTCACGATTACGTCTACGCGCTCGCCGGGCGTGACGAGCAGGATGTCGTTCGTGACGGGGCGCTCCTGCAACCCGCCGTCAACGCCGATCACCGTAAAATTCTGGCCCTCGAGTTCCAGGTAGAAAAAGCGGCTCTTCGCCGCATTGACGATGCGCCAGCGTTGAGGGGCGCCAGGGCGGGCCCGCAGCACGGGGCGGTGACGTCCGTTCACCAGCAGGTAGTCGCCCTCACGGCCGAACACCATGCCGGCCGAGCCGCCGCTGTCGGCGGGTTCGAGCCGTCCCTTGGCATCGAAGCTGATGTCGCTGAGGACGATGGTGACCTGGTCGGCGACGTCCACGCCGTCGGCCGGATCCTCGACCAGCAGCGCGCCGTACAAGCCGAAGCCCACCTGCGCCGCAGACATCACGTGCGGGTGATACCAGTAAAGACCGGCATCGCGCACGACGAAGTCGTAGGTGAACGATTCGCCCTGCTTCACTTCCGGTTGCGAGACGTCGGGCACGCCGTCCATCTCAATCGGCACGCGCACGCCATGCCAGTGCACGGTGGTCGGCTCCTTCAGCTCGTTGGTAAAGTGCACGATCAGGCGGTCGCCGACCCGTGTCTTGATCAGCGGTCCTGGCAGGCCGCCGTCGTAGGTCCACGCCTGGACCCGTTTGCCTGGGGCAATCTCCACTTCGGCCAGCCGGGCCGTGAGGTTGACCTCAACCACTTTCGGATCGGGGTTGAGATCCGCGGACTCGTTGAGCTTGAGGCTCGCATCCCATCCAGGCGGCGCCATCGATTGGGCGCCAGTCATCAGCGGTGCCAGCAAGAGAGCGATCAAGATCAGCGTGGGCATATCAAGCGGACTGCAAGTTGCGGTCCTCCATCATGGGCCGGACAAACCCCGTTTTCCTGTGGATTTTTCGTCTGGCACGGGGAAAATCCCCCCTGTGCCAGCCCTGCCGTCCGCCTCGGCCGGTGGGCAGGCGCGGTGGCACGCCATGTGCTGCATCTCCTGGTAGGGGAACCATCATGGCAACACTCACCTCTATCGCCGGCGGTACGACTGTTCGATTCACGAGACGCTTCATGGGGGCGCTGGTACTCGATCCCGTCACCTTCGAAGACGTCGAGGCGGATGTCCATGCCGGCGCCCAAGCCGCGGTGGTCGTGCTGCTCGCGTGTGTGGCCGGCGGTTTCGCGGCGGTCGGCGGCACCAGCATGACGCTGCCGTCGTTCGTCCTCGGCATCGTCAGCGCACTCGGCGCGTGGGTGGTGTGGGCGTTCCTGATCACGACCATCGGGACGCACATGATGCCGGAACGACAGACCGACAGCCGCCCGGGAGAATTGCTGCGGACGATGGGGTTCGCGGCGGCGCCTGGGGTGTTTCTGGCATTCGGCGCCATGCCGTCGGCCGCGCCGTTCGCGTTCGCGGTGGCCTCGCTCTGGATGCTTGCCGCGACCGTTCTTGCCGTACGGCAGGCGCTCGACTACCGCAGCTTAGGGCGCGCCGCCGTCGTGTGCGTCACCGCCTGGCTGTTGACGTTTGGAATTATTGCCTCGGCGGGAATGCTTCTCGCGCGGCCGGTCAGTTAGCAGAGGGTGGAACAGTTGCAAACTTCCAAGATGGTCTTCTGGCACCGTGATCTGCCGCCGCTCGACGCGGAGGCGATGGGCGAACACACCGTTGAGGCCAACAGTAACCGGGTCGCGGGGACCCTGGCCCATCGCGACGAGTTGTGGGACCACTGTTACCGGGAACTGATGGCCAATGCTGAGAAGCGTGTGGCCGAGGAGGTGGCGCGTCTGGGCGGTCACTATGCCCACGTGCACGGTGAATCGCTCGGCGTCAAGCACGACGATGTCGCCGGCGAGGCCTGGCTGCACGGCACCTTCTCGTATGTGCTCTCTCGGCACGGCGAAGTCTCGGCGCCGAGCGCCGCCACCGGGCCTGATCGCATCGATCATGTGGTTGGTTGACGGATTGGGGTAGCATTAATTCATGAAAATTCGACACTTCGCATTGTCCGCGTCGGTCGTGGCCCTGGCTGGGCTGGGAGTGGCGTACGCCCAGACCAAGCCCGTGTCCGCGCGCCCCAACGCGGTGGTCTACAAATCCCCGACTTGAGGGTGCTGCAGCACCTGGATTGAACACCTCCAGGGGCAAGGCTTCCAGGTGGAAGCCAACAACGTCAACGACAGCCAAGTGCAGGCCATCGCCACGCAGGCCGGCATGACTGAAGACCTGTCGTCGTGCCACACGGCGAAGGTGGGCGGCTACATCGTCGTCGGCCACGTCCCGGCCGAAGACATTCACCGCCTGCTGAAAGAGAAGCCGGCCATTGCCGGCATTGCCGCCCCGGGCATGCCCATGGGTTCGCCGGGCATGGAACAGGGCGGGCGCAAGGACGCATACAACGTGATGGCGTTCACGAAGGACGGCA
>JANLWW010000023.1:0-14455 GCA_031364805.1 Acidobacteriota bacterium
CGGCATCGCCGCGCCGGGCATGCCCATGGGTTCGCCGGGAATGGAGCAGGGCGGTCGCAAGGAGTCCTACAACGTGATGGCGTTCACGAAGGACGGTAAGAAGTACGTCTTCGCGAAACACTAGCAGCGCATGGAGCGAGCCCGCCACCGTGGCGGGCTTCGCGGCCGCGGCCAGCTCCACCTGGCTCACGCGGAGATGGCCGCGCCGTCCATCCACGACAGCTCGATCGACTTCATTGTCGCGCACGTTCTCACGCCACACGCTGCTTTCCGCCTTGCATAAGACACCCCAATGACGACGACACCAGGGACTGTTCCCGCTTCTGAGGCGCTGCCGCTCGAGAGCCTCATCGCGTTCACGGATGGCGGCATTGCCAGCCGCGTGCTGGCCAAGAACGGCGGCGGCAACCTCACGCTGTTTGCGTTTGATCGCGGACAAGGGCTGAGCGAACACACGACGCCGTTCGATGCGCTCGCGATGGTTCTCGATGGCGAGCTCTCGCTCACTATTGGCGGCACCGCGGTCACGGCGACGCCAGGCACCATCGTTCGCATGCCCGCCAACGTGCCGCACGCGGTTGACGCGAAGGTCGCCTCGCGCATGTTGCTGATCATGCTTCGTGAGCCGAAGCCGGCAGCCTAGCTCAGCGCGGGTGTGAGAAGTTGACGGGCGTCAGATCGGCGGCCTACCAATGCGCACGGACGTTGGCGTACTGGTGAATCTGACGGTCCTTCGTCACCAGCAAGGCGTCGCGGTCACGGGCGGTAGCGACGATGATCTGGTCAGCTGGATCGCCGTGAAACGGAGGAGGCAAGCGGCAACTCTCGGTAAGAATCGGCCGGGTCAGTTCGGCCAGGTGCAGTCCCTGCCGGTCGGTGGCCGAGTCGAGCCAGTCATCCAGCGGACGATCGAGCACCAGCTGACCCTTCTCGACTTTCTTGGCGACCTCCCAGATCGAGATCATTGACAGCCAGAGATTGTCGCCGTTCGCGGCCTTTTCAATAACCCGCCGCGCCGGCCGCGACAATCGCCGGTCTTTGCTGACCCACCAGACCCAGGCGTGGGTATCAAGAAGCGTCGGCATCCCATGCCTCCCGCGTGCTGAACGGGTCGCCGACTTCCTTCAAGACGCTGCCGGCAAGACTGCGTTTGGCCGCTGGCGCCCCGCACGGCACCAGCTTCGCGACCGGCCGGCCGCGCTTGGTGATCACGATCGAAGCCTTGGTGCGCGCGACTTCGTCCAGGGCCTTGAGGCAGACGTCCTTGAACTTCCCCGCAGCCATGGTCTTCATGAGCCGAATATAGCCATGGCCATGTGGCCATGTCAATTAATTGGTCGAGGTGCGGGCGGCAAGTTCAGCTCAGGACGCCGACGCCCGAGGGGTAGAGTACTGATCTGCCAATACTGCGGGGTTAATCCCCGGGTGGGCCTCCAGGAGAGAGCCGACGATGAAAGCGCAGTCACGAAGAGCGTTACAGATGGTGGCCGGCGGAATGCTGGCGACGGTGTTGGCCGTGGCGGGCAGCTGGTCGGGTTTGGTGCAGGCGCAGGCGCCCGCGCCGGTTAAGGGTGTGAAGTTCTCGCAGGTCACCCCCGCGGAGCTGACGGAATATCTGACCTATCTGGCGTCCGACCAGCTGACGGGCCGCCAGATCTATACGGAAGGCTACGGGCTGGCCGCAGGCTACATCCAGGAGCACTTGCGCAAGTGGGGCGTGAAACCGATCGGCGAGAACGGCACCTACCTGCAGACGATGAAGAACCGCGGCTACAAGGTCACGCGCAATTCCACCGTCACGGTCGAAGTGGCCGGCCAGACCAGGACCTTCAAGCACGGTGAGCACGTCACGTTTCCGATGACGAGCGGCGGTAAGCAGGCCGTCACTTTGAACGGCGCGCAGTTCATCGGCACCAACGCCGCGCCGGTGGCCGGCCTCGATCTCAAGGGCAAACTCGTGGTGTGGATGAACGCCACGGCGACGGCCGGCGCGGGCCGCTTTGCCCGCATCCCGCAGAACGCGGGCGTCAACGGCGCGATCAGCGCGGGCGCGACCGGCGCTGTGGGATTCGCTCCGGCGCCACCGGCGCCGAGCGCGGCCACCGAGGCGCTGGCCAAGGCACAAGAAGCACTGACGCAGGCACAGGCCGCCGTGACGGCGGCGCAGGCAGCCGCGCGTGGCAACGACGGCGGGTTCCCCGCGGGCCGAGGCGGCGGACGTGGCGGCCCGACACCTATTCCATCGGATCTCACCACCGTGCAGAACGTCCAGTTGCCGGTGACGCCGAACTTCACCGGCGACGAGGCCTTCTTCGAATTCCTGCTGTCAGCGTCGCCGACCAAGTTCGCCGACCTCAAGGCGCTGGCCGACAAGGGCGCCGCCATGACGCCGTTCGCGATCAACGCGAAAGTGACCGTCAACGTCGACAACATCTTCGAGGTGGTCAGCCAGCAGCTGGCGCACAACGTCGTCGGCATGATCGAAGGCTCGGATCCGAAACTGAAAAACACCTACGTGATGTACGGCGCGCATCTCGATCACAACGGCTACTCGCAGGCGGGCACCGGCAATCTGGGCAGCACCAGCGGCTGCCGCAATCGCAGTCCGGTGGCGCTCGCAGCCGTGACTGCCGCTGGCAAGAAGCCGGTCAGGAACGCGCCGGCGGGTCAGCCCGCCGGTGCTCCCGTGCCGTCGGCCGATGCCACGCGATTCGACCGGGGCGACTACATCAATAACGGCGCGGACGACGACGGCTCAGGCTCGGCGACGTTGATGGCTGTGGCGAGGGCCTTCGCAACCGGGCCCAGGCCGAAGCGCTCGATCGTCTTGATCTGGCACACCGGCGAAGAGGCGGGCTTGCTCGGTTCGCGCTACAACGCCGACTTCCCGATCGTTCCGCTCAACCAGGTGCAGGCCGTGCTCAACATGGACATGGTGGGCCGTGACGACTGCGATAACCTCGAAGGCGATTTCACGAACTCGGTGTTCCTGGTCGGCGACGATCGCATCAGCACCGATCTGCATAACGTGATCGTGCAAGCCAACCAGGCGATGAGCAAGCCGCTGGCGCTCGACTACGAGATGAACGACCCGGCAGATCCGGAGGGCGTCTACACGCGCAGCGATCACTACAGCTACGCGAGCAAGGGCATTCCGGTGGCGTTCTTCACGACCGGCCTCCACCCCGATTACCACCGGGTCAGCGATTCGGTGGAGAAGATCCGGTTCCCGAAGATGGCGCGCATAGGCCAGTTGATGTACGAATCCGGCTTTGCGATCGCGGCGACCGAGCGGGTGCTCCAGCGCGACAACAAGGGCCCGCGGGTCGGCTTCGGCAGCAAGGCCGAGGTCATCAAGAAGTAAGACGGTCGAGCGCCTGGGTGAACAGCACTTCGTTCTCCTTGCGGTGGTGCTCGCGCAAGTCGGCGTCGAGCTGCGCCAACTGGCGCCTGACCCGATGCTACCGGAGGGGCGCCCGCCGGAACATGATGGCCGTCATAGGGTTCCGCAGAAGAGAGGTCGAATCATTATAGGCTTCTCCTTCTTGCTGTGAGTCCAGCAATAAGCAGCTTCGAGCGTAAGAAGTGCCAAGAGGGAGGAGCCATTAGTGGGCGCGGAAACCGTTGGCGGGCGACCTGGCTAGAGGACCAGCATCGCCGCGCCGGCCGCTGCCATCGCGAGCAACGAGCCACTCGTTTGCCAGGCAAAGCGGCGCTCGCCGACGACGATGGCGATGCCGGCCTTCATGAGCGAGTTCGCGACCACCCCCATGAGAATGGCGCGGCAGGCAAGATCGACCGCCGTGCCCGAGGAGACGCTCCGCGTCATGGCCAGCGTAAGGGCATCGACGTCGGTCAGTCCCAACAGGAAGCCGCCAGCCATCAACCCGCCTTCACCCAGCCGCGCGCGCGCGAAGTGCACGGCAAACAAGACTACCTGGAACAGCGCCGCCATCTCGAGCGCGGCGCGAAACTGCAGCGGGTTTTTCAGATCGGACGGCGCCGACGCCGGGCCGGCGGCCATCGACCGCCACGCGAGGGCCAGGGCGACGAGGCCGGCGATCAACGGCGCGGCGAGATATCCTGCCAGCGTCGGTAACAAGGCCGCATTCAGCACGGTCACTGCGGCAGTCACACGCAGGAACAGAATCGTGCTGGCCGCGACGGCTCCAGCAGCCAGCGCTGGCGACTGGGTGCGGTGCGCGCGGCTCAGGCGCGCGAAGGTCAGGGTCACGGCGGTCGACGACACCAGTCCGCCGAGCAGTCCCGTCAGCGGATAGCCGGCTTTGCCGGCGAGACGCTGGGCGAGGAAGCCAAGAAAGCTCATGCCGGAGAACAGCAAGACGAGCAGCCACAGTTCGCGTGGACGGAGTCCTGGGGCCGGGCCGAACGGACCTTCAGGCAACAGCGGCAGGATCACCACCGACATCACCGCCACTCGGGCCGCCGCGAGCAGCATGGTGTCGTCGAGACGATCGACGAACTTGTGCAGGCCTTGCTTCTCGGCCAGCAGCAGCACGGTCAGCGTCGTCAGTGCCGCCGAGAAGCGCAGCTCGCCGAGTCCACTGAGCACGCCGGCCCCAAGCACGACGAGCGCAGCCACTTCGGTGGTGGCGTCAATGTCCTTCTTGCTGGCGCGCACGTAGCCGGCCACGACCAGCGCGAGAGCGCCCGCGACCAGCAGGCCACCGGCCAGCGCGTAGTCGGCCTTGGTGAGCAGGCCGGCGACGCCGGCGAGGGTGCCAAGCAGCGTGAACGTGCGCACGCCACCGAGGCGCGCATCAGGGCCGGAGGCGTGTCCGGATTGCTGCCGTTCGACGCCGACCGCGGCGCCGCCAAGAATGGCGACGATCAGACCGGTGACGACGTCGAGCCCGAGGTTCACTCCTTCAGGATACCGCCGCGCGCCGAACGGATTCTCGCGACCTGAGGATTGGAGTACGCTTAGGCGTTTATGCCTTTTGACTGTGCCCATCGTCGGCAACATGGCACCAGTGCCTGCCTGACCGAGTGCCCCACCAAGGCCGACGTCGGCGGTTTCCAGTTCGCGCGAGTGGAACAGGACGGCGACGTGCCACCCGCCGATTCGCGCACGATCGACGTGGCCATGTTGGACATGCATCACGGGTGGCCCAACCTGGGCCACGAGGCGCTGGTGCACGTCGTGCAGAACGCCGTCTGCGACCTGCGCGAGCCGCTGCTCCGGGCCCGGCTCAACGTGCGCGTGATCTCGTACGACGTGCGCCGGGGCCAGGCCCTGCCCGAGGCCCCCGGCGGCCGCCACTCGATCTACCTTGGCACCGGTGGCCCAGGCCATCTCAACCCCGCCGTCAACGACGGGCGAGTAGGCTCGCAGGGTATTGTCGAAGACCCGGCATGGGAACCACGCCTGTTCAATCTGTTTGATGCGATCCGCGATGATCAGCGCGCCTCGTTGTTCGCCGTCTGTCACACCTTCGGCGTGATGTGCCGCTGGCTTGGTGTCGCCGATGCGGTGTTGCGGGGCGCGGAGAAGGGCGGCAAGAGCGTTGGCGTCCGGCACAACGTGCTCAGCCCCGAAGGGCAAGACCATCCGTGGTTCACCGCCTTTGCCCGAACCCTTGGTGCCGGCGCGCGCTTTCCGGTGCTCGACAACCGGCTCTACGATCTCATTCCCCACGGTGCGGCCCCGGCCGGCGTGGAGCTGCTGGCCTTTGACTGCAACGACGATGGGTCGCCGGGCAACGCCGTCACCATGGTCGAGGTCTCGGACGACCCGGCCGAAATCATTCCGCGAATTCTCGGCGTCAACCATCATCCCGAGATCGTCAACCGTCAGCGCCAGCTGGTGCTGCTCGAAAAGAAGCGCGCGCGCGGCGGTGTCAACGAGCAGTGGGTGGCCGAGCGAATGGCCGCGCTCACCGAGCCGGTCGACGCCGACCAGGACGATCACGCCCTGCACCTGACGTCGAGCTACACGTTGATGGGGCCGCTGCGCTTTGCCCTCTACCGCGCGATCCGCCTAAGCGCCGAGGCCCACGGCGTCGACCCCGGCTTTCACGAGCGCGACCTGCCGCTGGTCTACGGTTTCCATCACGCTGCGATGAGCTAGGTCGTTGATGATCCCCAGGCCGCCGTTTGCCAACGACCTCACGCTCGAGCAGGAGCTCGAGGCATTCCGTGCCCTCAAGCCGCGGCTGACCGAGGTCTGGGATGCGCTGACGACCGACGACGACAGTCACTGCACCTCGGTGGTGGTGCCGTCGCTGACACTTGACCAGACCGAACTCGCCAAGCTCGCTGGCGCCGCCTACTACGAAGAGCGGCTGTTGTTCCTGTTGATCCGCCTTCGCAATCCCCGGGCGCACGTGGTCTATGTGACCTCGCAACCCGTGCATCCGATCATCCTCGACTACTACCTTAACCTGTTGGCCGGCGTGCCGGCGTCGCACGCCCGCGCGCGGCTCACCATGCTCTGCTGTCACGACGCCACGCCGCGGCCGCTGACGCAGAAGATCATCGAGCGGCCACGCCTGGTGGAGCGCATCCGCAGTGCGATACCCGACCGGCAGCGGGCCTACCTGACGGTGTTCAACTCGACGCCACTCGAGCGCAAGCTGGCAGTGCTGCTCGATGTGCCCCTGAACGGGCTCGACCCTGAACTGCAGTACTACGGCACCAAGTCGGGAAGCCGGCGCGTATTCCGCGAAGCGGGTGTACCGCTGCCTGCCGGCTTCGAAGATCTGCACGATGAAGGCGACTTGACCAGGGCGTTGGTCGAGTTGCGGCGGAGCCGGCCGGGAATTCGGCGAGCCGTGGTCAAGCTGAACGAGAGCTTTTCGGGCGAGGGCAACGCCGTGGTGACCTACCCGCAGTCGCCCGACGGCGAGGTCGCGGCAGCACTGTCGGTAATGGCGTTGCCCACCGACGCCGACACGAACGCCTCCTACCTGGGCGAGCTGCAGCGAATGGGCGGCGTGGTCGAGGAGTACATCGAGGCGGCCGAGAAGCACTCGCCTTCGGTACAGCTGCGCACCAGCCCGCGCGGGGAGGTGCTGCCCATTTCGACGCACGATCAGATTCTTGGCGGGCCGCACGGGCAGACCTACCTGGGCTGTCGCTTCCCGGCCCACGCCGACTACCGGCTGGCGATGGCGGCCATGGCGGAGCAAGTTGGCGCGGTGCTGGCCAGCAAGGGCGTGGTGTCGCGGTTCGGCGTCGACTTTCTCGCCGCCCGCCAGAACCCTGGCGACCCGTGGGAGTTGACGGCCCTGGAGATCAACCTTCGGCTGCTCGGCACGACGCATCCGTTCCTCGCCCTGAGCTTCCTCACCGGCGGGCACCTCGATCGGGCGACCGGTCAGTTCATCTCGATCGGTGGCCGCCCCAAGTTCTACCGGGCGACCGACAACCTCCGCCTCGACCGATATCGCTCGCTGGTCCCTGAGGACCTGCTCGACATCGTTACCGAAAACCGGCTCCATTACAGCCAGCGCACCGAAAGCGGCGTGCTGTTCCACCTGATTGGCGCGGTGTCGGAGTTCGGCAAGCTCGGCGTCACGGCGATTGCCAACGACGCCGGCGAGGCTGATGCGCTGTACGAGCGCACGCTGCAGGTCCTTGATACCGAGACGAGGTACGGCCGCTGACGGCAGTGGCGGCGCCTGGCTAGTCGAGGGCCGCGCGGTTACGGGTCGCCTGTTTCACGTTTTCGCGTCGCTCACTGAGCCCAGGGCGATCAGATGATGGGTCATGGCGGCGGCGGAAACAGCCACTTCAGCATCGGTCCGACGCGGGCGGCCCATGCGCCCTCGCTGTGAGTGCCGCCCTCGAACTCCGCGTAATGCAGGTCCACTCCCTCGACATAGCCCGCGCCGACCAGCGCCGCCTTCAACAGCCGCGCATCGTCCAGGCCCCGGCGGCCCTCGGCGGTACCCATGTCCACCCACAAGCGCAGCGCGGGCTTGGGACGCGTCTGACGAACCGTGGTGAGAATCGCGCGCCGATCCCACCACACGGAGGGTGACAGCACGGCCAGGCGGCCAAACACCGATGGCTGGGTGAACCCAAGGTGCAAGGTCGCCAAGCCGCCGAGCGAGGAGCCGCCGAGTCCGGTGTGCGCGGCGCCCGGCAGGGTCCGGTAGGTGCGGTCGATCCAGGGTTTCAACTCGTCGGCGATCAGCCGGCCGTAGTCGGAGGCGAGTCCGCCACCGAGGCGAGCATCCCTGGTCGGGGTGTACTCGTGAATGCGTTCTTCACCGGTGTTGTGGATGCCGACGATGATCAAGGGATCGAGCAGGCCGGCGGAAATCAGGTCACCCGCCGTCTCCCCCACGCGCCAGTGCTCGCCTTTCTGAAAAGCGGTGTCCGGGTCAAACAGGTTCTGACCGTCGTGCATGTACAGGACGGGGTAGCGGCGGTCGGTGTCGACGTCGTAGCCGGGGGGCAGCCAGACCAAGACGTCGCGGTCGTCGGTGAGAAACTCAGAGTGAAACCGTTCGTGCCGGTGGAGCGTGGCGTTGGGAGGGTGCATCTGGCGCACGAACAGTATATGTTTCAGAGTGCATGACCCGTGACCACCACAAGTGGTTCTCTCGCTCGCTGAGCCGCGACATGGAAATATTGATCTTCGGGCACGACGGCCCGCCGGTCATGGTGTTTCCCTCGTCCATGGGCGCGTTCTTCGAGTACGAAGACCGCGGAATGATCAGCGCGCTCGCCGACAAGCTTGAACATGGGCGGCTCCGCTTGTTTTGCCTCTCGTCGGTAGATAGCGAGAGCTGGTATTGCAAGAAGATTCACCCGCGCCACCGGGTCGAGCGCCACCTGCACTACGAGGACTACGTCCTGAACGAGGCGGTGCCGCTCGTGCGCCACCTGACCCGCCACGACGGCATTGGCGTGACCGGCTGCAGCTTTGGCGCGTATCACGCCATGGCCCTGGCGCTTCGCCACCCCTACACGTTCACGTCGTGCATCACGATGGGCGGCGCCTTCGACATTACGCAGTTCCTCGACGGGTATCACGACGAAGACTGTTACTTCCTCAATCCGCCGGCCTTCCTGCCGGGGCTGACGGATGCTTACTACCTGGATCAGTACCGGCGCAACAAATGGGTGATCGTGACTGGCGATCATGATATTTGCCGCGCTCCCAACGAGCAGTTCTCGGCGATTATGCACGCCAAGGGCATTCCGCACGCCTTGCATGTCTGGAACGAGTCCAAGCATGATTGGCCGTATTGGCGCCCCATGGCCCAGGCGTATGTGCCGTAAGATTCCGGAAGCCTTATGAAAAAGATCGGCATCTTGTTCGGAATGGAAAACACCTTCCCGGCCGCTCTCGTCGAGCGAATCAACGGCTTGGGCGTGGCCGGAGTGACGGCCGAGTTCGTGCAGATTGCCGACGTGCGCATGGCCGAACCGTGCGGCTACGAAGTGATCGTTGATCGCATCTCGCACGATATTCCCTACTACCGCGCGTACCTGAAGAACGCCGCGCTGTGCGGCACCCAGGTCATCAACAACCCGTTCTGGTGGAGCGCCGACGACAAGTTCTTCAACTACGCGCTCGCGACCAAGCTTGGCGTGGCGATTCCGCCGACTATCCTGCTGCCGCACAAGGAACACCCGACCGGCACCACCGAGCGCTCCATGCGCAACCTGAAGTACCCGCTCGATTGGGACGCGATTTTCGAGTACGTCGGCTTCCCCGCCTTCTTGAAGCCGTTCGACGGCGGCGGCTGGCGCGACGTCTACAAGATCAACACGCGTGAGGAGTTCTTCACCGCCTACGACCAGACCAAGACTCTGTGCATGACACTGCAGCGCGGGGTCGACTTCAAGGAATACTTCCGCTGCTATGTCGTCGGGCAGGAACAGGTGCACATCATGCCCTACGACCCGCGGGCGCCGTTTCACGAGCGCTACGTCATGAACCCGCCGGCCTACCCCAAGGACCTGCTGGCACGCGTCGAGCGTGACGCCCGCACGCTGTGCAAGGCGCTTGGCTACGACCTCAACACGGTGGAGTTCGCGGTCGAAGACGGTGTGCCCTACGCGATCGACTTCATGAACCCCGCGCCCGATGCCGACCTTCACTCCGTCGGACAGAAGAACTTCGACTGGATTGTGAACGCGGTGGCCGATCTGGCCGTGAAGAAGGCAACGGAAGCTGCCCCGCCGGCAACCTACCGGTGGGATGATTTCCTGAAAGGCTAGGCGGCGGCACTGAAGTGCCGCCCTCCTGACGATGAAGCCCTCATTCTCCATCGGCATCGAAGAGGAATACCAGACCATCGATCCGGTCACCTACGACCTGCGATCGCACATCAACGCCGAGATCATCGCCAAGGGCAAACGACAGCTCGACGAGCGGATCAAGGCAGAGATGCACCAGTCGGTGGTCGAAGTCGGCACCGGCGTGTGCCGTAACATGCAGGAGGCGCGCGCCGACATCGTCAACTTGCGCCGCGCCATGGTGAAGCTGGCCCAGGAGAACGGCCTGCTGCTGTGCGCCGGCGCCACGCATCCGTTCGCCGACTGGCGCGCGCAGGACATTTATCCCGACGAACGCTACCGCCAGGTCGTCGAAGACATGCAGCTGGTCGCGCGCTCGAACCTGATCTTCGGGCTGCACGTGCACATCGGCATCGAAGACCGCGAGGTCGCCATCCACCTGATGAACCAGGTGCGGTACTTCCTGCCGCACCTGCTGGCGCTATCGGCCAACTCGCCATTCTGGATTGGCCTCAACACCGGGCTGAAATCGTACCGCTGCAAGGTGTTCGACAAGTTCCCGCGTACCAACATCCCTGACACGTTCACGAGCTGGTCCGACTACGAAAGCTTCGTCAACCTGCTGGTCAAGACCAACAGCATGGATAACGCCAAGAAGATCTGGTGGGACGTGCGGCCGCATCCGTTTTTCTCGACCGTTGAAGTGCGCATCTGCGACATCCCGATGCGCGTCGACGAGACGCTGGCGCTCGCCGCGCTGATCCAGGCGACGATGGCGAAGCTTTACAAGCTGCACTCGCGCAACCAGGGCTTCCGCATGTACAGCCGCGCGCTGATCATGGAGAACAAGTGGCGCGCCGCCCGCTATGGCCTCGAGGGCAAGCTGATCGACTTCGGCCGCGAAATCGAAGTGCCGGCCCGCGACCTGATGCTCGAGTACCTCGACTTTGTGGACGATGTGGTTGACGAACTCGGGAGCCGGAACGAGATCGACTACATCAGGACCATGCTCGAGCGTGGCAATGGGGCCGAACGCCAGCTAAAGGTGTTCGCTGAGACACAAGATCTCAAGAAAGTGGTCGAATACATGGTTTCAGAGACGCAGGCGGGGCTTTGACTGAACCGTGATCCCAAACCTTCGCCACTCGTTCAACCAGTCCTGGAGCGAGGCACGGTACCGCGACCTGACCGCGAGGCTCGAGCTCCGCACCGGCGTGACGATCGGCTTTTCCATCAGTGAAACCCCCTGTTTCTTTTCACGCTCGTTGATGGACGAGCTGTCGGCCACCGGCCTCGAACTAGTGGCGCAACTGTTCGACAGTGCTGACGCCCGTGCGGCCGCGCTCGCGGCTGTGCCCGAACGTTTTCGTGGCCCGAATGCTGAGGAGCGGCCGGCGTTTCTGCAAGTGGACTTCGGGTTGGTGCGGGGCGCGTCCGGCGCGATCGAACCCAAGCTGGTGGAGTTGCAGGCGTTCGCGTCG
Organism: Acidobacteriota bacterium; assembly: GCA_031364805.1. Classification (GTDB taxonomy): domain Bacteria; phylum Acidobacteriota; class Vicinamibacteria; order Vicinamibacterales; family UBA2999; genus 12-FULL-67-14b. The sequence continues at coordinate 11,700 of JANLWW010000023.1, forward strand.
CTTTATGGCTTTCAGCTCGCCGTGGCGGAGGCGTATCGAGAGGCCTTCGCCCTGGACCCCGCGCTCGGACTGTTCCTGGACGGCCTCGATGAAAAGCAATATCACGCCCTCGTCGGTCAGGCGCTGTTGAACGGCCACGACCCGAAGCAGGTGGTGCTGATGGAGATCGAGCCGCGCAAGCAGAAGACGTGGCCCGACTTCGTGGTCACCGAGCAGCTGTGGGGCATCCGCGCGGTCGATACCGCCGAGATCGAACGCGAGGGCCGGCGCCTGTTCTACCGGCGTGATGGGCAACGAACGCCGATTGCGCGCATCTACAACCGCGTCATTCCTGACGAGCTCGAACGAAAGAACGTGTCGCTGCCGTTCGACTATCGCGACGACCTCGACGTGGAGTGGGCAGGGCACCCGTCGTGGTACTTCCAGATCAGCAAGTTCTCGATCCCGTGGTTGACGCACCGGTCGGTGCCGGCGACGCAGTTTCTCCACGAGATCGATCGATTGCCTGCGGATCGCGACCGCTACTTGCTGAAGCCGCTGTTCTCATTTGCCGGCGGCGGCATCATCTTCGCGCCAACCGACGCGCAGATTGCCGCCATTCCCGCGGATCAGCGCAGCAACTACATTCTCCAGGAACGCATCCAGTTCGAGCCGGTGATCGCGACGCCCGAAGGGCCGACGCAGGCGGAGATCCGCATCATGTATGTGCGGGCCGGGGAGCGTTTCCAACCCGTCCTGCCGCTGATTCGCATGGGCCGCGGCAAGATGATGGGCGTCGATCACAACAAGGGCTTGCGCTGGGTGGGTGCCTCGGCAGGCTTCATGGCCGACGGCCGGTAGTGGTTTACGGTGCGGCGACCGGGGTCACGACCCGTCCCGCCTCAAGATGCAGCACACGGTCAGCAATCGCATTGAGCTCGGCTGCGTCATGCGTCACGTAGACCAGTGGCACATGCAGGTCGCGGCGAATGCGTAACACGTAAGGCAGGATCCGGTCGCGCCGGGCGCGATCCACACCCGCCAGCGGTTCATCGAGCAGCAGCACCGCCGGCTGCGTCATCAGCGCGCGCGCAATGGCCACGCGTTGCTTCTCGCCGCCCGACAGCTTCTGCACCCGGCGATCGAGCAGTGGGCCAAGGTCGAGAATCTCGACCAGCGTGGTCCGCAACTGCGCGACACCCGGCCGGGGCTGGCGGCTCTGGACGCCGTAGTCGATATTGCCGGACACGTTGAGCTGCGGGAACAGCAGTGCGTCCTGTGGGACGTAGCCAATGTGCCGCTCGCGCGGTGGCAGGTTGATGCCCTCGGCAGACGAAAACAACACGCGATCGCCGACCCGGATCTCGCCCACGTCGGGCGTGCGAATGCCGGCAATGGTTTCAAGCAGCGAGGTCTTGCCGCTGCCGGACGGACCAAACACACCCAGCACTTCAACCGAAAATGACTCACGCACGTGCAGCTCAAACGCCTGTTGCCGCAGGCTCACGTCGATGGTGAGGGCAATCACGCCCGCACCTCGACCAGCCGGTTCGACGCGTAGATCGCACCGAAGGCGAGCAGCGCCGACATCAACAACAGCCCCCACGCGGCATCTTCCCGGCCGGTCTCGACGAACGTGTAGATGCCGACGGCCAACGTCTGCGTCTGGCCAGGAATGGCGCCGGCGACCATGATCGTGGCGCCGAACTCGCCGAGGGCGCGCGAGAACCCGAGCATGGCGCCGGCGATGATGCCGCGCGAGGCCAGTGGCAGCGTGATGGTGCGAAGAATGCGGACGGGCGTCGCCCCAAGCGTCGCCGCCAGGTCTTCGTAACGTCGATCCACCTGCTCGATGCCCGATCGCACGCTGCGCGCCACCAAGGGGAAGATCACCACCATCATCGCAATCACCACGGCCTTCCAGGTGAAGACCACCTCGATGCCGATCGCATCAAGGGCCTGGCCGATCGGGCTGCGGCGTCCAAACAACCACAGCAGCATCAGCCCGGTCGCCACCGGCGGCAGCACGAGCGGCAGCGAGACGAAGGTTTCAAACAGGGCCTTGCCCGCGAACGAATGACGGGCCAGCACCCAGCCGGCCGCGGTCGCCAGCGGCAGGGTTAATGCGGTGGCCAGTAGCGCCATCACCACTGTGAACTGCGCGATGGCCCAGGTCTCGGCGCTCATGGATTGCCAAAGCCCCGTCGCGCAAACACCACGCGCGCCGCGGGCCCTTGCAGGAACTGCAGGAACCGCCGGCCCTCGGCCTCGGCCGGCCCCACGATCACCGCGGCCGGCTGGACGATGTTCAGGTAGGCGTGGTCCTTCGCCGACAGGGTGGCAATGACCCGAGCCGACGACTCGCGCGCGTCGGTGGCGTAAACAATGCCAGCGTCCACGCGGCTGGCTTCAACCGCGGACAACACCGCCCGCACCGTCGGGAACGGAATGACCTTGGGCTGCAGGCGCGACCACGCGCCTTCGTGTTCAAGCCAGCGACGGCCATACACGCCGGCCGGCACGCTGGCGGTTTCTCCCATGGCCAGGCGCGCCACGCGGCCCTCGAGCAAGGCCGCCAGGCTGAACGTGGCCGGCGCATCAGGCGGAGCCACGATCGCCAACTGGTTGGTCAGCAGGCGCGTGCGTGTGCCGGCGACCAGCCGGCCGGCCTGCTCGACAGCATCCATCTGGCGTTCATCCGCGCTCAGGAACACCGCCGCGCGGGCGCCCTCGACAATCTGCCGGGCCAGGGTGCTGGAACTGCCGGTGTTGAGGGC
>JANLWW010000030.1:0-44659 GCA_031364805.1 Acidobacteriota bacterium
CGATGAGACTCGGGGGCTTTTTCTTGTCCGCAGGATCACTGTCACAAGGACTTTCAGTAGAGCCTGAAGCTCGGATCGTCCTGCGACTTGCGGTAGTCAGCCGTCGCGACGCTGCAGCAATCGCTCAAGCTGGCGGATTCGTGGCAGACGCGCTATCTGCTTGGCCGCGCCTACCTCCTGGCTGGGGCCTATCCCGAAGCCGATGCGGAATTCGATGCCTGCGTGACGCGCAAGGGGGAAGCGACCGCAGTGTATCTCGACGATGTGCCGACCTGGCGAGTGATGGCCCCGGTCTATTACTACCGCGGCATTTCACGCACGGCGCTGAAGAGCACTGCCGGCGCGGCAGAAGCGTTTCGCACCTTCGTGGATCTCAAGAGTGGCGGCGACGAGAACAGTGCGTTGGTCGCCGATGCCCGGCAGCGGCTCGGCCAGTAAGCCCGCGGTCTACGTACCATCCGCGCCGCTTACCGCGTGATCCACGAGTGGATGGTGTTACGCACCGACAGTGCGTTCTGGCCGGTGCCGGGCAGAATTACCCACCCGCCTTCTTTCCGCTTCAGCACCACGACCCCGCCGTCCACCTGTGCCGACACGAATTCGGACCGCGGAAAGGTTCGGCGCCGCATCAAGCTATTGACGTGCATGGTGTCGCCGTCGAGCACGATGCGTGACGCGACCGCATCGATCGCCGCGGCGATCGCGAAGGCGGCGACCGCCATACCCACGTAGCGCAGCAGGTACGAGTCGCCGTAGAAGTAGAAATACGACGACATGCCAAGCAACGACAGGGCAGCGACGCCGATGGCGCCGATCACCCACGGCGCCATGCGAATGATAATTGCAGTAGCCATCGGAACGGGCGGGAGTGGAAACCCGACTCTACTTGCTGGCGGCGGTGGGAATCTTGCCGCTCTTCTCCATCGCAGCGACGAACGCGAACATGCGGTCCACGCCCTCCCGCAGCCGTTCGATCGACGTCGCGTACGACAGCCTGAAGAAGCCCGGCGCGTCGAAGCCTTCGCCCGGCGTAATGGCCACTGCCACTTCCCTCAGCATGGCCTCGGCCAGTTCGCCGGTGGTCTTGATGCCGGTCGGCGAGAGCAAGTCGGCGACATACGGGAAGAGATAGAACGCTCCCGATGGCTTGACGCAGACGAAGCGTGGATCCGCAGTCAGCCAGCCGTGCACCAGGTCGCGCCGCTTGCGGTACTCGTTCAGCATGGTGGTGACGCCGTCTTGCGGCCCGGTCAGCGCCGCAATACCAGCCTTCTGCGTGATCGAGCAAATATTCGAAGTCGAGTGGCCCTGGATGACGTTGAACTGCGCCACCACCTCCTTCGGCGCAATCGCCCAGCCGCAGCGCCAGCCGGTCATGGCATAGGCCTTCGACGCCGCGCTGCAGATCACCGTGCGGTCGCGGAGGCGGTCGAACAGGATCGTGACGAGATTGTGGGCCACCGGGTCATAGATCAGCCGCTCGTAGGTGAGGTCGGCGATCACCCAGATGCCGCGCGCGGCAGCGGCATCGGCAATCGCCGCCATCTGGTCCTCCGCGATCAGTGCGCCGGTCGGGTTGCACGGCGAGTTGACGACAATCGCCTTGGTCCGCGGCGTGATGGCGGCGATGATCGCCGAGGCCTTGATGGCGAAGCCATCCTCCCTGTGCGTAGGCACGACAACCGGTGTCGCGTCGGCGAGCTTGATCTGATCGCAAATGGTCGGCCAGAACGGACCGTGCGTGATCACCTCGTCGCCCGCCTCAAAGAGGGCCATCGCCGTGTTGTAAAGCGCCTGCTTGCCCCCGGCCGTCGCGATCACTTCGTCGGGCTTGATGGCGACGCCGTAATCGGTGTGGTAGCGCTGGCAGACGGCCTCGCGCAGTTCCAGCACGCCGGCGGCTGGAGTGTACTTCGTGAAGTTCGCGTTGAGGGCGGCATGCGCGGCGTCTTTCACGTGCTCCGGCGTCGCGAAGTCCGGCTCGCCGGCGCCGAGGTCGACTACGTCTACGCCCTGGCGGCGCAGCCGATCGGCTTCAGCGGTGACCTTGAGGGTGGGTGACGCCGTGACACGGCTCATGCGACGCGCGAAAGTCATCGATTCGTTCCTTGAAAATTAGTCTTGAGGCTTCGGCCGACCGGCCCGCTTGGCCCGCAGCCGTTCTTCGACGACCGGCGGGACCAGTCCGTCGATCTTGCCGTTCAGCATGAACACTTCCTTGATCAGCCGCGAGCTGATGTAGGTGTACTGCTCGGCCGGCATCATGAACACGGTCTCGATGCCAGGGGCGAGGTGGCGGTTCATCAACGCCATCTGGAACTCGTACTCGAAGTCGGAGACCGCGCGCAGGCCACGCACCAGAACCGAGGCGTTCTTGCGTTGCGCGTAGTCCACCAGCAGGCCGTCGAAGGTCTCGACCTGCACGCTGGGGTTCTCCTTGAACACGTCCTCGATCAGCGCGACCCGCTCTGATTCCGAAAACAGCGGCGTCTTCTCGACATTCGCCAGAATCGCGACGATGATCTTGTCAAAGATCCGGGCACCGCGCTCGATGATGTCGACATGCCCGTTGGTCAACGGATCGAACGACCCCGGGTAGATGGCAATGCGGGTCGGGCGCGGATCACTCATGAGTAGAAACTCAGGGCGCTGTCGCCCGATTTCACGGTGCGGGTCACCGTCAGGCCGTCTGGGGCCGGAGGCGTGACACGCGAGGCATGCTCGAGTACCAGCACGGCGCCCGGGCTTCGCTGGTTGGCCGCGTCGCGAATCGCAGCGGCCAGTGCCGGATAGTCGTACGGCGGATCGAGCACGATGAGGTCGAACGGACCGCCGGTCACCGGCCGGGCCAATGCCCGTGCCACGGTATCGCGCACGATCTTACAGCGGTTGTCCTCGCCGCACAGCGCGCGGTTCTCCTCGATCAGCGCGACTGCCCGCCGGTCCTGCTCGATGCAGGTGGCCGCTGCCGCGCCGCGGCTTAACGCTTCGAGCGCGATGGCGCCGGTGCCGGCGAACACGTCGAGCACCCGGGCGTCCATGACATGAGGGGAGACGATGTTGAACAAGGTCTCTCGCAGCTTATCCGAAGTCGGGCGCAGGCCATCCCACTTTGGCGCCTTCAACCCGCGTCCCTTATTCGCGCCGGCAATGATCCGCATGGTGTGCTAACCGACCGTGATCAGACCGAATTGCCGCTGCCAGACGCTGCGCACGTAGGCCTGCTGCTCGGGCGCCAGGGTGCCGGCATCAACCCGCACGCGCGCCTCCTCGTAGGCGCGCTCCAGCAAATCAACGTCGCGCGTCAAGTCGCCGGCGCGCAGGGTCGGCAATCCCGACTGCCGGGTGCCAAAGAAATCCCCCGGACCTCGCAACTGCAGGTCCCTCTCGGCAATCACGAACCCGTCCGCGGTGTCGGCCATCGCCCTCAGCCGTTCCCGCGCGTCGTCGGTCCACGGCGCCTGGTACAGCAGCACGCAGGTGGAGGCGTGCTCGCCTCGCCCAATGCGTCCGCGGAGTTGATGCAACTGCGAGAGGCCGAATCGTTCTGCGTGCTCCACCACCATCAGCGTCGCGTTGGCGACGTCGACGCCGACTTCGACGACGGTCGTGGAAACCAGGAGGTGGAGGGTGCCGCCGGCAAAGGCCTGCATCACCCTCGCCTTCTCGTCGCCCTTCATGCGGCCGTGCAGGAGCGCCACGGTGAACTCCGGAAAGATGCGCGTCAACTCCTCGGCCATCGCGGTGGCGGCCTTGAGATCGACCTTCTCCGACTCTTCCACCAGCGGGTAGATCACATAGACCTGGCGACCGCGCTTGATCTCGTCGCGAATCATTCCGTAGACTTCATCGCGGCGGGAATCAGCCTTGACGACGGTCTTCACCGGCTTGCGCCCGGGCGGCAGGCCGCGAATGACCGACACTTCCATGTCGCCACACTCGGTGAGCGCGAGCGTTCGCGGGATGGGTGTCGCGGTCATCACCAGGACATCGGGATTAAGCCCTTTGGCGGCCAGCGTGCCGCGTTGGACGACACCAAAGCGATGCTGTTCGTCGATCACGGCCAGGGCCAGGGCCTTGAACTTCACGTGTTCCTGCACCAGCGCCTGGGTGCCAACCACCAGGTTGATCTCACCGCGCTCGATCGACGGCAGCAGGTCGCGGCGGATCGCGGCGGTGACGCGCCCGGTCAGCAACGCGATGCGATAGGGGCGGCCGTCGAGCACTTTGACGATGGTGCGGTAGTGCTGCTCGGCCAGGATTTCGGTCGGCACCATGACGGCGACCTGGTAGCCATTGTCCATGGCAACGATCGCCGCAAGGATCGCGACAATCGTCTTGCCGGCGCCGACGTCGCCCTGCAGCAGGCGCTGCATTGGCCAGGGACGCTGCAGGTCGGCGACGATCTCCACGAGCGCGTCGCGCTGGCCCGGCGTGAGCTTGAATGGCAGCACGGCGCGCGCGTTCTGGCGAATGCGATCGTCAACCGTGCAGACCAGCCCTTTACGGACTTGTGCGTTCTCGTGGCGCCGCAGGGCAAGCCCGGTCTGGAAGACAAAGAAGTCTTCGAAAATCATCCGGCGTTGGGCCGGAGTGTGGAACGCGTTCAACGCGTCCACCGGGGTGCTGGCATCAGGGAAATGCGCCTGCCACAACGCGTCGCGGCGCGTCGGCCAGCCTTCCTTCTTCACGATGTCACTCGGAATGGGATCGAATCCCTCGGCCGGCAACTGTTCGAGGGCCTGCCACACGAAACGGCGCTGCATGTTCGGCGTCACGCTGCCGGTTCGTTCATAGACCGGAACAATCCGGCCAGTGTGGAGTGTGTCGAGCTCTCGACCTGCCTCCCGGCTGCTGTCGAGTTCGGCGCCGTCCTTGATGATCTCGAATTCCGGATCAGTGACCTGCAGCCCGCGCGACCCCCAGAGCTCCACCTTGCCGAACAGCACAATGCGCTGATGCGCGCGGATCACGTCCTTGAGGAAAGCCTGGTTGGGCCACACCACCTGGATCTGCCCACTGGCATCCTGAACGAGCGCTTGAAACAGCCTGAAGCCGGGACGACGGGTGTGGGCGAGGCCGGCGTTCAACACCTCCCCGCTGATCGCGGCGGTCATCCCGGGTCTGAGGGAAATGATGGTCTGAAGCCGGCTGCGGTCTTCGTAGCGCCGGGGAAAGCGAAACAGCAGATCTTCGACGGTGTTGAGTCCCGCTTTCTTGAGGTCCGCCGCCTTGCGCGGTCCGACACCCTTCAAGAACTGCAAGGGCAGTTGGAGGACGTCCTCAGCCACAACCACTACTGGACGACTGTGAAGCGGCCGGTCGCGATGTCGATGCGCCGAATATCGGCGGGTAACTCGAACGTGTCGTCAATCGACGAGCCCTTGGGGTTGTCGGCGGTCCGCGTGAAGTAGTTGACCATTTGCCCAAGCAGCGACTTCGGCACCGGCACGCCGCTGATGTCGGCGCGCTCCAGTTCGAAGCGGCCCTTGCCGTCGGCCGTCACAATTCTTCCGATGGCGCTCACGGGCAGCTTGCCGGTCAGGTAGCTGGTCGGGTCTAGCCATCCGCCGCTGCTCTGCTTCTGGCGCACGACATCCAGATCGACCACCGCGCGTCCAGTGACGCGACCTTCCCCGTGAATCGTGATCACCGGCTCGGCGAGGCCGACAGGCAGGAGTGGCCCGGCGTTGTACTTCAGGTACGAATTGGTTTCGGCCTGGGTGAATGACGTCGGTCGCGGTGTCTTCGCGTCGATCTTGGCGTGAGCCTGCACGGCATCGATTTTTTTCTCGAAGAGTGCCGCGAGCTGGGGCGTGAGGCTGTCGGCGGCCATGACAGCGACGGGAATGAACAAGCTCACGACCAGCACCGTTCGTGCGCGCAACATGCCTCCATTCTACGCCCGCGCGGAAGGATTACCTCAGGCTAACCGCCAGCGCCCGCCCGGCTACGGCGGTCACGCAGCCGGAGTCACACTTCCGGGTCACGCGCCAGGGGGCGGTTGGTTCGGACGGCGGACTGGCGGCTGCTGTCCCGGTGGCTTCTGATTGGGACGGTTCTGCTGGCGCGCGCGAAGCAACAGCTCAATCTTGCGCCGCTCGATCTGCTCTTCGAAAATACGGAACCGCGCCTGCTGACGCAGGTCGAGCACCTCATCCAGGGAGTTGTACGCCTTGCGCAGCTCGGCCGCGGTTCGCGATTCGAGCTCTTGCAGAGCAGCCAGCCTCTCCTTCAACGTGGCGTCATCGCTTCTCCCGGCCTGCCGCGGGTTCGACAAGCGCTGGAGTTCCGCCATCAAGCGGAAGCGCTCCTGCTGGTTGCGGCGGCGAGTCTCCTGCATTGCTCGCAGCCGGGTCAGGAACTGTGGATACTGCTCGTCGGTCAGGGCCAAGGCTTGTTGTGCCTCCATCACCAGGTAGGCGTCAAACAGCTTCTGGATCTCCGCCGGCGTCATGTCGCTGTTGTCAAGGCCCGGCAGAGGCTGACGTCCTGGCCTCTGCGGCTGCTGCGCCTGGAACTCCTGCGCCGCCGACCCGCTCGACAGCGCACCAATCAAGACTGCCGCGGCGAGCAGGGTTCGCATGGTGATCATCATAATTTCGCTTTACGACTTGGCGCGCGTAAGCTCGGCTCTCAGCAAGCGCGTCAGTTCCTGCTGTTCGGCCACCGTCAGCTCGAGCATCGCCCGATCGGCGGCGCCCGGTTCGACCATGAGGCCGGCCGACATCGCAGTGTCCCAATCCATGTCGCCCACCAAGTCGGCCACGATCGCGAAGCTGGTGTCACCGGCGTCCTGCTCGTGGATCGCAACCTCGGGAGACACCGCGGCGTGGCGAGGCACCGCCACCATCAACGTCGTCACGATAAGGGCCAGGCCGGCCACCGGCGCAAGCACCGGCCAGCGGAGCCAACTGCTCCAGCCACCCGTAATCACCGGCTCGGCGTCGATCGTCGTGCGGACGCGGGCCGAGAGGTGCTCCCAGTACAAAGGCGACGGCTCGGGCACTGTGACCGCGGTGGCCTCACCGAGCACCGCCTCAAGTTCGGCCAGTTGCTGCTGACAGGGCTGGCACGCATCCAGGTGAGTCTGCCGCGGCGGCGCGAGCGCGCCGTCAAGGGCGTCGACCAGTTCGTCGGAGGTGAGGTGGGTCATGGTTCGTTACCCAGCACCTTCTTCAAGTTGGCTAGCGCGTGAAAGAAGTTGGCTTTCGTCGCACCGACCGAGCTACCGAGAATGTCGGCAATCTGCTGGTGCGATAAGTCGTGGTAGGTTCGCAGAATCAGCGTTGCGCGTTGCTGTTTCGGCAACGACGCAATCGCCTTGCGGACCGTCGCCGCGCGCTCGTGTCGCAGCAACATGGTCTGGGCGCCTTCAATGCGCGTGTCTTCAAAGTGGTCGGTCGACTCGATCGGGTCAGTTGCGGGCGCCTTTGCGTTGACGCGGTTGAGGCACACGTTGACGGCAATGCGATACAACCACGTCGAGAGCGCCGCCTGCCCCTTGAAGTTCTTGAGGCCCCGCCAGGCGCGCACGAACGATTCCTGCGAGAGGTCGCTGGCATCTTCGTGATTGCTGACGAAGCGATAGCAGACCTGATAGACCGCGCGGCGATGACGTTCGACGATCACGTCGAAGGCTTCGCGCCGACCGTCGACCGAGGCCGCCACCAGCGCCCCATCGTCCATGTTGGTGAAGTCGATCGCCGCAGCGGCGGGCTCCGATGGCTTGACCACCGTTACCGCCCACCCGGCAGCGACCGCTGGCGCCCACGCGTTCCGAACAGCCGTTCCATTTGTCATGACCGCGTCCCCTGCTGCAGGAATTAGACCGGCAGCCGGTGCGGAAGGTTGAACGAGTATGAGGCGCCCCGATTGACTTTCGCCGTTTGTTTGTTTACGCTGCCTGTTCACGGCGAAGAAACGGAGTAACCCGTTCTTCCGGAGCCCACTTATGCAACCACTAACCAAGCGCCAGCGCGAAATTCTCGACTACCTGAACGAGTTCATCCAGCAGCACGGCTATGCCCCCAGCCTGGAGGAAATCGGCGAGCGGTTCAGCTTGTCGTCGCTGGCCACAGTGCACAAGCACCTGACCAATCTCCAGGAGAAGGGCTTCATCCGCCGGGCCTGGAACCGCAGCCGGTCAGTGGAGTTGCTCCCCAGCCGCTCGGGCGGCCGCGCGATCGAACTGCCCATGCTCGGCTATGTCGCCGCCGGCATGCCGATCGAGGCTGTCGCCGGAAACGAGACGGTCAGCGTCCCCGATTCCCTCGTGGCGGGCAAGCGCGACACCTACGTGCTGCGTGTACGCGGTGAGTCGATGATCGACGAGCAGATTCGCGACGGCGACTGGGTGATCGTCGAGGATCGCAAGACCGCCGACAACGGCGACATGGTGATTGCGCTGGTCGGCGGCCAGGACGTGACGCTGAAGAAGTTTTACAAGGAAAGCAATCGTATCCGCTTGCAGCCCGCCAATCCCACCATGCAGCCAATCTACGTCGAGCCGGACGGGGTGCAGATTCAGGGTGTGGTGGTCGGCGTAATGCGGAAGTACTAGCCGCATGCCGGGGTCGCACCGCTTGACGGGCGGCCCTTCTTGACCGGGGATGCACTGCTGGCCTGGACCGAGTGATAGCCTAGAGCACAGCAGGCCCCAAATCATGAACGACCGCAAACAGATCAATTTCACCATCGTCCCAGAAGACGGTGGATCAGAGCCGCGCACCTACGCCAACTTCTGCGCGGTCAATCACACCCCGTTTGATTTCAGCCTCACCTTCTGCGAAGTGCAGCCCTTGTCGGAAAAGGAAATCCGCGACGCGGAGGCAGAGCATGTGGTGCGCGCCCCGGTGCGCGCCAGGATCGTGCTTCCAGTGCAGTTCGTTCCAACGCTGATTGCGGCGCTGCAGGAAAACCTGCGGATTTACTCGGAATCGCATTCGGGCCCACCGCCCCAGCCGGCGCCGCCCGGCAAGGGACCCATCCACTAGAGTGAAGACGCCCGCCGCGGTCACCCGTATTTTCGACGCGCTTGATCGGCACTACCCTGACGCCGACACGGAACTCGTGCATCGCAATGCCTTCGAGCTGCTGGTGGCGACCATGCTTTCGGCGCAGTCGACCGACGCGCGCGTGAACCTGGTCACGCCACAGTTGTTCGAGCGGTTCCCCGATGCCAGGGCGATGGCTGGCGCAGGCACCGAAGAACTCGAACACCTGATCCACGCGACAGGCTTCTTCCGCCAGAAGGCAAAGTCGCTGGTCGGCATGGCCACCATTCTGCTGGCCGAACACAAGGGCAGGGTGCCGGTGTCGATGGACGCCCTCACGGCGCTTCCCGGCGTTGGCCGGAAGACGGCGAACGTCGTACTCGGGCACGCGCTCGGCGTGCCAGGATTCCCGGTGGACCGGCACGTGTTGCGCGTGGCGAACCGCATTGGGCTCGTGAACGGCGACGACCCCGTCAAGGTCGAGTCGCAGCTGTGCGAGATGCTGCCCCTGAAGCGATGGACGCGCGCATCGGACACTCTCATCCTGCACGGCCGGCGCATCTGCAAGCCCAAGCCGTCGTGCCCGATCTGCAACGTCAAGAACGATTGCGACTTCTATCGCACCGGATACGTCACGAAGCCAAAGAAGAAGGCGGCTCGATGACGCATGACGAGTTTCGAGAACTGGTCGAGGAAGCGCTTGATTCGATTCCAGAACGCTTTGCCCGGCAGGTTCGTAACGTTGGGTTCGTGGTTGAGGACGAGCCGTCGGACGAACTGCTCGACGAGATGGACGTTGAGCCCGGGGGAACGCTGTTGGGCCTCTACCAGGGCACGCCGCTGACCGAACGAGGATGGGATCACGGCAACCAACTGCCTGATAAGATCACCCTGTTCCAGTCTCCCATTGAGGACGATGGTGACGGTAGTGACGATGACGTTATCGAGGCGATCGCCGAGACCTTGATCCACGAAGTGGGCCACTACTTCGGCATGACCGAAGAGCAGATTGACGTGGTCGAAGAAATGTGGCGCCGGGGCAAGTCTGACCTCGCCACGGATGGTGGCCCGGCCGATGAGAGCGCGTAAGCGATTCGCGCAACATTTTCTCGAGCCGGCCTGGGTTGCCAAGCTGGTCAAGGCCGTTGATGCCAAGCCCGACGAGGACATTCTCGAAATCGGTCCTGGCCGTGCCGCGATCACTCGCCCGCTCGCGGAGCAATGTGGCCGGCTGCTGGCGGTAGAGATTGACCGTGACCTGGCCGCCGCACTCGCAGCCACCAAGCTCGCCAACGTCACCGTGATTGTCGGCGACGTACTGGCGATTGACCTGGCGCCGGCGATTTCGGATTGGCTTGGCAGTCCACTTGGCCCTGGCCATCGGGTTCGCGTCGTGGGCAACCTGCCTTACAACATCTCGTCGCCGATCCTTTTTTCACTGCTGGAACTCGCCGCGACGACCGGCGGTGTGCGAGATGCCATCCTGATGTTGCAAAAAGAAGTTGCCGATCGGTTGGTGGCCAGGGTCGGTACCGGCGACTACGGAGTGTTGACGGTGCTGACGGGGGTGCACGCCGACGTGACCCGACTGCTGTCGTTGCCGCCGGGCGCCTTCCGGCCTGCCCCTCAAGTTCATTCCGCCGTGGTCCGCCTGGCGTTCAGGCCGCCGACCGCAGACATCCCCGACATGGCCGGCTTCGTCCGGATGGTCAGGACCATGTTCACGCAGCGCCGCAAGACCTTGGCGAATGCCTTGAAGCCGTTTGGGACGGAACGGTCGATTATTCCGGGCGATGCCCTGGCCGCCGCCGGAGTCGATGGCCGCCGGCGTCCAGAGACGCTCGACATGGCCGAGTTGGCTACCCTCTTCCGTGCGTTCCACGTAGCCGGAAGTTGAAGCTGTGCTATAGTTTCCGACCAAACACGCCTCGTTTGACAGGCGCTCCCAGCGGCCTGAACAGGTGACTTTGCCGGCTCGCCAGAGTCCACGGTTGCCCTCGCTAGTTTGCCCTGGGCGTGAAATCACGCCCGGCTGGGATATCGCATGAGTGTGTCCGTGCCCGTGGCTCCGGCCGCGGCGCTTGCAGTCGACGTGGTGCCGCTCGGCGGCCTCGGCGAGTTTGGCCTCAACATGATGGCCATCTCGTGTGGGGATACCACTATCCTCATCGACGCCGGTGCGATGTTCCCGGAGGCCGATCAACTCGGCGTGGACCTGATCGTCCCCGACCTGACGTACCTCGAAAGCCGCAAAGGCCAGGTCAAGGCGTTGGTGCTGACGCACGGGCACGAAGATCACATCGGCGGCGTCCCCTACGTGCTGCCGCTCATCGACGGCCCGATCTACGGCACCCCGCTGGCGCTGGCCTTCGTCGGCAAGAAGCTCGAGGAGCACGGACTCGATCCCAAGACCGTGGACGTCAAGCCCGGTGATGTCATCACGGTCGGCCCCTTCACCCTGGAGTTCGTCCGCGTCACCCACAGCATGCCCGACTGCGTGGCGGTGGTGATCCGTACGCCGCAGGGCGTGCTGCTGCACACCGGTGACTTCAAGGTTGACCAGACACCCATGGACGGCGAGGCGTTCGACCTTCATCGCTTCGCGCAGTTGGGCGCTGAAGGCGTGCTCGCCATGTTCTGCGACAGCACGAACATCGATCGCCGCGGCTATACCGGCTCGGAGATGGACGTCGAAGACGGCTTCGAGGAGATTTTCACCAGCACCGAAGGCAAGATCGTCGTCGCCACCTTCTCGTCGAGCCTGTACCGGCTGCAGATTGTCGCCGACCTCGCTGCGCAGTTCGACCGCAAGGTGGCCTTTGTTGGCCGCGGCATGAACGAGAACTCGGTGATTGCACAGCGGCTGGGCCATCTGCACCTGCAGTCCGGCGTGGCGATCAAGGACAGCGACGTGCCGGTCTTCCCCGCCCAGGACATCGTCTGCCTGGTAACCGGGTCGCAAGGCGAGGCCAACGCCGCCTTGTCGCGCATTGCCATCAACGATCACCGTCATGTCAAGCTGGTCGAGGGTGACCGCGTGGTGATCTCTGCGCGCGCGATCCCTGGCAACGAGAAGGCCATTGGCCGCGTGATGAACCACATTGCCAGGCGCGGCGTCGACGTCGTCACCGAGTCCAGCAAGCATGTGCATGTCTCGGGTCACGGATCCGAGGAAGAACTCAAGCTGGTCCTGTCGCTGGTGCGGCCGAAGTACTTCGTGCCGGTTCACGGCGAGTTCCGCCAGCTCGCCCGCCACGCGAAGGTGGCTAAGTTCGTGACCCGCGGGCTGCCGTCGGCCGTCGAGGTGCTGACCGCCGAGAACGGCGACGTGTTGAGGTTCGACGCTGACGGCGGCCGCCTTGCCGACAAGGCGCCCTCGGGCCGCGTGTTGATCGACGGCACCAGGGTCGGTGAAGTGGACGACGAAGTGTTGCGCGATCGCCGGCACATTTCCATCGACGGGATCATCATGCCGGTGGTGGCCATCAACTCCCGCACCGGTGTCATCGAGGGGGTTCCGGAACTGGTGGCGCGCGGGTTCGTCAGCGACGAGGGCACCGCCGACATGCTGATCGAGGGTGCGCGCGTGATCAGCGCCGCGATCGAAGATTGCAGCGTCGAGGAGCGCACCGACCCGGGCCTGATGAAAGAACGGATTCGCACCGAAGTGCGGCGCTTCCTGAAGAAGCGAACGGGCCGGCGGCCACTGGTGCTGCCGGTCGTGATTGAGATCTGAGGAGAGACTGAGTGGCTGCATCCGGTTCCGCACTTTCGCGCCGCGTCAGTGAGGTGGTTGGCGTCGCGCTGTTCGCGGTGGCGCTGATCTGGCTGATTGCGCTCGCGACCTACGACCCCAACGACCCGGTCTGGTTCTTCAGCACGGGCACGCACGACGTGCCGGCCAACTTTGCCGGCCGGGTTGGCGCGTTCCTCGGCGAGCTGTCGTTCCAGTTGCTCGGCTACGCATCCTACCTGCTGCCGGCAGTGGTTGCCGTGGCGGGCTGGCATTATTTCTGGTGCACCAAGATCGATGCTGCCTACACGAAGATGATCGGGGCCGTTATGCTGCTCGCGTGCGGCAGCGCGTTCCTTGGGTTGACGCTCGGCCGGGTCGACTTCGGGCCGCGCCCGTTCCGCGCCGGCGGCTACCTGGGTGAATGGCTCGGCGGTGTCATGGCCGATTACTTGAGCCGCACCGGATCGCTGATTGTGATCCTGGCGCTGATCGTTGCCGCCGTAATTATCTCGACGCAGGTGTCGTTTGGCCGGCTGTTCAGCGCGATGTTTGCCGTCATCCAGAGCCAGGGCGCTCAAGGGGCCGAAGCGTTCCGCCTGTGGCGCGAGGAACGCCGGAAGGCGCAGCAGCGCCGTGAAGTGCTGGTTAAATACGGCAGGCAGGACCGCGCGGAGCCTGCCAAGGCTGACAAGAAGACCGCCAAGCTTGTGCGCCCTGAGCCGCTCGCGGCCGCGCGCGCGGCTGCTCACGGTCTGGACGACGAGCCCGTGACGGCGACGCTGCGTGCGCCGCCGGTCGTCAAGAAGGCCATGACGCGGACCCCGATCGCGCCGTCGCTGCCCCTGCCGGAACCGGAACGCAATGTCGAGCGGCGCCTGGGCTCGTACACGCTGCCGCCGGTGTCCCTGCTTGATGCGGCGAAGGCGGAACGCAAGATCGACGAACGCGAGCTGATGGAGTCGGCACGACTGCTCGAGGAGAAGTGCCGTGAGTTTTCGGTCGAAGGCTCGGTGGTCCAGATTCACCCTGGCCCCGTCGTGACCACGTTCGAGTTCAAGCCCGACGCCGGCGTGAAGTATTCGAAGGTGACCGGCTTGTCAGACGACTTGTGCCTCGCCATGCAGGCCGAGTCGGTGCTGATCGATCGCATTCCCGGCAAGGCGACGGTCGGCATTCAGATTCCGAATCCCAACCGCGAAGCCATCTCGCTGCGCGAACTGCTGGAATCGGAAACCTACACCCGCTCGACCTCCAAGTTGACCTTCGCACTGGGCAAGACCATTCACGGCGAGCCGTTCATGGCCGACCTGGCCACCATGCCGCATCTGCTGATCGCCGGCTCCACCGGCTCGGGCAAATCGGTCGGCCTCAACGCCATTCTCACGAGCATTCTCTACCGGGCCACGCCGGACGATGTGCGGATGATCATGGTGGACCCGAAACGGCTCGAGCTCGGGATGTACGAAGACATTCCGCACCTGATGACGCCGGTCGTGGTCGAGCCGAAGAAGGCCGCCAACGCGCTCCGCTGGGCCGTGCGCGAGATGGAGGAGCGCTATAAGACGCTGGCGGCCTACGGCGTCCGCAACATCGAGCAGTTCAACCGCAATGTGCGGGCTGTGCTCGAGTCGGGCGAGGTCCCGGAAGAAGGCAAGCCGAACCGGCCGCTGCCCTTCATCGTCGTCGTGGTCGACGAGCTGGCCGACCTGATGATGGTGGCCGGCAACGAGGTGGAAGAATCGATCTGCCGACTCGCGCAAATGGCGCGCGCGGTCGGCATTCACTTGATCCTGGCCACCCAGCGCCCCTCGGTTGACGTCATCACCGGCCTGATCAAGGCCAACCTGCCGGCGCGCATTTCGTTCCGCGTGTCGTCGAAGATCGATTCGCGCACCATCCTCGACAGCAACGGCGCCGAGCAACTGCTGGGCAAGGGCGACATGCTGTTCCTGCCGCCGGCCTCGTCGCGACATACGCGGTTGCACGGCCCCTACATTTCGGAGCAGGAATCGGCTCGCGTCGCGAGTTTCCTCCGCAAGCAGGGCAAGCCGGTATACGACGAGACCATCACCGAAGAAGCGAAGACGAACAACCAGGAGCTGCTCTACGAGAAGGACGACCTCTACGACGAGGCCGCCCGCATCGTCGTGCAGGCCGGCCAGGTTTCAATCTCGTACCTGCAACGCAAGATGCGCATCGGCTTCAGCCGGGCCGCCAGGCTCGTCGACATGATGGAAGCCGAGGGCCTGGTCTCGCCTGCGACCGGCGGCAAGCCGCGGGAAGTACTGGTCGGCCGCGAGTACTTCGAGGAGGTCGATGCGCAGCTTCGCTAACCCACGCCGCGTGGCCACCGCGCTGGCGCTCGCCGCGACGCTCGTGGTGTCGACGTCCGCATCCGCGCAGACCGCGCGCGAGCGCTATCAGTCGGCCTCGGAGCGCGAGGAGAAGATCCGCGTCCTGCTGACAAATAACGTCGAGGGTGCACCGGCTCACGAGGTGATTTCCCAGGCCGGCAAGGTCATCGCGTCATTCGAATCGCTGGTGCGCCGCTTCCCCACCTCGGGCTACGCCGACAACGCGCTGTGGCAGGCCGCCAACCTTGCCGATGTCACCTACCAGAAGTTCAACCGGCCCGCGGATCAGGACCGCGCGGTGCGGATGTATCGCTGGTTGGTGGCCGAGTATCCGTCGAGTTCTTTGGTCAGGCGGGCCAACCAGCAGTTGGCTGCGCTCACCCTACCCAGGACGACCGCGACCGCGCTGACGCCACCACCGCCGCCCGCTGCACCGATGATGCCTGCACCGGCGGCGGCCGTGACGACGCCGGTTTCCTCGGGTGTCTCAATCGCGTCAGCCACCTTGACGGGCATTCAACGCACGGTGCTGCCAGATACCGTGCGCATCACACTCGAACTCGATCGCGAGGTCGCCTATCACGAGGAGAAGATCGCCGGCCCGGCCCGGCTGTTCTTTGACCTGAAGGGCGTGCAGCTGACCCCCGCGCTGATGGACAAGGTGCTCACCTATCCGGGCGACATTGTCAGCAAGATTCGCGTAGGCCGTCACCCTGATTCCATGGTTCGAGTGGTCCTGGATCTCGAAGAAGTGTCGCGCTACAGCGTCTTCACTCTCTACAGCCCCTTCCGCCTGGTGATCGATGCGGAACGCGCCGTGCGGCGCACCGTCGCGAATTCGACGGCCGTCGCGCCGACGTCGATCTCGCCGGCGGCCGTGGCTCTGGAACTGTTGCCTGCAGCGGTGGCGCCGCCGGCCGAGGTCCCGAAGCCGGCGGCTGCCGCTGCGGCACCGCGGATTACGATCGCGGCAGCGGCGCCGCCACCGGTAACGCCGCCGCTGCCCTCGTCGCCGACCACGCCCATCTCCGCCCCCCCGCCGTCACCGACTGCGCCTTCGGCGAACGGGACCGGCGGCTTTTCGATGGCCCGCCAGCTCGGACTCGGCGTGTCACGGATTGTGATTGACGCCGGCCACGGCGGGCACGATCCGGGCGTGCTCGGAAAGGGACTGACCGAGGCGACGTTGGTGCTCGACGTCGCCCTTCGACTCGAGAAGTTGCTGCAGAAGGAGCCAGGACTCGAGGTGGTACTCACGCGCCGTACTGACGTCTACATTCCGCTCGAACAGCGCACCGAACTCGCCAATCGCGAGAGCGCCGACATGTTTCTCTCGATCCACGCCAACGCGAGCCGCAACGCCTCGGCCAAGGGCATCGAGACCTATTTCCTGAGTTTTGCTTCGTCGCCCGAGGCCGAAGCGGTGGCGGCGCGCGAAAATTCGGCGTCGGCGCGCGAGATGCACCAGTTGCCCGACATCATCAAGGCCATTGCCCTCAATAACAAGTTGGATGAGTCTCGCGACCTCGCCAACATGGTGCAGGAATCGCTGGTGACGTCGCTGCGAAAGGGCAACCAGGAAGTGCGCAGCCGCGGCGTGAAGAAGGCGCCGTTCGTGGTGCTGATTGGTGCGGCGATGCCCAGCGTGCTGGCCGAGATCTCGTTCGTGAGCAACAAGCAGGAGCTAACGCTGCTGAAGACCAACGCTTACAAGCAGAAGATTGCGGAGTCACTGTTCACCGCCGTGATGCGCTACCGCAAGTCGCTGAAGGGTCAGGCGACCATGGCGTCGCAGGACCGTTAGGTCGCGGGACCGTTAGGTCGCAGATCACGGCAAATTGCCCGGAACACTGCTAGACGCGAAACAGGTTGTGCTGATTGCCTCGCGCTTCGATGATGGTGATCGCGCGCCGTGACCGGTACCAAATGTAGAGCGCGCCGGCGACCAGCCCTGCGACCAGCGCCGCCACCATGATCACGCCGATCAGACCAAAGGCCGCCACCGACACGTCGATCATGCTGAGCTCTTTTGCCGAATCCTCCTGGACAATCTGGACGATGGTGACGGTCGGCGTGGTGGCCTGAGGTTCCTGCACAAATTCGATTCTATTGCGGAAGTCCCGCCCTCGCGACCTCGATCAGCGTGCGAATCATCGTCCCGGTCGCTCCCTTCGGCTGCCAGGCCTTGCTCTCTTCCGCCCAGGCTGTGCCGGCGATGTCGAGGTGCGCCCAGGGCCCTTCGCCCGCGAATTCCTTG
Source organism: Acidobacteriota bacterium (assembly GCA_031364805.1). Taxonomy (GTDB): domain Bacteria; phylum Acidobacteriota; class Vicinamibacteria; order Vicinamibacterales; family UBA2999; genus 12-FULL-67-14b. Next base: position 17,344 of record JANLWW010000030.1, read on the forward strand.
AGAAACATAGCCGCGGTGATTGAGCCGGCGGGCCGGCCGGGGCTGTTCACCATGTCGGCAATCTCGCTCTTCAGTTGATCGCGGTATTCGTCGAACAGCGGTAGCGGCCAGAGCTTCTCGCCGGCTTCCGCCGCCGCGCTGCGAATGTGGTTCACCCACGCCTCTGGCGTTCCGAACAGCCCGGTCGTGGTCTTGCCTAGCGCGACCACCACGGCACCGGTGAGCGTGGCGACATCGATCAGGTGCGTCGCACCGAGCTGTCGGGCGTACCACAGCGCATCGCCAAGGATGAGCCGTCCCTCTGCGTCGGTATTGTTCACCTCGACCGTGAGGCCAGAGGCGGCGCGCAGAATGTCGCCGGGCTTGGTCGCCTTGCCGCCCGGCATGTTCTCGGTCATCGGGACAATGGCCATGGTGCGAATCGGCAGCTGCTGGAGCGCGATGCAGCGTAGCGCGGCGACCACGGTGGCGCCGCCCGCCATGTCATCCTTCATCCGTTCCATGCCGTCGGCGGGTTTCAGCGAGATGCCGCCGGTGTCGAACGTGACGCCCTTGCCGACCAGGCCGAGAGTCTGGCCACTTGGGGCGCCGGCGGGCTCATAGCGGAGCACGAGCACGCGCGGCGGTTCGACGCTGCCCCGGGAGACGCCGAGCAGCATGCCCATGCCGAGCGCCTCGATCGCGCGTTCATCCAGCACTTCGGCGGTTACGCCGGGAACCGACGCGAGGTCTTGCGCCTTGTCGGCGAGAATGCGCGGGGTAAGGAAGTTGCCCGGCTCGTTGATCAGCACGCGAGCTGCATTGATCGACTCCCCGGTTAGGCGGCCGGTAGCGGCTGCGACAGTGGCGTCGGGCCCGGTGAGGATCAGCGCTTCCTTGATGAAGAACGGCCGGTCGTTCCTGCTCTTATGAACGCCGTTGTCAAAATTCGCGAAAACCAGGCCCTCGGCGACCAGCTCGACTCGAGCCGCGTTGGACAGGGTGCCGGGCTCGACATCGGCCCAGGCAACGCGGCCGTGGCGCTGATCACGGGCGGCTTGAGCTGCGGTCACCGCCATGCGGCGCATGCGCTCGGCGTCGATCTCGGCGCGCGGACCGCCGCCGACGAATACCACGCGCGTGGCGCGCCAGTTGCGGCCCGGCGTTCGTGGCACATAGATCTCGCAGGCCTTGGCGCGAAACTCGCCTCGCCCAAGCGCCGACCCGAGATCGCCGTCGAACACGGCGTCATAGGTGCCAACGGCTGACTCGGCATGGTCCTGGGCAATCGGGATAATGATGAGGTCGACGTCGGCGGCGCCGAGGCCTGCATCGCTCACGGATAGGCGAGGCACTTCGTAAGGAACGTGCATGTTAGGTTAGACTTCCTTTGCGCCCCGCCTGCGGGGGACCTTGCCATGCAACTACATACAGGCGTCGCTCAGGTCGCAATCCTGGCGTTTAGCGCACTACTCATCATCCCGAATGCCCTGCAGGCCCGCGCACAGGGCGGCAACAAAAAGCCTAGCTTATCACTCAAGGCGACGCCGGCCGTTTCGTTCGCGCCTGCACGAATTGTGGTGGTGGCCGAAGTGAAGGGCGGGAGTAACGACAACGAGGAGTTCTACTGCCCCACCCTCGAGTGGGAATGGGGCGACTTGACGACCTCGACCGCCGAAGCGGACTGCGAGCCGTATGCGGCCGGCACGAGTGAGATCAAGCGGCGCTACACCGTCGAGCACCGCTTCAAGGATCCCGGCAGCTTCCGCATTCGCCTGCTGCTGAAAAAAGGCAACAAGGTGATCTCGACCGCGAACGCCCTCGTGCAGGTTCGTCCGGGTCTGACCACACCTGGCGGTCAGTAGGCGACACCTCAGTAAGAAACGCTGTGCGCGTGCGGCGCCGGGTTCACCGAGATCGGCGGTGGCACGGTGTGCCACCGCCCCAAACCGGTGAGAATTGCGGCGCCGAGGCCGACCGTCCACGCCAGGAACTCCACCGCCAGTCCGCTCATCAAGAGCGCGAACGCCGCCGGCCGCAACGCGTCGGGACCGACGCCGATCAATCGCGCCCCCAGCGTCGGTCCCATGATCAGGACGAATCCAATCGCCGTCGCGACAAAGGCGTTGCCCGGCTGCCAGCCCAGGCGATCCTCAACCCATTCGCCCAACCGGCACGCCAACGAGGTGAAGCCAAGCACCAGGGCGAACATGGCAATCACGATTGCGATCGGCACCAGTAGCGCGACGAACGGGATGCCGACAATGGTGATGGCCAGGCCGATCGAGGCGGCAATCAGGAACGGCACGAAGAAGACTTCCGCTGCCAGGCCGACCAACCCGGCGCGGATCGGTTCCGCCACCGCTGCACGCCCGCTGCGCGCCACGGCCGGGCGCGCGACCACCAGGACCACGGCCATGAGAATGGCCAGCAGCGCCACGCGAGTGAAGGTGCCCGCCAGGCTCAGCCACCGGCCGAAGTCGCCGAACTGGAATATCGGAAACCAGCCGAAGGCGCGCCGCGACCAGTCGCCAAAGGAGATGTAGTTGACGCCGCCGATATGGCGGGCGCCCTGGTCGCGCAGCAACTGGCCGCCGACCAGCACGATGTCGCCGCGCACGTCGGCGGTCGCCGTGAGACGCAGGTCGCCACCGACGACGACAATGCCGTCGCGCACCCTCCCGTCCACGACCAGCGACCCGCCAACCACGACGGCCGCGTCGGTGACTTCTTCGTCGCGTTCAATGTGGACGTCTTGCCCGATCGCCAGGCGCGTGCCGGTGACCCGATAGGTCGCCAGGTCTGGAGCCTGCGCCGCTCCGGCAACCTGAGACAGCAACCCCGCCACCACGATCGTCAACAGCGCTTTTCGCATCAGCACTTCACCCCCTCGTACGGACGAGGACAAAGGGCCGTAAGTTCCGTCGCTCGCCACGCCCTGAGCGGCAGTCGAAGGGCTAGAACCGTCCCAGGGGCTCGGCGAGGTGCAGCTTCGCTCCCGTGGCGGCGATCACGGCTGCGAGGGTGGTGTCGCTCGCAATCTCTTTCAGCAGCAGGCCATCGGCCGTGACGTCGATCACCGCCAACTCGGTGACTATCTGGTTGACCACCTTCATGCCGGTGAGCGGCAACGAGCACTTCGGCAGAATCTTGTGGCCGCCGTCCCTGGTGGTGTGCTCCATGGCAATCACCACCCGCTTGGCGCCCGCGACCAGGTCCATGGCGCCGCCCATGCCCTTCACCATCTTCCCGGGAATCATCCAGTTGGCAAGGTTGCCGGCCTCGTCGACTTCGAGTGCGCCAAGCACGGTGAGATCGATGTGACCGCCGCGAACCATGGCAAACGAATCGGCGCTGCTGAAGTACGACGTGCCGGGCAGCTCCGTCACCGTCTCCTTGCCGGCGTTGATCAGGTCAGGGTCGACATCGGCTTCATGCGGATATGGCCCAACGCCGAGCATGCCGTTCTCGGAATGCAGCGTGATCTCGATCCCGGCAGGCACGCAGTTGGCGACCAGCGTCGGCATGCCGATACCGAGGTTCACGTAGTCGCCATCTTTCAGGTCCCGGGCGATGCGTTGAACGATGCGGTCGCGCTTATCCATGGCTGACAGTCCGTTTCTCGATCCGCTTCACGTATTCGGGGCCCTCAAGCAGGCGTTTCACGAATATGCCTGGCGTATGAATGCCGTCCGGCTCGAGGGTGCCGGCATTCACCAATTGCTCCACCTCGGCAATCGTGTGACGCGCGGCCGTGGCCATCACCGGATTAAAGTTGCGCGCGGTCTTTCGGTAGACGAGATTGCCGACGCGATCGCCCTTCCACGCCTTGACGAACGCGAAGTCGGCGGCGAGCGGCGCTTCGAGAATGTAAGTGCGCCCGTCGATGACGCGACTCTCCTTGCCCTCAGCGATCAAAGTTCCCGCGCCGGTAGGCGTGAAAAAGCCGCCAATGCCGGCCCCCGCGGCCCGCATGCGCTCCGAGAACGTGCCCTGCGGCACCAGTTCCACTTCGATTTCCTTTTGCAGGAACTGCCGCTCGAATTCCTTGTTCTCGCCCACATAGGTCGAGATCATCTTGCGCACCTGCCGCGACTTCAGCAGTGGGCCCACGCCGTAGTCGTCCACGCCGGCGTTGTTGCTGATGATGGTCAGGTTCTTGGTACCGGCTCGATGAAGGGCGGCGATCAGGTGCTCGGGAATGCCGCAAAGCCCGAAGCCGCCCATCATGATGCTGGCGCCATCGGGAATCACGGCGACCGCCTCGTCGGCGGTGGCCAGGACTTTGTTCATGTCATCGATTATAGGCAGGAAGACTTGGCGCGCGCGGCTTCGTCGAAGAACGCGCGGATCGCCTTGCGGTCGTCGAGTTGATCCGACAAATTCACCAGCTGTGAGGCCAGCACGCGCAGCAACGGCTTGAGCTCCTGGCTGTTGGTGGCCAGCACGCTCTCCCACACGCTCGCCTGGCTGCTGGCGAGACGCGTGGTGTCGCGCAGCCCCTTACCCGCCCACGTGAGGTTGTCGTCACCGACGGCCCGTGCCACGGTGACCATCAACGCACTCGCCACCAGTTGCGGCAGGTGACTGACCGCGGCCATCAAGCGGTCGTGTTCTTCTCCGCGGTCGGTCAACACCACCGGGCGCGCGCCGAGGGCCTCGACAAACTTGACGGCGCGACGCACCGCGTCTGGTGCGTCTGGGTTGGTGAGAAACCACGCGCGGCCATCAAAAAGATCGGGCCGAGCCTCGGACGGTCCCGTCGTTGTGCCGCCCGCCATGGGATGGCCGCCGACGAACTGCGGGAGCTGCGCGGCTGCCGCGGCGGTCATGATGGCGCGCTTGGTGCTGCCGGTGTCAATGACCAGCGCCTGCGGATGCATGATCGAACCGAGCCGCGGCAGGGTCCGGATGATGACATCGACCGGCATCGCCAAGATCACGACGAGCGAATCGCTGATCGACTCGAGCGGGTCGCCCTGATCCACAGTGCGAACTTCCAGCCCGGGCCAGCGCCGCGAGGCAGCCAACGCCACCGACGTGCCAATCAGCCCCGGTCCGACCACCGCGAGCCGGGGCTCGGTGTCAGGCATGGCTCAGCGCGCCCAACCGCGGCGAGCCACCGGTTCGAGGCAGATGCTGCGGCCGATGGCCGGCGCGATGATTCGCAGCTCCGCCATCAGGCGATCGAACTGCGCCGGGAACATCGACTGCGCGCCATCGCTCATGGCGTGGTCGGGATCGTTGTGCACCTCGATGATCAAGCCATCGGCGCCGGCGGCTACCGCGGCCCGCGCCATCGGCGCCACCTTGTCGCGGCGTCCCATGCCGTGGCTCGGGTCGACGAAGATCGGCAGGTGCGAGAGCTCCTTGATGATCGGGATGGCGGACAAGTCGAGGGTGTTGCGGGTGAAGGTCTCGAACGTGCGGATGCCGCGTTCGCACAGGATGACGTCGGTGTTGCCGCCCGCCAGGATGTACTCCGCCGACAGCAGCCACTCCTCCATGGTCGCGGCAATGCCGCGCTTCAGCAGGATCGGCTTGCGCGTGCGACCGAGTTCACGCAGCAGCGTAAAGTTCTGCATGTTGCGCGCACCCACCTGGTAGATATCGGCGTACTTGCCGATCACTTCGATCTGGCTGGCGTCCATCACCTCGGTGACCAGCTTCAGGTCGTGGGCATTGGCGCCCGCTTGCAGCAGCTGCAGGCCGGGCTCGCCCATGCCCTGAAAGCTGTACGGCGACGAGCGTGGCTTGAACGCGCCGCCACGGAGAATCTTGGCGCCGGCGCGCTTGACCGCGGCCGCCGTCGCGTGGACCTGCTCTTCGCTTTCGGCCGAGCACGGCCCGGCGATCACGATCACCTCGTCGCCCCCAATGCGGAGGTCGCCGATGGTGATGATGGTGTCGTCGGGCTTGAACGTGCGGCCGGCCAGCTTGTACGGCTGGGTAATACGCACCACTTCATGCACGCCGGCCATCAGCTCGATCAGCCGGGGATCCACCTTGCCGCCGCCGACCACGCCGAGCACGATGCGTGAGGCGCCGGTCGATCGGTGCACGTCCATGCCCATTTCCACGAGACTGGCGATCACCGCTTCCACGTCGGTGTCACTCGCCCGCTCTTTCATTACGACAACCATGACTACTCCTTGCCCTTTTCGCGGACATCACGTTCGGCTTCCAATCGCTGAATGCGCCTGGCCTCGTCCATGATGCGTTCGTACAACCGTGCCACGGCGTCACTATCGAGCGGCCCGCTGAGGGCGGCGTTGACCTGCCGCACGTGGGCGATCACCGCGGCCTCTCGCGCCGGCTCGTAGATGGGTCGCCCCAGCTCGTGCTTCAGGCGGCCGACCGAGTAGGCGCAGCGCGCGCGGCTATCGAGCAGGCGAACGATGACCTCATCGATCTTGTCAATCTCGTCCCGAAGCGCTTCCAGGTTCAGTTCCGCAGCCATCGCACGTACCCTTCCACCTCGTCCAGCAGGCCCGGGGCCTGTCCGTGCTCGGCAATCACTTTCACCAACGCGCTACCCACCACCGCGGCATCGGCCCACTGGCCGACCGCCTTCACGTGCTCGGGTCGTGACAATCCGAATCCCAGCGCCAGCGGCATCGCCGTTTCTGCCTTCACCCGCTCAGCCAGCTCGCGGGCCGAATCGTCCACGGTGTCGCGGACTCCAGTGACCCCGAGACGGGAGATGCCGTAGAGAAAGCCGCTTCCCAGCGTCGAAGCCTTGCGAATCCGCTCGACCGTGGTCGTCGGACTGAGCAGGAAAATTGTATCAATCCCGGCGCCCGCAAAGGCGCTCCGGAAAGCCTCGCCCTCCTCAGGGGGCATGTCCAGGGTCAAGACCCCGTCGACGCCTGCATTCTGTGCCTCCCGGACGAACTGCTCCAGACCCATCCGAAGTATCGGGTTGGCGTAACTAAAGATGACGACCGGGGCCGAAATATCTGCGCGGGTCGCCGCCAGCATGGACAAGACCTTGGGAAGGGTCGCTCCGGCTGCCAGGGCGCGCTCGGTCGCGCGCTGGATCACCGGGCCATCGGCCAGGGGGTCGGAGAATGGCACGCCGACCTCGATCACGTCCGCACCGGCCCGGTCGAGGCGCTTGAGGATGCCCGCGGAGCGCTCCAGGTCGGGGTCGCCGGCGGTGACATAGGTGACGAGGCCGGTGTCACCTTTCGCGCGCAGCGTCTTGAAGCGCTCGCTAATCCGCGACATGCCCGGCCTCCTTGAGAATCTGCTCCACGGTCTGCACATCCTTATCGCCGCGCCCCGACAGGTTGACCAGCAACACCGCGTCGGGACCGAAGCGCTTCGCGCTCTTCAGGACATAGGCAATCGCGTGTGCCGACTCCAGAGCCGGGATGATGCCCTCGAGGCGGGCCAGCCGCTGAAACGCCTCGAGTGCCTCGCCATCGGTCGCGAAGGGATACTCTGCGCGTCCGGTCTGTTGCAGGAATGCGTGTTCGGGCCCGACCGCCGCGTAGTCGAGTCCCGCCGACACCGAGTGCGTCGCCTCGATGTTGCCGTGCTCGTCCTGCAGCACGAAGGTGCGGGTGCCCTGCAACACGCCGGCTGCACCGCCGGCGAACCGCGCCGCGTGCCGTCCCGAGCGAATGGCCTCGCCGCCGGCCTCCACGCCGATCAACTTCACGTCGGCATCGTCCATGAAGGCATCGAAGATGCCGATCGCATTGCTGCCACCGCCCACGCACGCGATCACGGCATCGGGCAGGCGGCCGACTTGTGCCAGACACTGTTCGCGAGCCTCCCTGCCGATCACGGATTGAAACTCGCGGACCATCAAGGGATACGGGTGCGGACCGAGTGCCGAGCCGAGCAGGTAGTGGGTGTCGTCGGGCCGCGCGACCCAGTCGCGCATGGCTTCGTTGATGGCGTCCTTGAGCGTGCAGCTGCCCGAGTCGACGCCGCAGACGGTGGCGCCAAGCAGCCGCATGCGAAACACGTTCAAGGCCTGGCGCCGCATGTCCTCGGTGCCCATGTAGACGACGCACTCGAGCCCCAGCAGCGCGCATGCCGTGGCGCTGGCCACGCCGTGCTGCCCGGCGCCGGTCTCGGCCACGATGCGGCCCTTGCCCATGCGCTGGGCGAGCAGGGCCTGACCGAGGGCGTTGTTGATCTTGTGCGCGCCGGTGTGAGTCAGGTCCTCGCGCTTGAGCAGAATGCGCCCGCCGCCACAGGCCTCGCTCAGCCGGCGCGCGTCCCAGAGCGGCGTCTCGCGGCCGACGTAGTGCTGCAAGAGGCGCTGCAACTCCTCCGCAAATGCTGGATCGCGCCGCGCTTCGAAGTACGCTTTCTCGAGCGCCTCGATCGGCGCGACTAGTGTCTCGGGGACGAAGCGGCCACCGAACGCGCCGTAGTAACCGCGGCTGTCGGGGTCTCTTCGGCCAAACCAGGCTGATGCCTTGCTCACAACGTCTCCTTGGCGGCGGCGATGAACCGCCGTAATAATTCGTGATCTTTTACGCCGGGCGACGCTTCCACACCCGACGCCACATCCACGGCATACGGGCGCACGGACTGGATGGCCTCGCGCACGTTGGCGGGTGTCAGGCCGCCGGCCAGTACCACGCGGCGTCGCGCCGCGATCGCGCGGGCGCGTGTCCAGTCAACCATCTGGCCGGTGCCGCCATGACGAACCGGGTCGTGCGCGTCAAGCAGCACCGTGTCATCTTCCACATCCGGTTCGATCGCATCAGGGGCGGCGGCACTCAGGTGGACCGCGCGCAGTACCGGCAGATGGCGACTGCCAGTCCACGAAGGCACCGTGCCGTGGACCTGCGCCAGACGGCAGCCGGCATCTGCGGCGGCGGCAATGTCATCGCCAGACGGATTAACGAAGACACCCACCGGGGTCACGAATGGCGGCAGTCTGCGGATAATTTCGCGAGCGGCACCGGTCGTCGTGTGGCGCGGGCTTGCCGGCCACAACACGAACCCCAGCGCGTGGGCGCCGAACGCCACGGCGGCTTCGGCATCGGCGGCCCGCGTGATGCCGCAGATCTTGATGGCGGTCACGAGCCTACGGCCTCCAGGGAGGCGAGCAACCCGCTCAGGGCTGCGCCAGGGTCAGCGTCGATCATGAAGCGTTCGCCGATGAGGAACGCCTGATAGCCGAGCGCCCGCATGGTGCGGAGGTCGTCCCGCGTTTTCAGCCCGCTTTCGCTGATGCTAATGACATTCTTCGGAATGCGCGCGGCGATGACGTGTGAAGCATCGAGGTCGACCTGCAGAGTCCGCAGGCTGCGATTGTTGACGCCGATGATCGAAGCGCCGGCCGACACCGCGCGGTCGCACTCAACGACGTCGTGCACCTCGACCAGCGCCGCCAGGCCCAGGGCGCGCGCGCACCCTGAGAGGTCCCGCAACTCGGCGTCCGTGAGGGCGGCCACGATCAGCAGAATCGCGTCGGCGCCGGCGGCGCGTGCTTCGAGCAGTTGGTACTCGTGGATCATGAAATCCTTGCGCAGTAGCGGCACCGTCACGGCGGCCCGGACATCGACCAGGTGCTGCAGCGCACCGTCGAAGAAGCCCGGCTCGGTGAGAACCGAGATCGCCGCGGCCCCGGCGCGCGCATATGCCGAGGCAGCGGCCACCGGGTCGTAGGCCGAGCGCAGCACTCCTCGTGAGGGAGAGCGCCGCTTGCACTCCGCAATGACGTTGACGATTCCGGCCCTGGACACCCGCGCGGCGAACGCCGTTCCGTTCGCGTGAACCGCCATCGCGCGGCGCTCCAGCTGTGCACGCGGCTCCCGTTGCATCGCCGCGGCCACGCGTGCACGGGTAGCCGCAACGATCGCCTCCAGCAGGTCTGGCGGCGCGCCGGTCACGCAGCGGCTCCATTCGAAATACTCACCAGCTGCTTCAACACGCCGGCGGCGGCGCCACTATCAATCGCCGCTTCCGCTTGTGTCACGCCGGCCAGCACGGTCTGGGCCTGACCTGCGATGAAGAGCGCTGCGCCGGTGTTGAGCAGCACGACATCCCTGGGCGCGCCCTTGACGCCGTCGAGAACCGCTCGGACGATCGCCGCGTTGGTCGGCGCGTCGCCGCCCTTCAGCGACTCGGCCGTGGCCTTGGCCAGGCCGAAGTCCGCCGGGTGCACGTAGAAGGTCTGCACATTGTTGTTCCGGCACTCCGAGACCTTGGTGTATCCAGTGGTCGAGAGCTCGTCCAGTCCGTCGGCGCCGTGCACGACCCAGGCTCGCTCGGAGCCAAGTAGTGCCAGCGATCGCGCAATCAGCTCAGTCAGGTCAGGCTTCGGGACGCCGACAATCTGCCGGGTCGGCCGCGCCGGATTGGTCAGCGGCCCCAGCAGGTTGAAGGCGGTCCGCACACCGAGGTCCTTGCGCACTTGTGCGGCGTGCTTCATGGCGGGATGAAACGTCGGCGCGAACAGGAACGCAATGCCGACCTCCGTGAGGCAACGTGCGGCCACGTCGGGAGCGGCCTGAATGTTGACGCCGAGGGCTTCGAGCACATCGGCGCTGCCGCACTGGCTCGATACCGAGCGGTTGCCGTGTTTGGCGACGCGCGTCCCGCACGCGGCCATCACGATGGCCGCTGCAGTGGAGATATTAAAACTGCCCGACCGATCGCCGCCGGTGCCGCAAGTATCGAAGACCGGTCCGGGTTGCGACGGAACCGCCATGGCATTGGCGCGCATGGTCCGCGCGAGGCCGACCAACTCACCCGGCCGCTCGCCCTTCATGGCCATACCCACCAGCAGGCCGGCGATCTGCGCCGGCGCCGCTTCGCCGCGCATGATCGACGCCATGGCCGCGGCGGCCTCGTCCGTGGTCAGGTCTTCCTGGCGCCGCAATTTCTCAATCAGGGCTGGGAACATGTCACATCTCGAGGAAGTTGCGCAGGATGCGCCGGCCTTCGTTGGTCAGCACCGATTCGGGATGAAACTGCACGCCGTGGATGGGCAGCGTCCGATGTCGAATACCCATCACAAGGTTGTCGTCCTTCGTGCGCGCGGTGATCTCGAGCTCGCTTGGGAGAGAGGACTCCGACACCACCAGTGAGTGATAACGGCCGGCCTGGAACGAAGTCGAGAGACCGGCGAAGATTCCCTTGCCGTCGTGATCGACCAGCGAGGTCTTGCCGTGAATCGGCAGCGGGGCGCGGATGACGTCGCCGCCAAAGGCCAGGCCGATGGCCTGGTGACCGAGGCACACACCAAGCAGCGGCATGCGAGGGCCGAACTCCTTGATGACGTCGAGCGAGACCCCGGCCTGTTCCGGACGGCCTGGCCCTGGTGAGATTAGCACCCGCGAATGCCCGAGCATCCGCAGTGATTCGATCGGCGCCTCGTCGTTTCGGCGCACGACGATGCTCGCGCCAAGCTCGCCCAGATACTGGACCAGGTTGTAGGTGAACGAGTCGTAGTTGTCGATGACCAGGACCATGGTTCTACAGCCCCGTCTGCGCCAGCTCCAGCGCGCGCAACATCGCGCGAGCCTTGTCCTTGGTCTCTTCGTACTCCGCGGTCGGGTTCGAGTCGGCGACGATGCCGGCTCCCGCCTGGATGTAGGCCTTGCCGCCCTCCATCAGGATCGAGCGGATCGCGATGCAGAAGTCAAGATTGCCGGCGAAGTCGAGATAGCCAACAGCGCCGGCGTAGAGTCCGCGCCGCGTGGGCTCGAGCTCGTTGATGATCTGCATGGCCCTGACCTTCGGCGCTCCCGAGACGGTGCCGGCCGGGAAGCACGACACCAGCGTATCAAGCCGGTCGCGCCCTTCTGCCAGCTGCCCTTCCACGACCGAGACCAGATGCATCACGTGCGAATAGCGCTCGAGGGCCATGAACTTGGAGACGCGGACCGTGCCGTAGTCGCAGACGCGGCCAATGTCGTTGCGACCCAGGTCGACCAGCATCACGTGCTCGGCCTTCTCCTTCTCGCTCCGCTTCAGCTCCTCGGCCATCCGGACATCTTCGTCGTCGGTCTTGCCCCTCGGGCGGGTGCCGGCAATTGGATGCGTGACCGCGTGGCGACCCTCGACGCGGACCAGCATCTCCGGCGACGAGCCAACGATCGAGCGGTCGCCCATGCGGATGAAGAACATGTAGGGCGACGGGTTGACGTGCCGCAGCGCGCGATACACCGTGAAGGCATCGACGCCGACCTCGGCTTCGAACCGCTGCGAGAGCACCACCTGGTAGATGTCGCCCGCGGCGATGTACTCCTTCGCTTTCTTGACGATCGACTCGTAGCCCTCTTGCGAGAAGTTCGAGACCAGGTTGAGGGCATCGCCGCCGGTGGTGTGCTTCAGCGACAGCGCCCGTTCCAGCTCGCCTTCGAGGAACTCGATCTTGGCGCAGGCGAACTGGTAGAGCGACTTCAGATCCTCGTCGCCCGAGATGCGGGCGTTGGCGATCAGGAGAATGCGATGCTGCACGTGATCGAACGCGAGCACGGTGTCGAACAGCATGAAGCCGGCATCGTCACGCTGCGAGGTGTTGGCGTCAGCGCGGGCGGCGGTCGGCTCGAACCAAGCCGCCGTGTCGTAGCCGAGATAGCCGACCGCGCCACCGGTGAATCGCGGCAGGCCGGGCACAAACGGGGACTGAAAATCGTTCATGAGGTCGCGCAGGGTGTCAACGAACGGCTGCTCGCCCTTGCTCGAGACGCCCGCCTTCTCGATCGCGGTCTCGCCGTTCTTGCCGCGAAGAATCAGGAACGGATCCTTGCCGAGGAACGAATAGCGCCCGACGTGCTCGCCGCCCTCGACACTCTCGAGCAGGAACGCGTAGTCGGAATGCTCGGCAATCTTCAGGAACGCCGACACCGGCGTCAGCAGGTCGGCGACCAGCTCCTTGCACACCGGCACAAACGTCGCCCGCTTCGCCAGGTCCACGAACTCTTCGAATGTCGTCTGCTTCATTGCTTCTCCATCAAGCCGAGCCGCGCGACCGCGGCGTCTCGCATCACGCGAGCCACCGGGCGCTGGTCGGTCCACCATTCAAACTGCGCTTGCGCCTGCGCCACCAGCATGTCGAGGCCGCCAATGGTGCGGCGACCGGCGCGTGCCGCATCGCGCAAGAGGCGCGTCTGGGGCGGGTTGTAAACAAGGTCGTAGACCAGGTCGCCGTCGAGCGCCTCGACATTGGTAAGCGGCGATTGCTCGACATCGGGCGCGGTGCCGACCGGGGTGGCATTGACGAGCAGATCCCACGTTCCCGGCGCGGGCGGCCATTGAGCGATGGCGGCACCAGTGAGGGCCGCAATTGAGTGCGCCTGCTCGGGTCGCCGTGCGCTCAGCGTGACGCGAACTCCAGCCGACGCCAGCGCGACCGCGACCGAGCGCGCGGCCCCGCCGGCGCCCAGGACCGTGGCGCGTTTACCATTGAGCTTCATCGCCGACTCGAGTGGCGAGAGAAACCCGGCGACGTCGGTGTTGCAGCCCAGCCATCGCGAGCCGACCCGTCGCAACGTGTTGACCGACTGAATGCGGCGGCTGACCGGGTCGCATTCGTCAGCGCGCTCGAACGCCTGCACCTTGAAGGGGGCCGTCACGCTGACGCCGGCCAGGTTCAGCGCTTCAGCGAACGTCGTGAAGTCGTCAAAGTCGGCGGCGGCCAACGGCAGGTAGACGGCGTCGAGGTTCGCAGCGCGAAAAGCCGCATTGTGCATGGACGGCGACACCGAATGCGACACCGGCTTGCCGACCACGCCGTAGATGGCGGTGCGGGCGCTGATGCGGCGGAAGCGAAACTCGTTGTGCAGGCGGGCCACGTCGATCTGGCCGGGCGCCACGTTGTCGCCCGCATACGTCCAGCACGAGCCGAACCAGCTGGCGAGCACGCGGGTGGCAATGCCGGCGTCGCCCATGGCAATCAGGACCATCGGCACGCGGGTATTTACGCCGATGGCACGGAGCGTCAGGTTATCGGCCAGGCGGTGGGCCGTGATCGCCAGCTTGACGACATCGGCGCCACTCGCGAGCATGGCCTGGGCCTTGTGCTGTAGGTCGCCCGGTGTGCCGGTAAAATCGTGATGCGACAGCACGATTCGCCGTCCGCCGGTTTGCGTCATCAAATCGGCGCAGGAGCCGTTCCACTCCAGGTCAACGAACTCGGCACCGAGCGTGAGGGCCTCGGCGAGAATACGGCGCCGCTCTTCTTCGCTGCCCTCGAACATGCCCCCTTCGGACTTGGGTCGGCAGGTGATGATGACCGGTTTGCGACGGCCTGCCAGCGCGGCCGCGGCACTCGGGTCGCGCACGGAATCGAGCCGCAGCTCGACGAGGTCGGCATCGCCCACCTCGTCGCGCCGCGTACGCAGTTCGGCCATGGTGCCGGCCGTCACGGTCGCGCAAAGCTTTGCGGTTTTCATCTCAATTCCACCAAACCCCGAACTGCCCAGGCACCAGATCGCCAAATAAAAAAGCGCCTCTTCCCGCGTGGGTTGAAGAGGCGCTTCGGTCGAGCGTTGTATTAACGCGTCGTGGTTATGCGGACCGGTTAGCCTCTCCTGTTGGGCACCAATACCACCACGAGCGCACACCGCTCCCGTTCTGGTCAAAAGACCGATAAAAGGGTGCCGTGAACAAGGCTCGCGAGCGCATGTGAACGTCGAAAGGCTAACAGACCCTGTGCGGCGGCGTCAAACCAGGGCCATCGAAGGCCCCCGGTTCCTCGCTTGCTTCGCCCGGGGTAACACCGTATAACCAATGTAAGTCTGCCTTTTCTGACACTTAAATGAATTTACGTTGTTTCGCCCTGATCGCGCTTGTGTTGAGTGTGCTGGAGGCCACGCCGAGGGCCCAGATTGCCACCTTGCCCCTCGAGGAGGTTCGCCCCGGCATGGTCGGCATTGGCCGCACGGTCTTCGCCGGCACCAAGCTCGAGGACTTCAAGGTCCACATCTTGGGCGTCCTCAAGAACGTGATTGCGCCCAAGCGCAGCTTGATTCTGGCCCGCCTTGAAGGCGGGCCCCTCGCCGAGACCGGTGTCATCGCCGGCATGAGCGGCAGTCCCGTCTACGTGGATGGCCGCTTGCTGGGAGCGGTGTCTTACTCGCTTGGCCAGTTCTCAACCGAGCCGATCGCGGGGATCACGCCGATTGCAGACATGGTGGATGCCACCATGATGCCCGCCGCCGCGCGCGGTTCACGGCCCGTCGCGCTGGACTGGCCGGCGACACCCCGGCAACTGATGGCGATCTGGGCCCGCGATCTGGGCCGTTCGCGCGCATTCGCAGACGACCCGTCGCACGCACTGGTGCTGTCGGGCGTCTCGAGCGACCTGAGTCGCATGGGCTCGCTGCTGAGACCGATCGCCGTGCCGATGGTCGCGGCTGGTTTCGACGCGTCAGTGCTGGACCCGATTTCGCCTGCGTTTGCCGCGGCCGGGTTCGTGCCCATGTCGAGCGCCGCACAATCGCCCGGCACCATGGCCGCCAGCGGTAGTGATCGCAAGCTGGCGCCCGGCGACGCCGTCGGCGTGGCCCTGCTGACCGGTGACTTCGAATTGGGCGCCACCGGCACGGTCACGCACGTCGATGGCGATCGTGTCTACGCGTTCGGCCATCCGCTCTACAACCTTGGCCCGACCGAATTTCCGATGACGAAGGCCGAAGTGCAGGTGGTGTTGCCCAGCCTGATGTCATCGAGCAAGCTCGCCAGTTTCGGCGAAGTGGTTGGCACGGTGCAGCAGGACCGCGCGACGGCCATTGCGGGCCGGCTGGGCCCGGGGCCCTCGCTGATTCCAGTGTCGATCACCCTCAACTCCGATCGCGGTCCGTCGCGGTCGTTCCACTTCGGGGTGGTGCGAGATTTCACATTTACACCACTGCTGACGTATCTGTCGGTCGCCAACGTGTTGACCTCGTACGAGCGCGGCGCGGGTCCGGCATCATTCGCCATCCGTGGCACGGCATCAATCCGGTCACAGGGCGACATCGCTTTCGAGGACATGTTTTCCGGCGAGCAGCCGGCGGGCGGCGCGGCGGCCTACATTGCGGGGCCGCTCACGGCGCTGCTGAAGAACTCCGCCGAAGCCGTGAACGTTGACAAGATCGACCTCGTGATTGACGCCAGTGAACAGCAGCGCAGCGCTCGCATCGAACGGGTGTGGCTCGACACGACGCGCCCACGCGCGGGCCGCGAGGCAGTGGTCTTTGTTGCGATGCGCAATTCACGCGGCGAAGAAGTGGTCAAGCAGGTGCCGATTGAGCTGCCGGCCAACGCCACCGGGGCGTTGCAGCTGACCGTGGCCGATGCCGCGCGCACGACCGCCGACGACCGTCGCGACGCCCGCGGTGCCGACATGCAGCGTGCCTCGCAGATGATTCGCTCATTCAATCGCGCCCGCAAGAACAACCGGCTCTACGTCCGCCTCAGCTCCCCCGACACCGGCGCCGTCGTCAACGGCGAGCCGATGGCGGCGCTGCCGCCGTCGGTGCTGTCGGTGCTTGAATCCGACCGCCATAGCGGTACCGTCGGCGCCCTGCGAACCACGACCCGCGGCGAATGGGAATTACCGCTTGATTTCGCCGTGACTGGTTCGCGCCAGTTGACCCTCAACCTCGATCAACCTTAATGAATCGTCGATTACTGATTGGAGCGGCCCTGGCCGCTGGCGTGCTCGCGGTGTCCACGCTATCGGCAGCCCCGGGCTTCTGGCAGGCGGCAACGCAGGCCGACTTCCTCCGCGGCGAAGTAGATCAACTCGCGGTCGATGAGCACGGACGGCTGACACTCGGCCCGGAATTGACGCGCGTTTACGACGCCGGCGTGCCGTTCGTGTGGACCATGCTCAGCGGCGCCGATGGCGCGTTGTTTCTCGGTACCGGTAACGATGGCAAAGTGTTGCGCGTCGATCGCAATGGCCAGGGCACGGTCTTCTACGACAGCAGCGAAATGGAAGTGCACGCGCTCGCGGCCGCGCCTGCGGGAGGGCTTTACGTGGCGACTTCTCCTGATGGCCGCATCTACAGGGTTGATGCGAAGGGCCAGGCTACTTCGTTCTTCGATCCGGATGAGAAATACATCTGGTCGCTGGCCGTGGATCGCCAAGGCACTGTGTTCGCAGGCACCGGTGACAAAGGCACCGTGTACCGCATCAGCCCCGACGGCAGGGGCGACAAGTTCTTCTCCACCAAGGCCACCCACGCCGTCTCGCTGGCGTTCGATGCCGCCAACCAATTGCTGGTGGGCACCGGTGCGCCTGGCCGCGTGTTTCGCGTCGATGCCGCCGGCAAGGGCTTCCTCCTCCTCGACACCACGTTCCAGGAGATTCACGCCATGCGCGTCGACCCGAAGGGCGTGCTGTATGCCGCGGCCCAGAGCAGCCGCGGACAAGGCGCCGGCGACAGCCCGGCGGAACCGGTCACCCTGCCGCCACCGGTCACCCCCTCCATTCCGAACGTGTCAACCGAGATCACGTCGATCTCGGTCGTCGATATTCCCGGTGCGTCGCCAGCGTCTGGCGCGAGCGCGTCGGATCGCCGCAACTCGAGCGGCGCAATCTTTCGCGTGCAGCCGGATGGACTGTGGGATCAGATCTGGTCACCTGCCGAAGACGCGCCCTATGACATCGCGATCGAAGCGGATGGGGCCTTGCTGGTCGCCACCGGCGGCAAGGGCAAGCTCTACAAGTTGAGCGGCGATCCGGTGCGCGCCGTGCTGGTGACCCGAGTGCCGGCCCAACAGGCGACCCAGGTCATGCTGGCCGCAGGGCGCACGTTGATCGCCACCTCCAATCCCGGACGCGTGATGGCCATTTCGTCGGCCCGTGCGACCCGCGGCACTTTCGAGTCCGATGTAAAAGACGCGCGGCTGGTGTCAACCTGGGGCGTGGTCGCCTGGAAGGCCGTGACGCCGGCCGGATCAAAAGTCGAAGTCTTCACGCGCTCCGGCAACACACGCACGCCCGACGAAGCGTGGAGCGAGTGGACCGGGCCGTATGCCACCGCGGAAGGCTCGCCGATCACCAGTCCGAAAGCCCGTTACCTACAGTGGCGCGCCGTGCTGACTGGGGGAGGCGCCGCCAATCCGATGCTGACCTCGCTGACATCGGCATACCTGCCCAGGAACGTTCGCCCCCAAGTCGCCTCCATCACCGTGCACCCGCCGGGGGTCGTGTTCCAGAAGCCGTTCTCCAGCGGCGAAACGGAGATTGCGGGACTGGAAGACGAAGCGAGCGACCGCCGTGGTGCCGGCGCGGCACCTGCTGGTGCCGGTGGTCCGGCACTAGGCCGCCGCATCTACCAGAAGGGTCTGCAGACCTTCGTCTGGAAGGCCGACGATGATAACGGCGACGAGCTGAGCTACGACGTGTTCTACCGCCGCGAGGGCGACACCGACTGGCGCATTCTCAAGAACGACCTGCGCGACACCCTGCTGGTGTGGGACACCTCGTCAGTGCCGAACGGCACCTATGTCCTGAAGGTCGCCGCGTCGGACGTGCGCGCCAACCCACCGGAATCGGCGCTGGTCGGGGAGCTCGAGAGCAGCAGTTTCGAAATCGACACCGTCGCGCCCACCGTGCAGGCAGGCGCCATCCGCCGCGACGGTCCGCGGTTTATGGTCCCGGCGGACGTGCGTGACACCGATTCCGCCATCACCCGCGTCGAGTATTCACTCGACGCGCGGCGCTGGCAGCCCGCATTCCCGCGCGACGGCATTCTGGATGCGCGCCACGAGTCGTTTGAGATTCGGTTGGATGCCGAGGCCGCCGGCCGGACGCTGGTCATTCGCGCGACCGATGCGTTGGGAAATGTCGGGACCGGCCAGGTTCAGATTCGGTAGCGTTAGAGTCCGACCGCAGCGAGGGTCGGAATCGGCGCGTGGGCGTCGAATGCTTCAGGCACAACCGGCTTCATGATTGGCGCCGCCGGCAGCTTGGGCTGGCCGGCCGATTCCACCGGCACCGGCACCGGGCCAATCGGCTGAGGACCATTGCGCAGGCGCAACGCCTGCCGCAACATCCCGAGACCATCATCGTGACGGCCCTTCACCGTTGTGTTCGCCAGCAGCCACACCATGCTCACCGCCACCGCATCGCCGGTGCGAGCTTGCGCCGGCGCGAACTGCACGCGGTAGGCTTCGTTCAACATCGCGTTGACGACGGCACGCTTGCCGAGCGGCTGGGCATCGTTGATCACCTCAATCCCCTGCACGCGGCCTTCGCGCGAGACCACGGCCGACAGCGCATACTCGGCATCCTCTTCCGTCATCTCGATTGACGGATCCGTCACGGCGCGAGGCGCCATCATGTCGTAATTGAGCCGGACCGGATTGGCGTTGGAACCGGGGTTGGCCAGCAGCGAAATGACACCGGCCAGTGAATCGGGCCGCTCCTGGTTGGCGGCGTGCAGCACACTGGCCGAACCGATCACGCAGATCAGGGTGGCGACCGTGGCGCCAATGCCCGCCCACACCAGGTGCATGTCCTGGAACAAGGCGACGACCTGCGTACGGACGGAGAGTTGTTCTTCGACGCCCAACTGTTCGATCACTTGTGCAGTCAGCCGCAGTGGCTCGACGGCGGCGTGCTCACCCACTTCAGAGGCCATCACCCGCAGCGTTGAGCCGAGCGCGGTAATCTCTTCCGCTTCAAGGTTGCAGGACACGCACTCGGAGAGATGGTTCTGAATGGCGAGACGTTCCGGGAACGGCACTTCGCCGTCATAGAAGGCTTCAAGGCGGCTGCGCACGTCGGCGCACGAATGTTCGTGCATCATACGCGCACCCCCTGGAGTTGGTGACGCAGAGCCTGGCGGGCCCGCGTCAGACGCGACTTGACGGTGCCGATGGCAACCCCCAGCGAGAACGCAATCTCGTCGTAGCTCAGCCCGTCGATTTCTCGAAGTACGATTACGGTGCGCTGGTCGAACGGCAGCCGATCGAGGGCCGTCCACAATTTCTCCGCCAACTCTTTGCGGGCGTAGGCGCGGTCGGGCGAGGTGTGCTCGCCGGGTTGGCGTAAATCTCCGTGCGCGGCGACGTGTTGATCGAGCGACACCAGGTCAGATTTATGCCGGCGCCGCCACCAGCGTTGGCGGTTGCGGGCCTGGTTGATGACGATGCGATAAATCCAGGTCTTCAGGGCTGAGTGGCCGCGGAAGTGGCCAATGGTGCGGAAGACACTGAAAAAGACTTCCTGGGAAAGGTCGAGGGCTTCGTCGCGGTCACCGAGCAGGTGTAAGGCCAGTTGGTAGACCATGCGCTCGTGACCGGATACCAATTCGGCGCACGCAGCCTGGTCTCCCGCGGCGCAGCGCTCAATGAGCGCGGCCTCGCGGTTGCTGACATCAGCCCAACCGAGTGCCCCGGCGTCTTTCATGACGGAATCGGCGACAATTCGAAAGTCCATAGCCAGTGTATCAAGGTTAGAACCCACCCGGTCCCGAAAGTTCCCTCGGTTTTGCTACCATCATGTCCGTGCGCCGAACCATGGTGGCGGTAGTGTTCGTCGCCGTGGCTGGCGTCGCGGGCGCCCTTGCCTACTCTGCCCTGGCCAACGAGCGCGAGTTCGAGCGCCTGATCGCAGACGGCGACCAGGCCGTCGCCGCAGAGCGTCATTTCGAGGCAATTGAGGCCTATTCAGGCGCCATTGCCCACAAGCCCGATTCCATGCTTGCGCACCTGAAGCGCGGCGCCGTGTACCAGAACCAGGAGGAATTTGAGGCCGCCCTGCGCGACCTCCGCGAGGCAGTCGATATCGACCCGAGCGCCCTGCTGGCAATCGAACTTCTGGGCGACGTCAACCTGTCGCTCAACCGGGCGCAGCGAGCGGTCGAGCGCTACGAGGCATACATTGCCCTCGACGAGCGGAACGCGCGGATCCATTACAAGTTAGGACTGTCGCGCTACCGTGCCGGCCGGGTGGACGAGGCCATGTCTGCGCTCCGGCAGGCGCTCAAGCTCGATCCCGCGCTGGGCGATGCGCACTACGTCCTGGGGCTGGTCCTTCGTGATCAGAACCAGCTGCCGGCGGCCCGCCGTTCGCTTGAAGAAGCGGCCCGCCGCTCGCCGGCCAGCCAGACCGCCGCCCGCGAGGCCCTGGCCGAAGTCTATGGCCTCGAAGGCGAGCACACCAAGGCCATCAATGAACTGGAAGCGCTGGCGGCCCTCGACGTGGCCCGCGCCGACCGCCTGGTGTCCGTTGGCCTAGCCCAAGCCAGGGCCGGTCGAGAAGATGCCGCGGTCAACACCTTGAGCCGGGCAGCCGATCGGTTTCCGGATGCGCCGCAAGCCTACGCCGCCCTGGGCCATGTCTGGCTGTTAGGTGCAGAGCGCCGCGGCGATCGCGTGGCGCTGAACAAGGCCCTTGAAGCGCTGCAGCAGGCCGCGAGCCGATCCGACGCCAGCAGCGACACGTTTTCGGAACTCGGCCGCGCGTGGTCCCTCGCTGGGGACAGGCAAGCGGCGGAGCGTGCCCTGCGGCAAGCCGTGGCTCGCCTGCCGGTGCCCCCTGAGGCCTACCTGCAACTGGCGGACGTGACGGTGAGGGACGGACGTATTCAGGATGCCCGGGACGCGCTACTCAATTACGCGACGCTGGTCGGCGACGAGAAGCCGATGGCCGACGTCAGTACCCGGATCGCCGACCTTTCGATGCGCCTCGGGGAGCCTGCATTAGCCCTGCGATGGCTCGACCGCGCCATCGACGAGGCAGGGCCCAGTCCGGCGCTTCAGGTCAAGCTTGCCGACGCCGCCTGGAAGAGCGGCGATCTCACGCGCGCGCATCAAGTGGTGGATGAAGGGTTGGCGGCAGAGCCCGCGAACCGGCTGCTGACGCAGATGAAGAAACGCCTGCCGTAAAAGGGCCGGCTCCGAGTCCCCGGGGTTGCGTGCGGCTGAAGTTACGGTTGATGCAAACGGGAGCAGGTCCCTACGTCTTCGGATCGATCGCGTCGCGGAGACCGTCGCCGAGAAAGTTGAAGCCAAGCACGACGATTGCCAGGAATAAGCCAGGAAAAATAGTAAGGTGCGGCGCGTCCAGCAGGTGCACTCGCCCACCGTTGATCATGGTCCCCCAGCTCGGTGTGGGCGGCTGCACACCCAGGCCCAGGAAACTCAACGCCGCTTCCGACAGCATGGCGCCAGCCATGCCGAGCGTCGCCTGCACGAGTACCGGCGGCAGCGCGGTCGGCATGACGTGACGGGCGAGCACCCGAACCGTGCCGGCGCCCAGAGCCCGAGCGGCGACTACGTACTCGAACTCGCGCGCGCGCAGCACCTGGCCGCGAACCAGCCGCGCGTAACCGACCCATCCGATGACGGCAAGAGCGAGCACCACGTTGGTCAGGCTTGGTCCCAGCATGGCGACCAGCGCAATGGCGAGCAGCATGCCGGGGAATGCCATCAGGACGTCCATGAGGCGGCCAATGACCTGGTCGACGCGGCCACCGAAATAGCCCGAGACCGCGCCAACGATCATGCCCACCGTCGACGACACGCCGACGACGATGATGCCGACCAGCAGCGACACGCGCGCGCCCAGCAACACCCGCGCGAGAATGTCCCTTCCCAGTTCGTCCAGCCCAAACCAATGCCGCCACGTGGGCCCCTGCAGGCGGTTCGCAAGGTCCTGGGCGCTCGGGTCCCATGGCAGCAGCCACGGCGCAACCAGTGCCGAGACCACCACGACGGCGACGATGGCGAAGCCGAGACGGGTCATTCGAGACGTATCCTCGGATCCAGCACGCCATACATGATGTCGGTGACCAGGTTCACGGTAACGTAGGTCACGGCAATCAACAGGATGCAGCCCTGTACCATCGGGTAATCACGGAAGCCAATCGACTGAATCAACAACCGCCCAATGCCGGGCCAGGCGAAGATCGTTTCGGTGATCACGGCGCCCGTGAGTACGGCGCCGAACTGCAGTGCCACGATCGTCACGAGCGGAATCAGGCTGTTGCGCATGGCGTGAGCGAGCACGGCCGCCGATGGTGATACCCCGCGGGCGCGCGCCGCGCGGACATACAGTTCGCCCAGTTCTTCGAGCAGGCTGGCGCGCGTCATGCGCGCCAGAATGGCCGACAGTGCCAGGCCCAACGAGACGGCCGGCAACACGAGATGAGCCAGCGTGCCCCGACCTGACACCGGCAGCCACCCGAGTTCCACCGAAAAACAAATGGCGAGCAGCGGCCCCAACCAGAAGTTCGGGATCGAAATGCCCGCCAGCGAGAACGTCATCGCTGCATGGTCGGCCAGGGTGTCTTTCCAAACGGCCGCGATGATGCCGAGGGGGATGGCCAGCAGGATGGCCACCATCATGGCCGCGAGCGCCAGTTCGGCGGTGGCCGGAACGCGCTCCGCGATCATCAGCGTGACCGGTTGGCCGGTGCGAAACGAGGTGCCCAGGTCGCCCGTGATCGCGTTGCGCAGGAACGTGGCGTACTGCGCCGGCAGGGGCCGGTCGAGACCGAGGTTGGTCCGTAACTCGGCAATATCTTGCGGCGCGGCGCCATCGCCAAGCATGGCCTGCGCGGGATCGCCCGGCACCAGGTGAATCAACGAGAACACCAGCGTCGCGACCCCGAGCAACACGGGGATTGTGAGCAACAGACGCCGTATGAGGAAGCGGACCACCGCGCTCATTCTAATGCGCAGGCGCCGGCAGGCCGCTCGATCACGGGCAGATCCAGCCGGGCCATCAGCTTCGTCAACCCCTGGCGCGAGACGCCGAGTTCGCGCGCCGCCGCGATCGGCCGGCCGCCGGCCCGCGCGAGTGCGGCCCGCACGAAATGCATCTCGAAGACCCGCCGCGCTTCGGCCAACGTGGCGCGACCCGACATCGCGGTCGTCCGCATGATGTGGCCGGGCAGGCCATGCGCACCGATGACACCCCTCGGCGGGCCGGCGACCATCGCCGAAGCAAGCACGTTCTGCAGTTCCCGCACATTGCCAGGCCAGTCGTACCCGCCCAGCGCGGCCAACGCGGACGGCGACAGGACGGCGCGGCTCCCGGTTCGCGCCGCCAGGACCGACCACACATGACGCACGAGCGCCGGCAGATCCTCAAGGCGGTCACGCAGGGGCGGAATGGCAATCCGCAACACGTCGAGGCGATAGCGCAGGTCGGCTCGAAACCGCTCCGCCTGCACCTCGGCGGCCAGCGGCCGGTTGGTGGCGGCGACAATTCGCGCATCGACTTTCCTCGTCTGTGACTCCCCCACCCGGCGGACCTCGCCTTCCTGGATGGTTCGCAGCAGCTTCGCTTGCACGCGGGCACTCAGCTCGGCGACCTCGTCCAGGAACAACGTGCCGCCCTGCGATTCTTCGAACAGGCCCAGCCGTTCGGCAACGGCGCCGGTAAAGGCGCCACGCGTGTGTCCAAACAACTCGGCCTCCACCAGATCGTCGGTGAGGGCCGCGCAGTTCAACGCGCAGAATCGACGGCCCCTGCGCGCGCTCGCTGCATGGACGGCTCGTGCCACCAGTTCCTTGCCCGCCCCGCTCTCGCCCTCGATCAGCACGGGAAACGGCGAGACCGCCGCACGCAGCACCGACTGCCGCACTTGCTGCATGGCCTGGCTCTGGCCGATCAGTTCGGGCATCAATCCGGTGGCTTCGTCGGGCGTGCGCACTCGCTGTGACAGCTCGAACATCGCCGGTGCCGCCGCGGTCGCGGCCAGCCGCAATATCAGCGCAATGTCTTGCGCCACCACGGGTGCTCCAATGGCCCAATGGCACCACACGGCGCCAACGATGGTCGCGCCGTAGCGGATCGGCCAGGCGGCCTCGACCGCGTGGCCACACTCAATCGGCCCGACGGCCAGTCCAGTATCGAGGGCGCGGGAGGCGACGGCGAGCTGTGCGGCGCGCGGTGCCACGGCCCCGCAGTAAACCACGGCAAGTGGGTCGTCGCGATGCCGCGCCACGAAGGCCACCGTGGAGGCCGCCAGCCGTTCGCGGACCAGGGCCGATGCGCGCGAAAGCGTGGTTGCGCCGTCCTCCACTTCCTGGCAGGCACGCAAGATCTCCAGGAACGTGTCGACCATGGCGGGGTCACTCACGGCTTCTGCCGGCCCCGCCAGGATCTGCGCGCGCAGTTCATCTGCTTCGTCCCCGTCTACGCTCAGCAATGCCGCGCGTGCCTCGAGCAATCGCCGCTGTGCGATCAGGCAACGCGCCAGAGCGCACCGCGCGGCGGTGTGCTCGGGCCCTGGCACCGTGAGCAGGACCCCCCAACGCGCGGTGGCCTCTGCCTCGACGACGCGGCCGTTGGCCTGGAGATCGCGCGCCCGCCTGATCAACTCGTCCGGGCCCATAACGGCCTCGTCTGTGCCCCGCTCGTGCACCTGAAAGGCCGCCGGCATCAGTCGCGGGCGCCACATGCGATTGGCGGTGGCGGTCCGAACCACCAGGTGCGGCCGTGCGTCCTTGGTCGCCAGGCGAAAGAGCGCGAGCGTGGCATCCGGTGACAGCCGGGCGTCAGTGGCAAAGACCACGATCGAACGATCCTTTAACCACGACGGCCAGCGCCAGCGGCCCTGCGACAGCACCGCCCCAAGGGCGTCGGCGGCCAATGGCACGAACCCGGCCAGCCGCGCCTCGCGCGCCAACAAGCGATGGGTGCGCGCCCAACTGGCAACCGAAGGTTCAACGAGGTCGAGCGCCCGCGGACGGCCATCGCGAGCGTCGGCCAGCGCGGCGCGAAACGCATCGAGCGTCGCGCTCGCGTCGGTCTCGGCTGGAAGGCCGCCGGCCACCCGCTCCCACACTTCAATGCGTGACTGCCCGCGCAGATCGAAGTCAATCAACAACGCGTGCGCGCGTGTCGCGAACAGTGGCGGTAAGGTCTTCGAGGTGCCGCGGCGCAGGTGCCAGCGAATGCCCACTCCGGTGGCCAAATCGAGCGCGCGTCCTCCCGAGACCAGGTAGCGATCGAGCATCAGCATGCCGGTGTCAGTGCAAACGCAGGGCCCGGGGAGAATCGCCGGTTTACGACCAGTACCGCGGGTCGGGCCAGCCAGACGTCGCAGTTTCTTCGTATAGAATGTGGGTCGGATGCTGCGTTTTTTGACTGCCGGAGAATCACATGGTCAGGGCCTCGTCGCTATTGTCGAAGGCCTGCCGGCCGGACTGTCGATTGATACCGATGCCATGACACTCGAGTTGCGGCGCCGTCAGGGCGGCTACGGCCGCGGGCGCCGCATGGTGATTGAGTCCGACCGGGCCGAGGTGTTGTCGGGGGTGCGGCGTGGCCGGACCACCGGCGCGCCCGTCGCCCTCCTCGTTCGCAACAAGGACTGGGAGAACTGGCAGAACACCATGCACGTCGAGCCGCAAGCCCCGGCCGGTTCGACCGGCGCTAATCGCGCGGCCGTGGTGCGTCCGCGCCCGGGTCACGCCGACCTGGCGGGTGCCCTCAAGTACGACCACGAGGACATCCGCGACGTGCTGGAGCGCGCCAGCGCGCGAGAGACCGCCGCTCGCGTGGCGGCCGGCGCGCTTGCGCGTCAACTGCTCGCGGCTCTCGGGTGCGACCTCACCAGCCACATCACCGGCATCGGCGCAGTGACCGTACCGGCCCGCACCCACGTCACCTTTGAGGCGTGCCTGATCAAGAACTGGAACACACGAACGGCGCGGAGCGTGAAGCGGATCGCCTCGCCCTACGCCATTGTCTTGACAGGCACGCCGCTGGAGAACAGGCTCGAGGAGCTGGTTTCGATCGTGGAGTTTGTCGACAAGCACCGACTGGGTCCGACGTTCAAGTTCCTCGCCGAGCACCAGATTCGTGATGAGCACGGCAAGGTCGTGGGGTATCGCGATTTGGACCGCATCGGAAAGACACTTGCGCCGGTGTTGATCCGGCGATCCAAGAGCCAGGTCCTGACGGAACTGCCCGAACGCCTCGACAAGAACTTCTTCGTACCGATGACCTTCCAGCAGCAGACGCACCACGAGGAGAATCGCGAGGCCGTAGCCAGGATTGTCGCGAAATGGCGGCGGTACAAGTTTCTCTCCGAGGCCGATCAGCGGCGTCTGATGATCGCACTGCAGAACATGCGCATGAGCTGCGATAGCACCTATCTGCTGGATCACGTCACGGACTACGGCGTCAAGGCGGACGAACTGGCCACCTTGCTCGGCGAAATACTCGAGCAGCCAGGCACCAAAGTCGTCGTCTTCAGTCAGTGGCTGCGAATGCATGAACTGTTGGTGCGACGTCTGGACAAGAAGCGAATCGGGCACGTGCTGTTTCATGGTGGCGTGGCATCCTCGCGCCGAAAAGACCTCGTCGATCAGTTCAGAGAAGACGATGCCTGCCGCGTGTTTCTGGCGACGGATGCGGGCGGTGTCGGTCTGAATCTTCAGCACGCCTCGGTGGTCG
>JANLWW010000038.1:0-32618 GCA_031364805.1 Acidobacteriota bacterium
GTCACGCCGCCGTCAGCAGCCGTTGCGACTTCGTCGCTAACACCAGCCCCTTTACTCATCGCCAGCTCGCTCATGGCGGGAAGGCCGGTTCAGTCCCGTCGCGAATTCACCCCTCAATGCGGTTGGTGTATCGTACGGCTCCCTGGCGTCCGCTTTCGCGGAGCAGCAGGCGAGGAGGCGTATCGGTGTCGAACCTGAACGTTCAGCGGCTGCGGTGTTCCTCGCTAATAGCCGCCATCTTCATTGCTTCCGTTGCCGCCCCGGCTCACCTCCGTGGGCAGGACACGCTGATCCCCTCCGGCAAACTGGTGTTCCGTTTGTCTTCTCTCGAGTTCCAGCCGGAGGGAACCTTTCTGCTTCGCAGTGTCCTCGAGGACATCGGAGAGGTGCGCGCCACGGGGACGTGGAAGTACCAATCCGGTGCCATCGAGCTGGCTGGTCACCAGATCGTCGCGGGCGCCGAGCTCTTCAAGGCCATGGCCATTCCGCTCGACGGTTGCGGAACCGCAGGGCGCTATCGATTTGAGGTGAACGGCAGGCAACTGCGCCTCTCGACGATCGGCGACGCCTGCGTCCCACGCCTGATGTTCCTCGACAAAACCCGCTGGGCGCCTCCCGGAGAGCCGAATCTCGCGCCTCCGCGAACCGTGACGCGAACCATGTTCAATGCGGCTGTGCGGCTGCCTCGGGCCGGTGATCCCTCCGGAAACTGGCCGTCGTTTCGCGGTCTGCAGGCGGCCGGAGTTGCCGATGAGCAGCACGTGCCCGACCGCTGGAACGTCGAGAAGGGTGAGAACATCCTGTGGCGCACGAGCATTCCCGGGCTCGGACACTCGAGTCCGATCGTCTGGGGCAATCGGTTGTTCGTGACGAGCGCGATCAGCAGCCGGGCAGGTGCGACCTTCAAGACTGGCCCGTACGACGGCGCCGATGCGTCCGATGACACCTCGTCGCACCAGTGGGTGCTGTCTGCCGTTGATACTGCGAGCGGCCAGATCGTCTGGCAGAAGGCCGCCTACGAAGGGCAACCACTCGACAAGCGTCATGTGAAATCCACGTACGCGAGCTCGACTCCGGCGACGGACGGCCGGGTCGTCGTCGCCTGGTTCGGGTCGCAGGGGCTCTACGCCTACACCGTGGATGGGACACCGTTGTGGAAAGTAGACCTGGGCCGCGTGAGCGTGGGCGCGGTGGAAACGGCGGCAATCGAGTGGGGACCGGCGAGCTCCCCGGTGATTTGGGAGAACCTGGTGATCCTGCAGGTGGACACCCATGACGACTCGTTCCTGGTCGCGCTGTCGGTCGAGACCGGCGAACAGGTGTGGAAAACGAACCGCGAAGAGATCCCGTCGTGGAGCAGTCCCACTGTCGTCACCACCGCGAACGGAGCGGAGCTCATCGCGAACGGAGCGAACTTCGCTCGCGGCTATGATCCACGGACCGGCAGGGAACGATGGCGTGTCGCCACTAACACGCCGATGGCGACGCCGACACCAATCGGGGCGAGCGGGCTGTCGATCGTAACCAGCGGCGGTTTGGGATCGTCACGTCCGCTCGCGGCGGTGCGCCACGACGCCGATGGCGTTCTGGCGCCGCCCGATCCCGCCGCCACGGCGGCAGGACCGACCCCGGTCGCCTGGAGCCTGAGGAACCGCGGATCGTTCACGCCGACGCCGCTCGCCTACCGAGGGCTCTTGTATGTTGTCGCGAACAACGGCGTGCTCGATGCCTACGAGGTGCAAACCGGCGCGGAAGTGTATCGCGCACGGGTGCCCGAGATCGGCAGCGGGTTCAGTGCCTCGCCGGTGGCCGCCGACGGCAAACTCTACGTGTGCAATGAGGACGGGTCGATTGCCGTCGTCGCCGCGAATCGAACGTTCCGCCATATCGCGACCAACGACATGGGAGAGCCGATCATGGCCACGCCCGCTCTGTCGCGGGGCGTCATGTTCGTCCGCACAATGAACGGCGTGTTCGCGATTGGCAGCAAGCGGTAATCGGGTTCCGGCGCCACTTTTCACTTGCTTGCCTTCGACAAGTGAATCGACGGCTTAACGAGGCGACTGAAAGAATTCCGGCGGCACGCGCGGGTGAGCACCCGCCGGCCGGTTCAGGGAATCTCGAAGAAGAACGTCGCGCCCTGGCCGGGCTCGCTCTGGGCCCAGATGCGTCCGCCGTGGCGCTGCATGATGCGCTGCACCGCGGCCAGGCCCACGCCTGTGCCCTCGAACTCGCTCGATGCGTGGAGCCGCTCGAAAGGCGCGAACAGGCGATGCGCCTCGTTCATGTCGAAGCCCACACCGTTGTCGCGAACGAAGAAGGCGGCGCGGCCATCGGCGTCCGCCGATCCGATCGCAATTCGCGTATGCGGGACGCGCGAGGAGTACTTCCACGCGTTGCCGATCAGGTTCTCCAGGGCGGCGCGCATGAGGCTGGCGTCGCCACTGCAGCGGAGACCGGGCGCGATGTCGACGATGGCCTGGCGTTCGGGCGAGGTGAAACGAAGGTTCGACACGATCTCGTAGCACAGGAGCGAGAGGTCGATCTCCGAGCGTTCGAGCGGCGCGTTGCTCACGTGCGCGAGCGCGAGCAGGTCGTCAACGAGCTCGGTCATGTACGACACCGACCGCTGGATGCGGGCCACACTCTCGACCACGGGCGGCGGCAGGTCGTCGCCTTTGCCCTGCGAGATGACCGCGCAGCTCAGCCGGATCACCGAGAGCGGCGCGCGCAAATCATGGCTCACCGTTGCGTTGAACGCTTCGACGTCGCGTAATGAGGTTTCGATAGTGCGGGTGCGCTCAGCAACCCGGCGCTCGAGCGCGGCGTTGAGCTGCAGCACCTGCTCTTCGGCGAGCTTCTGGTCGGTGATGTCCTGGCACACGCCAACCAGGCGCGTGAGCGTGCCGGCGTCGTCGAGCACGGGATACGCCCACGTGTGCAGGTGGCGGAGAGTTCCGTCGGGGCGGAAGATGCGCTCGTCGTGGGAGTAGGGTACGTGCTCGTGAAACACCCGGTTGGTCGCGTCGATCACGCGCTGGCGATCGTCGGGATGCACCATCGTGAGGTACGCCTCGTAGCTCGGCGTGTACTGCTCGCGTGTCAGTCCGTAAATCTGATAGAGCTGGTCGGACCATTCGGCCGTCGGCTCGCTGATGTCCCATTCCCAGGTACCGAGGTGGGCGACGCCCTGGGTGTCGACCATCAGCTGTTCGCTGCGCCGGAGCCGGAGCTCTGAGCGCTTGAGCGCGGTCGTGTCGGTGGCGATGCACAGATAGCCGTTGATAGCCTCGCCTTCGCGCAGGGGCGAGAGCGCAAAACACGCCCACGTGCGCACGCCGCCGGGGCCGAGTTCCCCGGCGTCGAAGGAGCCGCTCTCCCCGCTCGTGAGCACGCGGGCCGCAACTTCTTCGAGGTGCCCGCGAGCCTCGCCGGCGAAGAGGTCAAGGGCAGGCGTTTCCTTGGTGGCCACGTCGCCCCAGCGCGCTCGTGCCGCGGCGTTGGCGAAGACCACGCGGCCATCGGCGCCAGCGGCGTACACCACGCTGAGACTCGTTTCGAGCGCCCAGCCGAGCGCGTCGATTCTGGTGGCCGATGGCTGCGGGCTCACAACCGCTGCATTATGCCTCAGCGACCGGGCAACTGACTCTCGCGCGCGATGTTCCGAGTTTGAGCTGGCGCTCGCAACCCGGCCCACATCGTTCCGTTTAGCGCGATTCACTTTAGTTCGAATCCCAGGGGAGTGCTTACCCCGTGACCGTGACCGCACCGAAGCGCCTGGCCCTCAGTCTATAATTCGCTCCGATGTCACTTGCGGCCGGGCAATCGCTGGGGCCGAACACAATTCTGGCACCCCTCGGAGTTGGTGGCATTTGCGAAGTCGACCGCTGGCGGCTGCAGCACGGCGCAAGGAGGAAGGGGCCATGATCCTGACTTCGCTTATTGCGTCGCTTGTCGGCGGTAGCTCTTGCCTACGGGGCGTACCTGCTAGGGAGCGCTGCTCGCGCGGGACGCCGCCACAACACCTGCGAAAGACGCGGCGCCTTATGCGGGGGTCACCTCGCTCCTGGGCGCGACTCGGCGAACAGCAGTCGCTCCCAGACCTGGTTGAAACTGCTGGCGTCAACTGGAAAAGATGAAGCGAGGCAACGGCAACGCCGGCACCGCGTGCGCGCGAGCGCGATGCCGGCCTAGCCGCTCAGGCTCCAGGCGCGCGGTATGCGACCGACTTCTTAACCGCAGCGTCCATTTCCTCCGGAGTAATCAAGGGGATCGTGCTGAGACGAACGGCGCCGGAGGCGTTGACGCTGAGACTAAGGGCCAATCCGGCGGCGGCGTCGGGGACCTCAATTATCACGTAGGCGTCGGATTCGCCGTACGCGAAGTAAAACGCCTCGACGCGACCGCCTAAGCCTTGCACCAATTGCTCAATTGCCGCACGACGGCTGGTGCCCCCTTCTTTCATGAGCCCCCGCGCGCCGTCGGCCGTGTACGAAGCCTTCGCCAAAAACTTTGCCATTTTTACTCCTTGGCCAACCGCCGTGAACCTCGCTCGAAGCAACGCTCGTCAGCGAACGTTCACTGTGCGGCAGCTGAGGAATGTTGGCACAGTGGTCACGCGGCGGGCGCGCCGAGTATCGTCTGAGTGCTCGCGCCGAGCAAGAGGAAACGGTGTTGGAACTTCGTTGAGCGGGTCCGGTCTATTTCTCGGTCCAGGCCGAGATCACGATTCGCCAGGCCGGCGGAATAAAACCGTGGCGGGCCGGTATCATCCCCGTAGAACACGGCAGCACCGTGCTGCCCAGCCGCATGGCGAATCACCTTCAGCCACCACCGGACGGGCCTTGGGCCGCCTTCGAGGCAGAGGCGATGCCACACGCCGATCGGCTGTTCCGGCTGGCCATGTGGCTGGAACGCGACCGCGCCACAGCGGAGGACCTGGTGCAAGACACAATGATCCAGGCCCTCCAGTCATTTCATCGCTACACGCCCGGCACCAACTGCAAGGCCTGGCTGGTCGCCATTCTTCACAACCTGCGCAGCAACCGCCGTCGCGCGAATCGTCGCATGCCGCTTGTCGAGGACCCCGACGACCGGATCGCCGAGACCGTGCCGTTTGTGCCAGCAGTACCGGCCGAAGTTACCGACGACGACTTCCTGATCGCCCTGCGGGGAATACCTGAGCATCATCAGAACATCATCCTGTTATGCGATGTCGAAGAGTTGACCTACAAGGAGATCGCCACGGCGCTGAACATTCCGATTGGCACGGTGATGTCTCGCCTGCACCGTGGCCGCGCGATGCTGCGGCAACAACTGGTCTCGGTGGGCGTATTCGAGAGCTCTGAAGGGGCTGGATGACCATGGAGTGCCGTGAGGTTCGACAACTGGCCGAGGCGTTCGTCAGCGAGCAACTGCTCGTCGAGACGACCCACGCCATCGTCGCCCACCTGGAGCGCTGCCCGGCCTGCCGCGCTGAAGTCGCCGGCCTGCGGCGATTGAAGGCGGCCGGTCGCTCGGCGTTCACGAGCACGCCCGACCTGGCGGCGCGTCCCGAGTTCATCTCGTCACTGGCCGCAAGACTGCAGGCCGAAGCGACGCGGCAGCGACCGGCGCATTGGATGACGTGGCTCGGTATGGCGGCCAGCCTGTTCCTGGTGCTCGGACTCGTTCTTGGCGTGCGGGAGTGGTCGCTGTCGAACCTGTCCACTCTGCTGCATGCCGCGGTTGGCGATCATCGCTACTGCGCGCTCGACTTCAAGCTGGCGGAGAAACCAATCACCCTGGAGGAAGCCGCGCGCCGTTTCGACGCCGTTAATCGCCGGCTGGAGAGCATTGAGCCATCGACGACGACCCTCAGCGGCGGATCGCTGCGGATCATCGAGCGGCACTCCTGCGTGTTCGAAGGTCATCGCTTTGCTCACATCGTCTTGGGCTACCAGGGCCAGGCGGTGTCACTGCTGGTCACGACTGATGAAGGCTTGTGGACGATCCCTTCCAGCTTTCCAGTCACCGATGGGTTTCACACCGCCGCGATTCGTGGACCCAAGCATGTGGCCTTCCTGGTGTCTGCCCTGGGTGACGATGCCGTGCAGGAAGTCGCGGCAGCCCTGGCGGCGCCAGTCACCAACGCCCTGGCGGGCGTTTGAGGAGAGAGCATGCTCACGCAACCACCCCATCGAACCCGGCGGGAGTTACTGAAGCTGAGCCCGCTGCTCCTTCTTGGCAGCTTTGCCGTGCCATCGTGGCGCGAACCGCTGCTGGAACGCGGCGTCGCTTGGAGCGATCGTGCTTCTGGATTTATCTTCCGCCGCGATCACCTGGCGGCCTCGCATCCCGACGCCGATGTCGTTCCGATGGAGCAATTTCCCTATAACGGTTACGACGTGATCGAGCCTGAGATCGATTTCGCGAACTGGACGCTCACTGTCACCGGCGCCGTTGCGCGTGCGGGCACCTACACGCTCGACCAGATTCGCGCGCTACCGAAGCAGACGCACAACACGCGGCACATTTGCGTGGAGGGATGGGATGTCGTCGGCCGGTTCGGTGGTGCCCGCCTCTCTGACTTTCTGTCGATCGCTGGCGCCGAGCCGGGCGCCCGCTTTCTGACGTTCACGTGCGCGGATGACTACTACGAGTCGCTCGACATGGAGACGGCCCTGCATCCGCAGTCGCTGCTCTGTTACGAGATGTACGATCGCCCGCTCGATCGCGGTCACGGCGCGCCGCTCCGCCTGAATCTCCCCACCAAGCTTGGCTACAAGCAGGCGAAGTACCTCATGACAATGGAAGTCACCCACGTCCTACCGGCCCGCCGGAGCTATTGGGGCGACCAAGGATACAGCTGGTATGGCGGCATCTGACATGACGACGCCTCGCGTGGCCCGGCCGGTCTACGAACATCCGTGGGCCGTGCGATTCTGTCATTGGGCCAACGCCGTCTCGGTGACGGTGCTGGCAATGAGCGGACTGCAGATCTTCTCGGCGTTTCCGGCCTTCGGTCCGAAGATTCCGCAACAGAACCTGATCGACGAGATACCCGAAGCGATTGCGCTCGGCGGATGGTTGGGTGGTGCCCTGCAGTGGCACTTCACCTTCATGTGGATTTTCGCCGGGATCGGGCTGCTCTACGTCACTTCGCAGATCCTGTCAGGCCATTGGCGGACGCTCGCGTTCATGCCGCGCGATCTGCCTGGGCTCTGGCCTATGGCCCGACACTACTTCCTGTTCGGGCCAAAGCCGGCGGCGACCGGCCAATACAATCCGCTGCAGAAGCAGGCCTACACGACGGTCATGCTGTTTGGCACACTGTCATTGCTGACGGGATTGGTGATGTACAAGCCGGTGCAGTTATCGGCGCTCGGCTGGTTCTTTGGCGGCTATCACGGCGCGCGCCTGATCCACTTTCTTTCCATGTGTGGACTGCTCGCGTTCATACCTGGCCACCTGATCATGGTGCTGCTGCACGGATGGGACAACTTCGCCTCGATGGTCATCGGATGGAAGCGCTATCCCGAATACACTTCCGGAGATAAATCATGACGATGCGCACTTGGGTGATGAGCCTTTTGGCAATCGTGCTGCTGACGGGTGCCTGGATGGTGGGCGTCGCCTCGGCGTCGCGGGCACCCCTGCGGTCGGAACACAGCGAACCCGCGTGGTCAACGCCGACCAAGATGGTGGCGGTGACCGAGCAGGGCAAGCTGTTTCATGACCCTGCGTGTCCCTTGATCCATGGCCCTGCCCACCTCGAATCGGGCCAACAGGCCCTCGCCGATGGTTATGCGCCATGCACCAGGTGCCAGAAAGCCGAATGATTCTTAACGCCTGGCTCATCTGTGCCCCTGATCACGGGGAATAGAATCAAGGACGCGGACATCAGAGCGTAGAGGGCAACTCACATGATCACCAGACGACACCTGATTGGCGGGGGCGTTGCCGGCATCGCGCTGGCCTTTGCGGCGCCGTGGCGGCTGAAGGCAG
Organism: Acidobacteriota bacterium; assembly: GCA_031364805.1. Lineage (GTDB taxonomy): Bacteria > Acidobacteriota > Vicinamibacteria > Vicinamibacterales > UBA2999 > 12-FULL-67-14b. The sequence continues at coordinate 7,987 of JANLWW010000038.1, forward strand.
GGCAGGCTCGACAGCAGTTCGAATTGACGCGCACCGAGGCCGAATGGCAGAAGCTGTTGACGCCCGCGCAATACCAGGTGCTGCGGCACGAGGGTACCGAGCGCGCATTCACCAGCGCCTTGTTGAACGAGAAACGGCGGGGCACTTACGCCTGCGCCGGCTGCAACCTCGACCTGTTCTCGTCCACCACCAAGTACGATAGCCGCACGGGGTGGCCGAGCTTCTGGGCCCCGCTCGATCAGGCCCTTGGCGTTACCCGCGACACGACCCTCGGCATGGTGCGGGAAGAAGTGCATTGCCGGCGGTGCGGCGGCCACCAGGGTCACGTGTTCGACGATGGCCCGAAGCCCACCGGACTTCGCTACTGCATCAACGGCGTGTCGCTGACGTTCAGGCCCGACAGCGTTTAGCGGGGATCGGGGATTCGATTATGAACAGTATCAAGAGCCGTTTCAGTTCGACCGGGGTGGTTGCCGTCCTTTTACTGGCGGCGGTGGCAATCCGGATCTTGCCGGCTGAGGCGCAGGAGGGTCTGGCCCTAGCGGCGCCGGCGGTTGACATGCCGGCCAGCCAAGCGGCGTCGGAGGTGATAACCATTGCCGGCGGATGCTTCTGGGGGGTGCAGGGTGTCTTCCAGCACGTCAAGGGCGTGACCAACGCAGTGTCCGGTTATGCCGGCGGCGCGCAGAGCACGGCGACCTACGAGCAGACCAACGACGGCACGACCGGTCACGCCGAGTCGGTTCAGATTACCTACGACCCGCGGCAGGTGACCTACGGACAGTTGCTGCAGATCTACTTCTCTGTCGCGCACGACCCGACGCAGCTCAATCGCCAGGGGCCCGACACCGGCACGCAGTATCGATCGACGATTTTCGCTGCCAACGCGGAACAGGCCGCGGTGGCGAAAGCCTACATCGCGCAGCTCGATCGGGCCCGCGCGTTCAAGAAGCCAATCGCGACGACCATCGAGACGGGCCGCAAGTTCTACATCGCCGAGAAGTATCACCAGGATTTTCTGGTCCGCAACCCGACCTATCCCTACATCGTCTACAACGACCTGCCGAAGCTCGAGAATTTGAAGCGCATCTTGCCAACAATGTATCGAGCGTCGCCGGTGCTGGTTTCGGGCACGCGCTAGTTTCACTCGTCTTCCGCTGCGAGGGTTCGGACGCGTTAGAAGTGCAGGCGGGCAAGGGCAGAGGTCAGTGCCCAAGGTGCCGGCGCTTCCGGATGGTCGAGATATTTGATTAAAAGTCGTAAATCACGCCGAAGCGAACCGTGCGCGGCGGCAGGATGTCGGTGACGCGGCCGAAGCTGGGGCCAGACGCGTAGGTCACCGCCGTAATCGCGTTCGTATTCAGGACGTTCAACACGTCAAAACTCAGATTGACTCGCCCCTTCGGCAAGCCAAACATTCTCGACACGCGCGCGTTGAACGTCGTCTGCTTGCCCTCGCGCTGAGACCCGAACGGCTCCATGCGAATCGTGGCCGAGGCGAGCTGACGCAGCGGCAATCCGCTGGCGTCGGTGGCGCGGAATACATAGGTGCGTTGGCCAAGCGCCCCGTTGCGGACCTCGACGATACCGCCGAGCGAGATGTCATACGGCAGGTTGTAGTTGCCGTTCAGCTTGAACGCCCACCGCCACTGGTCGTCGAGATCGAAGTACTCGTCGTTGGGGCTCTGCGGAATGCCGACGATCCAGCGGTGATACTTCGTCGCCGTATAGGCCGCGAGCAGCGACCAGCTCTGGGTCATCCGCCTCGTGACCGACGCCTCGTAGGAGTTGTAGGAGTCGGTACGCCCGTTCGGGCGGTTCACTTCCTGATTGCCGACGAAGTTGCTGCCGCGAAACGCCGGATCGTAGTCGTATATTGTGACCGGCCCGCCGTCATCGGCCGTGCTCAGCAAGCCGTCGGGGCCGGGATCGCGGCGCGTAATCGGAATGTTGAACGCGCTGTATGGCCGCAGCACGTTGATGGTGTTGTAGTCACTGCCGGTCTGCTTCAGGACCCACAGGCCGCGAACGGCAAGGTTTGGCGCCAGTTCGTGCTCGATAGACGCGGTCGCTTCGTGGATGTGCGCCAACTTCAAATCCTGGTTGATCTTGTTATTCGCCGCGCTGGTAGTGCTGATGAAATCACTGCCGTTGGTGTCGAGATTGACCTCACCCGGATCAAAACGGCCATTGCGGTTGGGATCGGTCCAGCGGTAGACCGTTTGAAATGTCGTGTACTGGTTGTAGTTGGCGGCAATCGCCGCCTCGCTGTTGAACTTACCGTAGGTGGCTTTCATCACCGTCTTGCCGCGGCCGGTAACGTCCCAGGCCATGGCGGCACGTGGACCGAAGCGGCCCCAGGTGCCAACGTCGACGCGCGGAAACGTTGCGGCTGCCGCAAACGGACCGGCCGGCCTGGTCTGCTCAGGCACGTATGATTTCTGGAAGTCGTAGCGGACGCCAAGGTTGAACGTCAGCCGCTGGCCGACGCGCCATTGATCGGTGAAGTATCCCGAGTAGACGTTGTCCCAGTTATCCGGCTCGACCGGCGCGTTGGTCGTTTCGAGCTGGATCGGCTGATTCGGCACGCCGAGGACCGTGTCGTACATCAGGTGATAATTGCCGCTGCCGGTCACGTTTGCGTTGCCGGTGATGTCGCGCCGCGACACCTGATATCCCATCTTGAATTCATGGTTGCCGCCAAGGAAACTGGTGGGCAGGTAGGTCGCGCTGCCGTCGGCGACCCACATCGTGAAGTCGCTCTCACGCTGGATCCCGCAGCCGGTGATCATCAGCGTGTTGCGATTGTAAGTGCCGGGGGTGGTGCCGCAGGACGGCTGCTGCGAGTAGTTCAACAGGTAGGTCGAGCGGCCGAACTGCTGGTCAAAGAGCAGGCGATCGGTCGGCGTGCCCTTCAGCTCCATCTTCCAGCGTGTCGGCACCCACTTGAACACCTGGGTCGCTTCGAAGGCCAGGTGCGAGAAGTCGGGCGACGCCGTCGGCTGCGCGCCGAAAGGCGTGTTCTGGGAATCGGCGTCGCTGTTAGTCACTTCGCGCGCGTAGTCGGCAACGAACTGGTAGCTGCGCGTGATCTGGTACTGGCCCTTGATGCTCGGATTGACCAGCGTCGATTTGGGGAACGCCGCTGGTTCGTCGCCGGTGAGGTACACCCCATCGGGTCCTGGATCGAGCACCAGACCGGGTCGGGTCGTCTGGTTGCGACGGTCGCGGAACGATCCGTAGAACCACACCTTGTCGCGGATCAGGCGGCCACCCAGATCCGCACTTGCATCGTTGAAGTACTGTAACGACGTGCCAACGGAGAGGCCGCGCGCCTGCAATGCCGGTGTGATGTTCCCGCCCGGCTGACGCATATACGCTTCGCCGAAACGGCCGTGAAACTCGTTCCCGCCCGACTTGGTGACCAGATTGATCATCGCGCCGGCTTCCTTGACCTCGGCGCCGTTGCCGTAGGTCTTGACGTCGACTTCCTCGGTGTTGGCGAGGTCGGGGACCGAGTTGGCGATGATCTTGAACCCGTCAACCATAACCGTGATGTTGGTGTTGCCGCTGTTGATCCCGTAAGTGTTGAAGCGGATCCGTGCGTTGAGGCCGATGGCACCGGGCTTGAAGCCGTCGGTGGCGGTCAGCCCCGGCGACATCTGCACGATGTCCGCCATCTGCTTCAGCCCGGGCAGCGAGAACGAGATCAGATCGGTGTTGACGTTCTGTCCGCCACCGGTCGAGGACAGATCGACGACCGGGCTCGCGCCGCTGACGGTCACGGTCTCATTGAGGGTGCCGACCTTGAGCGACACATTGACGCGGGCCGCGAAGCCGGCATTCAAGGTGAAGTCCTGGCGCAGCAGCGGTTCGAATCCAGCCAGCTCGAAGCGGATCTGGTAGGTGCCGCGCGGCAGATCGAGAAAGCGATACTGGCCCTGTCCGTCGGTGACGGTTGTCAGCTGCGGTACCTGCAGCGCCGGACTGGTGGCGATCACCGTGACGCCGGGCAACGCCGCGCTGGATTGATCGGTAACGACGCCATCAATACTCGAGGAGCTAAGATTTTGCCCCGCGACCGTCGTCACGACTGCAAATACCGCGGCGAGAACAAATGCTGACACTCGCATGATTCCCACGATCGTTACTCCTCTTGTTGGGTCGAGGTGGTCGCGGGAAGCTCGACGAAGCCAACGCCGTTGCGAATCGCGATCTTGGTGCCGTATGGCGTGGATAATTTGACCAGGTCGCCAAGAATCTTCTGTCCCAGTGCGCCCTCCGCAAACATCGGCCGGCCACGAACGCTGCGCGCCTGGCCGTGTCCAAGCGTGATCGGGTGGAGCGCGATTTCCGTGACGCGCTCGCCGCGAAACGTCGGCACCGCGACGACTGCCTCCCAAATCGGCGGGTCGGCTGGGAAGCCGCTCTTGTCGAAGTTGTAGCGCGAGTCGTTGAAGTCGTTGACGTGCTTGTCGGTGCCAAGCTCGTACGACGCGTAATTCTCCGACGGCAGCCGCAGCAGCGTTTCGTTCTGGAAGATGAAGTCGCCGAGACTGTAGAAAATTGGCTTGTTCTTGTAAATCTCGATGCCGCGCAGCACATGCGGGCCGTGGCCGACGAACATGTCGGCGCCGGCGTCGACCATGGCGCGGGCGAACGTGACGAGGAAGTCAGCGGCCAGCAGACGGTCCCGCGACTGGCCTTCGTGGGCGTGGATGGTGACCATCACATAGTCGGCGAGCCCGCTCGCGTTACGGACGACGGCCGCGATCTCGTCGAGGTCTTCTTTCAGCGGTTCGGTCTTTATCCCCGGGGTTGGTCCAACGACGAACCGGTTGCCGAGGTAAGTCATCGAATCGCCGGTCTGCCCACCGCCACGTCCCGACGTCTGCGAAGAAATTGCCCGCAACGCCGTCATCTGTTCCGCCGTAACCGTCGTCGTCGTCGTAAAGCGAAGGGGATTCAGTCCAGGGCGTGGCGGCATGTCGCCGCGCGTGCGGCCGGCGCGTGATGAATCCGGGAAGGTCGACGCCACCGAGATGACCGCAATGCGCCCTTTCGGCGTCTCCATGAACCTGGCCTCGCGCGCTTCCGCCAGGCTGGCGCCGACGCCGGCCTGGACCAGCCCCGCCTCGGCCACATACTTGGTCGTGAGGTTCATGCCGAGGACGCCGTAATCACCGCTGTGATTGTTGGCACGAGCCACCATGTCGAATCCGGCCCAGACCAGGTCCTTGACGAGCGCCGGCTCCGCGCGCATGTAGGTGCCGCCGCTTGCCGCAGATGCGTATGGTTCGTAATCGTGAAACAGCATCTCGAGATTCGTGAAGCCGACGTCGGCACCGCGAATCAACTCGATGATGCGCATGAAAGCGGGCTCGGCATAAACCGAGAGCTTGCGCGTAATGATCGAATCGCCAGTTAAGGCGAACGAAATGTCCGACGGTTGTTGCGCTAGCCCCGGAAAGACCGGCGCGGTCAACAGGGCAACGACCAGAATCCAGGCGCGTGTTCGAAACATTGAAGCCTCCGCTGGCGCGACTATAGTGGATTGTTCAGTCGGAACTAAGTCAAAGTTCGACGATCAAAGCCCTGGGATAGCTGGCGGCGCAGCAACGCCGCGAGCGGACCAGCTTGACGGCAATCGGTGTATTCTGCGCACCTTGAACGATCGTCGCCATGGCCCGGGGCCCTGGCTTTCTCGGGCCGCCAACCAAAGGGGGAGTCCTGATGTCTCGTACTCGCGTGTTATCCAGTGCGCTGCTGCACCATACGGGATTGGCGCTGATGCTGGCTGCAGTTCTCGCCGGCGGCCAGTTGACATGGGCACAAACCGACTCAGCGGCGACCACCGCGGAAGCGGCCGCGCGCAAGCCGCCGACCTCGATGATGCGCGGCGTGCTCGACCAGCGCAGTTTGCCGCTGTTCTGGCAGGGCCGTGTCGGTCCAGAGGACGCGCCGACCGGTGGAGAGCCGCCGGAATGCGCCGGCGTTCCCTGCGATCGCTTCCGGCTGCACATCGACCTGCCGCGCGGGACGTTCCAGAGTTCAAACCGACCGGGCGGCGTGCAAGTCGCGCTGCGGTGGTTCGGCAACCCGGGTGGGCATACCCTGCCCCCTGACATTCCCGGCTGCTGCGGCGAGTTCGACACGCTGCACCTGTGGATCTATAAGGACGGCGCCCTCGTCGGCGCTTCGGCAGGGATCATCGCCGTGTCGCAGTCGGCCTTCCTGCCGGAGCCCGAGAATGGGTGGTACGACGTGTGGATTGCCTATGACCCGACTTACAACGTCGCGCCGTTTGTCGAATACCAGGCCCTCGCGGAAGTTGAATATCTGCCCACGCCGGTTCCGAATAAGCGCCTGCTGCCGGATCTCACCTTCCACGGCACCGAGCGAATCACGTTCGACACACCCTCGTTCCCGATCTTCGAGCCCGATCCGCCGGCCGGCGCAAGCTGCTTCCAGAGCGAGATGGATGAGGACGGTGCGCAGACCTGCCTGAGGTTCGACCAGATCGTGGCGAACCTCGGCGCCGGACCGATTGAGATCGCGTACCACGTGCCCACCGGGGCCACACCGGATCCTGACGTCCCGTTTCCGGTTTCGCAGCGCGTTTACGAAAGCAGTGGTTCATTCAGTGATCGGCCCGGCGGGACCGTGACGTTTCACGGTATTCACGGGCACTATCACTACTCGAGCTTCGCCAACGCGCTGCTCTGGCGGTCCGACCCTCGAGGTGCCAAGCTGGGCGACTCGCCCGTGGCAGCTTCGCACAAGGTCAGCTTCTGCATGGCCGACATCCGCATCGACGCATGGGGCGAGAAGGGCGATGGTCCCCGCAAGTACTACGCGCCCGATTGTCTGTTTCCGAGTGCCTCAGACGGCGTGACCGATCAGTATCGTCAGGGCATCAATCACGGTTGGTCGGACGTCTATGACTGGTACATCCCCGATCAATACATCGAGGTCAGCGGCGTTGCGAGCGGTCACTATCGTCTGGAGTTCTGCGCCGACCCTTTCAACGAAATCGAGGAGGAGCGCGAAGACAACAACTGCGTGGTCAACCACATCCGACTGAGCGGCATGGAAGGGCCGAACAAGCAGGTCCAGGTGCTGGGGATCTTGAAGAAGTAGGTGGCGGCGCGTCCGATTTCCGAGGGGAACCGGACGCGCACCGTCGCGGGTGACCCGCCTCTAACGTTCTCGACATCATCGGCCGATAAGTCAGATTGGGCCAGTTAGAGCCCAAGTGCGACCGAGCCGAGATGACGAGTGCGCGTGCCAACCCTCCAACCCGAAATTAAAACTCATGAAAGCATCATGGCCGCCGTCGCGCTCATGCTGCTGCTGTTCTGCGCCGATGCCGCATTCACATTGCTGCACCTGGTCAACGTCGAAACTGGCTGGCTCCGCGGCAATCGAATCTCGCTCGAAGACGATGGTGGACCGGCCGAGATCTTCCAATACTTGAAAGAGTTCTGGATTGTCGTGTGCATGATCGTCGCGTTCGTTTCGACCCGTCACGTCGCGTATCTCAGCTGGGGGTTCGTGTTTCTGTTTCTTCTCGCGGACGATGCCGGGAAGATTCATGAGAGTGTCGGCGGCTGGTTGGCCCAGCGATACGACCTTCCCGCGCCGTTCGGGCTGCGCTCCCAGGATATTGGCGAACTGCTCTTCGCCGCGGCCATCGGCTTGGCCGTACTCGCGGTGGTTGGGGTTGCCGTGCGCCGCGGAACAGAACAGTGCCGGCGCATCTCGCGGGACCTGGGCTGTCTAGTGGTCGCCCTGGCGCTGGTCGGCGTCCTCATCGATATGCTGCACACCATCGCTTACACCCAGCGATCGTTGCTGGCGCAGGTGCTGCTGGTCGTCGAGGACGGTGGCGAGATGTTCGTCATGAGCGCGCTCACAGCGTACGCGTTTCATGTCGCCACTCACGTCGGGCGCACGCGTTTTGACCTGTGGTTCCTCGTCAGAACACGGCTCGCCTGGACCTAAACAGACTGGGACGAATGCTGGAACGTCACCGCCTTGCCGTCGCGGAAGCGATACACGTGACAGTACTGCGCGTCGAGCGCCGCGCCGCCGGACTTGAACGTGCCGCGGTAGCGGCCGAGCGCCACGATGTGATCCCCACCATCGATGACGGTATCGGGCACCGCCGTGAAGTTATCGATCGCTGCCAGCAACCGCGCGAACACGCCTTCGCCTATCGCCTGGGGACCGACATAGGGATTACGGTCAGCCAGAGGATGCCTTCAGCTTCATTCCACGTGATGGCTGGATCCATGGCACCGAACAATACCGAAGGATCGTTGCGACCGAATGCGGTTAACACCGCGCCACCCTCGACGCGACAAGCCCATTCCTGGCTGACCTGTGTCAGCCGGGAATGGGAGTCTTGAGTGGACGAACCGTCAACTAGACGGCGTCGTTCTTCTTCTGGCGATCCTTGCCAGCGGCGTTTTCGCGCGCGCCCTTCGCTTCCATGTCTTTGTCGTCGATCAGGTCGCCCACTCCTTCTTTGATGGCGCCCTTGACACGCTGACCGGTGGCTGAGGTTTCTTCGGCAATCGAGTTGGTGTGACGCGGGGCGTTCGAATCATCGGGACGGTCGGTATCATGCGCCATGTTCGGCTCCTATTAATTGCGCCCGCACTTCTGTACAGGCTTCTGGTTGTGGGGATGCAACTGGCCTGCCACAGGTTTCTGGGCATGCCAGCGCGGCAGTGTGGCTGCATTCGAGTAATGATGGAGGTTGCGGAGCCCAATTCATGAACCTCACTGGAATTCACCACCTCACCGCCATCTCGGCCGCGATTCGCGACAACCGCCTCTTCTACACGCAGACCCTTGGCATGCGGCTGGTGAAGCGTTCGGTTAACCAGGACGACGTGAGTTCGTACCACCTCTTCTATGCAGATGCGAAGGGCAGTCCGGGTACTGACCTGACGTTTTTCGATTGGCCCGCACCCAAGGAACGGCGAGGTACGCGCAGCATTACGCTGACCAGCCTGCGCGTAACAGGAAGCGACACGCTCCAGTGGTGGGCGGCGCGGCTGACTGAGCTTGGCGTGCGCCACGACGAGATCGTCGAGCGCGATGGCCGGCTGACGCTGGCATTCGAGGATCCGGAAGGACAGCGGCTGGCGCTGGTTGATGACGACGGTAAGGGCGACCCGCCGATCGCCTGGGACCGCAGTCCAGTGCCGGCAGAGCGGCAGATTCGCGGCCTCGGGCCGATCGTGATGAGCGTGCCGATGCTCGAGCCAACCGATGTGCTGCTGACCCAGGTGATGAACATGCGCCAGGTGCGCGACTATCCGCACCCGGGTACTTCCGACACACACGTCCATGTCTTCGAAATGGGAACCGGCGGCGCGCATGCCGAGCTGCACGTTGCCGTGCAGCCCGACTTGCCGCAGGCACGGGCAGGGGCCGGCGCCGTCCATCATGTCGCGTTCCGTACGCCTGACGCAGACTACGACGCGTGGGCCGATCGGCTCAACGAATTTGGCGTGCCGAACAGCGGCAAGGTCGATCGGTTCTGGTTCCGCAGCCTCTACACCCGCGAGCCGAACGGCGTGCTGTTCGAAATCGCAAGTGACGGTCCCGGATTCGGTGTCGACGAAGACGAAGCGACCCTCGGCGAAAAGGTGGTGCTGCCACCATTCCTCGAGCCGCAGCGACCGCAGATTGTTTCGAACCTGAAGGCGATCGATTGAGCGCGCACCCACACCTCGGCGAGCCGGTGCTGACGTTCGGCCCGCCGCCAGCCAACGCGCGGCTTGGCGCCATTCTCATTCACGGGCGCGGTGCCTCGGCCGACGACATCCTGGGCCTCGCGCACGAGTTTGCGTTGCCGGATGTCGCGTACGTCGCGCCGCAAGCCGCGGGACACAGCTGGTATCCCTATTCGTTTCTGACCCGGATCGAACAGAATGAGCCGGGACTGAGTTCCGCCCTGCAAGTGATCGAAGGCTTGGTGCTGCACTTCGAGCAACAGGGCCTGCCGGCCGGCCGCGTGGCCCTGATGGGATTCTCGCAGGGCGCCTGTCTCACGCTGGAGTATGCGGCTCGACATGCGCAACGCTATGCGGCTATCGCCGGCTTCAGCGGTGGGGTGATTGGTCCCCCTGGCACTTCACGTGACTACCCGGGTTCGTTCGACGGCACGCCGGTGTTCGTCGGCTGCAGCGACGTCGACCCGCACATCCCGGTCGAGCGCGTGCGCGAGTCGGCTGAGGTGTATCGCCGCATGGGCGCCGCGGTTGACGAGCGCATCTATCCAGGCATGGGCCACACCATCAACCAGGCAGAAATCGACGCCGTCAGACTGTTGCTGACAGCCCCACGGTAAGACTTACGAATACCGTAAAAGGGGAGCAGGTTCACTTTTGCGCGAGCGTGCGGCCGGCTGAAGGACAAGTTCGGCCTGTCGTGTCACGACCCCTGTTTACAACGACACCGTCGACAGCCAGTGCGCAACCTGGGTCCAGGCCGCCGTGGTGCTGATCGGCACACGCAACACCTGCAGGGCCACCAGTGCCCCTCCGGCAATCCAGTAGACCGGGTGGACTCGACCCATCGTCTTGCGGTCGTGCACCATGGCGGCCAAGATCAGCAGGTCCGACAGCAGGCCCGGCATGATGGTGACGAACACCGGTGGCGGACTGACCGGGCCGCCGCCGAGCGGAACGGGCGCAATGAAGATCAGGAACCAGCGCCCGACCGCCGCTTGCAGCAACGACACCGTTGCCACGAGCATTAAGCGCTTGTGGGTCTCCGGCTGCCTGACCTTCATCAGCGCGAGCGTAAACAGCACGACGAAGAAGACGAGTCCGGAAACCGGAATGACGGTGAAGGCGCGTACGGCCTCGCCGAATCCCTCGGCCGTCGATTGCTTCAGGCTGGTGATCGCCGCGGCCATCCCGACAAATACCATGGTCGTCGCCAGCGCCACACCCACCACGCCCCATTCACGGTGGCGCGTGAGCTTGCGATTGGCGGCCAGCCACGTCTGGGCCAGGAACAACAGGGTCCACGAATAGAAGACGGCAGCGTGCACGTGTGAAATAGCTGGGACGTTGAGGGTGCCGCGAAACAACGGCAGCCAATAGGTTGGCGTGAAGCCAACCACGGCGACTACGAGGCAGGCGGCGGCGATGCGGACATAAAACCGTTCGGCGGTTATGGCCGACGCTGCCACGTGAGGTATCGGGACACCTTGCACAATTGCGCTCATGGCATCCGCGAGTCTAGCGCAGTTACGAGACGGCGCAGCAAGGGCGGGTCCGACCCCCCACGGGGGGCCAGACCCGTACTCATTACTCGGCGGGCTCTCGCTCCCAGATGCGGCCGAGCATCGCGGCTTCTATGAAGCCGCCGACCCCCTTGCCCTTGAACGCAATCACACCGTCGTCTGGCGTGATGCCTGCAGTGTCGATCAGGCTCACGGCCGTGTCGACGACGCCAATGACCTTGAGGTGCGCGAAGGCATCGCGAATCCAGTCGATGGTGGCCGGATCATCCTTCAGCATGCGGGCCCCTTCTTCCGAGGCGGCGATGACAACGGCATCGTAGAAGATCGAAGGACCGCCATCGATCTTGTGGTCGGCTGGAATGAGCTTGCCGCCCTTGCCTGTGGCGCCGCCAATCTTGGGCGCCACGATCTCCATGCGCGCGCCGACGGCTGCGACCGCCGACTTCAACGCCGACACCACCATCGGATCGGATCCATCGGTGACCAGCACGCCAACCTTGCGGCCCTTCAGCGTCTTCTGCGCTTTTTTGATCAGGCTCAGCGCTGGTGACGGCTTCATGTCAATAGGCTGGCGCGCCGGCGTGATCGCATCCGCCCGGCCCTCCATGCCGAGGCCGGTCTCGACGCGCTTCAGCAGCTCGCTGTCGATATTCGCGAGGTGACCGAGTACGCGCGTGCGAACCGCAATCGTCTCCACCTTGCTCAGCTCGAACACGTACGCCTTGACGATGTGCAGCTTCTCCGGATCGGACATCGATCGGAAGAACATCCGCGCCTGGCTGTAGTGATCGCTGAACGTTTCTGAGCGCTCGCGAACCTTGTCGCCGGCATCGAGCTGCGGGAACGAACGGAAGCCGTTCTGCGCATCCTCGCGAGGCGCGTCGAGCGCCAGGCTGTTGGGTTCGTAGGCGACCCGGCCCTTGTTGACGTCCATGCGGCGGACGCCGTCGCGCTGGAAGTTGGCCATCGGGCACTTCGGCCGGTTGATCGGAATCTCGTGGAAGTTGGCGCCGCCCAGGCGAATGAGCTGCGTATCCGTGTACGAGAAGAGACGGCCCTGTAGCAGCGGATCGTTGCTGAAGTCGATGCCGGGGACGACGTGTCCGGGGTGGAAGGCGACCTGCTCGGTTTCCGTGAAGAAGTTATCGGGGTTGCGATCGAGCACCATCTTGCCCACTGGCGTGAGTGGCACCATCTCTTCCGGAATCAGCTTGGTCGGGTCCAGGATGTCGAACGGAAATTTGTCCGCCGTCTTCTGATCGAACGCCTGCACCGACAGTTCCCATTCCGGGAAGTCGCCGGCGGCAATCGCGTCGAAGAGATCTCGCCGCTGCGAATCCGGATCAGCGCCATAGCGCTTCACTGACTCGTTCCACACCATGGACTGCGAGCCAATAGTCGGCCGCCAGTGGAACTTGATGAATGTGGACTTGCCTTCGGCGGTGACGAAGCGGAAGGTGTGGACACCGAAGCCTTCCATCATTCGCAGCGAAGTCGGGATGGTGCGGTCCGACATCGCCCACATGATCATGTGGAAGCTTTCGGGCATCAGCGAGACGAAGTCCCAGAAAGTGTCGTGCGCCGAACCGGCCTGCGGGTAGCCGCGATCCGGTTCCATCTTCACCGAGTGGACGAGGTCGGGGAACTTGATTGCATCCTGAATGAAGAACACCGGGATGTTATTGCCGACCAGGTCGAAGTTGCCTTCTTCGGTATAGAACTTGACCGCGAAGCCACGAACGTCGCGGGGAGTGTCGCCGGAACCGGCGCCGCCGGCCACGGTCGAGAAGCGAGCGAACACCGGGGTCCTCTTCCTGGGGTCCTGCAAAAAAGCCGCGCCGGTGAGGTGGGCCATCGATTTGTAGGGCTGAAAGTAGCCATGCGCGCCAGAGCCGCGGGCGTGAACAATCCGCTCCGGGATGCGCTCATGGTCAAAGTGGGTGATCTTTTCCCGAAAGATGAAGTCTTCGAGCAGCGTCGGGCCGCGAACCCCTGCGCGCAAAGAGTTCTGGTTATCGGAGATCGGCGTGCCCTGGTTGGTGGTCAAGGCGGGGGTTCGACCGGTACGAACCTGGTGCGTTTCGCCGCCTTTGTTTCGATTTGGTGCCGGCTTGCTCGCGTCTTTCGATCGTTTAGCCATTTGAATGCTCCGGTTGAGGTAACGACTGCCAGAACCGTGACCGATGCAAGCAAAGTACCCGGTGAGGGACTGGCAAGCTCCCTGCAAAGAGCCCGGTAAATGTCGCAGCCTGCACTAAGGGTCGGCCAGCCAATATGGCTCCGGCCAGGTCGTCTTCCGGAGACCACTTCCTACGGCGCTCTTCGCGGTCATCGACAGGTTGAGGTAGCAATTGTTGGAGGCGGCCTCAGCGGGTCGCTGATCGCTCTGAACATGGCCGAGGCCGGCGTGTCGGTGGCGGTCGTCGAAGCCGCGCGCGCGGGTCGAGGCAGTACGGCCGCCAGCACGGCCCTACTGCTGCAGGAACCTGACGTGGATTTCGGCGACCTTACCGAGCGCTACGGCGAGGCCACGACCAAGCGCATCTGGCATGCGAGTCACGACGCAGCACGAGAGCTGGTGGCCATCCTCCGCCGACTGAAAATCGCCTGCGCGTTGAGCGAGCGGCCTTCCGTGTACTACACAACCAAGATCGAACGGGCAGCGGAGCTGCGGTCGGAGTTAGCGCTTCGCCATGGGGTGGGATTCTCGGGTCGATGGCTGACGCCCGGGGCGTTGCGCCGTGTCACCGGCCTGACCGGCGCCGGCGCCATCTCGACCAGAGGCAATGCGCAGCTGGATCCCTACCGGGCATCGCTGGGATTGCTGACAGCGGCAAAGCGGGCGGGCGCACAGGTGTTCGAGAAATCACCGGTGAAGCGGATTCGGCAGACCGACGGTGGCGTGCGTCTGCACACGGCCACCGGTTCCATTGATGCGAAGAAAGCCATCATCGCCACCGGGTACGCGACGCAGTCTTTCAAGCCGCTGGCCGGCCGCTTCGAAATGCGACACACCTACGTGCTCGTCACCGAGCCGCTGACGCCGCACCAGAAGCGCGAGGTCGGGCTCGGACCGGTGCTGTTGTGGGACACCGAAACGCCGTACCACTACATTCGCTGGGTGGCGGCCAACCGCCTGATGATTGGCGGCGCTGATCGTCCAGTTCGCGGTGGGGGTGTTCGCGCCGCGAAGTTTGGTGCAGCAACGCGAGAACTGCGCGAACATTTCGAGTGTCTGTATCCCGCCCTCGCGAAAGTGGCCATCGACTATGCGTGGGACGGCTTGTTTGCAATGACGCCCGACAGCCTGCCCTACATCGGGCCGCATCGGCGCTACCCGAATCACCTGTTCGCGCTCGGTTATGGCGGCAACGGCATGACCTTCGCCGCGCTCTCGGCGCGCATCCTGTTGGAACAATGGCAAGGCGTAACGTCGGCCGATCACGCCCTCTTTGCCTTTAACCGCGCGGGCTGAGCCTTCTTCTTCGGCGCCGGTGTGACTTTCTTCGCTGCTTTCTTCGCTGCTTTCTTTGCGGTTGCCGGCCTTGCGGGGGAGCGAGGCTGATCGAGCAGCTCGTAAGCTTCGCGCAGCCAGTCGGTGACCGGCGCCTCTACCTGGTCGCGGTGGGTAATCTTCAGCAGGTTGGCCATCTTGGTCTTCGACGTCGGCTCGACGCGGCGCACTTGTGCGCCTTTCACCGCACGGCCAAGAAATACGCATACTTCAAGGTAGCTCCGCTTTGGGCGTACGAAGCAGTAGCAGACGCCGCGCGCAAACATGATGCAGCTGCCCGACGCGTAGATGCGTTGCTCGCCTAACTCGACCGCCGTTTCGCGAATTCGCTCCCATGCCTCTCGCAAGTCATCGGACAGATCTGCGGTGAGCGCCGCCTCGGTCGTCGTCCAGCAATCGTGGAACTCGCCTGCTTCGATCCATTGCTTGCAGTGGTAACACTCTCGGCCCGACATGCGGGCATTGTAGTATTCAGGCATCATGCGCACACAGATCAGCTTCGCTCTTCTGGCCACCGTTATGTGCATCTCGCCCGCCTTGGCCCAGCAGCCGGCCATGCCCAACCCGGCCTCGATGCCGTTTGTCGCCGGCCCGCCGCTCAAGCACCACTGGAACGCCATCACGAATGTCGAGCTGACTCCGCAGAAGTAGCCATGATTGTCCGTCCCGCACCATCCGGTTGTGTGTTGATCACACAGCCGGATCACGCCCAGCTGGCGCGCCGCATCATGGAGCACTGCGTGTCGCTGGTGGAGAACCCGCGTCGGGAGGCGATCCTGCGCGCGATCGGCGATCATGACGATGGCTGGGCCGCAACGGATGCGGAGCCGGCGGTTGATCCGGCCACTGGCGGGGTGGTGGATTTCATCAACGCGCCAATGAGCGTACGGCAAAGTGTGTGGCCGCGCACTATCGCCGGCCTTGCGGATCAGCCGTACTCTGCGGCGCTGGTCGCCAACCACGCGATGTGTGCCTACGATCGCTTGCGCGAGGACCCCGACTGGGCAGCGTTCTTTGCCACCATCGATGCCTCGCGACGCGACATGCTGCAGGCGAGTGGGTTCTCGATGGCGCAGCTGCTCGAAGACTACGCGTTCGTGCGGCTTGGTGACTTGATCTCGCTCGCGTTCTGCACCGGATCGACGGCGGCGCAGCCGTTTCGCGACTGGACAGTAACACTGGTGGGACCCCGCGTGGTCGTGACGCCAGGGATCTTCGGCGGCGCGCCGGTCCCCTTCGAGTTGATGGTGAGGGCGGTGCGACCGCCGTTCGCATCGAACGCTGAACTGCGGGCGGCATTGGCGCGATCAACGACCGCGACTATTCAGGGCGAAGCCACTTAGTTTGCCCCGGCAGGCTTATTGAGCCGCTTCAGCATCGACCTGGCGTGCGGCCTCCGCTTAGCCTTCGGCGGCGCGCTCGAGCGCGCTGATGTCGAGCTTCTGCATCTTCAACATCGCGCCGAAGACACTGGCGGCCTTGTGCGGATTCGGGTCCATCAGCAGCGTCGTCAGAATCGTCGGCACGATCTGCCACGACACGCCGAACTTGTCTTTCAGCCATCCGCACTGGTTCGCCTTGGGGTCCCCGCCTGCGCCCAGCTTCTCCCAGAAGTCGTCGACTTCCTGTTGCGTGTCGCAGTGGACTACGAACGAGATGGCTTCGTTGAACTTGAACACCGGACCGGCGTTGAGCGCGACGAAGGACTGGCCGTCGAGCTCGAAGTCAACGGTCATGATCGAGCCAGGCGTCATCTTGTGGATCTCTTCGCCCGCTTCGGGATAGCGCGCAATGCGATTGACCTTCGAGTTGGGGAAGATGCCGGTGTAAAACTCGGCGGCTTCCTCGGCCTGGGTGTCGAACCAGAGGTTGGGCGAGATCTTATGCACGTGTGACATGGTGTCCTCCAGTTACGGCAAGTTAGCAGTGCCGGCGTTGCCACCGGCACCTGGTTCGCCGCTGACCACGGCTTTGGTGAAGGCGCCAAGCACCTGGAACATGCCGCCCGGCGATTCCCAATAATCGACCTTGTCGGCATCGAACCGGATTAGCGCGAGGTTCGGATCCTCCAGGCCATCGGGGAACCAGGTCTTCAGCAGCGGCGTGTAAATCTCCTGCATCTTCGGCAAGTTGCGCTCGACGCTGGCGCGGCCGGTCATGTGGAGATACGAGCTCTTGTCGTCGTTCTGTAACACCAGTGCTGTGTGCGCGCCGGTCTTGACGAGCTGGGCCTTGGCGCTGCGCGAGTCGGCAAAAAACCACAACGTGCCCTCGAACTGGTCGGCATCGCCCTGCAGGCCCATGGGGCGCGTGCTAAGGGAGCCATCCGCGGTCACCGTCGTGAGCATTGCGCTACGGAAGTGCTTGAGCAGTTCGCGGATCTTGTTGAGGGCATCGTCGCCCATCAACTGCTCTTTTTGGTCGGTCTGCTGCTCTTCGAAGTTGGCCATAAGCTCCTCTGTTGTCTGGTCTCGGTGCGGGAGTGAGTTCGAGTGCATGATTCGTTCCTTCAGGACGCAGGCAGCTCTGCTGCAGTGGTTGAACGACGCGGTAACATCGCGTCATGATCGAGGGCGAAGCGAGTCGCACCGCAGAGCGCATGGCCCTTGAGCGCGCCGTGCATCAGGTAGCTGATTCGCCGGCAGTGTTTGCCGATCCACTGGCCATCAGGATGTTGCGCCCTCAGTTAGCGGCAGCGCTGCGCGAACATCCCGAGCGCTTTCGTGGTTCGCCAATCGCCAGGCGCATGCGCGCGATCGTGGTGGCCCGCAGCCGGATCGCCGAGGACGAAATCGCTCGCGCGGCCGATCGCGGGGTCTCTCAATACGTGGTGTTGGGCGCCGGGCTCGATACGTTTGCTTTCCGCAACCCACACGCCGCAGTCCGTGTCTTCGAAGTCGATCAGCCGTCCACGCAACGGCTGAAGCAAGAGCGGCTGACCGCCGCCGGCATTGTGGCGCCTGCCAACCTGACGTGGGTGCCGTTCGACTTCACGCGCCAGACGTTGCCGGACGTGTTGGCCGCCGCAGGATTCGATCGCACCAGCCCCGCGGTGTTCGCGTGGCTGGGTGTCGTCATGTACCTGGATCGGCTCGACGTGATCGAGACGCTTCGCTACATCGCGACGTTGCCTTCGGAGACGCTGGTGGTGTTCGACTACGCGCTGCCCCCAGAGGCGACGCCGTGGCCGGTCCGGTGGTTTTATCGACGCACGCTCAAGGCATTTGCGCGGCAAGGCGAACCGTGGATTTCGTTCTACGCACCTGCGCGGCTGCGAGCTGACCTGTTGCAGCTCGGCTTCTCCGAGGTTGAGGACCTTGGCGGCAGCGATGTTAATCGTCGCTATCTGAAGTCCCGTCGGGATGGACTCACCGCCAGCGGGGTCGGCCGCATCGTGATTGCTCGGCGCACCACCCTCCCTGTATTTTAGGGATCATGATCACCATCATCGGCCTCTCTGGCAGCCTTCGCAGTGGTTCATATAACTCGGCCCTGCTGCGAGCCGCCAAAGACCTCACGCCGGCGGAAGCGTCGCTCGACATTGCCTCGATCCGCGACATTCCGCTCTACGATGCCGACGCGGAGGCGGAGACGGGGATTCCGCCTGCTGTCACAGCTCTCAAGGATCGGATCGCGGCCGCCAACGGCCTGCTGCTGGTCACGCCGGAGTACAACAACTCGATGCCTGGTGTGTTCAAGAATGCCGTCGACTGGTTGACACGACCTTCCTCAGACATCGGCCGCGTGTTTCGAGACCGGCCGGTCGCGGTGATGGGTGCCACGCCCGGCCGAGGCGGCACCATCCTGGCGCAGTCGGCATGGTTGCCGGTGCTGCGCACCCTCGGTACGCGCACCTGGTTCGGGCCGCGTCTCACCGTCAGTGACTCCGGCAAGGTGTTTGGCCCGCAGGGCGAGCTTCTCGATGACACGGTTCGCACCGAGCTGCGGTCGTTCATGGCCGGTTACGTCGAATTCATCAAGCGCGCGTAACGCAGTCGACGAAGCTCGCGTTGGCTGATGCGGAGCGGTCGTATTGACATGGACCTCGCGGCTTAGACTGGGAGAATCCGCTCGCACCGGGACGGTAGTCGGTTCCAGGGTCCGCGCTACTTGATCGCGCTCGCGCCGGCCTTCGAGATGATCTCATCCTGCGCGGCTGTGACGCCGCTCGTGCCCACCGCGCCGATGAACTCGGACCCGCGCATGATCGGAACGCCGCCGGCGAAGGTAATGCCGTTCGGCACTTCCGTGACGGTCTTGGCCTTGAGCTGCGCGCCGTACTCCGCCGTCGTCAGCTTTGATGCGACGACGGTCGCGGCCTTGCGCGTGGCGATGTCGTACGAGCGTGGGCTCGCGCCGGTCAGGCGACGCAGCACCACCGGCATCCCGGCGGCGTCGGTGACGACAATGGTCACGTTCCACTTGTTCTTGCGCGCCTCGGCTTCAGCGGCATCGATCACCTGCACGGCCATCTCGTAGGTCAGTGCCTGTGGGACGGCGGGGGCGGCAGGCGCCTGCGGCGCTGCGGGGGCGGCCGGTGCCGCGGGGGCCTGGGCCTGGGCGACGGCGGTGACACTCATCACGCCCATCAGCAACAATGCGGTCATCAGTCGAACGGAAGTCACGCGCGTCATGGAAGCTCCTCGAGGGAAGGGTGAGCGGTCTGGCGCTCAAAGTATGCCGCAGTTCGGCTTGAGCTGACGCAGCCGGGTTCACTTGAAGTTGCGAAGGAGCATCGCGTCACGGCTGAGCGTGCCGCGCGCGATGATGAGTTGCTTGCCGTCAAGCGAACGCGCGAAGCCGAAAACAAGCTGATCGGCAAAGCGGGTCAGCTGACGCGCCGGGCCGCCCGACAAGGGCTGCAGCCAGATATTGGAGCGATCGCCGGGCTGCGAATTGTGCAGCAGCGCCTTGCCGTCAATGGTCCAGTGGACGGTGGCGTAGGCGCCGCTCGCGGCCACCTCGAAGGTATGACTCGGCGAGTCGGCATTGACGGGCATGACCGCGAGGACAAACGACGACTTCGGGGTCTCCTGGTAGTAGAACGCGAGCTGGGTCCCGTCGGGAGAAACGACGGCACGATTCGCCCGTCCTTGCAGCAGCTGCGTGGGCGGCGCGCTGCCGTCGAGAGGCGCCTGCCACAACCGCTCCACGCCGGTCGTAAGCAGGGTGTAGAGGACGTGCTTGCCGTCAGGTGTCACGCTGGGGCGCACCCCACTGCTGGTATTCGGGATCGCGCGCGCATTCTGGCCGTCGAGGTCGCTCTGCCAGAGGCCGTCGCCCACGCGCTCGTACACCACCGAACGTTGATCGGGCGTCGCCGCGGGGAACGACGTCTCGGAGTCGGAGGTCAGCTGTTGCCGCCCGGTGCCATCCGCGTTCATCATCCAGATGCTCGCCAGTCCGCCCTCGACGGTTCGAAAGAGAATGCGCCCGCCGGGGGCCGCGGCCACACCCGACAACCCTTCATAGCGGCCGCCGCTGATGCGCTTCGGCTCCCCTGACTCGATCGGCATCGTCCAGATCGACGAGGTGGTGTCGGAGGCGACGGTCATCATGGTGGCGCCGTCCGCGGTCAGGCTGACCGTGCGGTAGTCCAGCAGGTCGTTGGTAATCCGGCGCTGGTTTGGTTCGCTGGCCGAAACCCACCACAACTGGCTGAGACGGCTCCTGGTCGTTTCATCGCTCGCCACGACGTAAAGGCCCCGTCCATCCACGGCCCACGTGGCCTGGCCGATGTCGCCCCATTCGTACTTCGGAAATGGCACGTTGGCACCGTCGGCAACACGAACTGCGACGAGCGTCGCGAAGCCGGGCATGCGGGCGCGGCTGACCATGGGGCAGACGATGGTGGCACCGTCGGGCGACCAGGCCGGAGCCGTGAAGAAGATCGGCACAAACAACTCGGGCGCGTGGCGGGTGGCCAGTGCTCGCGGGTTCGATCCGTCGCTGCCGGCCACCATCAACGAGCTGGCCCCGGCCTCGGGAAAGGCGCCGCGCAGGTAGGCGATCTGGCGACCATCCGGCGAGAACACCGGCAAGCTGTCGAGGCCAATCAGTAAGCGTTTCGACGTGCCGCCCAGCGTGGAAATTCGGTAGAGGGCGCGCGATGGCTGGTCGGGTGACGCCATCACGTAATAGATTTCGCTGCCGTCAGGCGAAAAGTTGGCGCCCCAGTAACCGACCGACGCGGCCGGCACGAGCTCCAACGTGCTGGCCGTGGCCAACTGGCGAATCCACAGGCTCTGTCGCGCGTTCTCAGAAACGACGTACGCGACGAACTTGCCGTCGGGCGAAATCACGGCATCGATCACGGTGCCCAGGCTGGTCACGGCTTCGATCGACGCCGTGCTGGTCGTGGCGACCTCGGCATTGCCGCCGGCGTTGTTCCGCCACCACAAGACGGCGGCGATCGCCATCACCACCAAGGCAACTCCGACAAGCAACTTGATGGACACGCCATGCGACCCACTCACTGCCGCGGGCGGGACAACCGCGCTCATGCGCGGAGACGAATCAAGCGCGCGGGTCACGCTCTTCAGATCGACCACCAGATCGCGCGTCGACTGATAGCGTTCGTCGGGATCCTTGGCGAGGCACTTGGTCAGCACCCATCGCAACTCAGCGGGCGCATCCGGCGCGGCGGTATCGATCGGCGCCGGCTCGCTGTGAATGACCTTGTGCAGCGAGTCGATGGCCGAATCGCCCTTGAAGGCGCGCAGGCCGGTGGCCATCTCGTACAACACCGCCCCGAGGGAAAAAATGTCGGAGCGCTGATCGACCGCGCGGCCCTGCGCTTGTTCAGGAGACAGGTATCCCGCGGTGCCGAGCACGGTGCCAGGGTCGGTCGGCAGGTTCGAGGTCCGGGTCACGTCGGCGGCGGGCACTTGCATCTTCGCCAGGCCAAAGTCGAGAATCTTGACGTGGCCGTCGGTCGTGACGAACAGGTTCTCGGGCTTGATGTCGCGGTGCGTGATGCCCTTGCCGTGCGCGGCGGCCAGGCCCTGGGCAACGTGCATCGCGTAATCAATGGCCTTACGCAGCGGTAATCGTCCGCCCGAGAGCCGGTCGCGCAGCGTTTCCCCGTCGAGCAGCTCCGTCACTACATAGGCGACGCCGTCGTGGTGGCCGACGTCGTGGATGGCAAGAATGTTGGGATGCGACAGCGAGGCGACGGCCCGCCCTTCCTGTTCGAATCGCGCCACCGCGGCGGGATCGGCTGCCATGCGCTCCGGCAGAATCTTGATGGCGACAGCGCGGTCAAGCCGGGTGTCGCGGGCGCGATAGACCTCGCCCATTCCGCCGCTGCCGAGGGCGGACTGGATCTGGTAGGGACCAAGAAGGGAGCCGGCTGCCAAAGACATGGGGGACGGGAGAAATCATACACGGCCCGTCCCGCGGAGGGTCACCGTAAGCCGCAGATCGGGTTAGGCCCCGATCGTTCTCCACAGCTCTTGCATGGCCGCAGGAAGGCTGACGAGATCGGTGCTGACGTCGCTGATGATCAGATCAATGTCGTAGGTAGACCGGGCGACGCCTCGCGCGGCCAAGGCCGCGGCACCGATCAAGGCGTGGCCGGTGCCGTTCGCCTCGAGCACCGCGCACACCCGCTCAACCGTCGTCATCGTGATGGGTTGGCGGCCGCGCTGTGATGTCGCCGGCCGTTGGCGCGTTGTGCGCAAAGCTGTCTGAGCGCGTCTGCCCTGGCGAGCCGGCTGGTTCGCAGGAAGAGCTCGAGGTCGTGGTCGCCCAGCGACAGGGCGAGGGCGATGCGTGCGGATGGCGGCATTGCCAACACCTGCAAGCGGGTGCGCTCCCGAAGGGCGTCAGCGACTGAGTTCACTTCGGTAGTATAGCGGGCCACTGAGAGCCGGCATCGCGCGCCGTGCGCCCGTCGCGCTTGATTCCTGGGGCGACCCGGGCCACACTGCCCCGCATGGCTGCCATCACTTTGCGGGTGAACGGCAAGGCTCACACGGTTGACGTCGAGCCTTCCACTCCCCTCCTCTATGTCCTCAGAAACGACCTCGACTTGTCGGGCCCCAAGTTTGGCTGCGGCCTGGGCCAGTGCGGCGCGTGCACTGTGCTGATCAAGGGCGAGGCGGTGCGCA
Organism: Acidobacteriota bacterium; assembly: GCA_031364805.1. Taxonomy (GTDB): domain Bacteria; phylum Acidobacteriota; class Vicinamibacteria; order Vicinamibacterales; family UBA2999; genus 12-FULL-67-14b. The sequence goes on from JANLWW010000038.1 coordinate 30,881, forward strand.
GCTGCATCCGGCCGGTATCGCAGGTGCAGAACGAAGAGATCACCACGCTCGAAGGCCTCGCGCAGAACGGCAAGCTCCATCCGCTGCAGCAGGCGTGGATTGACGAGCAGGTGCCGCAGTGCGGGTTCTGCCAGAACGGGCAGATTCTCACCGCCAAGGCGCTGCTCGACAAGACGCCGAATCCCACCGACGCGCAGATTCGCGGCGGCATGAACGGCACGCTGTGTCGTTGCATGACGTATTACAGGATCCAAGCCGCCATCAAGCTGGCTGCTGCCTCAATGTCCAAGCTGGCAGCCAGCGTGCCAGGAGGGCAGCACTTTAGTGCTGCCGGCGTGAACGGAGACGCCAAATGAGGTCCCGACGCGAGTTTCTTCAAACGTCGGGGTTCCTCATTGTGTCGGCGAGCGCGTTGTCGTTGTCGCCCGAGGATCTGTTCGCCCAGACGGCCGGTCCCTATCCCGACCCCGACTTCCTGCAACTCGACTCCTGGATCGTCATCCGCGCCGACAACACCGCCACCTTCTTTGTCGGCAAGACCGACCTGGGCCAGGGCACCGGGACAGCGTTCCGTCAGATCATGAGCGACGAGCTCGACATCGCGTTCGACAAGACCAGCTGCGTGATGGGCAGCACACACAACACCATCGATCAGGGTGGATCGGGTGGATCAGACGCGCTGCAGACCGATGGCTATCCCATGCGCCGTGTCGCCGCAGAAGCACGCCGCGTGCTGCTGGAGATGGCGTCGAAGGAGCTCGGCGTTCCGGTCACGCGGCTGGCCGTCAGCGACGGCGTGATCTCGGTGACCGAGGACAACACCACCGGTGTCGGCTCGCTCACCTACGGCGATCTAATCGGCGGCAAGCGTTTCAATGTGACGCTGACCGGCAAGAACACCGACACCACCACCGGCATTGCCAAGCTGAAGCCGGTGCAGGAGATGAAGAACGTCGGCAAGTCGCCGCAGCGTTACGACATCCCGGGCAAGGTGGATGGTACCGTGACGTGGGCGGTCGACATGAAGGCGCCCGGCATGGTGCACGCGCGCAACGTTAAGCCGCCGGTGGCGGGCGCGACGCTGGTGAGCATAGACGAGGCGTCCATCCGCAACATCCCTGGTTTCGTGAAGGTGGTGAGCAAGGGCAACTACGTCGCCGTGGTGTTCGAGCGCGAGGAGAACGCCATTCGCGCGGCGCGGCAGCTGAAGGTGGAGTGGAAGAAGCCGGCCACGGCGCCCTTCCCCACCTCCGAGAATCTCTTCACCTACATGCGCACGGCCACGCCATCATCCACCGGCAAGCCGATCGAGACGGGCAGCGTCGATGCTGCGTTCGCGGGTGCATCCACGGTGATCGAGGCGGACTACGAGGTCCCGTTCCAGGGTCACACTGCGTTTGGTCCTGCGCATGCGATGGCGGATCCGTCGAACGGGCAGATGACCATCTACACCAACGACATGAAGTCGTATGGCATGCGCAACGGCGTGGCGGAGTTCCTGAAGATGCCGCGCGACCGGGTTCGCGTGATGTGGATGGACGGTCCGCTGGGGTACGGGCGCACCGCGGCCGACGACGCCGGCTTCGAGGCCGCGTTTCTGGCCAAGGAGGTTGGACGACCCGTGCGCGTCCAGTGGATGCGGCAGGAAGAGACCGCCTGGGATACCAAGGGGCCGGCCTACGCCGTCACGATGCGCGGCGCGCTCGATGCGCAGGGGACGGTCGAGGGCCTCGGGTTC
>JANLWW010000067.1:0-2617 GCA_031364805.1 Acidobacteriota bacterium
CTGCCGTTCCTCTGCCAGCGGTGCCACAACCACACGCGGCATCCGTCGACCATCTACGACAACAAGGTGCTGGGCAGCAGCAACCGGCTTTACAGCCGCAGCTGCGTGACCTGCCATTCGGCCATTCACGGTTCGAACCATCCTGCCGGTTCGACGTTCCTGCGGCAGTAACGGAAGCCACACATGAACAAAAGCATCTGGTTGGCCGCGGCGGTGGTTTTCGGGTTTGTCGGGCCAGCGGGGGCGCAAGACCCGCCCACGCTGCCCGCACTAACCGATCCCGTAGCGGTGGCGCGCAGTGAGATGAACGGCAAGCTGTACGGTTCAGTCGACCTGGGTGGCCGAGTCACGAGCATCGACGGCGACGAAGCGCGCTTTCAGCGCTATCGCGACCTGCGGCCCGGCGTCTACGCCACCAACGCTCTCGCCGGCCGGCGCACCGCCGACTGGAACTTTGAAGCACAGGCATGGAACGTCGGCTACCGCGACCAGCGCTACCAGCTCGATCTGCAGCGGGTCGGCAGACTGTCGGCCATGTTCTTCTGGGACCAGATCCCACTGTTCATCAGTCGCGACACCCGCACGCTCTATACCCAGACTGCTCCCGGCGTCTTCAGAATCGAGGACGCCATCCAGCAGGAGATCCAGGCGGGCCTCAAGACTCTTCGCAACTTCGAGGATCAGGCCGTGCGCTTCGACCTGCGCACGCTGCGCCGGACCGGCTTGGCCGACGTCGCGTTCAACGTCGATCGCAACACCGACATCATCGTCAAGTTCCGCAACACGACGCGCGAAGGGGCGATTCCGTTCGGCGCCACCTTCGGTTTCAACAATGCGGTCGAACTGCCGGTGCCGGTGGACACGCGCACGACCGACGTGCAGACGGCGCTGGAGTGGGCCAACCGCCGCGGCATGGTTCGCATTGGCTGGGACGGCTCGTCGTTTGACAATAACGTTGAGAGCGTGACGTGGGACAACCCACTGCGCTTTGGCCCCGACATTTCCGGTGCGCCGTCACAAGGCCGCATGTCGTTGTGGCCGGGCAACACGTTGACCTACCTTCACGGCACCGCCGCGGTCAGCCTGCCCGGACGCAGCCGGCTGACCGGCTACGTCGCGCTCGGCCGCGGCCGCAGCAATGAGGACTTGCTGCCGTTCACGATCAACACCGCGATCGCACCGATCGCGCTGGCGCGTCCCACCGCGGAAGCGGAACACCAGATGACCATCGCGCAGTTGACGCTGGCCATGCGGCCGGCCCGGTTGCTATCGGTCAACGCCAAGTACCGCTATGCAGACGTCGACGCGCAAACGCCGATCTTTACGAGGGCCGGCGGTTCGGTCGCCTACGACAGCAGCTTCAACGCGAATGCCGGCCCGTCGGAGTATCACAGCGTCACGCGAGTGACATTCGACGCCGACGCCGCGCTACAGGTGCATCCGTCGACGTCGCTCAAGGTCGGCTTCAGCCACCTGGGATCTGACTACACGAACCGGTTGTTCGAGCAGACCACCGAACACGTGTTTCGAGTGTCGGCCGACACGACCGGCAACGCCGTGGTCTCGTTTCGAGGTCTTTATGAGAACCGAAAGCGCGAAGGGGAGCACTTCGAGGCCGACGCGCTCGCCGAAGTGGGCGAACTGGCTGACCTGCGGCACTTCGATGTCGCCAACCGCGACCGCCAGCGCCTGACACTGATCGCCAACGTCATGCCCGGCGGCATGTTCGGCCTCACCGCGTCTGCCGGCGTTGGCCGCGACGAGTATCCCGATAGTGGCGCCGGCTTGCAATCGTACGACTCGGACCAGTACTCCGCCGGCCTCACTGTGGTGCCTGACGATCGCTACAACCTGACCGCCAGCTACGGCTGGGAGCGTTACCGATCGCTGCAACGTTCACGCAGCGCGACCACCGCCGCCGACCAGGTCAATCTGCTTCGTAACTGGACGACCGATTACGCCGGTAAGGTCAACTTCCTCGAAGCTGCGGTCGACATCGACCGTGCCATCGAGCGGACGGCGATCCGGCTGTCGGCCGACTGGAGCCGCTCGAACGACACCTACCTCTATGGCCTCGTCACCGGCTCGCCGCTCGCGGTGCCAGAGCAGCTACCGCCTGTGAAGAACGAGATGCTGCGCGGCGAGATCGACGTGACCTACGAACTGTCGCGCAACCTGCGCTTCGGCGTCTCGTACTGGTATGACGATTACAACGTCCAGGACTTCGCGCTCGGGCCGACGACGCTAAGCGGCATCGCGCTGCCGGTCGTTCAGGAAGGTCAGCCGGTGGTCGCCACTAACGCGCTGCTGCTCGGCTACCTGTATCGTCCGTACACCGCTCACGCCGGCTTTATCAGGCTGACTTACCTGTTCTAGGAGTCAGGAAGGCCTTGACGTGCGTTGACGATTGGCATGCGTTGGCTTACTGCTGGCATCGTTGCCGTGCACGGCGCCATCCATTTGATGGGGCTTGCGAAGGCGTTCGGTTACGCCGAGCTGCCGCAGCTCACCCAGCCCATCTCCCGGGGTATGGGCGTGGCGGGGCTGACGGCCGGCGCCATGGTGGTCGCCAGCGCCGTGATGGTCGCGATCGGTTCTCGCCACACCTGGTGGGTGG
>JANLWW010000070.1:0-6621 GCA_031364805.1 Acidobacteriota bacterium
GACGCGCTCGAGAAAACGCCAGGTATCCAGCACGTCGTCGTCGTGAAACGCGGCTTCGCCGACATCCCGGTGCACATCAAGGAGGGCCGGGACCACTGGTACCACCGCTTGATGCAGGACGCTTCGTACGATTGTCCCGCCGAGCCGATGGACGCCGAGGACATGCTCTACATCCTCTACACCTCGGGCACGACTGGCAAGCCGAAGGGAATCGTCCACACCACCGGCGGCTACCTGGTCGGCGCCTACGCCACCACCAAGTGGGTGTTCGACCTGAAGGAAGACGATGTGTATTGGTGCACGGCCGATATTGGCTGGGTGACCGGTCACAGCTACGTCGTCTATGGCCCGCTCGCCAACGGCGCCACGGTGGTGATGTACGAAGGCGCGCCAGATTGGCCGAAGAAGGACCGCCTGTGGGAGATCGTCGAGCGCCTCGGGGTCACCATCTTCTACACCGCGCCGACGGCGATTCGCGCGTTCATGAAGTGGGGCACCGACTGGCCGGCCAGGCACAACCTGTCATCGCTGCGCCTGTTGGGATCGGTCGGCGAGCCGATCAATCCCGAAGCGTGGATCTGGTATCACCTCCACATCGGCCGCAGCCGCTGCCCGATCGTCGATACCTGGTGGCAGACCGAAACCGGCGCGATCATGATCACGCCGCTGCCTGGCATCACCAAGACCAAGCCCGGATCAGCGACGCATGCGTTCCCGGGCATCAGCGCGGAGATTCTCACTGACAAGGGCGAGAGCGTGCCAGTTGGAGGCGGGCTTCTGGCCATCACCCAGCCGTGGCCCTCGATGCTGCGCACCATCTACGGCGATCACGAACGTTACCGGACGCAGTACTGGAGCCGTTGGGGCAAGGACGTCTACTTCACCGGCGACGGCGCGAAGAAAGATGACGAGGGCTATCACTGGCTGCTTGGCCGCGTGGATGACGTGCTGAACGTGGCGGGCCATCGCATTGGCACGATGGAGGTCGAGAGCGCGCTGGTCGACCATCCCAAGGTGGCCGAAGCAGCGGTGGTGGGCCGCACGCACGAGATCAAGGGCCACGCCCTGGCGGCGTTTGTCACCGTCAAGGAAGGCATCAAGCCGTCCGAGGATCTCGCCGACGAGCTGAAGCGCCACGTCGCGCATAAAATCGGCGCCATCGCGCGGCCGGACGACATAATTTTCTCGGCCGACTTGCCCAAGACGCGGTCCGGCAAGATCATGCGCCGCTTGCTGCGCGACATCGCCGAAGGCAAGGCGCTCGGTGACACCACCACGCTGGCGGACCCCTCGGTGGTTGCGAAGCTCAAGGAGCAATACGAGTCGCAGGAATAGGCCTGCGTGGGCAGGTGAACCAGTGGAGCCTCATTCCCGTAATCTCTTGGTAGACTCAATTTATGCCGCTGATTGAAACTCGCAACCTGTGGAAGACCTACGTGATGGGCGATGAAGAGATCCATGCCCTGCGCGGCGTGTCGATTGCCATCGAACGTGGCGAGTACGTCGCCATCATGGGGCCGTCCGGCTCGGGCAAGTCGACCCTGATGAACCTGATCGGCTGCCTCGACACACCCAGCAAGGGCACCTACCTCCTGAACGACAAGGAGGTCAGCCTGATGAACGACAACGAGCTGGCGCGCATCCGCAACGAAGAGATCGGCTTCGTCTTCCAGACGTTCAACTTGCTGCCGCGGGCCTCGGCCCTCCATAACGTCGAACTCCCGCTGGTCTACGCTGGCATGTCCAAGACGGCGCGGCTCGAGCAGGCGAAGGCGGCGATCGAAAAAGTTGAGCTGACGCACCGCATGAGCCACAAGCCCAACGAGCTGTCGGGCGGCCAGCGCCAACGGGTCGCCATTGCCAGGGCGCTCGTCAACAATCCCTCGATCCTGCTCGCCGACGAACCGACCGGCAACCTCGACTCGAAGACCGGCATCGAGATCATGGCCTTGTTCGCGCGCCTGCACGAAGCCGGCAACACCATCATCGTCGTCACACACGAGGCCGACATCGCGGCCTACGCGCATCGCGTGATTGCGATTCGTGATGGTGAGGTCGCGAAGGACGTCCGGCAGGAACCGCACGGCCACGCGGCGCCCGCGCACGCGTAGCGGCGGGTCTTCAGGCCCGCCGCGGCTGCGAGCTATTGCGGCAGGATCCGGGCTGACGTCTGGAACCGTCGGTAATTCGAATAGCTCGCGTCGCTCCATGCGCGGCGGCCCTCGCCCGCAAAGAATTCCTCGCGCATCGCCTGGGGCACCAGCAACCCAAGACTCTCGTGTTCCCTGAAACTCACCGACACCAGGTTGTCGAATGGCGCTGCTGCCTGGCGCGTGTCGCGGGTAATCACCTCAGCGCGCCAGAGCCGTCCGTTCGTGGTCTCGACCCAGGCAGTGATGATGCTGCGCATGTCGCCCCCGTCGGCCTCCCTGATGATGGTGGGCGAGACCGTTTCAACAAACACGAGGCGCGTGGTCCGCTTGCCGCGCACGGTTTCACGACCAGTGGTCCGCACCGAAAACCGCTTGGCATGCCTGGGGTGCAGCATCTCGAGCGGCAGGTTGGGCAGGTTAATCGTGCGCGGCTCGCCGAGATTAAAGCGCGCACTGTCCGCCAGCATGGTGCGGGCCTTCGCGTAGTCGCTTTGCGGTCCCGCCGGAAGTGCCTCGCCAAGAGAGCTCGCCGATGCCGCGACCGCGGTACCGTCCACGGTGATCACGCTCCGAAACCCGAGCCAGCCAGCCCCGCCCGGAAGCGCGATGAAGGCCACCTCGGATCGCAGCGTGCGCTTGGCAAAGGCATCTGCCCCGGGCCTGCCTTCACGCTCAGGCACGTCATGCTGCTTCATCTGCTCATCAGCAATCAGCTCACTCAGTCGCGGTTCGTAGTCGAGCAAGTAACGACGCAAGCCCAGCGAAAGATCATCGGCGCCTGGCGATTGAAACGCCGCGACGATCCCGATTGCGACCACCAGAAGTTTCATGATCCGGGAGAGGGAATAATGCGGGCGGCCGTTTGGAACCGCCGGTACTTCGTGTAGCGCGCCGTGCCGGTGCCCTCGCGGAATCGACCCGCGAAGAACTCTTCCCTCATCTCGGCCGGCACCAGCAATCCGAGCTTCTCGTCGAGCTTGAAGTCCACCCAGACCGTGGCGTCGAAGGGCAGCACGCCGATGCGGGCATCGCGGGTCTTCACCTGCGCGCGAATCAGGCGACCGGTGGCGGTCTCGACCCACGCCATTACCGAGCTGGTCATGTCGCCCCCCTCGGGCCGTTGGATCATGGTTGGTGACGAGGTCTCGTCGAATACCATCCGCGTGGTGTTGATGCCGCGAATCTTCTCCGTGCCGTCCACGCGGTGCGCGAAGCGGCGGCGATTGCGCGGATGCAGGAACTCGAGGGGCAGGTTCGGCAGGTTCGTGGTGCGGGGCAGGCCCAGATTCAGTCGCGCGCTTTCTGCTATCAGCAGGCGAGCCTGGTCGTAGTCGTTCTTGTCAGCGTCGGTGAGGAGCACGCCGAGCGGCGGCCCAGCGTCCGGCAGGTCCTTGCCGTTCAGGTTCACCGCTCGCCGAAAGCCCAGCCACCCCGCTCCGCCAGGCAGGCTGATGAACGCCACCTCGGAGATGAGCCGACGGTTCTTGGTATCTGGTACGGCCGCGAGCGAGGCTTCGCGCGACGGCCCGTCGCGCTGGATCAGCAACTCTTCCGCGACCAGTGAGCTCAGTTGTGGTTCGTAGGCCAGCAGGTATGCGTCCAGGCGATCGCGAACGGCAGCTGCGTCGGGCGCATGCAGTGACGGGACCGCGGGCGTTGATTGGGCAGACAGGTGCAGACTGGCGAGGCCGAGCGTCGCGACAAGTACGACGGCTGGTCGAAGCATGGCTACACCGCGGCGAAATGCCCTTCGGAAACCTGCCGAAGCGGCGCGTCGTGCGACACCTGCCCTGAATCGAGCTCGATGCGAGCGCGCGGCGCGTCGGGGTCCGTAGCCGGCACCGCCGAGAGCAGCGCTTTGGTATAGGCGTGCTGCGCGTTCGCGAAAATCTCCGGCGTGCCGCCCATCTCGACGATCCGCCCCAGATACATTACGGCGACCCGCGTGGAAATGTGACGCACCAGCCGAAGGTCGTGCGCAATGAACAAGTAAGTCAGCTTGAGCTGGTCCTGCAGGTCCATCAGGAGGTTAATCACCTGCGCCTGGATCGAGACGTCGAGCGCCGACACTGGTTCATCCGCGATGATGAACGACGGGTTGAGCGCGAGTGCGCGAGCCAGGCCAATGCGCTGCCGCTGTCCGCCGCTGAACTCGTGGGGATAGCGGTCGAGATGGGCAGGGTCGAGGCCCACCAGCTTGAAGAGGTCCGCGACCCGCTCGCGCCGCTCCGGCTTCGAGCCGATTGAGTGGATCACCAGCGGTTCCTCGACGATGGTGAAGGCGCGCATGCGGGGGTTGAGCGACGAGTAGGGGTCCTGAAAGACCATCTGCATGTCGCGCCGGGCAGCCCGCATCTGCGAGTTCGAATATCCCAGCACGTTCTGCCCGCGGAACAGCACTTCACCTGAGGTCGGCTCCACCAGGCGCAACATGCAGCGGCCGGTCGTGCTCTTGCCGCTCCCGGACTCACCAACCAGCGCGAACGTCTCGCCCTCGTTCACCACGAAGCTCACATCATCCACGGCCTTGACGACGGTCTTGGCGCGGAAGAATCCGCCGCCGCGTTCGAAGTGCTTGACCAGGTTCCTGACTTCCACAAGTGGGGTCATTGCTGGACACCCACGGGAGTCGGGAGTCGCGAGTCGGGAGTCGACGGGTGCAGGTAGCACCTGACGGAGTGTTCGCTACCGAGCGTCGTCACCTCTGGGAACGCCGTATCGCAGACCGGCATGCGGTCGCCGCAGCGGGGCGCGAACGAACACCCAGGCGGCAGCGACGCCAGGTTCGGGACCGTGCCTTCGATCGCCCGCAGCCGCGAACCCGCAGTGCCGCCGGGGATTGAGGCGAGCAGTCCGCGCGTGTATGGATGCTTGGGTTGATGAAAAATCTCGCGCACAGTACCCTGCTCGACGATTCGGCCGGCATACATGACCGCCACGCGGTCGGCTGTTTCGGCGATCACACCGAGGTCGTGGGTGATGAGTAAGAGGGACAGGTCGAACTGCTTCTTCATGTCGCGCAACAGGTCGAGAATTTGCGCCTGCACGGTTACGTCCAGCGCCGTCGTAGGTTCGTCGGCAATCAGCAGCGGCGGCTTGCAGGCCAGGGCGACCGCCATCATCACGCGCTGGCGCATGCCGCCTGACAGTTGGTGTGGGTAATCGTCTACCCGTTTGTCCGGGTCGGTGATCTTCACGGCTCGCAGCAGGTCGATGGCGCGGCTGCGGGCCTCGCCCTTCGAGGCGAGCCCGTGCACGACCAACGCCTCGGCGATGTGGGCGCCGACGCGCATCACCGGGTTGAGCGCGGCCATGGGTTCCTGGAACACGAAGCCGATGCCGGCGCCGCGCACCTTGCGCATTTCCGGTTCAGGCAAGCTCGCCAGATCGCGTCCCTGGAACATCACCCGGCCGGTGGTCACCCGGCCGGGCGGCTGCAGGAGACCGATGATCGAGAACGCGGTCACCGACTTGCCGCTGCCCGACTCGCCGACCAGGCCGAGTGTTTCTCCCTTGCGGATCTCGAACGACACGCCGTTGACCGCGACCACCGGCCGCGGAGCGACGTCGAACACGGTCGTGAGGTTCTCGACAGCGAGTAAAGGGACCTGCTTCACTTTCACGGCACTTTTACGGTTTACGTAATTAGTCCAGGCTGACTTCGCGATACTCGCCAAACACGCCCCGGAGTGTATCGGCAATTTCGCCTACCGTGGCACGCGACTCGACGGCAGCGACGATCGGTGGGACGAGGTTATCGGTCGACTGCGCTGCCCGGCGAATCTCGTCCAGCGCCGCTTGCCAGCGTCCCGCGTCGCGCGAAGCGCGCAGCGCCTGTACCCTCGTCGTCTGCTGCAGTTCGAGCTGCGGATCCACCTGAAACACTTCGATGCTGGACGACTCATCGGACTGGTAGCGGTTGACGCCCACCACCACCGACTCTCCGGCGTCGATGGCCAGCTGCGCCTTGTAGGCCGACTCCTGCACCTGGCGCTGGATGTAGCCGGCTTCGATGGCGGCGAGCGTGCCGCCCACACCTTCAATGCGGGTAATCAACTCACGCGCACCGTTCTCGATATCGTTGGTCAGCTTCTCGATGTGATACGAGCCGGCGAAGGGGTCGACGGTATTGGCGACACCCGACTCGAAGCCGATGATCTGCTGCGTCCGAAGCGCAATCTGCGCCGCATTTTCGGTCGGCAGCGCCAGCGCTTCATCACGGCCGTTGGTGTGCAGCGATTGGGTGCCGCCGAGCACCGCCGAGAGCGCCTGCACCGCGACCCGGACGATGTTGTTGTCTGGTTGCTGGGCGGTCAGGGTGCTGCCGGCCGTCTGCGTATGGAAGCGCAGCTGCTGGGCACGCGGGTGGGTGGCGCCAAACCGCTCCTTCATGATCCGCGCCCATAGCCGGCGCGCCGCCCGGAACTTCGCGACTTCCTCGAGAAAGTCGTTGTGCGCGTTGAAGAAA
>JANLWW010000077.1:0-47994 GCA_031364805.1 Acidobacteriota bacterium
TCACCCAAGGCGCGAGGTCGGTGCCGACCGAGCGCATGTTGCTCAGCAGTTGATCGGCGCTTTCCTCATAGGCGAACAGCAGCGTGCGCTCGCCGCGGCGGCACGCGGTGTCGGCAAAGATCGCGCCGAGGCTGCTCTTGCCCGTGCCCGGCGCACCGGTGACGAGCACGCTGCTGCCGCGATAGACCCCCTGGCCGCCGAGCATGTCGTCGAGCCGAGCGATGCCGGTGGGGATGCGGTCCGCCGAGGCTTTGTGGTCGAGCTGGAGCGACGTGATCGGCAGCACCGTCAGCCCGCGCTCGCCGATGATGAACGGGTATTCGTTCGTGCCGTGCACCGTGCCGCGATACTTCACCACGCGCAGCCGCCGGGTGGAGATCTGGTCGGCCACGCGGTGATCGAGCGTGATCACGCAATCGGCCACGTATTCCTCCAGCCCGTAGCGCGTGATCAATTCACCGCCGCCCCTTTCGCCGGTGATGAGCGCCGTCACGCCGCGATCCTTCAGCCAGCGGAAAAGCCGGCGCAGCTCCGCGCGCAGGATGGCGTGATTCGGCAGCCCGGCGAACAGCGCCTCGACCGTGTCGAGCACCACGCGCTTCGCCTTGATCGAATCGATGGCGTGTCCGAGCCGGAGGAACAGCCCCTCGAGATCGTAATCGCCCGTCTCCTCGATTTCGCTGCGCTCGATGTGGACGTATTCGAGCACGATTTTCTTCTGCGCCACGAGCCGGTCGAGGTCGAAGCCGAGCGAGCGTACATTGGCCGTGAGCTCTCCGGCGTTCTCCTCGAACATCATGAACACCCCAGGCTCGCCTAGCTGCGTCGCCCCGCGCACGAGAAACTCCATGGCGAGCATCGTCTTCCCGCACCCCGCACCACCGGCGACGAGCGTGGGCCGCCCCGTGGGCAACCCGCCGCCGGTGATCTCGTCGAGGCCGGTGATGCCGGTTGGGGATTTGGGGAGGGTGGCGGGGCCGGGGGGAGTCTTCTTAGCCATGAGCTTTGGAGGTTTGGCTGTAGTCCGGACGCGCATTGTCCCCCCCCCGCCGTTGCGTCAACAAAATCGTGATGAAACAGCAGGCGTGGAATCTTCGTCGAAATTGACGCGTCCGCCGTCAGCCAACGGGATGTGGCCGTTTGCCGTGGCGTGGTCTCCGTGCTGACCCGCGATTGCCGGCTCGACGCGCGCCAGGTAGCGGCGGACACTGCCACGACATCGAGGGAGGCCCCGGGGTCGCGAGCGGCGGCATGGGCTGGAATGGCCGCAGAGGGCGTCCACGTGTTACCCATATGTTGCCCAGCGGGATCTTGGTTTGCAGAGAAAGGTTGCCGACGACTTCGACGGCGCGGGCGAGACGCCGACCGGCGCAAGGACAAGTTCCTGGCCACAATCCGCTGGCACCGCTCCGCTTCGCCGCCGACTTGTTAAGGCGATCGGGCCAGGACGATCCGGCGGTCAGCCGGGTCACCGGAATGATCGAACGTCAAGTCGGGCACATGATGCGCCTCATCGACGATCTGCTGCCCCGGTCTTGACCAGGGGACGGAGTTCGCCGTGCGCCTGCCGGTCGTCATCGAACCGTCGCTCGCTCCGCCATCGTCCCTTTAGGACGAGGTCCGCCGTCCGCCAGAATCACCGGACGCAGCACGGTCGGGGCTGCCCAGCCAACGCCCAACTCGACCAGCGACGCCGCCACGATTCAGGGTGGCCTGCTCCCTCTTTTGCCTTACGCCCCTTTTGCCTTACGCCGCCCCGCGCCACAGCTGCAAATAGCGGCGGTTGCACGCCCCCGCAACCAACAATACCTATGTCTCCGGAATAGACCGGGAATCTACGGCCGGCCGTCCTCGTCTCAGACGACCGACCGCATGTCTTTCGAACTAGCCGAGCTCGCCGTTGTACGTCACCTCGTCGAACTTGTAGAACACTCCGTCGACATTTGTTTCGATCGTTCCCTGGATCGAGTTGTTGCTGATCTTGTCCTTGAGGAAGAACTCCGCCTTTCCGGAGTCGATCTTCGAGAAATACAGGTCAGTGGTCTTGAGATCCGCAAACAACTCCGAGCTGACCTGCTGAGTCTCGACGGTGGTCCAGGCCTTGTCGAAGAACTTGAAGAAGACCGCGACGCCGCCGTTCACGTCTTCCTTGAAGAAAATGTCTGCGCTCAGTTTTTCGAATTTCAACGCCACCTGGAACGCATCGCGGTACTTGTAGAACCCGCCGACAGCTCCGCCCGTCAACTGACCGTAACCGACGGCGAATGATGCCGCTTCCGCCGGCACCGCTCCGTGTGCCGCCGCGATTGCTCCGATGGAAGCGGCGGCTGTGCCTTTCAAGACCGCTCTTCGTGTCACCATGCCTGTCCTCCTTGTTTGCTGCCAGAGACTGGAACCATGAAACCACGCTCGACCAGCTGACGAACCGTCTGACTGACGAGTGCGTGCAACGCCTCCGCCGGCTCGCCTCGATCGGCCGCCGTCGCGGCCACGAGCTCGCCAAGGGTGCGATCGCCTTTGCACTCGAGCAGAACTTCGAGTGCCTGCGCGTCGACTGGCGCCTGCAGACCGAGCCCGGGTACGCACTTGAAGATCGCGGGAGCCACTGCGTACTTCCCACTGCTGTAGCGAAGCGTCTGGTCGATCGCGTGCCCGTCCACGAGCGCGAACGCATGCGCGAACAGATCCTGGCTGGCCTGCGATTCCAAAAAGTCGGCGGCGTCGAAGAGGCGCAGGATCGGGTCACTGCAAGGGCCGGTCGGACCCTCAGACATTTCGAGCGCACGCACCCAGTGAGACGAGGCGCCCTCACGGCGCCGCAACAGGGATGCCGCCGAACGCGATCTGTTCGATGCCTTCGCTGCGAAAGTAGTCGAGCCAACGACGCACTGTGGTCTCGAAGGCGCGCGGATCGCGCGCTCGGACTTCGGCATTCCAGCGCACCGCGTAGTTCGACGGATCAAGGGTCGCGTAGTGGAGCAGCAGCGCGTCGCAGCCCGTCTCGGCGATCCAGGGGCGGATCGCATCGGCCCAGTTGCCGTCGTGAATCCAGTTGCACAGCACCGTGGCGAAACCGCCGTCGGCGAGATGCCGAGCCGATTCGCGCACCACCATCCGCGACACGTGGTCGCGCGTCAGCCCGCCGTCGCGATACGCATACGTGGTGTCTGGCGAGATCACGTACGGCGGATTGCACGCGATGGTGTCGAATCGCTCCGTTTCGACAGGTCCGAACCAGCTGCCTTCGCGCACGGTCACGTTGGTCATGCCGTTGAGGGCGGCGTTGAAGGTCGCTAGGGCCAGCGCGCGAGGGTTGATGTCGACGGCCGTCACCTCCGCCGCGTGCCGCGCGAGGAGCAGCGCTTGCACTCCGCAGCCGGTCCCGAGGTCGAACGCGCGAGCGACCCGCCGGCGAATCGTCAGCCGCGCGAGGGTCTCGCTGGCTGGCACGGCGCCGAGCACGATGTCGGGATGCGGCAAGGGCAGGTCACTCGCCACCAACAGGCCATGTGCCGGTCGAATCAGACACGACGGACGCACGAGCCCATCGCTGAGTTCAACCAGACCCAGATCTTCAAGATCCGCGAGGCTGAGTGACGCGAATGCGGATTCGACCAGGCGCCGCTCGACCGGCACCCCGAAACAAAACAGGCGGGTGGCGACGGACAGTGGCGACCCATCCGCGCTCAGATCATGTGACGCGAACGACCAGGGATCGGGCGAGGGTGCGCCAACGACGGACTCGCGGATCCCTTCTTCAGTGAATCCGATCTCGGCAAGGCGATGCGAAAGCCGCGCGAGCCGCGGGCCATCGGCCGAGGGGGTCTTTAGTGAGGGCGACGTCACGACGTGGCAGTTTATCGCGATTGCAGTATCAAATCGTGCACTCGACGCTGCGAGGACAGCCTTGCGCGGGCTGTCCTCGTCAGTTCACGTTGCACTCAGCACGACGCATTGCGAACCGCGTCCCAGCAGCTGTGGAATGTCGTTCCGTCGACGATGACGTCCGATTCGAGAATGCCGAATGCAAACGTGACCTGCTCGCTCAGCGACATCGTCGACGATCCGATGAGGTCGGCGGTCACCAACGCGCCCCTGAATCGGTAGGTCGCGAGCAACGCGTTGCCGGGACCGAAGGCCTCAATCTTGACTTCGCTGAATGGTACGCCGTTGGCCAGGCGAGTGAGCAAGAGTGCCGAGAAACCGTCCAGCGTCTTGATGACGTTCAACGGCGAAAATTGAACCCTGCCTACGCTCGCGCCTCCGCCTGCAGAGCCACTCGTCGTGGTGTTCGTGCCGCCGAGCGAGAAGTTGAGGATCGGCATTGGGCCATCAGTACCGAGCGTCATTTGGGCGGTGATCGTCGACGCTGGTGGCGGGGCGGCCGGGCCCTCAGGACCCTGCGGACCGGCTGGGCCTGCGGGCCCGGCGGGGCCCGCCGCACCTGTAGCACCGGCCGCGTTCCAGGTGAGCGAGGTTTCACCCTGCCTGCACGCCTCACCGGGGCCGACCATGCGAAGCGCGCCGTTGTTGCCGACGCACGCATGAATGCTGCCGGTTTGCGCGGCGAGTTGCGCACCTGCCGTGAAAACACAGGCCAACACCACGCTGACGGCCGCGGCGGACATCACTCTGTGCGTTCTGTGATTGGGAATCATGGAGCCTCCTGCAAGTGGAACTGTGGCGACGTGGGAAGGTATCGTTGGGGGTCCACTACTGTCAAGGAGGCGGTGGTGTTCATGATGGTGCCGTTACCTGACCGTGACGCTCGCCGTGTAATTGGAGCTCGACAGCAGAATGTCAAAGCCTCCCGATCGCCGAAGCGCGAGATCCGCACGGCCGTCGTGGTCGTAATCAAAGGGCATCGGACTGTCGTCGAACCGGCCCCACGGCACCTCGAGGCGTGACGGAGTGCCGTTGTTCGATGCGACGATGACCCACGTGCCCGTCGAGGGGCGGAACACGGCGAGGTCGGAGCGGCCGTCGCCATCATAGTCAGCCGGGACCGGCACATCGTCCCGCGTGCCCCAGATCATTGGCGCGGCAGCGCCATAGCGAAGCGATGACAGCCACAGCCGCCATTCACCTGTCGCCGCGGTGAAAGCTCCGGGATCGGACAGGCCGTCGCCGTCGAAATCTCCCGACACCGGGATGTCGGCGGTCAGCCGCGTCACCGGTGCGATGCTATCTGCCGCGTCGCCGGCTGCCGGCGCGTCCGCGGGGGCGGAGATTGCACTGTCGCTGGTGAGGCTGTTCTTTCCGTTCCCGCCGGCCTTAACGGTCACGGTAATCGTGGTCGTGCCGAGGTTGCCGGCATTGTCCACCGCTCTGGCCGAGAGTTGATACGAAGCGTTGGCCAGGCCGCTGATATCCCACTTGTAGCTGTAGGGCGCGACAGTGATCGCGCCTGAGAGCGCATTTCCGTTGAGCAGATAACTGACAGACCGCACGCCGCTCGCGTCAGACGCGGTGACTTTCACCTGGACCACCTTGCCGTTGACGGTCTCGTTGTTCGTCGGAGAAGTGAAGGCCACTGTTGGCGCGCTGGTGTCGGCCGGCGCCGGCGTCGGCGTTGGCGCCGGCGTAGGCGTTGATTGTGTGGCAGCGATCCAGGTAAATGGGCGCGATGCGGTCAAGGATCCATCGGACACGGTTGCAGTCACGCTGTAGCTTCCGGCGGTTTGCAGCGTGCCCGAGATTACTCCCGTGGCAGTGTTGACGGCGAGTCCTGGTGGCAGGCCGGTTGCGCTGAATGTTAGCGCCGCGTTCTCGGGATCCGTGGCGGAAAGCGCCAGTGTCACCGCTGTGCCGACGAATCCCGATTGATTCGGTGGCTGGTTCAGCGTCGGAGCCTGATTGGTCACCGTCGTCGTGAGATCGAGGACAACCTCGGCAGACTTCGGACTGAGGCCGCTTCCGTTGTACGCCTGGACCGCGATGTAATAGCGCTGTCCCGCGGGTGGAGACAGAACGTAGCTGACGACATTGCCGACATCCACACTGGTCGGGTGCACCCCGGGCTGCGTACCGTATGAAAGCACATAGCCGGTCACCGTTGACTCAGCGGCACGGTCCCAGGACACGGTCGCGGCTTCGAGCGAACGAACGCCAACGAGCCACACAATCGTAATCGCGATTACATTGACAAAGCGCATGATCCCCTGCCTGGCTACGAGTTCTCGAGTTATTAGGCGCAATAGAGGCGCATGACCGTGCGGGGGGGGATCCGACCCGGTCAACTGCCGAGTCTCAGTGCATTCTTGTTGCCAACGTTGGGTGGGGCGCTTACTTAGGCCGATGTCCGGCCACCAGGCTCGATTGCTACCATCCGGGAGCCGGGGATCAGCACGCGCTGATCCCCGGTGGTCGAAGTTAGTTCGCGCGGCGCCGAGGACCGGCGCTCTTGGTCGTTTTCGCTGACTTGGCCGAAGCCGAAACACTGGTCTGCCGCGCCGGCGCCTCGTCTTGCTCGTCCTCCTGGCTCAAGCGATCGTCAGCCGTTGCGGCTTCGTTGATCTCGCCTTCCGCCAGGGCAGACAACTTTTCATCAGCGGCCTTCTCTTCGGCCAGGGTCTGACGAAGCAGCTGCGCCACTTCGGGCAGGCCGAGCGCCTCGGCCCATGCGATGCAAGTGCCATAGGCGGCGATCTCGTAGTGTTCCGCCCGCTGACCCGATGCGATGATGCATGCATCGAGGACCGCGCCCTCGAAGTCTTCCTCAAGAACAGAGCTGCCTTCTTCAAGAATGCCGGCCATTCCCGCGCAGTGCTTGCCGCGCGGCTTCTCGTCGATTAGCTCGAACACACGCTCGAGGCGGTCGATCTGCGCGTTGGTTTCCGCCAGGTGCGATTCGATGGCGGCTCGCAGTTCCTCGTTGGTGGTGTTTTTCGCCATCTTCGGCAAGGCCTTTGTCAACTGTTTCTCGGCGTCGTACAAGTCCTTGATCTCATCAATTAGCGCGTCGTGAAGCGTCTCACTCATTAGTCTCACTCCTTAGTTGGCGGCGCACCGCCAGATTTACGCTTCACAAAATGCAGTACGCGTACCCAGAATTTCAGCTGCGAGGAACGCGGTCGGTGGGTGGTTGAGTCGAGACTTGCTGAGAGTGTGGCGGGGACCAGACCGTTTGCCGCAACACAGTGCCTCGGGCCAACTCGGGCCTCGACAGTAGGCGACTCTGGAGAGGGCATCACTTAATCGTTTTCTGCGTCGCGCCCGCCGCGGCCAGAGTGCTCAGGTTGGTTGAGCCGCGGCCATTAGCGGTAGCCAAACACGGGTGGGAATACGACGACCACCAGTGCCGCCCATACGGAGTAGACGGGCAGATAAGCGATCTGCCATCGCTCCAGGGCGACAAACGAGGCCCGGTGACGCAGGAAGCACGCATAGAGCCACGCCGACCACACCAGGTTGACGAGCAGAATGAGATTCTCACCAAGTGCCGCCACCCGGTTGGGAGTGAAGCCAAACTCGGAGATGCGGGCGGCGATCGCCGCGAGCGCCACTCCGTCGACCACGAGCGCGCTGGTCACGAGTACGAGCTGCAGGCCGTCGAAGAGGTCTGGCGGTGCGTGCGGATCGCGCGCGGAGGCGGCGTAGAGCACCAGCCCGACGACGACCGCCAGCAGCAGGTCGAAGCCAATCAGTACCTCCCTCTCCACGTTAACGGGGCTGCCTGTCCAGGCCATCGTTCCCAGGAACATCAGCAACAGTACTGTGAAGAGCGGCGTGAACAACCTGGTCAGCACCGGTGCCATGTTCTCCATGACACTCTGCTTTCCCTCTACCAACCAGGATCCGATGATGACGGCTCCCGCCGCTCCGCACGGGATCAGCCAGTTCCCCACGAACCATTCAGCATTCATGCCGATGGCGGCGAACATCATGAAGGTAAAACTGGTCAGCACGCCCCCGCCGAGCGCGATGAGCACGTAGTAGATGGCCAGCTCGCCAGAGAACCGGACGAAGTTCATGCGCTCATCGTCGGCGAACCAGCGGCCTCGGACGTAGGCGAAGCCGACGGCCAGCCATAGGGCGATCGGCAGGTGCAGAACAGTCAGGACCTCCGTGTCACTACCGTCGAAGAAAGGGAAGACGTTGGCGAACACCGCCCCGACCGCGAAGGGCAGGGCGAGCCGCAAGACGCCGGCCGCGCCTGACCGGCGCTTCCACACGAAGTAGATCGCCAGCAGCGGCAAGACAAACAGACTGGCGTTTCGGAAGTAGAACGGTTCCTCGCCAGTGTCGATCCGCAGACCGAACAGCGTCGGCACCTTGACGGCCAACCCCGCGGCGATCGCAAGGCCCAGGACGACGAACATCTCCTTGTGTGAGGTGCTGGCTGACGGATCGGTCGCGTCGGCCGCGATCACCAACTGTTTCCACAGCCGCGCAGAGTGCGCGCGAACGAACTCGCGTGACAGCTCGTCCTGGCTGCCCATGCGCTTGACCGCGACCAGGAAGGCTTCATCCGTCGCCAAGCCGGCCTCGGTCAGCGCCGCCAGCTGTTCGCGGAGATGCCCTTCGCGTTCCTGTACGTCGGCACTGTGAGGGGCCAGTCGGCGGCCCAGGTAGGCCCGCCACTGCGCGATCTGTTCTTCGAGCTGTCGCTCGCCCGGGGTCGTCATGCCGTGTCGCCGGCTGCCCATGCGTAAATATAAAGAACTTCGTATAGCAAAGTCAAGTCATGAGCCGCGCGCTGTGCCGGTCTGCTCAGGTTGAGGGAGTGTTGGCTGAGTATCGTGGTGCCCGGGCGGCGTTACGGGCGAAGCACGACATCCACGCGCTTGCGTGACTTGGTCGGATTGCCGCCAACCAGTGCCGGTTGATACTTCCAATCGCGCGCCGCCGCCAGGAGCAACTTATCGTACAAAGAGTGAACCGACTGGATCATCCGGGTGCTCACGACGCTGCCGCTCTCATCGATCTCCACTTCGACAGTGCCGCGGTACTCGCCAGAAGTCATACCCAGAAAAAACGGCGGGCGCGGGACGTCCTGCCGAATCGCCACTGCAGTGGTGGCAGGGGCAACTGGAGACGGGGTCGCCGCCATCTGCGGGTTGGCGTTCACCGCGGCAGGTGACGAGACGGCAGGCGCGGCGGGAGGCAGCGAGGCGCGGCTCAAATCGAGAAAGCCCGACGCTAGCAATCGCAGGTCCGACAGCTCCGAGCCTTCGTCCATCTTGTCGAGCACGCGCATGGTGTGCTCGAGCCCCTCGACGGCTTCCGGGAAGGCCTTGCGATCGAACGCCGCCTTGGCGTTGGCGTAGAGAACACGCACGACGCCGGGCAACACGCGGCGGCGAACGGCGGTGAAGGCGGCACGTACCCGGGGGCCGGCCTCGGCCGCGCCGGGTTGATACAGCGGCTCCGCTCGGACAATCGTTTCAATCACCCGATCGGCTTCCGTCGACTGCCCCAGGGCGATCAGGCACAACGCCCGGTAGCGATCGATCTCCAGCAGCCCGTCGGCGCTGGCGGTGGCCTTGAGCCGGTCGAGCGCCGAGAGTGCTTCCTCGTACTCGGCCGACGCATAGAGCTCGCGAACCGGACCCATGGCGTCCTGCGCCGCGGGACTCGCGGCGCCGATCGAGAAGAGGGCCAGCGCAATGCGAAGGGTAGAGCTCATTTTCTCAAATCCACCCCGACGCGCGTCGGCTGGCCGGCGCCGACCGTGACGGCCCTTTTCAATTCACCAAATTCCGGATGCCTGAACAGCAGCTCGTGGGTCCCAATTGGCAAAGAGAAGTTACCGATCGGCGTCTCGCCCGCCCGCTGTCCGTCGATCCAGACTTCGGCCCAGGGCAGGGCGTTGATGTGAAGGATTCCTTGCGGCGCCTGGAGGACGATCGAGGCGGTCTGCCCCGGCGTCACCCGGACCGTGCGCGACACGCGATAGCCGAGCGCGGTGTTGGTCAGTTCGAGTTCGTGCGACCCTGCGGGAACCAGGATCCGCGGCGCCTCCGTGCTGCCGAGCAGTGTGCCGGCTTCCGTGATCTGCAGCGGCACGGCGCTCGAGATCGCGATCCATCCGGACGCAAACGCGCTGGTGCTGGTCATCGAGATGATGATTGACGCCACCGCCCCAGCATTGACCGTGACCGTGCGAGTCACGGGCTCGCCCGGGCCGCTGACCGTGACGGTGTGCGGGCCCGGCTTCAGACTGGTTGCGGTGATCGGCGACACGCCGCGTGGCGCGCCGTCAATTGAAACCCGCGCTCCCGCAGGGTCGGTCGTGATCTCCAAGCCGCCCATTCCGGCGGGCATGGCCACCACGCCGGGTTGCGGCGGAGGCGGCAGCTCGATGTGCAGCAACGCATCGCCGCCGGCCGTCACGGTGACGGTCTGCGTGCGGATTTGGGGACCGGCGCCAACCTCGATCCGGTGAGGCCCGGGCGGCAGTGCCACCGTGACAGGTGTGCTACCCCGCGAGACGCCGTCGATCGAGACGGGCGAGGCCAACGGCACGGACGTGACCATGACAGATCCGGTTTCTGGTGGCGGCGCCGCCGGCGCTGACATCAGCCAGAAGATCATGAAGCCCGCCTGCACCAATACGATCAGGGCGAGCAACGCGAGCGCGCCGTTACGCCAGCTCAATTGCGGGGCGGTACGGGGAGGCTTCGCCGGCTCTTCCTCGAGGACTGGGTCGAGCTCCGATGCGAACAGGTGCATCGTGTCGTCGACCTCGGCGCTCTTGGCAGGAGCAAGTCCGGCTTGCGTGTGCTCAGACAGGAACACGCTGGTCGCCTTCTGCTCCGACGTGAACACGTCGGCGGTCTTCTGCTCCGACGGAGCACTCGCAGGCTTGGCGCCACCGACGAGCACGATCCGCGGGCCACCAGGTTCGTGGGGCCGCGGCTGTTGATTTTCAAGAGGCGACGGCAAATCGCTGCGCACAGTGGATCCTTCAGTCAAAAGTTGACGTCAACCGGTGTTGGAGCAAGCCGCAGTGGCTGGGCGCAATCGGGAGAACGCCCACTTATAGCAGATCGAAAAGCCATGTCAAGGCGCCGCAGGCAACCATTGGCGATTGGTGACGCGAACGAGGCTTTTGCTCGACGGCATGCGCCGTAAATCCACTGCTTATCACCTGTGCTCAATTGAACAGTCGCCCGCTGTGCCCGCGCGTATAACCAATAACAATCACCCCGGAGCTTGACCATGAACACCCTTGCGCGGCCGACACCCTACTCGCGACCAAGCTGCCCGATGTGCCGCGCCGCGACCGGCATGCCGTGGTGTGTGAGCCCATCGGGGAACGATACCGTGACGGTCAGCCTGCGTTGCACCCAGTGTGCCTACGAGTGGTCCGCAACCAAGACCATCGCGAGAGTGCTGGCGCCCGAGCCGTGCGAGCCGGCCCCGACATGGTTCCTTAGATAGACATGGTTCCTTAGATTAAGGTCACTGGAGTTCAGATCAATTCCGCAAAACCAACATCAGCGACTGCCCCGGGGTCTATAATCCGGTCTTCCCCTCGAGAGGACGGGTTCCATGCTGATTGCCATTCTCAACCTCGCCGTTTCCCTCGCCCTCGTGCAGGTGCCACCTGCGAACTTCGCCTGTTCGGTACTCACGCCCGCGCAAGTGTCATCCCTGATCGGCACGGCGAAGACCCTGCCGATGAACAACCTCGCCACAGGCTCGACCTGCATGTTCCAGAACAACGACAAGCTGATCACGGTGTTCGTGGCCACCAACACCACCGCCGACGCGGCACAGCGGCTGTTCGATTCCAAGAAACGGATCGCCACGGGTGCCGAGATTGCGGGTTGGGGCATACCGGCCTACCGGGCAGCGATGAAGAATGCTGCCGCCTCTGGGGTGCTGAAACAGCTGACGTTCGTTGAGGTGATGATGAGCGATTCGGCGCAGAAACCGGACGCCATGGCGCAGAAACTTCAGGCCGTGATGAAAGACTTCGCCGCGCGCAAATAAGCGTGGTGGCAGATAGAATCAGCGGCAATGTTCAGATTGCTTCTCGGCCTGGGGGCCGTCCTGCTCTTGGTCCCCGCGTTCCTGTCGGGTCAGCGAGGCCTGCCGCAGCCAAACCTTGATGGCACCTGGAATTCTGCGACGGCAACACCGCTCGAACGTCCGCGGGAGTTGAAGGACAAGCCGTTCTTCACGCCCGCGGAAGCCGCGCAGTGGGAGCGCGAGTTCGCGAAGCGGAATGAGGAGCCCGCCTCTGGCGCTGCAACCCCGCGGACGGGGACGGGAACCTACAACACGGTGTATCGCGAGTTCGGCACCCGCATCGTCAAGACGCGGCGGACTTCAATCATCTTTGAGCCTGCCGATGGCCGCATCCCGGGTCTCACCCCGGCGGCAGCCGAGATCAAGCGTCGCCGGCTCGAGGGTTTAAAGAAGTTCGAGAATCCCGAAGACCTGGGACTTCAGGATCAATGCCTCGCGTTCCTTACGGCAGGGCCGCCCATGCTGCCGTATTCGTACAACAGCAACTACCAGATCGTGCAGACCAAGGATGCGGTCCTCATACACGCGGAGATGATTCACGACGCACGAATCGTTCATTTAAACCGTCCGCATCTGCCAGCAAATATCAGGCTCTGGATGGGCGACTCGATCGGGCGTTGGGAAGGCAGCACGCTGGTGGTTGATACCACCAATTTCAACGATGGTGGCGGCTTCTATGGTGATGCCGGCGGCAACTTCGGCTGGGACCGCAACCTGCACATCATCGAGCGTTTCAGTCTGTTTGACGCCGAGACGCTGCTGTACCAGTTCGAGATTGATAATCCGACGACGTTCACGCAGCCGTGGAAGGGTGAGCTGACCATGACTCGGTCAACTGAGATGATCTACGAGTACGCATGCCACGAAGGCAACTACTCGTTATCAAACATGTTAAGAGGCTTCCGCGCCGCTGAGAGAAAGCCGGGTGACGCGCGCAAGCGCTGATCGCGCACCCGAAGTCGGCCGGTCCGCCCGAGCCCGGCCCCAGCGAGAACGGCGTAGATGGGACGTTGGGATTTACGGATGCGACTGGTTGTATTCAGCCAGCCATTGCCGACTCATGGTACCCATGTCGCGGGTGTTCGAATCGACCCAGTACCGCCCCGTCATGACCATGACGATCATGCCCACCACCGCGATCGCCAGATAGATCATCATCGTGTTCTCGCTCACAGGCCGCTAAACACCATCCGCGCGAGGCGGAGGGCAAGGCCAAAGGCGAGGGCGATCGGCAGGCCCACCAGTAGTACGCCGAGGGCCACGCCCCAAACCGCGGCGAACACGCCTAGCGCGTTGGTCACCGCGGTACCCCAGGATTCGAAACGACTGCCAGAAGTCGGGTTGCTCACAAGCCCTCGGAGACGTGCCTTGGTGAGGGCTGAGGGCCGGATCGGCCGCAGTGCTCAGGAAAGCGGAACTAAGATACCCAGTATACGCGTGTTTCTCCTGTCCCCAGCCTATTGCGGCGGCCGGCGAGCCGGCATCGCCCTCAAGCCCGATTCAGAACTGGCGATTGCCAGTCAATTACGCGATGGCACGCTCGAACTGGGCGCCGCATTCGCGTTCTTCAGCGGTCTGTATTTTCGCGGCAAGCTGGCGTACGCGCAGAAGTTCGCGCCCGACATGACAGCCACGCTGATCATCACGCCGACGCGCGGATTGATGTCGCCGCGCGAACGCGTCACGCCGGAATTGATCCGCGAATTTGCCGCGGTGGACATTGCCGCCGCTGACCTGCGCTATCGCGGTCCGCTCGAACGCGACGTCAAGCTACTGGCGCGCGACCTGGCCGCCGATGCCACGGTCGTCCTGCTCGGCAGCGTGTCGTCGGGTAAGTACGTGGACTTGCTGCTGCCGTTGCTCGGTAATCGGCTGCGTTATCCTACGGCATTCATTGGCCGCGGCGACATGAGCCGCGGCGGCCTGTTGTTGCGCTGCGTGGCTGAAGGCCAGGAACTCCACTACGACAGCCTCACGGCTGGCGTGCGGCCGCGCGGACCGCGGCCACCAAAACTGGATCCGCTCACTCGTCCCGGGGGTAAGCTGAAGTTATGAGGTTCTTGCTTCTCTCGTCAGCGTTGGTGGTGTCATGCGGGCTCGTGCTGGCGCAGGAAAAGCCAGTACCAAAGGACTCCACGCGCCTCACCGTGCCCGGCTGCGCTTACGATCGCCTGTTCATCGTCGATCTCAGCCCCGACCACGAGATGCCGCGCACCGATTTGAAGCCCGGCCGGCGTCTTCGGCTGTCCGGTCCAAAGAAGCTGCTCGAGGAGATCAAGGCTCGCCAAGGCGACATGGTTGAACTGACCGGCCTGGTCCGCAAGTCTGACCTGATTGAACAAGGCGTCGGCCTCGCCGGGGGGCGCGTGCGCATCATGCCCGGTCGATCGCCCTTCGGCAGCACCGCCGGCCGTGATTCTGGTGTCAGCCAGGCCGTGATCGACGTTGAGTCGTGGCGCCTGCTGAACACTACGTGCCCGTCGCGGTGACTTCAGTCATCTACAAGATCGCGCCCGAGGGGCTGTGGCGCGACGCGGTCGATCAGGGGAGCTTCACCGGCTCGCCCGTGGATGTGACGGACGGCTTCATTCATTTCTCGACGGCCTCGCAAGTGCGAGACACAGCAGCGAAACATTTCGCGGGGGTTGCCGACCTGGTGTTGGTCGCGATCGCGACGACGGGTCTCGAACTGCGTTGGGAGCCGTCGCGCGGCGGCGAGCTCTTTCCACACTTGTATGACGCGCTGCCGCTCACAGCCGTGCAGTGGGTGAAACCGCTCCCGCTCGACGCCAACGGCAATCACGTGCTCCCGCCGCTCGACTAACTAGCGCCATCCCAGTCGAATGACCTCGAAGTCGGCAGCGGTCATCGCCCGGAACGCAGGATTCAGCTGGTCGTTATTCCAGCGTGAATCCATGGTGCCGGTGATGTACATGTCGCTGCCGTTGTCGGCGACGATCAACCCGTGGGTCTGCATGCCGCGGAAGATGTTCTGGACGTACGCGGGGTAGCGCGAGATGTCTTTCGAGGCCTTCAGTCGCAGTCGCGCACCCATCGGCAGGGCGCCGACATTGCTACCGGCTCGATGCGATGCCGGCCATGCGTAGCCGTTGGTCCGCCGGACTGTCACTCGCAACGCATGCCGGATCGGTCCACTGATGGCCTCGTCATACCGGACCAGCCCGGGCAGGATGGCGAGACCGGCGGCATCTGCCGACGTCCATCCATCGGGCCGTCGCGTGTTCGAGGACAAATCGAATACTGCGCCAGATCCGGCTTCCCACCGCTGCCCGGTCCAGCGCGTCGCGAACAACTCATACAGCAGCCAACGATCGCGGTCGACGATGATCAGGTGGCGATCGCCGTCCGTGCCGCCGCCGGCACGTCCGCCTTCGATGTAGTTTGCCTGCGTCTTGGCCGCCTCGGGAATCGGGTAGCCAACCTCTGAACCAAAGCCCCGGTCGCTCTCGTCGCCGTAGTCAACGAACGAGATGGGCGTCCGCGGCTCCGCGCCGCCAACGCCGACATACGGAATGCCGTAAGGCGGGGGACCGAAGTCCGGGTGCAAGGCCCTCGTGCGACCGACGTAATCAATGAACGCATCAGACTGCGGTTCGAGGGGCGCCGTCGAGATGTCCTGATTCCACCAATGGTCCGCCGGAAATGGCCGCCGGCCGCCAAAATCGTCATTCAGCCGGATGGCGGTGGACCCAGGCGGTGCCGTCGGCGTGGGCGGCGCTGGCGCCGGCGTATCTGCGACCGGCGTCGGCGCGGTTGGACCGGCGGGTGTCGTCGGCGCTGAGCCGCAGGCCGCGGCCAGCATCAGGAGGCCGAGCCAGAGGCATCGCATGCGTCGGGTCATGCAACGGTCAAGCCAGCGGGGCCACCAGAAGATAACGGCCATCCTATTCGCGTCACTGGACGGTAGCATGTAGCCACGCGAGTCGCGGCGTTCGTTCTTACCCTGTGCGTTGCTGGAATTACATCGACCGCTGCCGCCGATCCCGCAGATGACTACGTGCGGTCAATTGAAGCCGCGGCATCTGCCCGGCGTCTCGGTGGCGGTGGTCAAGAACGGTCGCATCGTCAAGGCCGCCGGCTATGGACTGGCGAGCCTCGAGCTGAACGCGCCAGCCACCGAACGGACGGTCTACGAGATCGGATCGATCAGCAAGCAGTTTGCCGCCAACGCGATCCTGCTGCTGGTGGAAGGTGGTACCGTGCGGCTCGACGATCCAATCTCCAAATACTTCGAGGGCGCTGCGTCCGGGAATCATCGCGCCGAACGGCGGCGTCATGGGTAACGTGGTCGACTTCGCGAAGTGGATCCGGCGCTCTCGCGTATTCGCCGCTACCGAGTATCGGCTCGGTCAGGCGTCAATACCTGACGGTGCGACTTAATGCCAACGGTCAGGTATTGGGTGTCCTCATCGAGGACCAGTAACCGTCGCGTCTCAGTGATAGTGGCCGTGTTCAGCAGACCAGACGCCGCCGGGCCTGGCGACGTCTTTCTCGCCCGTCAACGAGGTGATGCCGGCGACCAGTCCGGCTGCCATCAACAGGCCGACGATGACGAGAAGGGCCGTGTTGCCTCGGCTCTTGGTCTGCTTGAGCTCGCAACACTTCTTGAATTTTTTGCCGCTGCCACATGGGCAGGCATCGTTTCGTCCAGCTTTGGATGTCATGGTTGTGCCTCTCGACAATCGAGGTCTTGATTCTTCTCCCGCGCGCTGCTCGGGTCAAGCCCTTTACCGGGCCCCGCGCGGATTCGGCTAGGATGACGGCTTTAGTCTCACGCGAAGGAGAATAGTCATCATGCGTCACACCGTCGTCCCGAGCATTTATCCAGTGCTCCGCTACCAGGACGCGCGCGCCGCCATCGACTGGCTGTGCCAGGCCTTCGGCTTTGAGCGTCACGTCGTCTACGACGCGCCCGATGGGTCAATCGGACACGCCGAGCTGCAGATGGGCACCGCGGTCGTCGGCCTCAGTTCCATCGGCCCGGTGCTTGCGGCTAATCCGTGGAGTGCGGTGAAGCAAGGCCTCTACGTCTGCCTGGCCACCCGCGACCTTGGCGACCATCTGTGGTCGTTCGGCACGGATCGCGAAGGCAAGGGCCAGGCAGGGGAGGCGACCCTGTTTGCCGGGCTGCATTACGACGATGGCCAGGGGGCGTTGCGATTGTTGGAGCAGGCTTTTGGTTTCCGGCCGGGGCTGGTGGTGCCGGGACCTGACGGCACCATCGCCCACGCCGAATTGCACATGGGTGCCGATACGCTGATGATTGGGTCGGCGCCGAAAGACGAGGCGCTATGGAACGGCCACAATCAGACGGCTTGTGTGTTCGTGTCCGATCCCGATCAGCACTTCACCCAGGCCAGCATGGCCGGCGCCGTGATCATCCGGCCCCTCGAAACCACCAGCGACGGAGCACGCGGTTACGTCGCGCGAGACATCGAGGGTTTCGTCTGGAACTTCAGTAACTACAAGCCGTCGGCCTGACGTTGCCTACTCGAGCCCAGATTCGCGGCGGTCTGTTGTTCGCGCTCGGCGCCGTCGCCGTGCTTGCGCCGCTGTTCTCGTCGGTCTGGGGCATGGCCATACTCGGTGTCGCCATCCTCCTGTCCGGCGTCGTCGAACTGGTGGATGCGTGGGTGCTGGGTGGGCGCCGCCTGCACTTCAGCAGCGGCGCGTTCTCGGTGCTGGCCGGTGCGCTGATCTCGTTTCAGAACGCATTCGTCTTCAGCGGACTGGTGCTGGTGGTGAGCGTGGTGCTGCTGGCTGATGGCGCGGTGAACATCACGCGGGCGGTGCGCGGCACCAGCATGGGCAGCCGCTTGTGGGATTTCCTCAACGGCGCTGCCAATGTCCTGCTGGCGCTGCTGGTGTGGTGGCTGCGCGACAGCCTCGGTCCGCTCGGCTTTGGCGTGATCCTCGGTTTCCGCATGGCGGCATCGGGCTGGCAGGCGATCTTCGCGCCGGTGACGCTCGACGCCGACGACTTCGCGCGCGTCGAGGATGAGCATCCGAACCGTGCGCTCGGACTGGGGCCCCATCCGGTGATTGGCTTCATTCACCGCGAGGCCATTGCCGACGCCACCTCGCGGGCGCCCACCGACTTCTATTGGAGCCTCATTTTCGTGGTCGTGTTCTTCGCGATCCACGTCGGCCGTCTCGATGCCGAGTGGACGATATTTGGCATGCTGTCGCCGGCGGTGGCCACCCTCGGCGACGTGATTGCGTCGCTGGTGCTGTCGATTGTCGTGATCTACCCGCTCGAGCTTGCGCTGCAGCGGGTGACGCGTCCGATTGAACGTCTGGTGTGGCGGCGGATGTTGAACGACCTGTCGCCAGACGTGGCGCAACCGTGGAGCGAGCGTGGTCTGCGCTTCTGGGCCGAGCGACGCCTGCGCCGCAACGTGGCGCGCGACCGCGAGAACAACACGCTGCCAGGAGCGGTGCGCCAGGCGATTCGCGCCGGGCTGCCGTTGACGGCGGTGCTGATTGCGGTGAATCCGATCTGGGGGTTCTCGTGGTACTTCAACAGTGAGAACTGGGCGACGGCGGTGTGGCAGAAGATCGCCGAGTCGCGCACGGATGCGTGGCGCGACGCGATGATCGGCGCGGCGCTCGATCAACAGGGCGCCACCGACCCGGGGCGGCCGGGCCTGTTCAGCGTGAAGCCAGCTGGCCTGCCGACTGACGGCGATTTCTCGTTCATCGTGATTGGCGATCCGGGCGAAGGCGACCCGTCACAACACGCGCTCAGGGATCGCTTGCTGCTGACCGCTGGCCAGGATGCGGTCAAGTTCGTGGTGATTTCGTCCGACGTGGTCTATCCGACCGGGGCGATGAAAGACTACGAGGCGAACTTCTACCTCCCCCTGAAGGGGATCACGAAGCCGGTCTATGCCATCCCCGGCAATCACGATTGGTTCAACGCTCTCGACGGGTTTGCCGCCAACCTGATGGAGCCAGCCAGCGCGCGGGCCGCCATCGCAGCTCGTGTCGATGCCGATCTGAGCCTGTCGAGCACCACCAACGAGCGGATTGATCGATTAATCCACGAAGGGGGGCGATTGCGTGGCCTGTACGGCGTCTCGGCCGGTCATCAACAGGCACCGTTCTTCGAGCTGCAGCAGGGCGGCTTCTCGCTGATTGCGGTTGATACCGGCGCGTTGCGCCGGGTCGATGATCGCCAGATGGCGTGGCTGCGGGCGGCGCTCGAGCGCAGCCGCGGCCACTTCACCATGGTGATCGCCGGCCATCCGTTTTACGCGGCCGGTGAGTACGCCGGCGACGCCGATCCCTCGTTCCTGGCGATGCATGCGCTCCTGCGCGAGAAAGGTGTGCAGGTGGTGATGGCCGGCGACACCCACGACTTCGAGTATTACCGCGAGCCTGGCGGCAACGGCGCGCTGCATTTCGTGAATGGCGGCGGCGGCGCGTACTTGAGTATTGGCACCGCGCTCGACTGGCCGCAAGAGCCTGCGGTTCGCGACTACGCCTATTATCCGCGCACCGATGCGGTGATGGCGAAGTTGTCGAACGAGACGCCGATGTGGAAGTGGCCCGCGTGGTGGTGGGTGCGACGGTTCGGCGCGTGGCCGTTCTCGGTGGAGGCGCTGTCGGCGGTGTTTGATTTCAACCGGGCGCCGTTTTATCAAAGTTTTATCGAAGTGCGGGTCGAGCGGTCCGCCCAACGCGTCGTCTTCGCACCGCACGGCGTTGACGGCCCCTTACGCTGGCGAGACTTACAGGTGGGCGGGGTCACCAGGCCAGACGGCAACACCGGCGATAATCTGGTGGAGTTCGTCGCGCCGTGGCCGAGCCTGAGCCGTTAGGGAGCGACGGGGCTTCTCACCACCGGTGGGCAGCCAGTGCCCGTGTCGGCGGAAGCGCTGCAATATCACCCAAAAGTGGACGATTTGCCCCCGTTCCACGATCCGGGCGGGTGCGCCCAGCAACCTTGCACCGTCGAGCTCGCACTCCGCTTGACATAAAGCTGGCCGCGATCTGTAAAAAGGTGTATCGTTAATCCTCGTTCTCACGCCTGCCAGCGTCTATCCAGCGCCGACGGCCTCAGGGCAGCGCTGGGGAATTTCCCAAACCTGCCAAATTTACTCGATGGATGACGGAGTCTCACGTGGCACCAATGAACGGTACGATCAAGCGGCTCGTTAGCGACAAGGGTTTCGGTTTCATCCTTGCCAGCGACGGCAACGAATACTTCTTCCACAACAGCGCCTGCACCGACACTCGTTTCGACGAGCTTCGTGAAGGCCAGAACGTGACGTTCGAAAAGGGCCAGGGCCCCAAGGGTCCCCGCGGCGAGAACGTCAAAGTCGTCTAGCTAGTTAGTCGGTTGGGCGTAAGCCCAACGAGTTAGTCGGTTGGGCGTAAGCCCTTCCTAGCGTCTCACTACCTACCATCTCGAGCGGCCGGATATCTAGCGATGTGCCGGCTGCTCTCGTTGGGCCTCTGCGATGCGGGCTCAGGGTTTCGGCCCTGAGCTGGCAATTCCCTTCAGCACAATTCCAATAGTAAAGACGCCTCGTCCTGCCGCAATGCGGTCATGGGAGCGATCCGTGCAGCGCGGCGCGCGGCCTGTTAAGGGATAATCGGCGGATGACTTACCAACTGAACGTCAACGGGACCTCGACGAATGTCGACGTCGCCGCGGATACGCCATTGTTGTGGGTGCTACGGGACGTCCTGAATTTCAAGGGCACGAAGTTCGGCTGCGGCGCCGGCCTGTGCGGCGCTTGCACCGTGCTGATCGACGGCAGGGCCGTTCGCTCGTGCCAGACGCGCGTAGCAACGGTGAAGGCTGCGATCACCACGATCGAAGGGCTGTCGGCGGATGGCTCGCATCCGCTCCAGCAGGCCTGGATGGAGCTGGACGTGCCGCAGTGCGGCTATTGTCAGGCCGGCCAGATCATGTCCGCCGCCGCGTTGCTGGCGCAGACCCCCAGGCCGACCGACGCCGACATCGATCGGGCGATGAGCGGCAACCTGTGTCGCTGTGGCACCTACTCGCGGATTCGTCAGGCCATCCACAAGGCGGCCGGATCGCCCACGTCCACGGCTGCCGGAGACGCCGCCGACGCGTCGGAAGGCAGGTCGTGATGGCGGTTGCACTCGACCGTCGCGCATTTCTGAAAGTGGCGTCGCTGGCAGGTGGCGGCCTGATAGTCGGCCTCTACCTCGACGTCCCGCTGACCTTCGCACAGACGCTGGGACGCGACCCGGGTCTCCTGCCTCACGCCTTCGTCCGCATCGCTGCCGATGGCACCGTCACCATCGTCGCCAAGAACCCCGAGACCGGCCAGGGCGTCAAGACCATGCTGCCCATGCTCATCGCCGAGGAGCTTGACGCCGAGTGGTCCAAGGTCAAGATCGAGCAGGCAGATTTCGACGACACGAAGTACGCCGCGCAGTTTGCCGGCGGCAGCATGGCGACGCCGATGAACTGGGACGGCATGCGCCGCGTCGGCGCGGCGTCGCGGCACCTGCTCGTGGCCGCGGCTGCCGAGCTCTGGTCGGTGCCCGCCGCGCAAATCACTACGTCAGCAGGACGCGCGCATCACCGCGCGTCCAATCGCTCCGTGGGCTACGGGGAACTCGCGACGAAGGCCGCGACGCTGCCGGCGCCGGACCTGAAGACCCTCGTCCTCAAAGACGAGAAGGACTTTACTATCATCGGCCGATCGCAGCGCGGCTACGACGTGAAGGACATCGTGACCGGGAAGCCGGCCTACGGCATCGACTTTACGGTCCCCGGCATGCTGTTCGCCGTCTTCCACAAGTGCCCGGTGTTCAACGGCAAGCCCGTGAGCGCAAACCTTGACGAGATCAAGAAGCAACCTGGCGTGCGCCACGCGTTTCTTGTTGAAGGACGCGTCAAGGATGGCCAGGTCCTGGGCTTTGAGGTCGACCTCGAGCCCGGCGTGGCTGTCGTCGCCGACTCCTGGTGGCAGGCGCAAAGCGCCCGCAAACTGCTGCAGGTCAAGTGGGATGAAGGGCCGGGCGCGCAACAGAGCAGCGTGGCGTTCGCGCAGCGCGCGCAGGAGCTGTCGACGCAGAAGGGTTTCAAGGTCCTTCGTCGCGACGGCGATGTCGAGGCGTCGCTGAAGACCGCGGCCAAGACGGTGACGGCTGCATACTCGTACCCGTTCATCGCTCACGCGCCCCTCGAACCGCAGAACTGCGTGGCCGACTTCCGTGACGGGAAAATTGAGATCTGGTCGAATACGCAGATCCCGGCGGGTGGCCGTCAACTGGTGTCGCAGACGCTCGGCATCCCCGAGAGCGCCATCACGATTCACATGCAGCGCGCCGGCGGCGGCTTTGGACGCCGGCTGACCAACGACTACATGGTCGAAGCGGCGTGGATCTCGAAGTCCATCGGCGCCCCCGTCAAGCTGCTGTGGACGCGCGAAGACGACATGCAGCACGACTTCTACCGCTCCGGCGGGTTCCAGTACCTGAAGGCCGGCCTTGATGCGTCAGGGAAGGTCATCGCCTGGCACGATCACTACGTTGGTTACGGCAAGGACGATCAGTTCGTCTCGGCCGGCGACATCAGCCCTGACGAGTTCCCGGCGCGGCTGATTCCGCACTTGACCCTCGAGTACAGCCTGATGCCGCTGTGGATGAAGACCGGTGCCTTGCGCGCACCCGGTTCGAATGTCTACGCGTTCGTGTTCCAGTCGTTCCTCGACGAGTTGGCGCACGCGGCGGGCCAGGATCCGGTCGCGTTCCGCTTGCAGTTGCTTGATCAGCCACAGATGGCAGGTGTGGACAAGGGGCCGTACGCGAGCGACTTCAAGCCGGCGCGGATGAAAGCCGTGCTGCAACGGGCGGCCGAGCAGTCCGGCTGGAAGAAGCGGTCGCTGCCAAAGGGCCGCGCGCTTGGCGTAGCGTGCCACTTCAGTCACATGGGGTACTTCGCCGAGGTGGCCGAGGTCAGCGTCAGCGCCGACAACCGCGTCAAGGTGCACAAGGTATGGGTGGTGGCCGACGTCGGTAGCCAGATCATCAACCCGGCTGCGGCTGAGAACATGGTGCAGGGTGCGGTTATCGACGGCCTCAGCGAGTTGATGGCCCAGGAGATCACCCTCGAGAAGGGCGCCGTCGTCCAGAGCAACTACAGCCAGCACCAGATGGTGCGGATGTCTCAGGCGCCGGTGATCGAGGTGCACTTCCTTAAGACTGACAATCCGCCGACCGGATTGGGCGAGCCGGCATTGCCGCCTGTGCTGCCGGCCGTGGCCAACGCGATTTTCAGCGCGACCGGTAAGCGCGTGCGAGACTTGCCGCTGGCGAAGAGCGGCTACCGGTGGGCGTGAAGGCAATATAGGGGCTTGGGTCCTGAGGGCTTGGGGGCTTGGGGGCTTGAGACCGGGAGTGACAGATCCCGCCAGCGTTCAAGTGGGCGTCATCGACGTCGCTTGAACGCCAAGCCGGACCAAGTCTGGTCAACCGAACAGACCTTGAAATCGATCCAGCCGGCGGCAATGCCGGACAGGCGGACCACATTTCCGTCGAGGTCTGATTTCACTCCCGATGCCTTCTTGGGCCAAATCATCCACAGCGTCTGACGCGCGATTGGCTCCTGAAGCGCGACGAGGTGTGACTCAAGCTCGCGGGCGGAGCGGACGAAGCACAGAAACAGGTCGGCTGTCTTGTCGGCACGGGCCGTGAACGAGACGTTGGCGGGCCGCGGCTTCAAGTCATCGACAAAGCCCTGGGGAGCGGCCAGCACGCAGACCTTGTGGCCCGCTTTCATCCCGAGCTTGGCGCTCGTGGGCTTGGTCGATGGCATGTCGACGCGGGCGGCGGGTGTCTTCATCGCATGCGGATCGAAGAAGAAGGACGGCACCGCAGTGCCGTCCCGAAGCTTATGACTTGAGCGTGGCCTTGACCGTCATGCTCGGCACCGAGCCAAGCGCGCGCGAGATGATGCATCCCACCTTGGTCTTCTCCACATGCTGCTGGAACGTCGCATCGTCGATGTTCGGGACGACGGCGTCAACCGTGAGCTCGATCAGGTTGATGAGAAAGCCCTTGTCGTCCTTGGCCAGGTGGACGTCGGCATTGGTGTGCACGCTCGTGGCGGTGAAGCCGGCCGTGGCGAGCGAGTTGGCCAGGGCCATCGAGAAGCAGCCGGCGTGCGCGGCACCGAGCAGTTCTTCGGGATTGGCGCCGGTCCCGTTTTCAAAACGTGTTGCGAAGGAGTAGTTGCCTTCGTAGGCGCCACTGCCCAGCTTGACGCGGCCGCTGCCGCCCTTGAGATCGCCCTTCCACTCCGCTTCTGCCTGACGTGCCATGAGTCCTCCTCAAAATGTTACGAGAAAGACCAGCGTACAGCGCGTTACGGCTTCTTGTCGACGTCCTTAATAAAGAAGACCACTTCGCCGGGCTTGATCAGGCCGAGCTCGCGGCGTGCCTGTTCTTCGACGGCGTTGGGATCTTCGCGGAGGCGGCGAGCCTGCTCGCGCAGGCCGGCGTTCTCGGTGCGGGCGCGATCCAGAGAGCGCTCGAGCGCGGCGTACTCGCGGCGGGCCTGAAGAAGGGCGAGCAGACCCTTTTCGCCGGCAATGGCGTCGACGACGATCACAAACGTGAAGAAGATAAGGCCATGCCGCAGGAGTCGGCGTCCCCGGCTAGCCAGTGTCGCCTTGGGCGCCACGGCGGGTGGCGTTGGCGATGGTTGGGTTTCTTCGGTCTCGGTCATCGGCTCGTCGGACTGTCGCTCACAGTGGGTTCCGGCTGCGCCTCGCGCAAGTAATCCTCGAGCGCGCGAATCAGCACTGTGCGAAGGTCGGCCCGTTCATCCATGGCCCGAATCTTCGCGGCCCGCCAAAGCTCTCCAGGGAGTTCGACGGTCGTTTTCACCGTGTCGCTGTCGGTCCGTCGTGCCGCCACTACGGGCAGCAGTGTATCTAGCCTTACGGCATAACGGCAAGACGTAAACGCGGTTGAACTGATGCACACTTTTACATCAACGCGTATTAACATGCAAGCGTGAATATGTTTTTACGGTTCTACGGGCCATGTGAATTTGAATTTTGTGAATTGGGGTCAGGTCAAGAAAATCACTGTTTGGGATTGCAGGGGACAGTCCCCATTCATCCCAAACTGTGATTTTCTTGACCTGACCCCATGGCTGAATTCGTGTTGGTGTTGATGACTCTTCCGGCGTCCGGCGATGCGGATTCTTTCGCGCGGGCGTTAGTGGACGAGCGCCTGGCCGCCTGCGTGAGCGTGCTGCCGGCTATGCAGTCGACCTACCGGTGGCAGGGCAGCGTTGAGAGCGCGTCGGAGCGGCAGGTGCTGATCAAGACAAAGGCCGCCAACGTGGCGGCCCTTGAGAAGCGCGTGAAAGAATTGCACCCGTACGAGGTGCCGGAGTTTATTGTCCTGGCCATCGACGCAGGCAGTCCCGCGTACCTGTCCTGGCTGAACGAGAGCGTCGGGCCGTCGCGCAGCTAGCCGAGCGCCTGGGCGAGATCGGCCTGCAGATCCTCGACGTCCTCGATGCCGACAGAGATGCGGATCAGCCCGTCCGTAATGCCGAGTGCGGCGCGCCTGTCAGGCGGCACCGAGGCGTGGGTCATGATCGCGGGGTGCGAAATCAGCGTCTCGACGCCGCCGAGGCTTTCGGCCAGCGCCATGAGCTTGAGGCCGTTCAGCACTCCCTTGGCGGCATCGAGCGAGCCGACGTCGAACGAGATCAGCCCGCCGAAGCCGCGCATCTGCCGCTTGGCCAGCGCATGATGCGGGTGCGACGCGAGACCGGGATAGATGGTCCGCTGCACCTTCTTATGCCCGGCGAGGAAGTCGGCGATCACCTGCGCGTTGCTGTTCGTCCGCTCCATGCGAACGGTCAGCGTCTTGGTGCCGCGCAGGATCAACCACGAGTCCATCGGCCCCAGAATCGCGCCGGCCGCGTTCTGCACGAACTTGAACCAGTCGATGTCGTCCTGGTGCTTCAGAATAACCACGCCGCCAACGCTGTCACTGTGGCCGTTCAAGAACTTGGTGGTGCTGTGCAGCACCATGTCGGCACCAAGCGTCAGCGGTCGCTGGAGATAGGGACTGGCGAAGGTGTTGTCGACGATCACGCGCACGTTCTTCGCATGCGCGATCTCGCTCACCGCTGCGATGTCAGTGATCGACAACATGGGATTGGTCGGCGTTTCAATGAACAGATACTTGGTGTTCGCCTTGATCGCCGGCCCGATCAGCTCGGGCTTCGAGGTGTCAACGTAACTGAAGTCGAGGCCGAACTTGCGGCGCACGCGCTCGAACAGCCGGAACGTGCCGCCATAGGTGTTGTCGCTGACCAGCACGTGGTCGCCCGACTCCAGGCGCGTTAACACCGCATCGATCGCCGCCATGCCCGAGGCAAACGCAAACGCCGCCGCGCCGGCCTCGATGGCGGCAATGTTCCGTTCGAGCGCCATGCGTGTCGGATTCTGCGTGCGGCCGTACTCGAAGCCGGCGTGCGGTTGGCCGAGGCCGTCCTGCACATAGGTCGAGGTCTGGTAGATCGGCGTGATGATCGCGCCGGTGGCCGGGTCAGGTTCCTGGCCGGCATGAATGCAAATGGTGCTGAAGCGAGCGGTGTCGGTCAGTTTCATTGGAATGAGTTCTGTGGGTGAATCGGGAAGTCCCGGTGGCTGATCGGTGTCACATCCGTGGCTGTCGTAGCTGTGGCCTTAACCATACTCTGGTATGATTTTCGCGCGCAATTGCCGCGCGCCGCCCGGCGCCGCGGCGCCGACGCGCCCCATGAATGCTCCTGTTCGTCCTGCCGCATTGCTGCCCGGCGACCCGCCGTCGCGCTGGCGCGTGTGGCGCCCCTGGCTGTTGCGAACCTTCCCCGGTCGCGCCCTCGTGCTCGGCCTTGCGATCAAGGTGGTCACGTGGCCGCTGGGCTTCGTCACCGTACTGCCGGCAGCGATCGACGCCATCGACATGGTCGGCAGCCTGGCGCTGCTGTTCGGTCTGGCCTATGGCCTGACCCGCCTCACGGTATGGGCCAAGCGCCGGCTGTTGTGGCGCGTTCGCCGCAAACTGATCCTCTCGTACGTGTTCGTGGGCGTGGTGCCAGCCCTGCTGGTGATCACGTTCTTTCTGCTCGCCGGGCTTATCCTGCTGTTCAACGTTAGTTCCTACCTGGTGCAGTCGCGCGTGCGATCGCTGACCGACCAGGCCCGGTTCCTGGCGCAGACCGCCCAGCTCGAAGTGCAGCGCAGTGTGACGGCCGCCAACGTGAGCGAGGCGCTCGAACGGCGGCAGTCGAGCACGGAAACGCGCTATCCCTATGTCTCCCTTGCCGTCGTCCCCGTTTCGGGCCTGACCTGCAAGGTGGATGCGGCCAGCGCCGCGCGCATTCCGCGAACCCTGCCGGCCGCCTTGCCGATCGCAGCGGGATCGTGGTCGCACCTTGACGTGCCGCCGGCACTGCCGAAGTGGATCCCGTGTGAGGGCTTCGCGGGCGTTGTCGCCTTCGACGTGCCCCCGAGCGGCGCGGACGGCGATGGCGGCGGTACGCGCCTGGTGATGCGGGCGGTGGCGCTGCCGGAGGTTGCCAGCCCGACGTGGGGTGTCGTGCTCGACCTGCCGCTCTCGATGGCGATCGAGCAGCGCATTTTCGACGAGACCGGCATTCGCATGGGCGAGATCGCCGCCGAGCTGGACGAGGGGCGCAAGCCGGCGTTCGGCCGCGCGTTCGAACGCCGGCCTCCGGATCCGCAGAACACGCCGATGCTCTCGCTGACCACCCAGCGGTGGGTCGCGTTCCTCGACTTTGCCGACT
This sequence comes from Acidobacteriota bacterium, assembly GCA_031364805.1. GTDB lineage: Bacteria > Acidobacteriota > Vicinamibacteria > Vicinamibacterales > UBA2999 > 12-FULL-67-14b. The sequence continues at coordinate 27,809 of JANLWW010000077.1, forward strand.
GGACCACCGGCGACCCGGAAAGCGCATCGGTGGCCATCCTGATCAACTTCTGGGAGATCTATAACCGCCTCTCGGTTGTCTCGCAGTCCGGCGCGGTCGGCAGCATGACCTTCGGCCAGATCCTGCTGCTGATCCTCGCCGTGATCGGCACCTTGTTCCTGATCATCCAGTTGGTTGCCCTGGTGATCGGCTTCGTGCTGGCACGGCAGATTACCGGCGCGGTGCACGACCTGTTTACCGGCACCCAACATGTGCGGGCTGGAGATTTCGGCCACCAGATCCCCGTTCGCGCGCGCGACCAATTGGGTGAGCTTGCGGAATCGTTCAACCTGATGACCGGCGAAGTGACGACCCTGCTTGGCGAGATGGCCGAAAAGGGGCGCATGGAGCAGGAGATGTTTGCGGCCCGCGCAATCCAGCAGAAGCTGCTGCCAAGCGGTCCGCTGCGCGTGACCGGGCTTGCGATGTCGGCTTTTTGTGAACCCGCGCGCGAAGTGGCCGGGGACTACTACGACTTCCTGCCGATTACCGACACCATGACCGGCGTGTTGATTGCCGATGTCGCCGGCAAAGGCCTCGCCGCGGGCCTTTACATGGCCCAGCTCAAGGTGATCGTCCAGTCGCTGGCGCGCCTGCATCACGAGCCGAAAGAGTTCCTGTCGGCCGTGAACAAGGTGGTCTCCGCCAACCTCGACGCGGCCAGCTTCATCACCATGACCTACGGCGTGATCGATGTCGAACGCCGCGAGATGACGTTCGCGCGCGCCGGCCATTGCCCGCTGATCCACGTGCCTGGCGATCAGCCGCCTGGCCGCCGCAAGGCGCGGCTGTTGGTCCCCGATGGTTTGGTGGTCGGCCTGCAGATCGATGACGGCACGTTGTTCGACAGCCTGCTGCAGGAGCAGACCATCAGCCTGGCGCCCGGCGATTTGGTGGTCTGGTTTACCGACGGCATTTCCGAGACCATGAACGAGGCGTTCGACTGCTTCGGCGAGGAACGCCTGGCGCAGGTCGTCGAGCAGTACGCACACCTGCCGTTCGATCAGTTGCGCTCGTACATCCTCGCGGAGCTGCGCGCCTTTGCCAGCGGCGCCGACCAGCATGACGACATGACCATGATCCTGATGAAGATCGAGTTCCCGGCGTGAGTGAGAACCGCCTGACCGTCATCTTCCGCACTCAGTCGGACATCGAGGCGAACGTGATCGAAGCGCTGCTCGACAGCCACGGCGTCGAGACGATGCGCACGGCCGGCCCGACGCCGGGCCTGTTTCCGTTCTCGCTCAACCCGCTTGGCGAAACCGCCATCTCGGTACGCGAGGGCGATGCCGCGGAAGCCGTAAGGATTATCGACAGCCATCGCGAACAGGTCGGTGGCGGCATCGTGGTGACGCTGCCGCAGGCGTTTGATGCGCTCGAGGCGCGCGTTGGCTATCGCTTCCGCGATCGCGGGCTGCTCGAACACGCCTTGACCCACCGGTCGAAGGCGCATGAAGACCCCAGCGGTGGCGTCAGTGACAACGAATCGCTCGAGTTCCTCGGCGACGCGGTGCTGGGCTTGGTGGTGTCAGAAGCGCTATTCCGAGCATTTCCCAGCTATTCCGAGGGGCAGAAATCAAAGATCAAAGCCAACCTCGTGTCGACCGCCGCGCTCGCCGAGATGGCCGAGATCATAGGCCTGGGCGACCACATGATCCTGGGCCGCGGTGAAGAGAAGACCGGCGGCCGCCATAAGCAGGCGCTGCTGGCCGACACCTGCGAGGCGCTGATCGCCGCGATCTACCTGGACGGTGGGCTCGAGCCGGCGCGGCAATTCCTGCTTCGCGAGTTCTCGCGTCAGATCGAAGAGGCCAGGCAGCCTGAATACTTTGGCCGCGACCACAAGTCGCGCCTGCAGGAGCGCCTGCAGAGCCTGGGACGTCCGTTGCCGTCGTATCGTATCGCCAGCGAGATTGGTCCCGACCACCGCAAACTGTTTTACGTCGAAGTAATCGTCGGCGCCGAGGTGCTGGCGCAGGGCGCCGGCCGCACCAAGAAGGAAGCAGAGCAGGAAGGCGCGCGGCTCGCGCTCTCAGAAATTACCAAGGTCGAATAGCGATGTGCCGAAATATCAAGACGCTCTTTAACTTTGATCCGCCGGCGAGCGACGCAGAAGTCCGCGCGGCGTCGCTGCAGTTTGTCCGCAAGCTGAGCGGCTTCACGGCGCCGTCGAAAGCCAATGACGCGGTGTTCAACCAGGCGATCGACGAGGTCGCGGCGATCGCGCGGCGGCTGGTGGATCAACTGGCGACGAACGCGCCGCCGAAGAATCGCGAAGCAGAAGCGGTGAAAGCGAAAGCGCGCAGCGCCGAGCGGTTCGGCGTGCGCGCGTAATCACCAACTCACGAGATCGCCAATCCGCTCTCGATCAGTCGATCTCGATAATGCCCCAATCCTTGCGATCGCTGCCACCGGCGGTCGCCATGACGTGCGCCGGCTCAGCCTGCGGCAGGCGCGCCATCGCGTAGGCTTGCACCTCGCGAGCCACTTCATCGACCGACGGCGGCACCGGGCGGCAGTGCAGCCGCACCCACAGCCGCAGGAGCGGGTCGGCAAAGCTGTAGCGCTTCTGGCGCGACACGATCAGGTCGACGTCTTCCAGCCACGACAGGTAGTCCTTGGTCGAACCGGGCGTGCGGTGCAGCTGGTGGGCCACCTCCGTCAGCGTCAGCGGTTCGTCTTCGGCGAGGATCTCGAGAATCGCCTTGAGCGCGCCGTAACCGCGCGCCTTGTGCAGCCGCAGCTCATAGCGGTGTCCGCACCAACTGGCGAGCGCGCCTTCGCCGGTGAGCAGCGCCGTCAGCGCGCTGATCGGATCGCCGCCGCGCCCGCTCATCGAGGTGGTGGCTTCACTGAGCGCGCGCACGTAGGCGGCGCGGCCGTCGGCCAGCACCTGGATGGTGCGGCCCATGTAGTCGCGGTCTTCGGCCGGCGTGTCGCCCATGGGCGGCAACATCGCCGTGACTTCGGCAGCGCCAAGCGGCGGCAGATGGATGACTTCAAAGCGGGGGTGGCCATCGCGCAGCAGGCGGTGCGCACGCGCGACGTAGCGGCTCGTCAGCACGAAGCGATTGCTGCTCTCGGCCATCGCGTGCAGCATCTCGCGCAACACGTGCCGCAAGCCGGGGAAGCTCTCGAACGTGCGCAACTCGAGCACTTCATCCAGCAAGAACGTGGCGGGCGCTTCGTTTCTCGCGCGGGCGCGACCGATCAGCCCGAGCGTGCGATCGAACGCGGCGCGCGCAGAGGGGGCGGTGTCTTGCGGTGCGGCGGCGCGCTGGCCGTTCACCGTAAACGGCGAGGCGGCGGCGAACGCCTGGTGGAAGCGCTCGGGGGTACTCGCGGCGCGTTCGACATCCACGTACTGGCATTGGTCGCGGCCCATGCGGTCGTTGAGCGCGTGCAACAACGTCGTGCGGCCCGAGCCGCACCCGCCGATCACGACCGGGATACGGGGCGGCGTCGCGTCGAGCGCGGCGAGAACGCGGCGTTCAAGGCCGGCGTGGGGAGCCATCATCGGCTCGTCTCCTGCATGGGTATGCGTACTCCGTGATCGCGTGCGGTCTGGATCGCTTCGGGATAACCCGCATCGGCGTGCCGCACCACGCCCATGCCAGGATCGCACGTCAGTACCCGCGCCAGGCGATCGTCTGCCTCGCGCGTGCCGTCGGCAACGATCACCATGCCCGCATGAATTGAATAGCCAATACCGACGCCGCCGCCGTGATGCAACGAGACCCAGGTCGCGCCCGCAGACGCGTTGAGCAATGCGTTCAAGATGGGCCAGTCCGCAATGGCATCGCTGCCATCGCGCATGCCCTCGGTTTCGCGATTGGGCGAGGCCACCGATCCGGTGTCGAGATGATCGCGGCCGATCACAATCGGCGCGCTCACCGCGCCGCTGCGCACCAGTTCGTTGATCTTGAGCCCGAAGCGTGCGCGATCGCCCTGGCCAAGCCAGCAAATGCGCGCCGGCAGGCCCTGGAACTGCACGCGGTCACCGGCCAGGCGAATCCACCGGCACAAGCCCTCGTCGTTCGGGAACATCTCGAGCACCGCGCGATCGGTCACGCGAATGTCTTCAGGATCGCCCGACAGCGCCACCCAGCGGAACGGCCCCTTGCCTTGGCAGAAGAGGGGCCGGATGTACTCCGGCACAAATCCGGGAATCTCGAAGGCGTCGCTGACGCCCGCCTTCTCGGCTTGCGCGCGGATGTTGTTGCCGTAGTCGAACACGATCGCGCCGCGTTGCTGCCACGCGCGCATCGCGGACACGTGCCGGCCCATGGCATCGATCGCGCGTCGCTGATATTCCACCGGATCGCTGGTGCGCAGGCGCGCCGCGTCGGCCAGCGACAACCCGTCGGGCACGTAGCCGACCAGCGGATCGTGCGCGGAGGTCTGGTCGGTCACCACCTCGGGCATGAAGCCGCGCGCGACGAGCGCCGGCAGCACTTCAGCAGCGTTGCCCAGCACGCCAATCGATCGCGCCTCGCCGCGGCGCGCGCAGTCCTGCGCGCGGGTGACTGCCGCGCCGAGATCGGAGGTGCTCTCGTCGAGATACTTCGACGCCAGGCGCTTCTCGATGCGTGCCGGGTCCACCTCGATCACGATGGCCACGCCGCCGTTCATGGTCACCGCGAGCGGCTGCGCGCCGCCCATGCCGCCCAGGCCAGCAGTGAGGACGATGCGGCCGGTGAGCGTGCCGCCGAAGTGCCGGCGCGCCAGGGCAGCGAGGGTTTCGTAGGTGCCCTGGAGAATGCCCTGTGTGCCGATATAGATCCAACTGCCGGCCGTCATCTGGCCGTACATCGTCAGGCCGCGGTCCTCGAGATCGCGGAACGTGTCCCACGTCGCCCACTTCGGCACCAGGTTGGCGTTGGCAATCAGCACGCGCGGCGCGCCGGGATGGGTCTTGAAGATCCCCACCGGCTTGCCGGACTGGACGATCAGGGTTTCGTCGTGAGCGAGGGATCGCAGCGATCGCACGATTGCGTCGAAGGCGTCCCAATTACGAGCCGCCTTGCCGGTGCCGCCGTAGACAATCAAATCCTCCGGCCGCTCGGCCACCTCGGGATCGAGATTGTTCATCAGCATCCGCAGCGCGGCTTCCTGTGGCCAACCCAGGCACGTCAGCGACGTACCACGCGGCGCGCGGTGTGAACGAGCAATCGTCGTCATTTACAGTTGGCGATTCGCAGAAGCGGATCGCGAAGATAAGAAACTAAGCAGTGGTGCTTCGCTTGTCAAACTGAATTTGCAAACTGAAATCAGTTGACAACGATGCCGGTGGCACCCTCAAGTCCGCCATCGCGGATCAATCTTGCGATCGCATCGATGTCGGGCGCCGGTGATCGGTCGGCGGTGAGGGTTGGCACGTGTTCTCGCACCGCCGCGTGGGCGCGCATCAACGGTTCCGAGCTGCACAGCGGCGCGTGCAAGTCCAGCGCCTGGCACGCGCACAAGATCTCCACTCCCAGCACATTGGTCACAAGCTGCAAGGCGCGTTCCGCTTTCAAGGCGGCGTGCATGCTCATGCTGACGTGATCTTCCTTGTTGGCCGATGTCGGAATCGTATCGACGGATGCAGGATGGGCCAGTGTCTTGATTTCGGACGTCAGTGCCGCGGCTGTGACTTGCGCAATCATCAAGCCTGATTGCAGCCCGCCATGGCGTGTCAGGAAGGCCGGCAAGCCACTTAATGCCGGATTCACCAGCCGTTCCGAGCGCCGCTCGCTGATCGTCGCCAGCTGGGCGACCGCCATCACCAGCAAGTCGGCAGCCAACGCGAGGGGTGCGCCATGGAAATTTCCCCCCGAGACAATCTCGCCTGCTTCTGCGAACACCATCGGGTTGTCGGTCGCGGCGTTCATCTCGATGGTCGCAATCTGCCGAATCCACGTCAGAGCCTCTCGCGCCGCGCCGTGTACTTGCGGCGTACACCGCATCGAGTAGGCATCCTGCACCCGACCGCAATTGACGTGAGAAGCGTTGATGGCACTGCCGTCGATCAAGCGCAGCAGGTTCGCGGCAGCGGTGCCTTGTCCCGCGAACGGGCGGGCGTCGTGAATGCGCGCATCGAAAGGATGCACCGAGCCCATCAGGCCATCGATCGAAAGGGCGGCGGCGACATCGGCCGCGCGGCTGAGCCGTTCGGCCCCGGCGAGAGCCAACGCGAGTACGGCGGTGGAAACCTGGGTGCCGTTGATCAGCGCCAGGCCTTCCTTGGCGCCCAGCACGACCGGCGTCAGTCCGGCCGCGGCCAGCGCATCAGCGCCAGGCCGCCGCGTGCCGCCATCCCACGTTTCGCCTTCGCCGACCAGTACGAGCGAGAGGTGGGCCAGCGGCGCCAGGTCACCACTCGCGCCCACCGACCCGCGCGACGGCACACGCGGATGCACGCGGTGGTTGAGCAGGGCGAGCAGCGCTTCCAGCGTTTCCACGCGGATGCCTGAATAGCCTTTGGCGAGAACGTTGGCCCGCAACGCCATCGACGCGCGCACGGCGCGAACCGGCAGCGGTTCGTCGACGCCCGCGGCATGACTGCGCAGCAGGTTCAATTGCAACGCCGCCAGGTCGGCGTTCTCGATCCGCGTTTCCGCGAAGTTGCCGAACCCGGTGTTCACGCCGTACACGGGTTGGTTGCCGGCGGCCTTGGCGTCGACCACGGCGCGCGACGCCAGCACCCGCACGCGGGCCTCGGGTGCGAGTCCGACCGCTGCGTCGTCGTCGGCGATCGCGAGCAGGTTGGCGAGCGAGAGGGTCGCGCCGTCGAGCAAGATCATCGGCCCCTAGGATACAGTAGAGGCATGAACATCGTGGTCTTGGGCGCGCAGTTTGGCGACGAAGGCAAGGGCAAGATCGTTGACCTGATGACGCCAAACTTTTCGCTGGTGGCGCGCTACCAGGGCGGGCACAATGCCGGCCACACCGTCTACGTGAATGGCAAGAAGTTCGTGCTGCACCTGATCCCATCCGGCATCCTGCACGACGGCGTGAAGTGCGTGATCGGCAACGGCGTGGTCGTCGATCCCCAGGCCTTGTTCAAGGAAGTTGAAGAGCTCGCGCAGCTGGGCATTGAGGTGGGCGATCGCCTGCTGATCAGTGACAAGGCGCATCTGATCCTGCCGTACCACCGCGAGCTCGACGTGCTGAGCGAGGCGCGCCGCGGCGAGCGCAAGATCGGCACGACGTCGCGCGGCATCGGTCCCGCCTACGAAGACAAGATCGGACGCCGCGGCATTCGCGTGTGCGACCTGGTCGACACCCAGGCCCTGGCTGACGAAGTGCGCGAGAACGTCAGCGCGCGCAACCGGATGATCAAGGACTCCACCCTCGACTGGAAGCCCGTCTACGATCAGTTGCTGGCGTTCGGCGCCCGAATGCGCCGCTGGACTGGCGACGTCTCACTCGCACTGGACGAGGCGCGCAAGGCGGGGCAGCGCATCCTCATCGAGGGCGCGCAGGGGGCGATGCTCGACATCGACCACGGCACTTATCCCTACGTCACCTCGTCGAACGCCACGATCGGTGGCGCCTGCACGGGCCTTGGCATTCCGCCCAAGGCCATTCACGGCGTGCTGGGCGTCGCCAAGGCGTACCTCACGCGCGTGGGCGAAGGCCCATTCCCGACCGAGCTCGAGGGGGAAATGGGCAACCGCCTGCGTGAAACCGGCCAGGAGTACGGCGCCTCGACCGGCCGTCCGCGCCGCTGCGGGTGGTACGACGCCGTCGCCGTGCGCTATGCCGTGCGCGTAAACGGCATCGACAGCATCGCGCTGACCAAGCTCGACGTGCTCGACGGCCTGGAGAAGATTGAAGTCTGCACGGGTTACCTGATTGGCAACCGCACGGTCACCGAGTTTCCGTCGGATCTCAACACCGCGGGTTCGATCACGCCGATCTACGAGTCGTGGCCCGGCTGGACCACGCCCACCAAGGGCGCGCGTGACTACAACCAGTTGCCGGTTGAGGCGCAGCGTTACATCAAACGGCTGGAAGAAGTGAGCGGTGTGCCGGTCGGACTGATTTCCACGGGCTCGGACCGCATGGAAACCATCATCCGCGACGGCAGCGTCGTGGCGGACTGGCTACCGAAGAGAATTAAGAATTAAGAAGAGCGACCAACCAACGCGTCGTTATTTTTTATTCTTTTCAGCGAACGCTTCGATCGACGAACTCTCGGCGGTCATTCCCCAGTCAATACCCGCCCGATAGCGCGTGGGCATGCCCTTGGGCATTTCGAATGCCGCCCAGACAATGGCGCCGCTGCTACGGATCGCGGCCCGGCCGTCGCCCATGATCACCCGTACGCGCTGGTTGGGCTTGAGCACCGTGGCGGAGACGACCTGCGCGCCGACCATCGATAAGTCCACGAGCGCAGCGGGGTTGCCATCGACCGCGACTTCCACGGCGTCCTTGATCCGGGTGCGCGCCGCCCGGCGCGTGCCACGCTGATCCAGTACGGGTGCCGGCTCGTCCACGGCCACCGCCGACCCGCCGGCGTGGCCACGTTTCGCCGTCACGCGGCTCACCTCGCTGTCGCGTGCCAACACGCGCACTTCGCACGCATCCAGGGACGGGTCGTCCTTGATGCGGTTGATGAGGGCCGCGCCCCGTGAGGAGGCCGCGAACTCGTCGTGCATTGCCACCATCGCCGGCTTGGTCCGGATGATATGGTCGAGGGCCTCGAGGGCTTCGCTATCGGTAAAGGTTTGAACGTCGGTGCCCGGGCTGAAACGCTCCTGCAGCGCGGGCAACGAGTCAGCCGGTCCGATCAAGACAATGCGCGACGACACAGAAAACTGAGTGTACCACACGCCTGCAGGTTGTTAGCGCGCAGCGCGGCTGCTAGGTCTCATGCTGGGCCGCGTACCAATCCAACAGGAACCGCTGGGAATTGAGCGGTGGCACGCCGTCGGGCGGAATGGCGCGCGCGTAGGCGCCATCGGTCTGCAACGTCCAGGCCCGATCGGTGTCGCTCAACAGCACCTCGAGCACCGCATCGCGCACCGTCTGCTTGAGGCCGGGGTCGTTCACCGGGCACAGCACTTCAACGCGGCGGTCGAGATTGCGCTCCATCAGGTCGGCGCTGCCGATGTAGACCTCCGGCGCTCCGCCGTTCTCGAAATAGTAGACGCGCGAGTGCTCCAGGAACTGGCCGACGATCGAACGCACGCGGATGTTCTCGCTGATGCCGGGAATCCCGGGACGCAGGCAGCACACGCCGCGCACGATCATGTCGATGGCCACGCCAGCCTGCGAGGCGCGGTAGAGCGTCTTGATCATGCCCTGGTCGGCGACCGCGTTGTTCTTGATGATCATACGAGCGGGCCGGCCGGCCTTGGCGTGCTCCATCTCGCGTTCGACCAGCGCGCGGAAGCCCTGGCGCAGCCCTACTGGTGCGACCAGCAGCGCGTTATACGAGCGCTTGTTGGAATAGCCCGTCAACGAGTTGAAGACCTCGGTCACATCGTCGAGGATGCTCTCATCCGCCGTGAACAGCCCGAAGTCGGTGTAGACCTGAGACGTCACGCGGTTGTAGTTGCCGGTCGCGACGTGCGCGTAGCGATGAATGCCGTCAGCTTCCTGGCGCACCACCAGACACAGCTTGCAGTGCACCTTGAGGTTCAGCAAGCCGTAGACGACGTGAATACCGGCGGCTTCCAGCCGGTTCGCCCAGGCGATGTTGTTGCGTTCGTCGAAGCGCGCCTTGAGCTCCACCAGCACGGCGACCTGCTTGCCCTGGTCGGCGGCCTCGATCAGCAGGTCGAGCAGCGGTGAGTTGACGCCAATGCGATAGAGCGTGATCTTGATCGCGATCACCTGGGGATCCTGCACCGCGGCGCGCAGGAAGGTCTCCACCGAGGTGAACGAATCGAACGGGTGGTGGAGCAGGAAGTCACCATCGGCGATCTGCTCGAAGACCTTGTCGGTCTCTTCGGGTGCCCACAGCGTGCGCGGGACCAGCGCCGGGTACTTCAGCGCCGGGCGATGCAGCTTGAACAGGGCGTGCCAGTCGCCAAAGCCCAGGCGATCGGTGGCGCGCGCGACGACTTCTTCATCCACCTCGAAGTTCTCGATCAGGATGCTCAACACGCGCTTGGGCATGTCGGCCTCGACATGCAGCAGCGACAGCGCGCCATGCCGCAACTGCTTCAAGCCGCGGTCGACCGTTTCGAGCAGGTCGTCTGCTTCATCCTCCTGAATCACCATGTCGGTGTCGCGGATGATGCGGAAGAGGTGCGTGCCTTCGACCTGGGTGCCGGGGAACAGGGTCTGGATGTTGCGGCGGATGACGTCTTCGAGAAAGACGTGGGCCATGCCTGGCAACGGCGACAGGTGTTCGGGAAGCGCGATAAACCGCGACAGCATGCCCGGCACCTTGACGCGGGCGAACTTGGTGCGGCCGGCGTGGCGCACGCGCACGGCCAGGTTCATGCTGAGGTTCGAGATGTACGGAAAGGGATGGCCGGGGTCGAAGGCGAGTGGCGTGAGGACAGGGAAAATGTGGTCCTTGAAATACTGCGCGAGCCAGGCGTCGATGGCCGGCGTGTAGTCCTGGGGATCCAGAAAGTGAATGCCCTCGGCGGCCAGCAGCGGTCGGATCGACTTTGACCAGCACGAAATCTGCGCGTCGATCTGCGCCATCGCGCGCGCTCGAATCGTCGCCAATTCGACATCCGTCGTCATGCCGTCGATCGACACTTCTTCAATGCCGGCGCGGAACTTCTTCAGGATGGTGGCAACCCGCACCATGAAGAATTCGTCCAGGTTGGTACCCGAGATGGCGAGGAACTTCACGCGATCGAGCAGCGGGTGAGACGCGTCCTGGGCCTGCGACAGCACGCGCTCGTTGAACGCCAGCCAACTCAGCTCTCGGTTGATATAGAGAGACGGAGAAGTCAGGTCGTTAGGGTCGAGGTTTGACCAGTCACGCTGCGGCGCCACGGTCGCCGCCGGCGCGCTTTCCGAGGCGCGGCGCTTCCGTGGTCGGCGAGTGACGTCAGTCGGAGTGGGCATGGTTGATTGTAGCGGCTGATGGGCGCGTCACAACGGTGTGACGAATGTGTGTCAGGGGACAATCTTGAGGATTCGTCCGCGCGAGTAGCTGACGATGTACATCTCGCCGGCAGCGTCAACGCCGAACGAGCTGATCAAACCGAGTTCGGCCGTGCCGCCCAGCATCTCTGTGAGGACCAACAGGTCAACCGCCCTGGCTTCCTGACGCTCGTCGAGGTTAACGCCGATTGAGAAGACCGTGCCGCGCGGCTCCCAGTTCACTTCTTCGCGCGCGCTTTGGCCGACGTCGGCGATCACGAGCGCGCCGGTGCCGCCGCGGGTCCAGTCGTCGAAGCTGTAACGCCAGGGGTTGCGAAGACCAAAGGCCCAGATCTCTGGCAGGGCCGCAACCGGATCGCGATCCAGGAATGGATTGTCCTCGGGCACGCGATAGCCGCGCCGGTCGGCTGCCGCGTCAGCGATCGGCGCGGAAAGAAACAGGCACAGAAGCAGGACCGAACGAGCGGGCCTCATGACAATCAGCTTAGCAGGGCTGCAAAAGTGAGCAGGCTAGCTGAACCACAGCAGGACCGCGAATAGGATGACGGTGACGGTGACCACTTGTTGCAGCCACGCGTGTCCCTTGAGCACGGACATTCGAACGCCGACGACCGCCCCGCCCCAGTTCCCGACGGCCAGGGCCAGCCCACGCGGCCAGTCCACTTGCCCAGCCCCGGCAAACACCACGAGCGATAACAGCGTGAGCAGCATGACACTGAGCACCTTCACCGCGTTGCCACGCACCAGGTCCATGCCCGCTGCTGACGTGATCGCCAGCACCAGGAAGCCGACGCCAGCCTGAATGAAGCCGCCGTATACGCCGACGATGAAGAAGCCCAGGACCACCGGCCAGTGCGTGGCGGGCTTGAGCACGAGTGAAGAGGCCGGCTTGCGACGCTGACTCAACAGCGACGCCACCGTCACGGCAACCATGGCCACCGACAGGATGCGACGGAAGGCGAAGTCGGGGACCTCGAGCGCCGCCCAGACGCCCAGCGCCGATCCGACGACGGCGGGTACGCTGGCCTTGAGCGCCCAAGCCCAATTGAAGGCGCCATGACGGTGAAAGCCGAGAATGCCGGCGAGGTTCTGCGACATGACGCCGACGCGATTGGTACCGTTGGCCAACGACGCCGGCAAGCCGAAGAAGAGCAGCAGTGGCAGGGTTAAGAACGAACCGCCACCCGCGATGACATTGAGAGCGCCCGCCACCAACCCGGCGACGGCAAGGAGAATCAGTTCAAGCCAGAAAGGCACGTGGGTGCGATCGTAGCATTCCCGCGCCTCGGTAAAGTGTGTAGAATCCAACGCACGTCAAACCAACCAGCCGCGTCGCACGCCTCGAGATGAGCACACTTCGCCGCGCGATCGGCTTGCCGGCCGCGACCGCGCTGGTGGTCGGGACGATCATCGGCTCGGCAATCTTCGTGCAAGCGTCGGAGATCACGGCGCTCGTGCCATCACCGCTCGCCGTCGTTCTCGCCTGGGCCACGGCTGGCGTGCTGACGTTGATTGGCGCGCTGGTCTGTGCCGAGCTCGCCTCTGCGTATCCGCGCACTGGCGGCGTCTACGTCTTCCTCAAGGAGATATACACACCGGTCCTCGGTTTTCTTTGGGGCTGGGCGATGTTCTGGACCATGCACAGCGGCATTCTTGCCGCCATCGGGACGGTCTTTGCCCGTTACGCGGGCTATTTCGTGCCTCTGGGTGACACGGGAACCCGCTTCGTCGCGATTGGCGCCATCCTGGCGCTCTCGGCCATCAATTACCTGGGCGTGCGATTTGGCAGCGGAGTGCAGTCGGCGTTCACTCTGGTCAAGGTCACGGCGGTCGTTGCGATCATCGGCATTGGCTGGGTGGTGAGCGATGGGGCGGTGGTCGCGACGCCAGGGCCCGCGGCAGCAATTGGCGCTGGGAACTTCCTGTTGGCCGTCGGCGCCGGCCTGTTTGCGTTTGGCGGCTGGCACATGGTCACCTACACCGCCGAGGAGACGGTCAACCCGACGCGCACGATTCCGCGATCGTTGTTGATTGGTGTGGTGGTGGTAACCCTCTGCTACATCGGCCTGAACGCCGTCTACCTGCGCGTGCTGCCAATCGACAAGGTGATCGCCTCATCTCGAGTAGCCGCTGATACCTTTGATGTCCTTATGGGTTCCGGCGGGGCGAGCGTGATTTCAGGGCTGGTGATGTTCAGCGCGTTCGGCGCGCTGAACGGCATCGTGCTGTCTGGTCCGCGAGTCTACTATCAGATGTCGCAGGACGGTTTGTGGTTTAAGTGGGCGGGTCACCTTCACCCGGTTTACCAGACGCCCGGGCGCGCCATCGTGCTGCAGGCAGTCTGGTCGTCGGTGTTGGTGCTGACGGGGACCTATCGCGCGCTGTTCACGCGCGTGATCTATACGGAGTGGATCTTCTTTGCGTTACTGGCGCTGGGGGTAGTGCTCATGCGGCGCCGGCCCGGCTATCAACCCGCGTGGCGCATGCCGATGGTGCCGTTCGCGCCAATTCTCTTCGTCCTGGCCTCCGCGGCGGTCGTGTTTAACCAAATTCGGGCCGATCTCACCAATAGTGCCATCGGCTTGCTGATTGTCGCCTCCGGCCTCCCCGCATATTATTTGTGGGGCCGCCGCGGCGCAGCACCCAAGGCGCCTGAGGCACCCTAACTGATGAAAATCGATTTCCACAATCACTACTATCCGCCCGAGTACCTGGCCGCCGTGAAGAAGGGGCCCACCAAGGTCCGCATGGATTACGACGCGGAAGGCAACCCGCGGCTGCACTATCCAGGCGACTACAACATCCTGGTACCCGGCCACCGCGACCTCGACTTTCGCGAGGGTGTGCTTAAGAAGCACGGTGTGGACAAGCAGGTCATTACTTTCACGACCCCGGGTACGCATTTCGAAGAGCCGGCTACGGCGGTTGCGATGGCCCGGCAAGTCAACGACGCGTTTGCCACCGCCGTCAAGCAGCGGCAACATTTCCTGTCGCTCGCGACCCTGCCGCTCAACGATCCGGCCGCGTCGGTGATTGAACTCGAGCGCGCCATGACCACGCTTGGTTTACCCGGCGCGATGGTGTTCAGCAACGTCAACGGCGTCGCGCTTGCCGACGCGGCGTACGACCCACTGTGGCAAAAGGCTAACGACCTCGGTGCGGTGATTTACATCCATCCCGCGCATCCACTCGGCGTGGAGGCGATGGAGAAGTACTGGCTGATGCCGCTGGTGGGCTTCCTGATGGACACCACTCTCGCGGCCGCGCACCTGGTGTTTGCCGGCGTACCGGAGCGCCATCCCAGAATAAAGTGGGTGTTGTGCCACATGGGCGGCGCCGTGCCGTATCTCGCGGAACGATTTGATCGCGGCTACGAGGCGTTCGACGAGTGTCGCGCCAACATCAGCCGCGCGCCCAGCACCTACCTGAAGCAGTTCTACTACGACACCGTGAACTTTGACGTCAACGCGATCGAGCTGGCAATCAAGTTTGCCGGCGCCGACCACATCCTGGCAGGCAGTGATTACCCGCACCAAATTGGCAGTATTCCGAAGATGCTGGATGCCATCAGCCGCTTGCCGGTGTCACCGGCCGAGCGTGAAGGCATTTACGGCCGTAATGCAGCAAACCTGCTTGGGGCCTGACCGCGAGCAAGGGTTTCCGAGGGGGGTGACCCCTCTGTGGAGGACAGCATGAAAATCAAGGTGATGGCTGGCGTAGCGGTGATCGGCGCGGTGTTTGCCGCGGGTGTGGCGGTGGGCCAGCAGTCGGGCGCCAGCCGGCGCGAACCGCAGTTCGAGAACAGCGAGTTGAAGGTGTGGAAATCGATCATCATGCCGAACCAGCCGTTGGCATTGCATCGCCACGAGCATGGGCGGGCCGCCGTGGTGTTGAAGGGCGGAAACCTGGACGTGGTCGACGGCAAGGGGGCGACCCAGCAGACCTATAAATGGGAGACCGGCAAGGCCTATTGGCTTGACGCGGATGCGGCCGGCACCCAGCATGGCGACATGAACCGCGGCAAGGAACCCATCGAAGTGGTGATCGTCGAGCTGAAGAACGACCAGCCGAAGATGTAGTGATGCGAACCTTGATGCTTCTGCTCGTCGGCTGGTTCGGATTGGTGCTGGCGCCGGCGCCGGCGCAGCCGCCCCCGGGCACCGACATCTATCTGTTGCCGATCACCGCCGGCCTGGCCAGCCTGAAGACCGCACGCCCGGCGCCGTTGTCGGTCGCGCCTGGTTACGACAACCAGCCGATGTTCAGTCCCGACGGCGCCCGCGTGCTGTTCGCCGCCAATCGGGACGGCAGGCAGATTGATATCTACGCGTTCGACCGCGCCAGCGGTCGCGTGACGCAACTGACGCAGACGGCCGAGAATGAGAACTCGCCGACGTTCGTCCCGGCCGGCCTCGGCGAGCCGGGCGGCTTCAGCGTCGTGCAAACCGAGCCCGATCGCAGTCAGCGGCTCTGGCGGTTCAACGCGGCAGGGAAGAATCCGCAGTTGGTGCTGGCCGACGTCAAGCCGGTGGGATACCACGCGTGGGTCGAGCCCGACCACCTCGCCATGTTCATTCTTGGCCAGCCGGCCACACTGCAAGTCGGACGGGTCGGGACCGGCAAGGCGGAGGTGGTGGCGCGCGACATCGGCCGTTCGCTGCACCGCATTCCTGGAACGCGCCAGGTCAGCTTCGTGCAGCGAGAGCCGACGGCAGAATTCTGGATCAAGCAGATCGACATCGACTCGCGGCAGATAGTACCGCTGGTGCGCGGCGTCGAAGGCAGCAGCGACCGCGACTATGCCTGGATGCCCGATGCGCAGACCATCGTGATGTCGGCGGGCACCAAGGTGTGGTCGTGGACGCGGGGCGCCAACGGGTGGACCGAAGTGTTTGACGGTGCGGCCTTCCAGCTCGGCGCAATCAGCCGGCTGGCGGCGTCGCCGAAGGGCGATGCGCTGGCCCTGGTCGTTGCGGAACCGAAGAGGCCATAGGCGTGTCCGAGTTCCGATTCGAGAAACGGCGCGAAGCCGCCGAGATCACGCTGTCAACGGGCGCCACGATCGCCGGGTATTTCTTCCTGTCCGGTTCGAGTCAGCTGCATGCGGGACCTGAGCGCGTCGGCGACCTGCTGAATCTCGAGCCCGGGTTTTTCCCATTCGAAGCCCGCAGCGGCGAGACCGCGCTGATTCACCGCGCCCACGTCATCAAGGTGGTGCTGCCCGAGCACGTGATCGAGGCGCAACTCGATGACGGCTATGACCTCGCCACCCGCCGCCACGTCTCGATCCTGCTGTCGAGCGGTGAAAGAGTGACTGGCCAGGTCGCCGTGTATCGGCCGCCAGGTCACGAGCGCTTGAGCGACTACGCGCACATCGACGACCGTTTTCGCTACGTCGAGCAGTCCGATCGGACGTTGCTGATCAATTCCCTGCATATTGTTTCGTTGTTCGAGGTGACCGCGTAATGGCCGCAGCCGTTGATGGCTTGTTGAAAAGCATGACTGACACCGGGGCGCGGGGACTGCGCCTTGCCGTCGGCAGTCCGGCGCGCATGCTGGATGCCGCCGGCGCGGCGCAGGACGCCAGCAGCGCGCCGCTCAGCCGCCAGGAGATCCTGACGCTGCTGACCCCGATCATTCCGGAGCACGCGCGCCGGCGGCTGCCGCAGGAAGCGACGGTGGAGTTCGACTACGTGTCGGCCGAAGCGGGGGCGTTCAAGGTCACGGTGCTGCGCAGCGGCACCGAGTTGGCCGTCAGCTTCGCGCCTGATGTTTCCGCGCCGGCCGCGGCTGGTGCGGCTCCTGTGGCCGCGTCGGGCCCGCCTGTCGTGCCTAAGGTGACCCGTCCCGTGGTGACCACCGCGCCCACCGACGGTGGCAACGCGATCGACACCC
Source organism: Acidobacteriota bacterium (assembly GCA_031364805.1). GTDB lineage: Bacteria > Acidobacteriota > Vicinamibacteria > Vicinamibacterales > UBA2999 > 12-FULL-67-14b. The sequence goes on from JANLWW010000077.1 coordinate 44,804, forward strand.
TGTTCCGGCAGATGGTTGACGCCAAGGCCTCGGACCTGCACCTGTCGTCGTTCATGCCGCCGCTCATTCGCAAGGATGGGCACATGCAGCCGCTCGACCCGGGCATGGGCCCACTGTCACCCGACGATGTCTCGGCCCTGCTGCAGCCGATCATGCCCGACACCAATCGCGAGGAGTACGGGCGCCGGCACGACACCGACTTCGCTTACGAAATCAAGGGCCTCGCCAGGTTCCGCGCGAACATGTTTCTCGATCGCAAGGGCCCGGGCGCCGTGTTTCGTGTCATCCCCGCCAAGATCCTCACCGCCGAGCAACTCGGCTTGTCGCCGCACATTTTGCAGTTGTGCAAACTGAGCAAGGGCCTGGTCCTGGTCACCGGCCCGACCGGTTCTGGCAAGTCGACGACCCTGTGCGCGATGATCGACTACATCAATCGCAATCGCACCGATCACATCATCACCATCGAAGACCCGATCGAGTTCGTGCACGAGAACCAGAGCTGCTTGATCAACCAGCGCGAGGTTGGCACCCACACCGCGGGATTCAAGGACGCCCTGCGCGCGGCCATGCGCGAGGACCCTGACATTATTCTGGTGGGGGAGCTCCGCGATCTCGAGACGGTGGCGATTGCCATCGAGACGGCCGAGACCGGGCACCTGGTGTTCGGGACCCTGCACACCACGACCGCGGCGTCGACGGTCGATCGCGTGATCGATCAGTTTCCCACCGAGCAGCAGTCGCAGATTCGCATCATGTTGTCCGAGTCACTGAAGGGCGTGATTGCCCAGAACCTGTGCCGTAAGATTGGCGGCGGCCGGGTGGCGGCGCTCGAGGTGTTGCTGATTAACAGCGCCATCAGCAACCTGATTCGCGAGGCCAAGACGTTCCAGATTCCGTCGATGATGCAGGTCGGACGGGCGCAGGGCATGGTTGCGCTCAACGATGCGTTGATGGAACTGGTGACCAAGAAGCTGGTTGAGCCGCAGGAGGCCTATCTGAAGGCGGTTGACAAGGCCGGGTTCGAGGGCTTGCTGAAGCGCGCGGGCATCGACACGCGCTTCGTGCAGGCCGCGGCCACCTAGGTCGTCGCTCGGCCGTCCGAGTGGTCGTGACGTTCCACATCTCTGACACATTTATGCGCTGTAATGGGCGGGCGCCTGATGATTGGAGAACAGATGCACGACGATCGCGACCACGACGACTTTGGCGGCTTGCAGCGCGACTTGGCGGCGAGCGGTGCGGCGATGGACCGGCGCAGGCTGTTGCGCTTTGCGGCCACCCTTGGGGGCGCCGTGGGCGTGATGCAACTGCTCGGTTGCAGCGGCGACAGCCCGACGTCCCCAACGGCCATGGCAACCTCCACACCCACGACGACGCCGGCACCCACGTCTGGTACCTGCAGCCGGATTCCGGAAGAGACGGCGGGACCCTTTCCTGGTGACGGCTCGAACGGTCCGAGTGTGCTCAACCAGTCGGGCGTCGTGCGCAGCGACATCCGCGCCAGCTTCGCCGGCCTGAGCGGCACCGCCGACGGCGTTGCGCTGACCCTGTCCTTGACCCTGGTGTCGGCGACGACCTGCGCGCCGATTGCCGGCCGTGCGGTCTATGTGTGGCACTGCGATCGCGAGGGCCGCTACTCGCTCTATTCCGCAGGCGCGACCAACCAGAATTACCTGCGAGGCATCCAGGAAACCGACGCTAACGGTCGTGCGACCTTCACGACCATTTTTCCTGCCTGCTATCCCGGCCGCTGGCCCCACATCCACATCGAGGTGTATCCCGGCCTGGCGACGGCAGCGAGCGCGGCCAACAAGCAGGCCACGTCGCAGATTGCGCTGCCCAAGGCGACCAACGACCTGGTGTTTGCCACTGCCGGCTATGAAGCCAGCGTGCGCAACCAGGCGCAGGTGACGCTGGCTTCTGACGGGGTGTTCAGCGATGGTTCGGCGCTTGAACTGGCGACTGTTACCGGCACCATCGCGAGCGGACTGACGGCCACCCTGACGGTCGCGGTTTAGCAACGAGGCGACTGGAGCCGGACTGATCGGCTCGAGCCGTTTCATGCGAAAAGTCCTGCTTGTCGCCTCACTTGGGGGTTGCGGCACGTATGCTACACTTCGATGTTTCACCCAGTGCGTCCCCGTCGTCCAGAGGCCCAGGACGTGGCCCTTTCAAGGCTAAAACACGGGTTCGAATCCCGTCGGGGACGCCATCCCTTTCTGAAAAAAGCCGTTTCCAATAAACGGCCGTAATCTGCCTCGCCGGTGTCCGTTCGGCCAATGCCCTCGGTTCCGGTGCGGTCGTCCGGGTCGATGAAACTCGGGCGGTCCGGAGCGTTCACGACAAGGCCCGTAAAGAGCCGGTCAAACCGGGTCGGACCGGAGAAGTCATAGCCGGCCTTATCGGCGCGAGGGGTGAACGTCAAACGGCCGCGCAGCACCCGTTGGAGGACGGTGCGGCCTGTCGTCGTTGAGGCGCGGAGAAGCCGTCGCCACTCGGCTAGACGGTCCTCAATGACTTGGGGCGCGAGTCGAGGAACAGGATGGAGACCTCGTATCTCGTCATCGATGGCAAGGTGGCGCGCTTGGAGTTCGCGAAGCTTGTCAACTAGCGCAGCCATCTGACCACCGACCGCGATGGCGTCCACGATGCGCGCGATGCGTTTTTGAACGTCCACGCGTTCGAGGTCGAGCGTGGCCTGTGCGTCTCGCACATCGTCTCGCTCGGTCAAGAGGATGGCTTGCTCGATAGCCTCCGGCGTGAGCGCATGCTCTTCGAGAGCTTGCAGGACCTCCTCGTTCATCTCGGACACGGGGATACGGAGGGAGTTCACGCACGAACCGGAGACCCGGTGGCGATGGCAGACATACTCGGCTAGCCGGCGCTTCTTCCGGCTACTCGTTTCGACCACCAACCCACCGCCGCACGTTCCGCACGTCGCGAGACCCGCCAACAAGTTCAGCACGCCGTTCTTTGGCGGCCGGCCCGACAAGCGACCACCCGCGAAACGAACAGCCGTGCCCGCAACCTCCTTGCGACGGGAGGCGCACGACTCCCACAGGTGGTTGGAGACGATGCGGAGATGTTCAATCTCGGTTGTGACCCACTCTGACTCGGGACGTGGCTTCGGGTCCGCCCAAGCCATTCGTCCGCAAGAGCGACCGAATTCCAACGCCCATCGGTGATTGGGC
>JANLWW010000096.1:0-29590 GCA_031364805.1 Acidobacteriota bacterium
CCGAGATGCTCGATCTTCCGGATCTTCACGGTTTCCGCCCCGCCGCGGCTTCGAAGGCGTCGAAGATCTCCTCGATCGTCTTTTTGGGGGTCTTTATCTGCCCGACCACCGGGATCCATTTGCCCTGGACGCCGGAGAACGCGATCAGCCGTCCCGCGCGGCAGACGTGGACCACGTTTCCCTTCTCCTTGAAGCGGAAGTCGAGCGACCGTCCCTCCCGGATCATCGGGGCGAGCCCGTCCTTCGGCAGTCGGATCACCTGCACCGAGGTGTTCTGGACGATGTAGTTGCGCAGCACGGTCCCCGCGAATTCCGGGCCGGACATCACCTCGCGGGCGTCGCTGGAGAGGGCGTGCTTGTCGGGCTCCGTCGAGGTCGACCGGAACTCGGCCTTCATGCCGTCGCCGATCCAGGCGTCGAGCCACGGGTCCTCGGACTTCGGCAGGCGGCGCTCGGCCGCCGACAGGATCCCGTAGAGCAGCAGGGCCGCCGCGACGCCGCAGGCCAGGGGGGCCAGCAGCGGCTTCATGACAGGGGTTTCCCCTGAGTGTGGCGCCCGTAGCGTTCCACCAGCGCGGCGCAGATTTCGCCGAGGGTGACCCCGGCCTTGACGCAGGCGAGCACGGAGGGGAAGAGGTTCTCGTCCACGTCGGCCGCGCGCTTCAGGCCCGAGAGGGCGCCGTCCACCCCCGCGCGGGAGCGGGCCGCCTTGCGCTTCTCGAACGCGTCGCGTCGGGCGGTCTGGGTCCGCTCGTCGACCTTCAGGACCTTGAGATCCTTCCCGTTCGGCGGCTCCTCGTACTTGTTGACGCCGACGATGACGCGCTTGCCCTCTTCGATCTCGCGCTGGTAGATCAGCGCGCTCTTTTCGATCTCGGTCCGCTCGTAGTCGAGCGCCGCCGCCGCACCGCCGAGCTTGTCGATCTCCGCGATGTAGGCCCGCGCCTCCGCCTCGAGGCGGTCGGTCTCCTGCTCGATCTCGTAGGAGCCGCCGAAGGGGTCCGCGACGTCGCAGAGCCCCGTCTCGCTGGCCAGGATCTGCTGGGTCCTCAGAGCGAGCCGCGCGGCCGCCTCGCTGGGCAGCGACAGCGCCTCGTCCTTCGCGTTCGTATGCAGCGACTGCGTGCCGCCGATCAGCGCCGCCATCGCCTGCAGGGTCACGCGCACGACGTTGTTGTGCGGCTGCTGCGCCGTCAGGGTCGACCCCGCCGTCTGCGTATGGAAGCGCAGCTGCTGCGCCCGCGGGTTGGTGGCGCCGAAACGGTCTTTCATGATGCGCGCCCACAGCCGTCGCGCAGCGCGGAATTTCGCGATCTCCTCAAGAAAGTCATTGTGAGCGTTGAAGAAAAATGACAACCGCTGGCCAAACGAATTGATGTCGAGTCCCGCGTCGATCGCCGCCTGCACGTAGGCGATAGCGTTCGCGAAGGTGAACGCGACTTCTTGCACCGCGGTCGAGCCCGCCTCACGAATGTGGTACCCGCTGATCGAGATGGTGTTCCACTGCGGCATATTTTGCTCACAGTACGCAAATATATCCGTGACGATGCGCAGGGATTGGTGGGGCGGGTAGATGTAAGTGCCGCGCGCGATGTATTCCTTGAGGATGTCGTTCTGGATGGTGCCCGATAGCTGCTTCGGCGCCACACCCTGGCGCTTGCCGACTGCAATATAGAGCGCGAGCAGGATGATCGACGTCGCGTTGATGGTCATGGACGTTGACACCTGGTCGAGCGGGATGCCGTCGAACAACGTCGCCATGTCTTCAATGGAGTCGATCGCCACCCCGACGCGGCCGACCTCGCCGGCGGCCAGAGGATGATCCGAGTCGTAGCCAATCTGCGTCGGCAGATCGAAGGCGACGCTCAGGCCGTTGACGCCTTGCGACAGGAGATAGCGATAGCGCTGATTCGATTCCGCAGCGGTCCCAAACCCCGCGTACTGCCGCATCGTCCACAGCCGTCCGCGATACATCGTCGGCTGGATGCCCCGGGTAAACGGGAACTCGCCGGGAAATGCGAGGTCGGCGTCGGGGTTGAAAGCGGCCAAGTCCTCTGAGGCCGCGAAGTTGCGCATGCCTGAATTGTAGTGGGGGCGCGCTTGCTTTCGCTCACGCGTGGGGCGCGGGGCTTCGCCCCTTCGTGGGGTCGGTTGGGAAGGGATTCCCCACGAGCGCCGACGGCGCGAGCCCAACGAAGACCGAAGGTCGAGTCCCAGAACGCGGCGAAGCAGCCGACCCCCAGCCGGCGGCCGAAGGCCGCTGTCTCTGTCATCCGCCCAAGTCACAGGAAAAACACAACTTATGGTGTTCTTCCCTTGACACCACCCCAAGCCCTACATAGAATGTCCGGGAATTTCCCAACTGAATCGTCCCACCGAAATGACGACTTTTCGCCGATGTCCGCCCGCCGCCCGGTGGGTTCCGCATCGGCAAATGCCGACGGTCCCAGCCGATTGGCGAAATGCGGGTGAACCCAGAGGTTTGCCCCACGGAAGGGAGCCGTCCTATGGATGACGTGGTAAACCGGTTCGCGCGAGAGCTGGCCGACTCCATTGCCGCCGCTGTTTCCGAAAGTGCAGAAGTTGAGGCGTGCCGCGAGCGGGCGCGCGCGGCCGGTTACGAGATGAAAGTGAATCTCGAGGCGGTTGTGGGTTTCGTGAATCGCGGGCAGCCGCAGGGCGTTGGCGCGGCCGTTCCGGCCACGATAGCGTCCACCTCGAAGGCACTCGTCCCACGCAAGCCACTCGACATGACGGTAAACGACCGCCGCTTTCTCCGGTCACTGCGGATTGCGGCGGAAGAGGTCAAGGTGGAAGAGACGAACTGATCGCCGATCCCTGGGCGGCGACCGCGGCAGCTGCCTTCCTGGCGGCGTCGGCGTCGCCCAGGTAATAACTTCTCAGCGGCTTCAAGGCCGAATCCAACTCGTAGACCAGCGGAATTCCCGTCGGGATGTTCAGCTCGACAATCGCGGCGTCCGAGATCCCGTCCAGATATTTGACCAGTGCGCGCAGCGAGTTGCCGTGCGCGACGACGATCACGCGCTGACTGGCGGCGATGGCCGGTGCGATCGATTCGTACCAGTACGGAAGAAAGCGCTCCACCGTGTCCTTCAGCGATTCTGCGAGCGGCAAGTCTGACGGCGCCAGACTCTTATAGCGCGGATCGCGCGACGGGTGCCGAGGGTCGTCTGCCGTGAGCGGCGGCGGCGGAATGTCGTAGGCCCGGCGCCAGATCTTGACCTGCGCGTCGCCATGCTTGGCTGCGGTTTCGGCCTTGTTCAATCCCTGCAATGCGCCGTAGTGCCGCTCGTTCAGGCGCCAGCTGCGCTGTACCGGCAACCACAGCTGATCGAGTTCGTCGAGCACAAGGTTGCTGGTGCGGATGGCGCGTTTCAACAGCGAGGTGAACACCAGGTCAAAGCCGTAGCCTTCGTGCTTCAACAGCTGACCAGCGGCGCGCGCTTCTTCGCGGCCCTTGTCGCTCAGGTCGACGTCGGTCCACCCGGTGAAGCGGCCCTCTTTGTTCCAGGTTGATTCACCGTGACGGATGAGTACCAGTTTGTACATAGGCAGAGGGGTCAGACCCCTAACTGTTTGACAGCAGCTCGCCCGGCGTAGCTCGCGGCGCTGCCGAGTTCTTCTTCGATCCTGAGTAGCTGGTTGTATTTCGCCACGCGGTCGCTGCGTGACGCCGAGCCGGTCTTGATCTGGCCGGCGGCCGTGCCGACCGCCAGGTCGGCAATGGTCGAGTCTTCAGTTTCGCCAGAGCGATGCGATGCCACACAGCGATAACCGGCCGCGGCGGCAATCGCCATGGCATCGAGTGTTTCTGTGACGGTGCCGATCTGGTTGACCTTGACCAGCAGCGCGTTGCCGACGCCTTCCGCAATGCCCTTCTTCAGTATCGCCGGGTTGGTTACAAACACGTCATCGCCCACCAACTGGATCTTGTCGCCAAGCGCCTTGGTCAGCAGCTTCCAGCCGTGCCAATCCTGCTCGGCGCAGCCGTCTTCAATCGAGATGATCGGGTATTGCCGGCACCAGTCGACGTACAGGTCGACCATGCCCTGCGGATCGCGCGCGGGCTCGCCCGACTTCTTGAATTCGTAGCGGCCGCCCGCCCCGAGCGACGTTGAGGGATTGCCGCTCCAGAACTCGCTGGCGGCGACATCCAGTGCAAGGTAGACGTTGTCGCCCGCCTTCGCGCCGGCCTTGCCGACCGCTTCGAGCACCAGCTCCAGCGCCTCGCGGTTCGACTTGAGGCTGGGCGCGAAGCCGCCCTCGTCGCCGACACCGGTGGCCAGGCCCCGGCTCTTCAGGATCGATCGCAGCGCGTGGAAAATTTCCGTCCCGACGCGCAGGCCCTCGCTGAACGACGAGAAGCCGATTGGCATGACCATGAACTCCTGGAAGTCCACGTTCGAGTCGGCGTGGGCGCCGCCGTTCAGGATGTTCATCATCGGCACCGGCAGTGTGTAGCCCGCCTGGTTGCCGGCGAGGTCGGCAATCTGCGCGTAGAGCGGCTTGCCAGCGCGCGCGGCTTCGGCCTTGAGCGCGGCCATCGACACGCCAAGCAACGCGTTGGCCCCCAACCGGCTCTTGGTCGCCGTGCCGTCGAGCGCAATCATGGCTTCGTCGAGCGTGCGCTGTGTGAAGTCCTGGCCTTTAAGCGCCTGCAGGATCTCGCCGTTGATGTTGGCGACAGCCTTGCGAACCCCCTTGCCGAGATAGCGGGTCGGGTCGCCGTCGCGCAGCTCGAGCGCTTCACGCTCGCCGGTCGAGGCGCCGGACGGTACCGACGCGCGCCCTCGGATGCCGCCCTCGAGCGTGACGTCTACTTCCACGGTTGGGTTGCCGCGGGAGTCCAGGATTTCGCGGCCACGAACATCGGCAATCTTCATGACGTCAGATTCTATCCGCGGCGGTCGGCTTCTGCTTCAAGTCGCAGGGCTTCTTCAGTGATTGGCCCCACGTAAGGCTCCTCACCCGGCGCAACCACGACCACGCCACCTTCCGATACCGTGTGGCGCCGGCGATCTTCGTCCGCATTAACGCCGATCGTGGCGCCGCGCGGGATGTCGACGTCGCGGTCGATGATCGCCCTGCGGATTTGCGCGTGCCGGCCCACTCTCACGCCCGGCATCAGGATCGACTGCTCGATGTTGCAGAAGCTGTGCACGCGAACGTTGGGGCACAGGATGCTGCCGTGAATGCGGCTGCCCGAGACGATGCAGCCCTGGGAGATCAGCGAGTCTTGCGCCTCGCCCCGTCGCCAGTCTTCGGCGAACACGAACTTCGCCGGCGGCGCCTGCGGCATGTAGGTGCGCATCGGCCATTCGGGATCGTACATGTTGAATTCGGGGTTGACGTGGCACAAGTCCATCTGCGCCTCGTAATACGCGTCGAGCGTCCCGATGTCGCGCCAGTACTTCGCCGCTTTCTTGTTCTCGTCGTAGAAGGGATAGGCGTAGGTGCGTCCGTGGCCAATCAGCGCCGGAATGATGTCCTTGCCGAAATCATGGCTGCTGCTCGGCTTGGCGTCATCTTCCTTGAGCGCCTGAATCAGCACGTCGCTCGTGAAGACATAGATGCCCATCGAGGCGAGCGCCATGTCGGGTTGCCCGGGCATGCCCGGCGGGTTCAGCGGCTTCTCGAGAAAGCCCGTGACCTTGTCCTGATCGTCGACCGCGACAATGCCGAAGCGCTTGCCGTCTTCAATCGGCACCTCAATCGCCGCCAGCGTGACGTCGGCCCCCATGTCCTGGTGGAACCGCAGCATCTTCTGGTAGTCCATCTTGTAGACGTGATCGCCCGCCAGCACGACGACGTACTTGGGCGTTTCGCGAATGATGGAGTAAAGGTTCTGGTATACAGCGTCGGCGGTACCTTGGTACCACTGTTCGCCGACTCGTTTCTGCGGTGGCAGAATCTCGATGAACTCGCCCAGCTCTTCCGAAACCACGGTCCAACCCTGGCGAATGTGGCGGTTGAGCGAGAGGGACTTGTACTGCGTCGCGATAAAAACGTGGCGCAACCCCGAGTTGATGCAATTACTGAGGACAAAGTCGATGATGCGGTACGGCCCGCCGAAGTAGACGGCCGGCTTGGCCCGATCCTTCGTCAACGGGGCGAGGCGTTCACCGGCTCCGCCCGCGAGCACAATTACGAGGACGTCGTCATGCAGCATGGTGGCAGTTTGAGCACGATATCACCGGATGTCTCCAAATTGCCGCTAAACCTCTACTGTAACAACGCTTTAGCGTGGTTGACTTGGCAGCGGCGGCCCTTCTATGATCTGTCGATCGGAAGTGTTGGGGACGTGCCTTGGCGCGCCCGTTTTGAGGGGGAACTGATGATGGTATTTCGGCGTGCAATGGCCGTGGCAGTCGCGCTGGTAGTGTCGGCAACTTTTGCCGCTTCTGGAGTGGCTGCTCAGACGGCTCCGAAGAAAGACGAGAAGAAGCGTAGCAAGCAGGAGCAGCAGGAGATCGAGCAGATCGTGAAGCTCGTGGACGGCGTGATGGCCGGTCAACCTGCGCCTGGCGACATCACGATGTCGATCGAACCCTTCTTCATGAAGTCGCAGGAAGCGCGCACGTTCGTGCCCTTCGTGCTGAGCCTCAACAACGCGCCCAAGACGGACGCCGCGCTCTACATTCGCGTGGTCAACCCGTCGGCCGTGCCCGACCCAAAAGCCAAGAAGGTCGAATACCCCTGGGATGACATCCACTTCGTGCCCGCCGCGCAGGTCGCCGGCGACGCGCCCAAACTGAACCGCGTGTTCATGGCGACGGCCGGCACCTACGACGTCTACATTGCTTACAAGGAACGCATTCCCGAGAAGGCGCCGAAGAACACCGTCGCCAAGACCGGCGTGCTGAAGACGCAGATCACGGTGCCCGACTTCTACAACGCTGAGCTCAACACCAGCACCATCCTAGTGGCAGACAAGGTCAACATGCTGTCGGCGCCGCCCAACCCGGACGAGGCGCGCGAGCGTCCCTTCGTGTTCGGCACGCAGGAATTGCTGCCCGCACCTGACATGGAATTCAAGAAGGCCGACGAACTGTCGATTTTCTTCCAGGTTTACAACTCCGGCCTCGATGCCGGCGGCAAGCCGGACTTGACCTTGGAATACGAGTTCCACAAGACCGAAGCGGGCGCCGAGAAATTCTTCAACAAGACCAATCCGCAGGTCGTGAACGCGTCGATGCTGCCGCCCCAGTTCGACTCCGCTAAGTTCCCCGTTCCCGGCGGCATTACGGTCCCGCTGGCATCATTCGGCGAAGGCCAGTACCGCCTGGGAATCAAGATTACCGACAAGGCCGCCAACAAGACCATTACCCGCGACATCAAGTTCACCGTCAAAGGGTAGGGACGAACGCCTATACAGGTTTCCGGCGAAGGCGTAAACTATTCAGACTGCCCGTCCCCGTCAACGGGGGCGGGCGGCCACTTTCAGATGGGCACCCCCCGTCGCCTGCTCGCCCCGGTTTTGATGCTCTGCCTGCTGGCATTGCACTCGACCCTCGCCTCGGCTCAAACCGCACAGTTCGAACGCATCACCAAACTCGCCGCCGCCACCACCGGGCACATTGAAGGCTCCGTGATGGACGAAGCCGGCAAGCCCCTTGACGGCGTGGTGATTTCCGCCCTCGGCAGCACCACGGCGTTTGCGGTTTCGGACAGGGGCGGCCAGTTCACAATGCGCCAGCTTCCCCCGGGAGCTTACCTGCTCCGCGCCCACCTGCAAGGATTCCACGCGCCGCGCAGCACAATGATCAACGTGCGGCCCGCTGTGAGCACCGCATCGACGTTCACGTTGCGCCGGGAAGGCACGGCCGACGCGCCGCGCGTCACCGAGGCCTCGGTGGCCACGACTGCCATCGGCGCACCGCCGGAAGCCGGCGCGAAGAAAGATGGCCGCGGCGAAAGCGATTTTGCCTGGCGGTTGCGTCACCTGAAGCGCGGCGTGCTGCGTGAGGCCGAGATGCGCGCGGGCATTGCGCAAGACGACGACTGGTTCATCACCGACTCGGTCCAGTTCCTCGGCCGCGCGGTGGGTACATCGGCCAAGGCCGCGACAGCGCTGTTCTCCGACTTGTCGATCGGCGGCCAGGTGAACCTGCTCACCACCGGCGCGTTCGACAATCCGCTGCAGCTGTTGCAACTCGAGCGCACCAGCAGCGTTGCGTTCTTCTCGCTGGGCGCGCCCGTGGGCACGCATGGCGACTGGGCCGTGCGCGCGGCGATGAACCAGAACGACCTCAGTTCCTGGATGCTCGCCGGCAGTTACATCGTCACCGCGCAGGTGCCGCACCGTTACCAGGTGGGCATGTCGTACAGCCTGCAGCGCTACGAAGGCGGCAACACGGCGGCGATGATGGCCCTGGCCGACACCGCGCGCAACGTCGGTTCGGTGTTCGCGTTCGACGAATGGCAAGTGTCGCGCTACCTGTCGGTGAACTACGGCGCCACCTACGCTCACTACGACTACCTGCAGGAAGGGCCGTCGCTGTTCAGCCCGCGCTTGTCGGCCACCATTTCACCCACCAAGAACCTGCGCCTGCGCTTCGCGGCGTCGCGCGAGGTCAGCGCACCGGGGGCCGAAGAATTCTTGCCGCCGACGAGCGCGGCCTACCTGCCGCCGCAGCGCACGTTCTCGCCGATTTCACAGGCCGGCATCCGAACGCAGGAGTTCCAGAACTACGAAGTCGGCGTCGATCGCGTGTTCAACGGCGCCACCATCGGTGTCCGCGCCTTCGAGCAGCGCATTAACGACCAGACGGTGACCGTGTTCGGCCTGCGGCAGAGCGATAGCGTAGCCGCGGCGCTCGGCCACTACTACGTCGGCGCGGCCGGTGACGTGAATGTTCGCGGCGCTGGTGTCACGCTCACCCACGCTCTGTTCGAGAACGTCCGCGGGTCGGTTGATTATTCGGTGTCCAACGCCAACTGGGTGGCGCGCAGCACGCCGGTGGAATATGCGGTGTTGACTCGCTGGATTCCGTCAGCCGTGCGCAACAACGAGCGCATTCACGACGTCACCACGTCACTGCAGACCGAAATTCCGCTGAGCGCGACGCGCGTGGTGGTGCTCTACAAGTTGAATACCGGGTTTGCATCCGGTGCCAGGGACCAGGGCCCCGGTTTCGACGCGCGCTTCGACCTGCAAGTGAACCAGGCGCTGCCGTTCATGAACTTCCGCACCTCGCAGTGGGAGATGCTTTTCGGCGTCCGCAGCCTCTTCCACGACTCGCTCGCCAACGCTTCCGCCTACGACGAGATTCTCGTTGTGCGTCCACCCAAGCGGATTGTCGGCGGCCTCACCGTCAGGTTCTGAAGAAGACCTCGTACCCCGAGTGTCCTCCGGGCTTTCTGAACAACAGGTCAGCATTTTCGCCCAAATCCAACACATACTAAGTTTTGGATCGATCCACCGGCTGGTTGGATAGGCTAGGTTCTCGTAGGCGTCATCTGCCGTTAAATTGCTATTCATCAATGGTTTAGAAGCCTCCGTTCGGCCGAGCTCGTGGTATGGGGTTTGCTCTCACTTCGTCGGATTGATCTGTCTTGTTAGGTAACACTGAACGAACAGCGCGTATGTCCCTTCCCGAGCCGGGTTCCTGGTGGCGTGAGTGGCGGCAAACAGCCTTGCCGGTAGCGGTGACGCTCGGCCTGCTGGCGCTCGGGCTGACCAACGTCGTCTCCCGCGCGACTTCCAGCGAGGTTGAAGACGGTGTGCTTTGGGTCGAGCGCGCCATCGGCTTGGTTGCTGCCGAAGTGGCCTCGCCGTCGGCCGCAAGTCGCGCCGGCGTCCGGCCGGGCGACATCCTGCTGGCCATCGACAATCAGCCCATCGACGGGCGGCGCGACGTGCTGAACCTTCAGCATGGCGCCAATGCGGGTGAGCGCCACTCCTACTCGCTGCTGAGACTCGGCTCGCAGCAAATTTCCACCGTGTCGCTTGCACCGATGCCGAGCGGGACCGGATTGTTTTACTACGTGCTCGCCGCCGTCGGCATTTTCACGCTGCTGGTTGGCGCAGCGGTCCGTGCGCGCCGGCCGACCGATCAAGCCACCCTGCATTTCTTCTGGCTCTCGGTCGCCTTCTTTGGCGTGTTTACGTTCTCGTTCAGTGGACGCCTGGATCGCGTTGACTGGGTCTTTTATTGGGGCGACGTGATCGCAGTGAGCGTGCTGCCGCCGCTGTTCCTGCATTTCGCGCTGGTCTTCCCCGAGCGGCCGCACATGCCCGGCTATTCGGCTGTGCTCGAGCGCTGGCTGCCGGCGATTTATCTGCCCGGCGCCGTCCTCGGCTCCACCCGCGCGCTCGCAGTGCTGCGATCAAGTGTCGACCCCGAGTATTTCATTCGCGTTGTCACGCTGCTCGATCGCCTCGAGTACGCCTACCTCGTCGCGTTCGGCGCGGCGGGCCTGGCGGTGTTACTGCGCGCCTTGTCGCGCGCGCGCTCGGTGACCGTGAAGCGCCAGCTGCGATGGATCGTGTGGGGCACCGCGCTCGGCGCGGTGCCGTTCGCGCTGGCCTACGCCATTCCGTTCGCCCTTGGTGTCGATGCCTCGATTCCGATGGAACTGTCGGCAATTCCGCTCGGCTTCATCCCGCTTGCCTTCGCTTCGGCCATCATTCGCTATCGTTTGATGGACGTCGAGATCATCCTCAAGCGCCTGCTGATCTACACCTCTGCGGTCGCCGCAATTGTTGCCATCTACGTGCTGATTCTGCGCGCGTCTGGCAACGACATGCTCGATGGCGAGGCGCAGCACCGGTGGATCATCGCCTTCCTCGCGACGGTGGTGGTGATCCTGCTCGCGAAGCCGGTGAAGGACGGATTGCAGAAGGCGATCGACCGCGCTTTCTATCGCGACCGCTACGACTATCGTCGCGCGCTGGTGAGCTTCGCCGGCGAGTTGAACAGCGACCTCGACCTCAACCGGCTTGCCGATCGCCTGGTCACGCGCGTGCGCGAAACGATTGAACTGGATCGCATGGCGTTCCTGTTGGCCAATGACGCCGGTGACTTCGAGGTCATCAGCCAGGAAGGGTTTGAGGAGCCGCCGCCTCGCCTGGCTGGCGGGTCGGGCGTCGGCGCGCGCCTCACCAGCGCGCACACGGTTCGTCTCGACGATCCGCTGGCGGCGACGCGCTTCACGGCGGAAGAAGTTGAGTTCTGGCGTGACGCCGGCATCTTCTACCTCGTGCCGTGCGTGACCAAGAACTCGGCGATTGCCGTGCTCGCACTCGGCCGCCGCGCCAGTGGCGAGCCGCTCAGCAGCGAAGACACGGCGCTGGTCACCGCGGTGGCCGCGCAGGCCGCAACCGCCATCGAGAACGGCCGGCTCTATCGCCAGTTGCATCTCAAGGCATCGGAGCTGGACCGCCTCCACGCCTTCAACGAGAACATTCTCGAGTCGCTCGACGACGGGCTGCTCGTGCTCGGACCGACCGACCACGTCGTGCGCTGGAACGCGGCGCTCGAGCGGGCGTATGGACCCAAGCGGTCGACGGTGCTTGGCCAGCACGTCGATCGACTTTTCGATGAGCATCTCGTCGAGTTGTTGAGCAGCGCTCGCCGCGACCACCCGGACGGCACGACGCTATTCCGGGTCCCGGTGATCGCCCGCACTGGTGTGGCTGGTGCGCGCCTGCTGGTGAACGTCACCACCGTCCCGCTGCAGACCATCGCCGGCGGCCCTCAGGCGGGCACCATCGTCATTTTCGAAGACGTCACCGAACGCTCGCAGATGGAAGAGCAACTGCGTATCTCGGAAAAGATGGCGTCGCTCGGCTTGCTGGCAGCGGGAGTGGCCCACGAGGTGAACACGCCGCTGACCGGCATCTCCAGCTACACGCAGATGCTGCTTGAGAACGCCGATCCGGCGGATCCGCGCACGCCCGTACTGGAGAAGATCGAGAAGCAGACCTTCCGCGCCGCCCGCATCGTGAACGGTCTGCTCAACCTGTCGCGGCCTAACGCCGCGGAACAATCCGAGCGCACTGTCGTCGATCTCAATGTGGTGATTGCCGACGTGTTGTCGCTACTCGAGCACCAGTTCGAGAAGGGCAGCATCAAGGTGCGCCGCGAGTTCCATGCCGAGCCGGTCCGCGTGATCGGGTTCGAGTTCAAGCTGCAGCAGGTCTTTCTCAACCTCTTTCTCAACGCCCGTGACGCCATGAACAGCGGCGGTTGGCTCACCATTTCGACCCGTGCCGATGGCCGCGAAGTGGTGGCCGAGGTGGCCGATACCGGCAACGGCATCGATCCCGAGCACCTGGCGCGCATCTACGATCCATTCTTCACGACCAAGGCCATTGGCCAGGGCACGGGCCTCGGGTTGTCGATCACCTACGGCATTGTCCGCGAGCACGAAGCGACCATTCAATGTGACAGCACACCCGGAACGGGCACGCGCTTCGAGCTTCGGTTTGCGTCGGTGCCCGCTGGCACGAGCGCCGCGGCTCTCTCTCTGCAGCAGCGAGCAGGACAGTGACCATGCGACCTAACGCGTCAGTGCTGGTCATCGACGACGAAGAAGTGATGCGCGACATTCTCGGCACGCTCCTCGAGCGCGATGGCTACCGCGTGCGGCTAGCCTCGGGCGGCCAGGAAGGCCTGGAGCTGGCCAAGAGCCTGCCGTTCGATGCCGTGATCGTCGACGTCATGATGCCCGGCATTGACGGCATGCAGGTGCTCGACGAGCTCAAGAAGCACGACGACGACCTGCCGGTGTTGATGTTGACGGCGTATGCCTCGATGGAGAGCGCGATCGCGGCCATGAAGAAGGGCGCGTTCGACTACATCACCAAGCCGTTCAAGAACGACGAAGTGCTGGTCGTGCTGCGCAACGCCGTGGAACGCCGGCAGCTGGTCGCCGAGAACGTCGCACTCAAGCAGAACCTGCAGGCGCGCTACCACAAGTTCTCGGGCATCATCGGCAAGAGCAGCCGGATGAAGCAGGTGTTCGACCTGATCATCCAGGCGGCGCCGAGCCGCTCGACCATCCTGATCACCGGCGAGAGCGGCACCGGCAAGGAACTGGTCGCCCGCGCCATTCACCAGAATTCGGCGCGCAGCGAACGCGCCTTCGTCGCGGTCAACTCGGGCAACCTGCCGCCCGACCTGCTCGAGTCCACGCTCTTCGGCCACGTCAAGGGCGCCTTCACCGGCGCGGTGTATCCGAAGAAGGGCATGTTCGACCTGGCCGACAAGGGCACCATCTTCTTTGACGAGATCGGCAACGTGCCCATCGAGACGCAGGCCAAGCTCCTGCGGGTGATGCAGGAACGCGAGTTCATGCGCCTTGGCGGCATGGAGACGATCAAGGTCGACGTCCGCATCGTGGCCGCGACCAACGTCGACTTGAAGCACGAGATGGAGGAGGGCCGGTTCCGCGAAGACCTTTACTACCGGCTGCACGTCATCAGCATCCACCTGCCGTCACTGCGCGAGCGGCGCGACGATATCCCCCTGCTGGTGCAGCACTTCCTGGAAAAATACGGCGAAGAGAACGGCCGCAAGAACATCGAGGTGGCACCGGAGGCGCTCGACCTGTTGATGGAGTACGACTGGCCGGGCAACGTCCGCGAGCTCGAGAACGTGATCGAACGCGCGGTGGTGCTGGCGACCGGCCAGCGAATCGGCACCGAGCTGATTCCCGAGCAGGTGCGCAAGAGCCCGTCGTTCCAGGTTCCGCACGTGGTGATGCCGGTCGAGGGTGTCTCGCTGAAGGAAGTGACGGTCGCCTATGAGCGCCAGTGGATCGAGTCGGCGCTTGAGGCCGCCGGTGGCGTACAGAAGCGCGCGGCGGAGTTGCTGCGGATCAAGCCGACCACGCTCAACGAGATGATCAAGCGCTATGACATTCGTCCGCGGCGCAAGAAGGCCTCGGCCGCCGGGCCGGAACCTGACGCGGCTCCGACCGCGGACGGCGACGAGCTCGAAATCGTCGGTGAGCCGGAATAGCCGGCCAACCAATCCAACGACTTAGGCCGCCAGGCCCTCTCAGGACCCCAAGTCCTCAAGCCCTTTGAACGCCAGTCGCACTTCAAGGCCGTGTGGCTGGCGGTTCCGGCAACTCACCGTTCCGCCGCAAGCCTCCACTGCGCTCCTGACGATCGCCAGTCCCAGCCCCACGCCACCCGTCCTGCGATTGCGCGCCACATCCTCGCGATAGAACGGATCGAAGATCCGCTCGATCGATTCGGGCGAAACACCGGGTCCCGTGTCTGACACGGTGATCACCGTCCCGGTGGCTTCACTCGCGGCGGTGATCGCGATCGGCCCGGCGGCGCCGGCGTACTGTACCGCGTTACGCACCAGGTTCGCGATTGCGCGATCGAACAGCGACGGGTCGGCTTCGACGATCAGGCCTGCCGGAACGCGGACGTCGAAGGTCACGCTGCTGCGGCTCTCGCGCGACACCACCTTGTCAATGGACTCGGCAACGTTCACCGCAGCCAGCGTGACGGAGCGGTCGGCCAGTTCCGCTCGCGCGTACTCCAGCAAGTCAGCGGTCAACTGGCCGAGCGCCTCGACATCATCTTTAAGATCGCGCACGTAGGCGCGCTCCGCATCGGGTACGCGGGTATCGAGGATCGCGAGCGCCACTTGCATGCGGCCGAGGGGCGACCGCAACTCGTGGGCGGTATCTCCGAGGAAACGCTTCTGGCCGCCGACGAGCGCGCCGAGGCGCGCGGCCATGCGCTCGATTGACGTCGAGAGCCGTCCCACTTCGTCCGAGCGGGAGATGCCCAGCCCGGTGTCGAAGCGGCCTTCGGCAATCTGTGAGGTGGCCTGTTCCATGCGGCCGAGGCTGACCGTCAGCCTGCGCAGGAGCGGCCACCAACAGGCCGCGGTGACGCCGACGGCCAGCATCGACCACCACAGCCATCTGATCGGGAAGAGCAGCGGGTCGTTGAGGCTGGAGTAGGGGACGACGATCAAGGAGCCCGGCACGATCTCGTTCGTGTCGGAGAAGCGAATCGGCGTGCGCAGGACGATCCAGGTCTTGGGCCCGCCACTCACCGAAATCAATCGCGCCGGAGTCTGCGGCATGCGCAGCCCCGTGCGGTCGTCAGGAGGGCCAAGGCGCTCCGGCGGGCCGCCCGGAAAAGGCCGGCCCTGGCCCCGCGGTGGCCGCCGGTCGCCAGCTGGCGGTCCGGCGAGCGCCGCGATGACAGGCTCCGGCAGGCGTAATGGCAGCCCGGCGATGTGTGTGCCGTCGTTGGTGACCAGGATGAACCGCGTCCGGTACTCCGTGCCATACCGATCGAGCAGCTCGGTGGCGGCCGCCGCGGGCGTACGCTCAAGGTCGAGCGCGATTCGCCTGGCCACATCCTGCAACCGCGGCTCGGCCGATTGCATGATCATCTCGCCGAGGCTTCTCGGCAGCCGCACACCTGAGGCCGCCAAGCCAATGCCGACGAGCAGCGCCAGGTTCAGCGCTGCGAGCATCAGAATGCGCGCGCCGAGCGACCGTCGCAGGAGTTCAATCACTCGCGTTCTCACCCATCGCACCCGCGCCAATCAGCATCCGATATCCGATGCCACGAATGGTCTCGATGTAGCGCGGCGCCCTGGGATCGTCGCCCAGCTTCTTCCTGAGCGACGACACGTGCACGTCAATCGAGCGGTCGAATGCCTCGAAGTCACGATCGGCGGCGGCCAGCAGCAGCTGCTCTCGGCTGCGCACCCGGCCCGGGGCATCAATCAGCGCCAGCAGCAGATCGAACTCCACCTTGGTGAGCACCAGCGGCTCGGTATCCAGTGTCGCGATGCGAGCAGCGGGGTCCATCCACAGGGGACCCAATGACTTTGGCGCCGGCCTGGCGTCGGCCCTGGCCGCCGCCGTGATCGACGATCGGCGCAACACTGACCGCAGGCGGGCCAGCAGCTCTCGCGTGGAAAAGGTCTTTGGCAGGTAATCGTCCGCGCCAATCTCGAGTCCGGCAATGCGATCGACCTCGTCACCGAGCGCGGTCAGCATCAGCACTGGCACCTGCGAGGTGCGGCGCAGCTCGCGCAAGATGTCGAAGCCGCTCATGCGCGGCAGCATCACATCCAGAATCACGGCGGCATACAACCCGGTCTGCGCCCGTGCCAGCCCATCGCGGCCGTCATGCGTGGCCTCGACCTGGTAGCCCAGGGGCAACAGGTAATCGCGCAACAGCCGGCAGAACTTCTCGTCGTCTTCAATCAGCAGCAGCTTGGTGGAATCCATTGCCAGTAGGGCGGAACTTTAGTTCCGCCTGAACGGAGATTGTGGACTATTACCGTAACTTTACAAAACCAGGCGCCGGATCGCGCGATTCCTTAACGCGCGCGCAGTCTGATATTGCAGGAGGACATGATGAGACACCCACTTCTCGGCGCCGCGAGCCTGGCCGCCATTGCCGTAACCGTGTTGGCCTGCAATGGCACCAACGCGTCAAGCGTCAGCCCTACCGCCCCTACCACCACGGTGGCGACCACCACGACGACGACCACTACCCCGACCGCGCCCACCACAGGAACCACGCCGTCGACATCGGGAGTGCAGGCGATCTATGCGCAGTTCGTCAACACCGTGACGGTGACCATCGACGACGCGACAGTCACGCTGCGCACCAACGACCTTCCCGACCACAAGAGTCCGTACTGGGGCACTAGCAGCGCCAGCTACGAAGCGCCGCATGCCGGCATGCAGGTCAACCCGCACGTGATTGCCTCGCAGAACCTGACATTCCGCCTTCCCTCGTCACCGGCGGCCGCATCGGCGACCAGTGACACGCCGCTCGGGCCGATCGGCATCTCGGTCAATGGTGTGGTGTTCTTCAACCAATACGCCGCCATGCGGCAGCCGCTCACGTCGGAGATCGTCTCGTTCGACAGGTACAATGGCCACCCGACTCCCACCAACCAATACCACTACCACTTCGAACCGGTTTCAATCACGGCATCCAGCCGCAGCCGGCTGATTGGCGTGCTGCTCGACGGCTTCCCGGTCTACGGCCCGCAAGACAGCAACGGCTCAACGCCGTCGAACCTTGACGCATGCAATGGGCACACGGCGGCCACTGCCGAGTTCTCATCTGGCATCTACCACTACCACACGACCACGGCCGTGCCGTACATCTCGGGCTGCTTCCGTGGCACCGCAGGGACCGTGCGATGAAGACCGTCGCCGTGCTGCTCATTTTGGCGGGCACCATGCCCACCGCCTCATCGCCGCTGCTCGAGGAACGCCGGACGTTCTACCCGAACGGCCGGCCCTACGAGGTGCGTCACTTCTTGAACGGCAGGGAAGAAGGCGTGCAACAGGCATGGACCGAAGACGGCACGCTCTACATCAACTACGAGATGCGTAGCGGTCGTCGCTACGGCTTCATCAACGCCAGGCCATGCCTGCCCGTGAAGGAGGCGAAATGACCCGCGCCGCGCTGGTCGCCGTTCTCGCGTTGACCGCCGTCGCCTGCGTAGACATGCGCGCCGTCGCTCCCGGCGATGGCTTGCCGTTCTACGACAGTACCGACTTCACCCCACGGTGGACGCGCTCGTCGCGACACCAGATCGCGGATTTCTCCCTGCTTGCACAAAGCGGCGAAACGGTGACGCGCAACGACCTGATGGGCAAGGTGCACGTCGCCTCGTTCATCTATACCCGCTGCGCCGGCATCTGCCCGGCCCTGGTCACGCAGCTGAAGAAGGTCCAGGCGGCGATCGCCGGGCGCAACGCCGTGCTCGTCTCCTATTCCGTCACACCCCAAGAAGACACACCGCAGAGCCTGGCGGCCTTCGGCAGGCTTCGGGGGATTGATTCACAGCGATGGAAGTTGGTGACCGGCGACGCCGAGCAGATCTACCTGCTGGCGCGCACGTCGTACTTTGCGGACGATGGACGGCTGGAAGCGGGGAAGGCGGCGTCGGAGCAGTTTCTCCACACCGAGAAGGCGTTATTGGTTGACGGTGACGGGCGCCTGCGCGGCGTCTATAACGCCACGCTCCCGCACGATATCGAGAAACTGATCGTAGACCTCGATCAGCTACTTGATCGTGATTGACCCGGCCTTGGCGAGCGACTCCAGATACTGCACGACGGCAGGGAGTTGCACCGGACCGAATTCGGCCATCACGGCATCGCGAATGTCGCTGATGGTACGCTTGCCATCGATGAAGTTGACGATCTCGTAGGCCACGTCCTGGCTGTCGACGACCTTCAGTACTGAGGCGTCAGCCGTCGTCACGGCCGCGGCGCGCGAGGGCACGCGGCGGTCGTCGCCGCCACGGCCGCGGATGCGCTCTGCCGGCGGCACGAACGGCGAACTGGTGATGCCGAGGCTGGTCCACACCGATGCGACGCCCGCCTCCATGTCGGCCATTCGGCTCGCGAGCGTGGCGTCGAGCGGCGACGGCATGAACCGCGCGAGCGAACGGATGCGGCGATGCTCACGATCGATCGCCTGGCCCATCAGGATGAGCACATCGGCGCTGGCCCGCTGTGAAGGCCCCATTTGCGCCACGGCGCGGCGTCCGTCTTCGGCCAAGCGCGCGTGCGCGCCAACCATCAAGTGGGACAGCAGGGCTTCGGCGCCCGAGTTGGGCAAGGTGGCGAGGAAGTAAGCCGTGGCAGTCGAGACGAACACCATCTGTCTGACGCCACTCGCTTCAGCGCCCGCGCCAACCAGCGACACCGTTGGCACGCCGAAGGCATCCCACCCAGGCTGACCGATGTTTTGATACGGTGACACGGTTGCCGACCGGTATGGCGGCTGCAGTGAGAACACCTCCGCCACTTCGTCGGCAATGCTCGCCGTTGACCATGGCGACCGCACGATCTGCATCGCCTGGCTGGCCGGTGCCATGTCGAGGTGAATTGCTGCCCGCACGCGACCGCTGGAGACCGCCGACGCGGCGGTGCCTGAGACAAAGCGGATCGTACGCGCCGGTTGGGGCAGCTGGTGGACCTCGATCAGCGTCTTGAGCTTTTGCGCGACCTGGCTGGCTGCCGCGCAGCCGCCGGTCGCGCAGCTGACGACAATCTCGCCAGCGGTGGCGTCGGAACCCGCGATCGCGTCGATGCGTGCCCCTGCCGCCGGCTCCCCGTCGATGAACGAACGCAGAATAACCGACTCCAGCAGCGTCTCGGCCGGCGTGAGCGGCGCCCGCTCGCCGAACTGCAGGGCCAGGGCGACGGCAAGCAGTACCGCGATCATCGGCGGAGCGATCCGATCAGGCGGTCATACTTCGACAGGATCACGTCCCACCGGTAGTTTCGCTTGATGTACTCCTTGCCGTTGCGGCCCATCCGCTCGCGCATCCGCTCGTCGGCGAGTAGCAGCTTCGTGCATTCCAGAAACTCTTCGCGGTTCGCGTAGAACAGGCCGGCATTGCTATTCACGCAGTGGTCGACGAGCACCTCTGATCGGGCGTTGCACAGCACTGGTGTGCCCACCGCCATTGCCTCGAGCGCCAGCAACGACAGGCTTTCAAGCGGCGACGGAACCACAACGATGGTGGCGGCTTCAAGGGCCTGGAGCCGTTCGCGTTCCGACAGCAATCCGGCGAAGCGCACCCACGGCACTTCGGGCAGCTGCATCAGTTTGACCCCCATCAGGGTCAGTGCCGCCTCGCCGCCCTGCTCCTTATAGCTCGTGAAGTACTCGATCAGCTCTTCGCAGCCTTTGCCGGCATCGATGCGGCCGCCGTAGAGCAGGAACTGGCCCTGCAGCCGATGCCGCCGCCGGAACTGCGCGCCACGGGCCCGCAAATGCTGCGGCAGCCGCTTGTGGATCTCATCGTCATCTTCCGGCTCGGGTTCGTCCGCTTGTGCCGCGTCCTGCAGCAGGTCGACACCGCAGCCGACAGTCTCTTCCGCCGCCGCGCGGAATTCGAAAGTGGTCTTCAGGAAGTTCTTCTCGACCTCGGTGTTGAACGCGACCGCCGACGGCTTGGCGAACATCTCGCGGTAGATGCCGAGATGAATGGCCGGCTCGTTGTGGGCGGTCGGCACCAGGATGCTGCGCGCCGGATCGATCGCCAGCCCCAACACGGTGGGCGCATAGAGATAGGTGAAGAAGATCATCGCGTCGTACTGCCGATGATGCTTGTTCAAGTGCTCGATCAGCGCCGGGCACCACGGACCCTGCTGCTCGAGCCACGACATCTCGTCGTCGCGGGTGTGCGGGTGATTGAAAATCCAGTCCGAATACAGGTTAAACGACGTGATGTCGCGCGTGCGGGCATTCTTGAAGCGCCGCACCGTGACGCCGCGGATACGGTCAGTGCCGTCGGGATATTCGTTCTCCCAGGTGAGGTAGTCGCGCGCGCAGGTAGTCAGGACTTCGACGTCGTGCTTGGCGGCGAGCCGTTCGGCGATCAGCCGGCAGTGATACTCGGAGCCGCCGAGAATCTCGGCGCCGTAGCGTTGAACGATGAATGCAATCTTCACGATGTCAGCCTTTCGAGCTCGCGGCGGATCCGGGCGTCGCCAAAATCGTTGAGGCGGGCGCGCTGTCCGGAAACCACCTGGGCCCTGAGCGTGTCGTTGTAGGCGAGCTCGCCAAGGAGCTCCGCGGCGTATTCGAGGTCTTTCGGCGCAAACTGCACCCCGGCCCCACCAAGGGTGTCTGGCACGGCGGTGCACGAGTAGGCGAGCACGGGCACATCGGCTGCCATCGCTTCGAGCAACGGCACGCAGAACCCCTCGTGCTCTGAGAGTGAGACGTAGACGTGGGCGGTGCGATAGTAGGTGGCCAGGTCGGCGTCCGGGACCGGTCCGGTAAAGATGAAGCGGTCTTCGAGCATCTCGTACTCGTTCACCAGCTTGCGAATCGTGTTGTAGTAGCGCGGGATCGCGTCGGTCTTGCCAACAAAGATGAAACGGTATGCGGTGTCGACATAGCGCTTGTAATGCTCCGCCATGCGGATGTGATCCTCGATCTTCTTGTTGGGCGCGATGCGGCCGACGAACAGGAAGTTCAGGAGCGGGCCGTCGGTGAGCAGGAACTCCAGCGACGGCACCCTCGGCGCGTTGGTAATCCGCTCGGTGTCGATGGCAATCGGAAAGACGCCGGTGTTGGTGAACCCCAGGTCCGCCAGCTCTTGCCGGTTGTACTCCGAGTCACCGAAAGCGATATCGGTGTGGCCGACCAGCGTGCGCAGGTCTTCACGGCTGAGCGCCGCAAGCCGAAAGATGTTGGCGTCGTAGGGCGCGAAGAAGTGCGCCGGTGTGACGTTGTGATACTGGAGCACCCGCCCACGCGGCAACCGGGCGAACTCGGCGGTCATCGGCGAAACCAGCGCGAAATGGAAAATCGTGAGGTCACCGCGCCTGGCCGACGAGTCGGTCCACGGCAGCACGTCGCCCCGCAGGTCATCGTCCATCGTCATGGCGTAGATCTCGGACTGGTGCCCGAGCCCGCGCAGCAGTCCGCGCACGCGGCGCGCGGAATCGCCGATCGCATCGCCGCGATGGGCGGCCGGGACCCACTGGTTGACGATCATGATCGAGGTCCGGATTCGGGCGGCTCCGCCGGGAGCGCGTGAAACGCCGAGGGCCGATACAGGTACAGCTCTTCCAGTTCCTCGCGCAATCGCAACTGGTCCCAGAAGTCGAATGCGACTGGGGGATGCGGCCGCCTGGGCGCTGCCAGCATCTGGTCAACGAACTTGAGCAAGGTGCCGCCAAAGTCCCTGGCCGCAAGGCGATCCAATGCAGCGTCCTGGCCGTCGATGATTCGGTCCTGCAGGCCGCGGTCGCCGGCCACGGCGTCGATGAGCGACGCCACGTGCAGGGGGTCCTTGTCGGTGTACAGGATGCCGGCGCCATCCATGGTTGCCGGTACTGCGGTTGCGGCGTACGCCAGCACGGGCACGCCCATGTGGAACGACTCCACCAGCGGCACGCAGAACCCTTCATGCTCGCTTGCGCACAGGAACACGTCGGCGATCTCGTAGTAGGCGGTCAACTCTTCGTTCGCGACGTGGCCAAGAAAGTGCACGTCGTGAGCGCCGATCTCGGCAATGAATTGTTGCACCATCGCCAGGTACTTCTCGAATCCGCCATACGAGCCCACCAGCAACAGCCGCGACCGCGGGTTGAACCACCGCTTGTAGGCGTGGAAACTGCGGATGACGTCTTCGATCCGCTTGTTCGGGATCATGCGGCCGACAAACAGGACGTTCACCCAGCCGTCATCGTATTGCTTCGCCTGCATGTAGTTGGCAGGTCCAGCGAGGTGAGAAAAATCTGGGACCACCGGCAACACGCCGGTAACGGGGAAGCCGATGGCGTCGAGCTCCTGGCGGTTGTATTCAGAGTCGCCGAGCGCCAGGTCGCAGCGGTCCTTGTAAATTCCAAGTTCGCGGCGTCCCAGGTAGCACAGCTTGACGAGCAGGTCGTGCACGTCAACGAAGTACTCGGGCGGTGTGATGTTGTGGTACACGAGCGCCATTCGGTCCGGTAGCGCATAGGCCACCCGCGACGCCCGCGAACCGATCGAGAAGTGGTGAATCAGGATGTTGTCTGGCTGGCTGGCCTCGGACAAGTCGCGGTAGTCGGTGGTCAGGTCCTTGAGCCGATGATCCGCCGTCTCGACGAAAATCTCTGACGGGTATCCCGCGGCACGCAGCACTCGCTGTATGCCCAACACTTCGTGGCCGATCGCGTCGCCGTAGCCCAGCGTGGCGAGCACCTGGTGAATGGCGAGGGCCACTATTTCGCTCCGCCACCGCCGCCGCCGGGCCTGCGGCCACGACGCTGCGGGCGTCCGCCACGCCGGTTGTCGCGGGCGCGGTTGTCGTTAGGCCGGCCGCCTTCGGGACGGGCGCCTTGCGGCGGACGGCCCCCTTCGGGTCTCGGCCGGCCCGGAGCGGAATCGACGGGCTTGCCCTGACCGGGGTCGACGGGCTTGCCTTGAGAAGCCTCGGCAGGCTTGGCCTGAACGGAGTCCGCGGGTTTACGGCCGTCGCCACCTGCCCGTCGATGATCGGGCCGCCGCGAGCGCTGATCGCGGTGGTCATCTCGGCGCGGTTGAAACTGCGGCCGCTCTTGCGGCGGCCGGCTCGGCGGCTGGCTGACGGCGGTCGGCCTGCCAGTTCGAACTTCCGAGTTTTGGCTGCTGGCTTCCCGGTCAGGTCCGGCTGGCAATTGCTTCACTACCTGGTCGGCTGGTGGCAGCGTGCGCCGGCGGCGGGCGAACCAGCCGGGCAGGGGCTCCATCGCGCGCGATGGCGTTTCCTGCGACAACTGCTCCAGCATGTCGACATACTTCTTCTCGATCACCGGCCAGGCGTAGTTGCGCTCAAAAAATGTGCGACCGTTGCGGCCGAGCGCCGCCTGCAGGCTGGGTCCCGAATCAATGGCCCGCAGGGTCTCGGCGAACTCGGAGAAATTCTCGTAGAACAACCCGGCGTTGCTGCGCAGGCACTGGCCTTGCAGCACGTCGCACTTGGCGTTGGCGAGCACCGGCTTGCCCATGGCCCACGCTTCGAGCGCGACCATCGACAGGCTCTCGAGGTAAGACGGCATGATCAGCAGCTCGGCGGCGGCCATCGCGTCGTACTTATCCTGGTCGTCGAGGAAACCGAGGTGGTGAATGCGCGGGTGCGTCGGAATAGGCACGTGCGGCGTGCCGACCAGCACCAGGTGCATGCCGTCGACCAAGGCAGCGCTGTAGTGCTCGAAGAACTCGAACAGTTCGAGACAACCCTTGTTCTCGTCGATGCGGCCCACGTAAATAGCGAAGCGATCCCGCATGTCGAACTTCTGGCGGAACCGCCCCCCGTTCGACCGCTCGGGGATCTCCGAACCGATGCCGACGACCACGCCCGGCACCGAATGATTATTGGAGATGCCCTGGATCAGCGCGCGCTCCTCGAACGAGTTGTACATGAACGCGCGAATGCCGCGGAACACAGGCGGAAAGATGCCGAGGCCAAGGGCACTGTCTCGTTCCGCCGTCGGCACCAGGATTGCTTTCGACGCCACCGCGCGGCAGCCGTGGAACGAGTGGTGATAACGGAAGCTGAAGAAGATGAAGAAGTCGTAGTCGGCGTCGTGCGCCTTGATATGGTCGATCAGCGCCGGGCTCGTCGGCCCTTCGGCCTCGAGCCATGCCAGCTCGTCACGATAGGAGTGGACCTGCGTAAAGACAGTGTTCGACCACTTCGAGAATTCCACCGGGTCGCGCTCGACTGCTACCGGAAAGCGGTAGACAGTGATGCCGTTGACAAGGTCCTTGCCTTCGGGGAGTTCGTTTTTCCACGAGATGTAATCGCGGTGGGCGCAGGTGGTCAGCACCTCGACCTGGACGTGCTTGCCCAGGTGCTCGGCGACATAGCGCGCATGCTGCTCGGCGCCGCCGTTGATGTCGGCGCCGTAGCGTTGGACGACGACCGCGACCTTCACTGTTCGCCGTTGTCGTCGGACGATCCGCCGTTCGGCTCGCCGCTGGTGTTGGGTGCCTGATCGGTCGCGCCCATGCCGGCGCCTCCGCTCACTTCCGGCCCCGCCATGTCATCACTGCCGTCGAAGTCGCCGTCATCGGGGCCGTCAGATTCGCCGGCCTCAAACGCCTCCCCGCTCGGCGGCCCCGCCTGCTGTCCCGCCGTTTCCGGCGCGCCGGCCCCGCCGCGGCGGCCGCGCCGGCGGCGTCGGCGCTTTTTGCTGCCATCGCCCTGGCCCGGTCCTTGCGAGCCCTGTCCTGGTGACCCGGTCGGCACAAAGCCTTCAAGCGATCCGCCCATTGCCGGCGCCGCGGCCGGCTCGTCATCGTCCGGTTCGCGGCGAGCGGGGGCGTGAATCACTTCGGGCCGATACTGCACCACGCCCTCGAGCGCCCGGACCCGGCGCTCACTGAAGTCGAGGCGGCTCGACAGCGACTCGACGCGCATTTTCAGGTTCTGCACCTCAATGCCGGTTCGGGTCGTCTCGATCACGATGTTGTGGAGCACTTCGTAGTAAAGCGCGTTCCATTCCCCTCGTGACCGCTCGAACTGCTGGTGTTCAACGCGTCGCCGTGACTCTCGCTTCAGCAGGTCGACATTGAACTGCGACTGGACGTGCAGGATCTGGTTGAGCGTATTCGGGTTGAAGAACAGTTTCAGCAACGGCCGCAGCAGCTTGCGCGCAAACCGCATCGGCCCGCGATGCGACGCAAACAGCGTCTGATCGTCGAACTCGTACGGAGCTTCGATCTTTGGCGGGTCGATCACGAGAGGGCCAACCGCCGGGCGGCTCTTGCGGAACTGCTCGAGCAGGTCGGAGCGCAGGTTGCGCGGCTCCAGGAACTTCTCGAGCCGGACGCTGGCCAGCTCTTGAATCTGATCTTCGGTGTAGTCGGCGCCGCGCTTCTCGAGAATGCGCGCGCGGATCTGCTTCATGATCTGCTCGACGTCAACCGACTCGGAACGAATGGTGAACTCGCTCATCGATGAACCCTCAGGACACGGACTTCGGCTGCTGATGCCGTTTCCGGCTGGCAAACTCGGGTGCTTCTGCGATGCAGGTGCCGAGAATGCCAAGTGACTGTTTGAATGCGTGCATGCCGGCACGCGTGATCGCGGCGGGCGCCTCACCCACCTGCGGAAAGCCGTTGGCATCGGGTGTCAGCTGTTCCCAGTTGTCGAACAGGCGCCCCCACGGGCTCGACAGCGCCTGGCGCATCTGGCGCTCGGCGTTCACCGGGTACCAGAAGCTGTCGTGGTAAATCACGCTCGCGATGTAGGCCCAGGGCGCCAGCACCGTCTTCAGCGACCATTCGATCGGCTTGCGCAGCGGGCCCCAGTAAATGTGGTGCTGCATCCTCGCTGCGAAGGTCATCGTCTTGAACGGGCCGGTGAACTGCCAGTTCTCTTTCGCCGCCTCGAGATCGCCGACCACTTCGATCTCACGCGGGTCGCCGCAGCCGAGCCCGAGGTCGTGGGCCAGGCGGATGTACTTGATCGACATGGGATCCATGCCCATCAGCTTCGCTGCCACCGCGTCGATCGCGACCTGGTCGCTGCTGGCCAGCATCACATTCTTGACGTGCGGCACCATGCAGCGCGGCCCGGGGCCGTCGCCGGCAAACGTGCCGTCCATGACGGCGAACACGCCACGGTGGATCTTCTTCTGGATCATCAGCAGGTCAACCAGTGTTTCGTGGATGACTGGATGCGTCCAGTGGCGCCGCTCGTTCAACAGCCCGCCAAACGCATTCTTCATCGCGCCAGTCGTGGTCGTGAAGACGTGGGTCTTCACGGTCGGCAGGTGGATGATGTTTTCGCCGACGAAGCGCTTCGGGATCATGAAGCCGTCGGGATACACCTCGTTCAGGCACAGGAACTTGTCGGCGAGCGCACTGCCGACGGCGTCGCGCACGTGAATCCACGGCTCGTCGCCTTCGTAGAGGTGGACGTTGCGGATGCCGTGCGACTCGACGACCGGCAGATGCTTGTTGGCGGTCTCGCCGAGGTGCGCGTCAATGACGACGGTGCGGTTGTGGCAGGCGTGAATCAGCCCGGGGTCGTAACCGTCGTGCTTCATGGCGCGAATCACGCCGTCGAGCTGCCATGGGGTGGTCGAGCAGGCCGGAAAGAAGAAATGCCATGAGACGTTGACCTTGAGCGCGGTATCGGCGTCCTTGGCGATGACGTCCTGATAGCCGGCGAGGTTCATCACCGAATGCGTGTCCCGAAGGACCGTCGCGGGCGAAGTCTTGACGATGGCGACTGTTGAGCGCTTCACGTCTCAGTTACGACGCGTACGGACGATAGATGAGCATGACTACCGCGATGCCCCAGAGCGCCACGCAGCTTAGCAGCGGGCGGTCCCGCAACAGCAGGTCCGATGGGCTGCCACCGCCGTGCTTGCGATGCACGAGGTACAGGTACCGGAAGATGCCGTAGATCGGGAATGGAGTGGTCAGCACCAGCAAGGGGGTGCCGAACCGCTCGGCTGTCTCGGGGCTCGCGCAGTAGATGATGTATACGACCAACGTGGCGGCCGCTACGATCGCGATCATCTGATCGAGCAAGTACGGATCGTACTCCTCCAGAATTCGCCGGTGTCCCGACGCCCCGTCGGCCAGCATGGTGATTTCATGCCGCCGCTTCGCAAGGCTCAGAAACAATGCCAGCAGGATGGTGCAGGCCAGCAACCAGTCGCTGACCGGCACTCCGATTACCAAACCACCCGCCACGGCCCGCAGCACGAAGCCGATCGCGATCGTCATCACGTCGAGGATCACGACATGCTTGAGTGTGCTCGTGTACAAGACGAAGAGCGCCAGGTACGCCGCGGCAGTTAACGCAAACAGCGGCCGCAGCGCGTATGCGGCGGCCAACGCGACAACGCTCAAGCTGATCGCCCACGCGAGGGCGGTGCCGGCGCCGAGCGCGCCTGAGGCAATCGGCCGCAGCCGCTTGAGTGGATGCTGGCGATCGGCCTCGCGATCCGAGACGTCGTTGATCAGGTAGACGCTCCCGGACAGGACGCAAAAAATCAAAAAGGCCGCCGAAGCAAGCGCCAAGGCGGCCGGGTCGAGCAATTTAACGGCAAAAATCAGCGCCGCAA
This sequence comes from Acidobacteriota bacterium, assembly GCA_031364805.1. Classification (GTDB taxonomy): domain Bacteria; phylum Acidobacteriota; class Vicinamibacteria; order Vicinamibacterales; family UBA2999; genus 12-FULL-67-14b. The sequence goes on from JANLWW010000096.1 coordinate 27,559, forward strand.
AAACAATCAGGTTCTTGGTCCACTGATCCGGTCGCAGCGAAATGAGCAGGTTCGCGACCGCGGACCGAGTCTTCACTTACTTGTAGCTCTTGACGGCTTCCGCCTCCGAATCGAAGGTGTCAAATACCGTCAGCAACTTGGTGATCGAGAGCAAGTCTTCGATGCGCTTGGTCAGGTTGAGCAGCTTGAGGCTGCCGCCCTGCCGGCTTACGGTGGTGTAGGTCCGCACCACTTCGCCGAGGCCCGCGCTGTCGATATACGGCACGCCTTCCAGATTGAGCAACAGCTTCTTCTTGCCAGCGGCCAGCAGGCTGTTGATCTTGTCCTTCAGCAACTCGTCGCCTTCGCCCAGGGTCATCTTGCCCTTGAGGTCGAGCACGGTCACATCGTTCACGGTGCGTTCGACGATTTCCATTCGCTTAGATCCCCTACGTCGATAAACCCTTACAGCACGGGCGTTTCACGCGTCACAAAAAGGCGCGTTAGGCACCCCAAAAAGGTGTCGAATGTTACCACATTGGCGGAAACTGCGGCCTTGGGGTCTCGCGGTCCTGGGTTCGATCCCCAAGCCCCCAAGCCCCCAACTCGCCTATTCCGTCTCGCGACGTGCTTTCTTTCGATTGCGCTTCCGGGCGAGAGCCTGCTTTGCGCGGCGCTTGTCACCGGGCTTCAAGTAGAAAGAGTGCTTCTTGATGTCCTTGATGATGTCTTCCTGCTGCACTTTGCGTTTGAAACGTCGCAACGCGCTCTCGATCGACTCACCTTCTTGCAATTTCACTTCGGCCATCTGTAGTCACCCCCTCTCGACCAGAATCTGTCCAGATCGTCACAACACGAGATCCGGGGTCCCTTGCCGACCAATGGCCGACAGGACAAGTATGCTAGGCTATCACAAACGCAGACAGGGCCACAGATGCCACAGATGACACAGATAAACTGTGTGTTGTCTATGACTTAGAGAGAACGCCCACACCATAAAAGGCAATCGCCCTAACCCGCCAATGCGCATCCTTGTAATCGGCTCCGGCGGGCGCGAGCACGCCCTGGCCTTGAAGCTGGGTCAGGAACCAGGAGTTGACTACTTACTCTGTGCTCCTGGCAACCCCGGAATCGCCACCTCGACCGCGACCGAACCGCTCGACATCTTAGACACCGAGGCGTGCGTACGGCTGATTGCCCGCGAACGCATCGACCTGACCGTCGTCGGTCCCGAAGCCCCACTCGGGTTGGGGCTGGCCGATCGGCTCGCGGCCGAAGGTCGGCTGGTCTTCGGTCCAACCAAAGCCGCGGCGCAACTCGAGACCAGCAAGGCGTTCGCAAAAGACTTCATGCAGCGCCACGGCGTGCCGACCGCGCACTATCGCGTGTGCACGAGCGCCGATGATGCGACCGCGGCCATACGAGCCGGCGAGTTTGGCGATGCGCTGGTCGTGAAGGCCGATGGCCTGGCCGGCGGCAAAGGCGTGGTCGTCGCGCCGGATCGCGCAACCGCTGAAGCGGCGGTAGTGGCGGCAATGGTCGATCGCAGCTTCGGCGATGCCGGCGCCCGCATCGTGCTCGAGGAGATGCTGACCGGGCCCGAAGTATCGTTCTTCGTGATCGCGAATGGTGAGCACTACGTGCCGTTGCTGTCGGCGCAGGATCACAAGCGCATTTTTGACAACGACCAGGGTCCGAACACGGGCGGCATGGGCGCATTTTCGCCGAGTCCTTTGATGACACCGGACCTGCAGGAGCGCGTCGAGCGCGAGATCGTCAGGCCGGTGCTGAACGGCATGGCCAGCGAGGGCACGCCGTTTCGCGGCTTTCTCTATTGCGGGTTGATGCTGACGGCCGCCGGCCCGAAGGTCATCGAATTCAACGTCCGCTTCGGCGATCCTGAAGCGCAGGTCGTCTTGCCGCTGCTGGCCGAGCCACTCGCACCGCTATTGATGGCGGCCGCGGAAGGACGCTTGCACGCCAGACAGTCCCCAATCCCCGATCCCCGATCCCCGATCCCAGTTTCCGTCGGCGTCGTCCTCGCCGCGCATGG
>JANLWW010000129.1:0-13569 GCA_031364805.1 Acidobacteriota bacterium
ACCTCGAAGGCCTGCTGGAAATGATCCTGCTGGTCACCGAAATCGATGACCTCAAGGCCAACCCGAAGCGCAGTGCCATTGGCACCGTGCTCGAAACCAAGCTCGATCGCGGCCGCGGCCCGGTGGCCACTGTGCTCGTGCAGGACGGCACCCTGCGGGTGGGCGACAACGTGATCGCCGGCCCCGTGGTGGGCAAGGTGCGCGCGCTGATCGACGACCGTGGCCGCAACATCAAGTTCGCCGGGCCCTCGACACCGGTCGAACTGCTCGGCCTCGAGTCACTGCCGTCTCCTGGCGATTCGTTCCAGGCGGTCGCCGACCACGCGAAGGCGCGGCAGATTGCCACCTTCCGTCAGGGCCAGGCGAAGGAAAAGTCGCTCGGCGCCAAGGGTTCGCGCATGACACTCGAATCGCTCCAGGCCCAGCTGGCCGTGGGCGGCGCGAAGGAACTGGCGCTGATCATCAAGGCCGATGTGCAGGGCTCGGCCGAAGTTCTGGCCGACACGCTGGTCAAGCTGACCGACGAGAAGACCAAGATCAAGATTATTCACTCGGCGGTGGGCGCCATCAACGAGTCGGACGTGCTGCTGGCAAGCGCGTCGAGCGCGATCATCATCGGCTTCAACGTGCGTCCCGATCGCAACGCGGCCGACGTGGCCGATCGCGAAAAGGTCGACATTCGCCACCACACGGTCATCTACCACGTCACCGACGAGATCAAGCTGGCGATGGCCGGCCTGCTCGACCCGACGTTCAAGGAAGCGCGCATCGGCGCGGCGACCGTGCGCGAAACCTTCAAGGTGCCGAAAATCGGCACCATTGCCGGCTGCATGGTCAACGAAGGCGTCATCAGGCGATCGGGCGATGCCCAGGCGCGCCTGCTGCGCGACAACGTTGAGCTGTGGACCGGCAAGATCGCCTCGCTCAAGCGGTTCAAGGACGACGTCGGCGAGGTCAAGACCGGCTTCGAGTGCGGCATTGGCCTGCAGGGTTACAACGACCTCAAGGTGGGCGACGTGATCGAAGTGTTCCACATGGAGCGCGTCGCCCAGGCGGTGTAGCGTGGCGCTCACCCATCGCGTCGAGCGCATTCAAGAGCAGGTCCGCGAGGAAGTGAGCCAGATGCTGGCCACTGAAGTGCGCGACCCCGGCGTCGGCCTCGTCACGGTCACTCGTACCAAGGTGACCGGCGACCTGTCGCTCGCACGCATCTACTGGACGATTATCGGCGACGCCGCCGAACGTAAAAAGACCGGCAAGGCACTCGAGCGTGCCACCGGTTTTGTGCGGCACCTGCTGGCCGAGCGGCTCTCGCTGAGGCGAGTTCCCGAAGTGAAGTTCATCTTCGACGAGTCGGTCGCCGCGCAGTCGCGGATCGAGGAAATCATCCAGGAAATCCACGCCGAGGATGCCGCGCGGACGGGTGACGGTCCCGATGCCGTGGAGCCTGCTGCCGAGAAGCCTGCCGGCCCGACCAGCGACGAGACCACGTAAGAGCGCATGGCCACACGCACGAAGGTCCCGCGCGGCCGCGACTCCATGGTCTGGGTGGATTGCGAGATGACGGGGCTTGATCCCTCCCGGCACGTGATCGTCGAGATTGCCACCATCATCACCGACTTCGACCTCAAGATCATCGCCCGCGGACCAGAGCTGGCCATTCGCGCGACCGCCGCACAGATGCGAGCCATGGATCCCTGGCCGCGGAAGACTCACAAGAAGAGCGGCCTGCTCGACCGGATGGCCCGTGAAGGCGTGACGCTGGCCGAAGCCGAGGCGCAAACCTTGCGCTTCGTTCGCAAGTATTGCTACGCCCGGACCGCGCCACTGTGCGGCAACTCCGTGTGGCAGGACAAGCGCTTCCTGACGAAGTACATGCCGGCCTTCCATGACTTCCTGCACTATCGCATCGTGGACGTGAGCTCGGTGAAGCAACTGGTCGCGCACTGGTGTCCTGAACGCAAGTACGCGGCGGTGAAGACCGAGAGCCATCGCGCGCTCGCGGATATCGAGGAATCGATCGCCGAACTCGCCGCCTACAGGGCGATCTTCGCGAAGTGAATTCCCGTCTCCCGTTTCCCGACGGCGTGCTGGTCGTCGACAAGCCGCAAGGTCCCACCTCGCATGACGTCGTCACGCTCGCACGCCGCGCACTGGGGGTGTCGCGCATCGGCCACACCGGGACGCTCGATCCCATGGCGACCGGCGTACTGCCGCTCGTGATTGGCCGCGCCACGCGCCTGGCACAGTTCCTGACCGCGAGCGACAAGGACTACGAGGCCACGGTCACGTTCGGCCGCACCACCAACACCTATGACGCAATGGGCACGGTGGTGACAACCTCGGACGATCGGCCTGCCCACGACGAAATCGAGTCGGCGCTGCAAAGGTTTCGCGGGACGTTCGACCAGATACCGCCGGCGTTCTCGGCGAAGAACATCGATGGCGAGCGGTCGTACAACATCGCGCGCAAGGCAAAGGACGGCGTGGTCGTCCTGCCCAAGGCAGTGACCACTACCGTTCGCGAACTCGGCGTGAGATCGTTTGACGGCGAGACCGCCGTGCTGCACATGCGGGTGACAGCCGGGTTCTACGTCCGCTCACTCGCCCACGACCTGGGCGCTTCGCTCGGCATGGGGGCGGTCCTGGTGGCCCTGCGCCGGACGCGGTCAGGGGAGTTCGGCCTTGAGGGCGCCGTTCCCCTTGCAGACGTGCTGCAGGCCAGCCGTGAGTCTCTCGCCGCGCGCCTGCTCCCCTTCAGCTTGCTGTTGCCGGAATTGCCTGCCGTGACACTGCGTGGACCTGAGCACCTCGTACGCGTCAAGAACGGCGTCGAAATCGCGCCTGGCGATTTGGTGGCGCCCGTGAGCCCACTGCCTGAGCTTGTGCGGCTGATGGGGTCAGACGGAACGCTGGTGGGACTGGCCAAACCAGGAAAAACGCCCGGGTTTCTGCACGCCTCGATTGTTTTCTGAGGCTTGGGGGCTTGGAGGCTTGGAGGCTTGGGGGCCTAGCCGAGAGGAACTGAGGGCCCAAGCCCTCTAGACGCCAAGCCCGCAAGCCCCAAGCCCGTTCTTCTGAGGTAACATAACGAGGTTACAGGCGATGCTGTTATCGCCGCATACGGCGGCTTGGTAGTTCGAGCCTGTCGCGCCGCAGCTCACCACACGAGCCCGGAGCGAAGGCTACTCGGCTACTCGGCTGTGCGTGGAGGTTTCCGTGGCACTGACGAAAGACAAGAAGACCGCCCTCATCGGCGATTTCAAGACGCACGACACAGACACCGGCTCACCCGAAGTTCAGGTTGCGATCCTCAGCGAGCGCATCACCTACCTGACTGAACACTTCAAGACTCACGGGAAGGACCACCATTCCCGACGTGGATTGCTGAAGCTCGTTGGCCAGCGCCGCCGCCTGCTCGATTACCTGAAGAGCAAGGATTCGCAGCGCTACGCAGAGGTCATCAAGCGCCTCGGCATCCGCAAGTAACCGGGACCGTCCCCATTCATTTTCGCAGGTTGAGTTATGCACAAGCGTGATTTATCTCTCGGTTCGCAGACCCTGTCCATCGAGACAGGCCGCCTGGCGAAGCAGGCCGATGGCTCCGTGATCGTCCGCCTGGGCGACACCATGGTTCTCGTGACGGCCTGCCACTCGTCCAGCCCCCGCGAGGGCATCGATTTTCTGCCCCTCACGGTTGACTATCGCGAATATACCTACGCCTCGGGTCGCATTCCGGGCGGCTTCTTCAAGCGTGAAGGCAAGGCGACGGAAAAAGAAACGCTGACCAGCCGCGTCATCGACCGGCCGATTCGTCCGCTGTTCCCGTCGGGCTGGGCGTACGAAACGCAGGTCATCGCGTTCGTGCTGTCGGCCGACACGGAAAACGACTCGGACGTGCTGGCCCTCACCGGCGCGGGCGCCGCGCTGGCGCTGTCGGAGATGCCAGTTGAGAAGACCGTGGCCGCCGTGCGCGTCGGCCTCGTGGAAGGCGAGTATATCGTCAACCCGACCTTCCCCCAGCGCAAGAACAGCCGCTTGGACTTGGTCGTGGCCGGCACCGCTGACGGCATCGTGATGGTGGAAGCCGGCGCCAGCGAAGTCTCCGAAGACGAGGCCATTCAGGCCCTCGAGACGGCGCACAAGGCGATCAAGCAGTTGGTCGAGATGATCGACGGCCTCGCCAAGGAAGCCGGCCGGAAGAAGCTGGCGAAGCCCGAAGTAAAGAGCGACGAGAAGCTCGCTGCTTTCGTCGAGTCGAAGGCCTACGCGTCGCTCGGCGAGGCCATGCGCATCAAGGGCAAGATCGAAAACTACGGCACGGTCGCCAAGCTCGAGAAGGAACTGATCGCGAATCTGCCGGAGGAATTCGCCGGCAGCAAGGCCGCGGTCAAGGGCCTGTTCCACGACCTGCAGGAGAAGACCCTGCGCGACTCGATCTTGAACAAGGGCATCCGCCTGGATGGCCGCAAGTTCGACGAGATTCGCCAGATCACCATCGAGAACACCGTGCTGCCGCGCGTGCACGGCTCGTGCGTGTTCACCCGTGGTGAGACGCAGGCGCTGGTCACCGTGACCCTGGGCACCGCTGACGACCAGCAGAAGATCGAAATGGTCGATGGCGAAACCTGGAAGCGCTTCATGTTGCACTACAACTTCCCGCCCTTCTCGGTCGGTGAAGTGAAGCCGATGCGCGGCCCCGGCCGTCGTGAAATCGGCCACGGCGCGCTCGCCGAGCGCGCGCTGGCGCCGATGATGCCGGCGGAAGCCGACTTCGCCTATACCGTCCGCGTGGTCTCCGACATTCTCGAAAGCAACGGCAGCTCGTCGATGGCGTCGGTGTGCGGCGGCTCGATGGCGATGATGGACGCGGGCGTACCGATCAAGTCGGCGGTGGCCGGCGTGGCGATGGGCCTGATCATGGACGAGGCGACCGGCAAGTACGCCGTGCTGAGCGACATCGCCGGCGCGGAAGACCACTACGGCGACATGGACTTCAAGGTCACCGGCACCGCCGCCGGCATCACCGCGCTGCAGATGGACATCAAGGTCACGGGCATCTCGTCCGACGTCATGCGCGCGGCGCTGACCCAGGCGAAAGCCGGCCGCATGCATATCCTCGGCATCATGAACGAGTCGCTGTCGGCGACCCGTTCCAACATGTCGGCCTACGCGCCGCGCATCATCACCATCAAGATCCCGGTCGACAAGATCCGCGACGTCATCGGCCCCGGTGGCAAGATGATCCGCAGCATCATCGAGAAGACCGGCGTCAAGATCGACGTCGAAGACAGTGGCCAGGTCAACGTGGCATCCGCAGATGAAGCCGCGGCCCTCAAGGCCATCGGCATGATCCAGGAGCTGACCCAGACGGCCGAACTCGACAAGACCTACCTCGGCAAGGTGCAGCGCATCACCGACTTCGGCGCGTTCATCGAGATCATGCCGGGCACCGACGGCCTCCTGCACGTCTCGGAAATCGCGCACTACCGCGTCAAAGACGTGCGTGACGAACTGAAGGAAGGCCAGCAGGTCCTCGTCAAGGTGATCAACATCGACCCGACCGGCAAGATTCGCCTGTCGCGCAAAGCGTTGATCACTCCGGAAGAAGGCGGCGCACCGCCAGCCGGTAACGGTGGCGGCGCCGAAGGCGGCGCGCCGGCCGCTTCCGAGGGCGACCGTCCGCCCCGCGACCGCGGTCCGCGTCGCGATCGCGGTCCGCGCAACTAATCGTTCGCCGTTTGAATGGGGGAAGCCGGGACTTTGGTCCCGGCTTTTTCTTTGTACGGCTACTGTTCGACGATGTGCAGCAGCTCGGCGGTGCCGCCGCGGACCGCCTTCACCGGAATGGTCCGATCAAACGTCGCCAGTCGGCCGCCCATCTTCTTCGCCAGACCAAGCAGGTAAACATCGGTGACTTGCCGATGGCCGCTGATGAACCGCGGCGCGAACAGCGTGGCGTCGGTCAGCGAGATCGAGTCCGCCCACGCGCAGTGCAGCTTGTCACGGCAGAAACGTTCGAGATTCGCGATCACGTCGGCGGGACGGACCAGCACATCGTCTGAGGGTTGCTGAAGGGCAACGCGGATGAGACCGTTTTCGGTCAGCGGACACGTCGCCCACCCTTGGTCACGATGGTCCGCAAACCAATCGTGGGCGAGGTCGTGGTGGACGTGATCGGGGAAGAACAGCGCAACCAGCACGTTCACGTCGAGCAATGACACGCGCGTAGCGGCCATGACGGGTTACTCGTCGCGCAGGCGATTGACGGCCGCCATTGTCAGCGGTGGCGAGCCGGCCTTGCGCGACAACAGCGGCACGCCGTTTCGGACCTTGGCCGTATTGGTTGATGCGAGCGCCTTGCGGACTAACTCCGACACCACCTGGCCGGCCGACATGCCACGCGCCGCAGCGATCTCCTTGGCCGCCTGCAACACATCCAGTTCGAGGTCCAGCGTCGTCCTCATGCATCAATCATCACGCATCACGCATCATGTGGTCAAGCCCGTCGAGCCCGGCGCGCCTCTCCCCCGCTCAGCCTTTGCGCGTGGCCGGGCCGCGATCGCGCCTGTCATCCGGCGTCCACCCTCGTGGGCCTGAACTGGACGTCATGGCTCAAGAAGAAAGGCGCCGTCGTACAATCAACCCATGCGCGTGCTGTTGTTTGTCCTCGCCGTCCTGGCCCCCGCCTGGGCCGCCGCGCAAGAACAGGCCCCTAACCGGCGCGAGTTCACCATCCTCGCAAAGGACCACACCTTCGCCCCGAACAAGCTCGAGGTGTCGCAGGACGATCTGGTCAAGATCACACTGAAGAGCGCGGACCGCCCCACCAGCTTTGCCATCGACGCCTACCGCATCGTCAAGCGCGCCGGCGGCGGCCACTCGACGACATTCGAGTTCCGCGCCGACCAGGCGGGCACCTTCACGTTTTACTGCAACCTGACACGCGATGCAGGTTGCCAGGACATGAAAGGGACGCTGGTCGTCAAGGCCAAGTAGCTGCACGCCATTCGGCATTCGCAGTTCGCTCTTCGCAGGTACTCTGCGAAGAGCGAACCGCGAACGTCTACTTCCGCGGAAACTTGTCGGGATTGTCGGTGAACACCGCATCGACACCGAGCGTGTAGAGGTAGTGCGACATCTCCGCCCTAACATCCGTGAAAGTGCCCGGATCGGCTGAGCGGAACGTGTACGGCGTCACCGTCATGCCTTCGGCGTGCGCCCACTTCACGAAGTCGGGATTCTTGAGCACAATCTGTTTCGCCGGGCCAAAACCCTGCACGATGCCCTTCCAGGCCTTGATCTGCGCCGCCGTCTGGAACCCTTCGGCGCTGCCCAGCAGCAGTGCCACCGGCACGCCAATCTTGATCTCGGCGAGACGACGCGCGCTTGATTGACCGAAGGTCTGGAGGATGACCGGTGTCTTCGGATCGGCCTTTGGCCCGCGCAGGCCATTCTTGTCGAGCGCGGCGGCCACCATCTCTTCGAACTTCACGTCGCGGCCCGCGTAGATCTCGGGGGTCTTGAGTTCGGGAAAGATTCCCGCCTTGCCACGGATCGCCGCGATGGCCTCATCGAAAGTCGGGATCTGCTCGCCGGCAAATTTCTTGTCGAACCACGAACCGGCATCGAGCGTCTTGATTTCGGCGAGGGTGAAATCGTTGGCGAGCCAGGCCTTCCGCGTGCGGCCCTCGATGGTCTGGGTGGTGACGCGACCCGGAAACAGCTCTTCGACGTTGGTCGTGCGCTCGAGGCTGGCGTCGTGCAGGCAGATCAGCACGCCGTCCTTGGTCACGGCCAGGTCCTGTTCGACGAAGTCGGCGCCCTGCTCGATGGCCAGTCGATAGGCCGAGAGCGTGTGCTCCGGCGCATAGGCCGAGGCGCCGCGGTGGGCGACCAGCGTCTTCTTCGAGTATTGGGCCGAACCCGTCATCGTCATCAACAGGACCAGAATCAGAACCTTAAGCGGCATGATGATCTCCTCGAGCAAAAGCCCGCGCCGCTTCGATGCGCTCGCGGATGGGCGGGTGGGAATAAAAGATCCATCGCACGAGCGCAGACGGATACTCCTCGGCTAGATTTTGTTGCGCCAGCCGCTTCATCGCGGTAACGAATGCGTCAACATTGCGTGTCGTGTCGAGGGCGTAGCGGTCGGCGGCCCGTTCTTGCGCCCGCGACAGGGCATTAATCAAAGGCAACATCAGGAACGACCAGGCGCCCGCCACCAGCATCAGCAGTGGCAGCGCCGCTGGATCGGAGAGGCCGCGAAAGCCGGCGGCATCGTTGACCCGCCGCAAGACCAGGTCGGCCAGGAAGAACCCGCCGAGCAACAGCAGGGCCTGCAGGGCAATGCCGCGCCACAGATCGCGGTGCACGTGATGCGCGAGTTCGTGGGCGAGAATTACTTCGATCTCATCCTCCGAATAATCGGCCAGCAACGTGTCCGACAACAGGATGCGCCGCGTCTGGCCCATGCCGGCCAGCGCCGCGTTGGCTTTCTTGGTGTGGCCGCTCAGTACCCACTCGAAGACCCCGACCACATCGGTGCGGGCCTTCTCCGCCAGCGCCAACAGTCGCGCCGACAACGCCGGACGGTCGAGCGGTTTGAACTTGTAGAACATCGGCAGCAGCACGACCGGCGCCAGTCGCGCCAGGATGACGACACCCGCCGTGAAAACCGCGGCTGAGATCCACCACCACTGGTCCGGCCAATTGCGGAGGGCGACAAACACGACTGACGAACCGAGCACGGCGACGCCGGTGCCAAGCAACACGCCTTTGCCCTGGTCCGAGAGCCATTGGGCCGTGGACTGGGTGGACAAGCCATAGCGGTGCTCGAGCCTGTGGCCTTGGTAAAACGCGAACGGCAACTCGACGATTTGCATGACCAGCATCACTAGAATCGTGAGCAGGATCACCATCAGGGCATCGTTCAGGCGGTCGGGAACCCACTGGGAGATAGCGGCCGCCAGCTCGCGCAGGCGGTGGCTACCGCCCGACACCGTGAGCCCCAACAACACTACGCCGGCCGCAGCCGTCCCGAGGAGGTCGGCGCGCCGGCGCAAGCGGTGATAGCGGGTGGACTTGTCTTCGTTCACGGATCAGCAGCCAGTGTAACCTCGCCGGCTGCTGATCAGGGGCTAGGACGTGGTGGTGCCGGTCTTCGAGATGCGGACACCACCGTTGGTTGTGCTGATGGTCACTTTAGCGCCGCCGCCATTGAGGGTGCCCTGCAGCCGGCGCTTGGCATCGAACGAGCTCGGTTCTTCCGTCCGCTGCACGTCGAGGTCGGTCACCTTGACGCCGCCATTGACCGCGCGGGCCGAGATGGTAGCTTTGCTGTCGCCGGGTAATTCGATCTCGACGCCGCCGTTGACGGTTTCAATGTCGACCGTGCCACTAGCGTCCAGCGGACTGCCGAACTGAATCTCGACGCCACCATTCACCGACGAGGCCTCTAGAATGTTGGCGATTACGTTGGTGCCCTTGATGCCGCCATTGGTGGTCTTGGCGTGCACTTCGCCCTGCAGGCCGTTGATTCGCACGCCGCCATTGACGGTGCGCAGGTCAACAATCACGCCCTTGGGGACCTTGATGGTCCACTCGATCTCGTGGCCGCCGAAACCGCTCAGTCGCGGCGGACGCGATTCGACTCGGACTCGCTCGCCACTCACTTCTTCGCGGATTTCCAGCTTCGCCAGGGCTTCCTTGGCAGCCTCGTCGGTGGAGCCCTTTGCCGTGCGGCGGCCCTCGACCGTCACCTTGCCGTCGGTGGCCGGCTCGGCGGTAATACGGCCGTTAACGTTGATGAGTTCCAGGCGACCGTTGTCGGCCAGGGTGTAAGTGCGGGTCCAGGTGTCTTGGGCCTTGCCACCCGAGATGTCGAACGAAAAGTCGCCACTAGCGTCGGTCTTGATATCGCAAGCCGCAACGCTGAGTCCGACGGTCAGGACGAGCCCGAGCAAGGCGATCTTGTTGCGCATGAAGGGTAATACGGGTCCTCGGCTAAGGAGGTTCACCGCCCAGGGCTAATACTCGAGCCACGCCCGGATTACGGACTCAAGGGCGTCCGGGTCGTTTAATACGCCCTTCAGCACCCATTCGACATGCCCGCCACGAATCGCGACGATCGCCGGACTACTCGCAAGCCCGAGCGCCCGCGGCAGCTGCATCTGTTCGTCGCTATATATCCTGGACGTGGCAACCGCGGCGGCGCGATTCGTGACGTAGGCGCGGGCGGCGACCGGCTCACCCGAGACGACGACCACGGTCCGGGCCATTGCCGCGGGCGACTGCCACGTGGCCAGCGCATCCAACAGGCGATTACATGCCGGGCAATTGGGAGTCACGTACACGATCAACCACTGCGGCTCGATCGAGAGCGCGTGGATCGACTCGGTCGCGCCATCCGGGCTCGCGACCTGAAATGTCGGCAAGGGCTGCTGCGCGGCCACCCGTAGCGGCACCAACCACGCGCAGATGGCCACCATTGCGGCACGCGACCGCCAGCTCCTGCCAAGTCCGCCCATGCGACTCACCTCTCCCCCGCCCAACTGACCAGCGCCGATCGTACCGCGGCGGCATCCGGCACCACGCCGATCATGCCCCACTCGGTAATCCGCTGCTTCATTCCAAACACAAACGGCAGGCCGGGCGCCTTGACCGCGGTCGGCACGGCGCGCTCCGAATCGGCGTACCACTCCGCTGTCGCCAGTTTAGGAAACCCCGCTCTAAATGCCGCGAGGCCGGCGTCATCCACGCCACCGACGACGACCACCATGCGGGCCGCAACGCTGGGCTGGTCTGTCTCGTCGATGGTTGCGAGCAGCGTGCGGCACTCCGCGCAGGCGGGCTGCACGTAGACGAACAGCCACCGTCCCTCTCGCGTCAAGTCGGCGCTCGCCACTGCGCCGCCACCGGTAGCGGTCACCGTAAACGTCGGCAGCGGTTTGCGCTCGGTCGCCACCGGCGCGGCCGCCAGCCCGAGCCAGATCGCCGCACACGCCAGCGCCGAAATCACGATACGACGGATGGTCTTCATGCCCATTCTCCCTACGGACTCGGCGGAATCACGAAGTTGACAATCGAGGCGATCTCCGCGGCCGTGAGCCCTTCAAGCGCCAATCCGGAGGGCGCGGCAAACGACGACACGACCGGATCGAGATCCGCGGCTGAGCCTCCATACAGGAAGAAATGCATCAGCCTAATGGTTTGGCCGGCCGGTACGGTCACGTCCCAGTCAAATGAGTATTCACGCTGACTCGGCAGGAAGCTTGCGGTCACCACCGCTTGCGGCGCGCCCACTGTGCCGCCGAAAACAAAGCCGGTGGCCCACGCCGGGTGGGTCAAGACAACGTGCTGCGCGCTCGAACTGGATATGGTGGAGCCGCTGTTCAGTAGAGATACGCCTCCGATCCGCACGCGAACGGCGACCTCCACCCCCAAGGGATTGCTCAGCTCCTCGATGTAACGCACGAACCCGCCCGCGATCGGAGCGAACACCTTGCGCGTCACGCTGACGCCGACGCGATCCTCATGGCCACGGGCAATCGTCAGCTGCCGCCCTGACATCTCGAGCCCATTGACGCTCCAATCGCTTTCGACTCGCACCGAGGCCGCCCGGCCGGCGGCGCCGAGACGCAGAGACTGGTGCGAGTAATCCCGCCCGCCATTGCGGCGCAGGTTCGTGGCGCCGTTGTAGCCATCGACGTAGTTGTAGTCGAGTGTGGCGTTCAAGTTCAGCATGTCGGTCGCGGTGCCCAGTTGGACATCAACTACCGTGCCGGCACCGGCCGGCACGACGCCGATCGCCAGACCCCAGATGCTGTTCGCATAGTCTCTCGCTCTCACGACTGCCATGCCGGGTGGCACACCCGTGAACATGTACACCCCGGCAGCATCGGCCTGAACGAAGCTGCCGAAGCTATCCTCGAGCGGCCCAGCGTAGTCGGGCATCGAAAGCCACACCTCCGCCCCACCAAACGCGGAACCATCGCCACGCCGTACGACACCGCTTACAGATCCTCGCGCAGGTATCGCGACGGTCACGACGGTCTCGCCGGGCGGCTGGCTGGCGCCGCGCACGCTGCCACACCAACGCGGAACCTGGGTATCGCAGGCCTGGAGGTGGAACGGGCCGGTCAGTACGGTGTTGAACTCAAACGACCCATCCGCGGCGGTTTGCGTCGACCGATCATTGGGCGCGCCGGCCACTCGCAGTCCTACCCAGCCCTGGACCGGCACACCAGCGGCGTCGACCACCGTCCCCCGAATCGTGCCCGCCGGGTCGAACGTGATGTCAATCGGCACGACGGCTGAGGGATCGGTCACCGAGCCGGAGACCGACTTGGTAAGGCCCGACAAGAAGTCCTGGACCGTCAGCACGAAATCTCCGATCTGCAGGGCCACCAAACCATAGCCTCCCGCCTCGGTGCTGCGGCTCGCACGATCAGTTCGTCCTGCTCGCGGGCCAGAGGTCCACAGCACGCTGGCGTCCGGGTACGGCACCGGCACGCCGTCACTGTAACGAACGACGCCCGTGATGACGGCTAGGGGCAGGACGAGGTCGCGGCGCACGTTCTCGCCGCGGAACGCGAACTGGCCCGTGGCCTCGACAATCGAGTTAGCCCCGCTTAGCAAAGTTGCCCTGACGCGGAAATCGTGGCCCGCCGGCATCGCCGCTGAGAAGCTGTACGACGATGACGCCACAGTTTCTGCAAGCAGTGTCTGGTCCACGGCGTCCAACAGTTCCACCTCGACCGCGCCCTGCTCGTACTCGTCCGGCGGAATCCGGGTGGCTCCATCGGCTGCGAACAGTGTGCCCATGACCCAGCCGCCTGTTGCTTGCGCCGTGATCGAGACAGCGATCGCCGTGCCGTCGTCGACTGAGTTGACGGCCCCGGCCGCCGACCCGATGATGCCAAGGCTGTCGCGTGCATCAACGAGGAATCCCGGCTCGAACACCATCGGCACATCTAGCCTGCCGAGCGCGTCCGTGTAGCCCCGGTGCTCGAAACCCCAGCCCAGAGCGCCGCCACGATCCACCAGAACCTGTGCGTTGGGAATTGGCCGCACTCCGTCAACATCGAGCACGCGCACGCGAACGGTGACCACGGCCCGCAGGCGCACGTCGACGCTCACCGTCGCGCCATCCGCCAGTGCCGGCGCCGGTGCCGGCACTCCGTAGTTCGGCCCCGCGACCGCCTGCACGGTGAACGACCGCAGCGGCAGGTTGTCGAATCGGTAGGTGCCGGTGTCGTCGCTGTAGGTGTAGCTGAACTGACTGCCGTCGACGTTGAGCAATCTCACCTCTCCCGACACAGGAGCGCCACTCGCCGTCGTCGCCCGCCCGGTGACACTGCTGGCACCAATCGCAATGCCGGCGGTGACGGCTTGACCGGCCACGACGGTGACGGTCACCGAACCGTAGACCGTGCCGTTCCCAGCCTGAACCAACTGAGCGCCAGGCAGGAGGCCCGCCATCGTGAACGACCCATCCGCGGCCGTCAGCAGGATCGGATCATAGAAATACGAGTTGCGGAAGACCCTGACCCCGGCCTGAGGCACACC
>JANLWW010000132.1:0-1810 GCA_031364805.1 Acidobacteriota bacterium
CTCCCGACCGGCGCGCTAGCGCAGCGCGCGCTGCACTAGGACAGCGTCGAGGTGGCCGCTCACCTCGACGCCGAGGGCCGGCTGGTTGTCACCGGAGATTGGAACGGCGGCGAGAGACACTTCAACATCCGCCCGCGCCAGCAGCTGCGGCTGGTGAGCGTCGAGCATGCCGACGGTTACCGCTTAGAACCGGTGGTGGGGTGACGAGGTAGACGTCGAACAGGGGGCGAGGAGGCAAGGAGAATTGCCTCCCTGAGGGCCGCGGCGTCGCTAAGGCGCTTGGCGAGCGTATTGATTGAACCACGCGATGGTCCGGGCCCATGCCTGCGTCGCCGTCTCCTTGTTGTAGCGTTCCGGAGTGGCGTCGTTGAAGAAGCCGTGAACCGAATTGGGCCAGATGTGACCCTCGTAGGGGATGTTGTTCTTCTTCAATTCCGCTTCAAACGCCGGGTAGGCCTTCACAAGCCCCGCGTCGAGCGCGCCGTGATGCACGAGGATCGCCGCCTTGATCTTCGCAACCTCTTCCGCCGGTGGCGCGCCGCCATAAAACGGTGCGGCTGCCGCCAAATCGGCGCCCAGTATCGTCGCCAGCGTGTTGGACATGCCACCACCGAAGCAGAAGCCGGTCGCGCAGACGTTGCCGTTGCCGAGCGCGTGAGCCTTGAGCCACTGAGCGGAGGCCACGAAGTCCTGGGTCATCTTCGGGCGATCGATCTTGGCGAACAGTTGGCCGCCTTTGAAGTCGTCGCTCGGATATCCGCCGACCGACGTCAGCGCGTCCGGGGCAAAGGCAATGAAGTTCTCCAGCGCAAACCGGCGCGCCACGTCTTCGGTATGCGGATTGAGACCGCGATTCTCGTGGATCACGAGCACCGCCGGCAGTCTGGTAGGCTTTTCGCTGCGCGTGGTTTGGCTGAACGGCCGGACGAAATAACCGCGAATCTGCCCGTTGCCGTTGGGTGAAGGTATGGTCTCGTAGCTGGCCGTGATCCGCTCGTCATCCTTGCGAACCTGCTGCCCCAACGCGTAGTTCGGCATCAGCGCTTCGACGATGGCGGTGGCAGTCAGGCCGGCGACCGCAAAACGATTGATTCCCTTCAGAAAGTCGCGGCGGCTGACCTCGCCATGAATGTAGCGCGTGTACAGGTCCACGGCTTCGGCAGGGATTTTTCCCTTCGCCTGATTCTGATTCTCGGCCATCGTCACCTCCAGTGACCGGCCGAGGGTATCACTTGTCGGCTTCGGTTAGCATGATGTGCGCATGCCGGCAAAACGGTCCAGAAAGCTCGCCTCGGTGCGTGAGTACATCGCGTCGAAGCCGAAAGAGTCTCGAGCCAGCCTGGAAGCAGTGCGCCGAGCGATTCTCAAGGCGCTTCCGACTGCGCAAGAAGGGCTGGCCTATCAAATGCCGGCCTATTCGCTGAACGGCGTTGGCGTGCTGTATTTCGCCGGGTGGAAGTCGCACTACTCGCTCTATCCCGCGAGCGATGCGTTGGTCGAGGCGT
Organism: Acidobacteriota bacterium; assembly: GCA_031364805.1. Taxonomy (GTDB): domain Bacteria; phylum Acidobacteriota; class Vicinamibacteria; order Vicinamibacterales; family UBA2999; genus 12-FULL-67-14b. The sequence continues at coordinate 1,506 of JANLWW010000132.1, forward strand.
TTGCCAAGGAGCTGGCGCCATACGAACGCAGCAAGGGGACGCTCAAGTTCCCCTTGTCCGAGCCTGTGCCGGTCCGCCTGATTGAGCGAATCGCGAAGTTCCGAGCCCGGCAAGTCACCACGCGCGACGGGGCTACGGGCCGGCGCAAAGGCGGACGCGAAGGACAGGTCGATCGGATCCGCCGCATTTGCGCCGCGCTTCCCAGCGCGTTCGAGAAGATGTCGCACGGCACGCCCTGCTTCTTCGTCGAGCAGGGCAAGGGCTGCTTCGCGATGTTTGCCGAGCACCACCGGGACGATGGCCGG
>JANLWW010000137.1:0-24711 GCA_031364805.1 Acidobacteriota bacterium
CGCATGGATGTCGTGGGTGCCTTCATAGGTATTCACGACTTCCAGGTTCACCAGGTGACGGATCACCGCGAACTCGTCGGTGATGCCGTTGCCCCCCATCATGTCGCGCGCCATGCGCGCAATGTCCAACGCCTTGCCCGCCGAGTTTCGCTTCAGCAGTGACGTGATCTCGACGGCATCGGTGCCTTCTTCTTTCATGCGGCCCAGGCGCAGGCAGCCCTGCAGCCCGAGCGCGATCTCGGTCTGCATGTCGGCGAGCTTCTTCTGGATCAACTGGTTAGCGGCCAGCGGCCGGTTGAACTGCTTGCGCTCGAGCACATACTGGCGTGAGCGCAGCCAGCAATCCTCCGCGGCACCCAGCGCGCCCCACGAAATACCGTAGCGCGCGCTGTTCAGGCAGGTGAACGGCCCCTTCAACCCCTGGACCTCGGGGAACGCGTTCTCCTCGAGACAGAACACGTTGTCCATCACGACTTCGCCGGTGATGCTCGTGCGCAGGCCGACCTTGCCGTGAATGGGCGGCGCCGTCAGGCCCTTCGACCCTTTCTCCAGCACAAACCCGCGAATGACATCCGCATCGTCCTTGGCCCACACGATGAAGACGTCGGCGATCGGGCTGTTGCTGATCCACGACTTGGTGCCGGTCAGCGAGTAGCCGCCGTCTACCTTCTTGGCGCGCGTGGTCATGCTGCCCGGATCGGAGCCGGCGTTGGGTTCGGTCAGGCCAAAGCAGCCAATCCACTCGCCGGTCGCGAGCTTGGGCAGGAACTTCTGCTTTTGCGCCTCGGTGCCGAACTCGTTGATCGGCACCATGACCAGCGAACCCTGCACACTCATCATCGAGCGGAAGCCCGAATCAATCCGCTCCAGTTCGCGCGCGACCAGCCCATAGGCCACGTAACCGAGACCCGCGCCGCCGTAGGCCTCGGGAATGACGATGCCGAGCATGTTGAGGGCGCCGAGCTCTCGGAAGATCGAGGGGTCGGCCTTCTCGTGGCGAAACATATCGAGCACGCGGGGTGCCAGCTTGTCCTTGCAGTAGTCGCGGGCGGTGTCGCGCACCATTCGCTCTTCGTTGGTCAGCTGCTGGTCGAGCAGGAACGGGTCGCTCCAGTCAAAGCGGGTCTTGGTCTGTGTGGCCATGCAGTCCAATCGTCCCCTTTCCCCAGGATGGAAACCACAACTTTCTCATATTGGACATGAGATAGCTTCTACCTATTCAATATCGTCATGAACAACGCCGACATCGCGTGGATGCTCGTATCCACGGCGCTGGTGCTTCTCATGACACCGGCGCTCGCCTTCTTCTACGGCGGGTTGGTGCGCTCCAAGAACGCGCTCAACACCATGATGATGAGCTTCATTGCTCTCGGCCCGGTGGCGGTGGTCTGGGCGTTGCTTGGTTACTCGCTGGCGTTCGCGCCCGGCGGCCCGGCGATCGGGTCGCTGGCGTTCGCAGGCCTGCGCGGCGTCGGGCTCGAGGCGCAGGGCGCCATTCCGCACCTCTTGTTCATGTGTTTCCAGGGCACGTTTGCCATCATCACACCGGCCCTGATTTCAGGCGCGGTGGCTGAGCGCATGCGGTTCAACGCCTACCTGGCGTTCATCACGGCATGGGTGCTGGTCGTCTATGCCCCGGTGGCGCACTGGGTCTGGGGTGGCGGGTTTCTCGCATCGATGGGGGCGCTCGACTTTGCCGGCGGCGCGGTTGTGCACGTGAACGCCGCCTCGGCGGCGCTGGTGGCCGCGCTCGTCGTCGGTCCGCGCAAGGATTACGGACGGCACGCGATTCTTCCGCACAACGTGCCGTTTGTCATGCTGGGCGCCGGATTGTTGTGGTTTGGCTGGTTCGGTTTCAACGCGGGCAGTGCCCTGTCGGCCGGCACCACCGCATCGCTGGCCTTTGCCAACACGCTGCTGGCGCCGGCGGCCACGCTCGCGACCTGGACACTGATCGACCTGATGCGCGGCGGCCGGGTCACCGCCGTTGGCGCCGCCACCGCCATTGTCGTGGGTCTTGTCGTCGTGACCCCCGCGGCAGGCTACATCAGCCCGATCTCAGCCATCACGATGGGTGCGCTCGGCGCCTTCCCCAGTTACTTCGCCCTGATCTACCGCGCCAAGACCAAGCTTGATGACTCGCTCGACGTCGTCGCCGCGCATGGGCTGGGCGGTGCCACCGGCGCCATTCTGACCGGTGTGTTTGCGGAAGCGGCGTGGAGCGGTGGCGCCAACGGTCTGCTGGGAGGCAATCCCGGTCAGGTTCTCACCCAGGTGGCGAGCGTCATCATCGTGCTGGCATACAGTGGCGGCATGACGTTCGCGCTGCTCAAGGCCCTCGCTCTGGTGATGCCGCTTCGCATCGGTGACCGCCACGAAGGCCTGGGCCTGGACGTGACGGATCACGGCGAAGAGGCCTACACGCACGGCGACGGCGCTATTCTGGTGAAGCCCAAGGAGTCGTCCATGGCGCACAGCACCGTCGACGTGGTGGCGGTGCATGGCGGGGGTTCGCTATGAAGCTGATCGTCGCCATCGTCCGTCCCGAGAAGTTGAGCGACGTGCTTGAGGCGCTGTTCCACGCGGATGTCCGCGGCCTGACGATCAGCCGTGTGCAGGGGCACGGCGGCGAGATCGAGCACGTCGAGAACTACCGCGGCACCAGCGTGAAGATGGCGCTGGCGGAAAAGGTCCGGATCGAGATCGGCGTCTCGAACCACTTCGTGCAGCCGACCATCGACATTATTCTGGGCGCGGCGAGGACCGGGGAAGTCGGCGACGGAAAAATCATGGTGCTGCCGATCGAGAAGATTTATCGCATCCGCACCGGCGAGTCGGACCAGGACGCGGTGACGCCCGTTCACTCGGAGTCTGACCAATCACTTTAACGCATGCTAAATATAAATAGATTGCGCTTTTGTTATAGATAACGATTCTCTCTAATAGCCTCTCAGCTTGGAGAGAACGCCATGGACGACCTCAGTGACCAGCGGGGCTTGCCGCGCCACAGCTCGAATCCGCTGGGAGCGGAGGCGGGCCTTTATCGCTCCACCGACGAGCACGATGCCTGCGGCGTTGGCTTCGTCGCGCACATTAAAGGCGCTCGCTCGCACTCGATAGTCCGCCAGGCCCTCGACCTCCTCATCAACCTCGAACATCGCGGCGCGTGCGGCTCCGACCCCGACACCGGAGACGGCGCGGGCATTCTCGTCCAGATGCCGGACCGTTTCCTTCGCAAGACCGTGCAGTTCCTGCTGCCGTCGGCGGGCGCCTATGGCGCCGGCCTGGTATTCCTGCCCACCGATCACAAGGCGCAGGCGCAGATTCGTGCTCTCGTGCATCGCATTGCCGTCGAAGAGGGGCTCGCAGTGCTGGGCTGGCGCCCGGTGCCGACCGACGTCTCGAAGATTGGCAAGAGTGCGGCTGCGGTCGCGCCGGTGTTCGAGCAACTGTTCGTCTGCTCCGCGGACACTGGCCCGCGCACGCGTGGTCCCGCCTTCGAACGCCAGCTCTACATTGCCCGGAAGCGCGTCGAACACGAGGTGGCCACGCTGAACCTGGCGCCGGCGCACCGCAAGAACTTCTACCTCGCCAGCCTTTCGGCGAACACGCTGATCTACAAGGGCATGCTCACCGCCACGCAGATCGAGGGCATGTTTCCTGACCTGTCCGACCCGGAATTTGAATCTGCGTTGGCCTTGGTTCACCAGCGCTTCTCGACCAACACCTTTCCTTCGTGGCCGCTGGCGCACCCCTATCGCTACGTCGCGCACAACGGCGAAATCAACACGCTGCGCGGCAATGCCAACTGGATGAAGGCGCGCGAGGGCCTGCTGAAGTCGAGCGTGTTTGGCGACGAACTCGAGAAAGTGCTGCCGGTGATCACCCCGGGTGGCAGCGACACCGCGACCTTCGACAACGTGCTCGAGTTCCTGGTCATGGCAGGCCGCACGCTGCCGCACGCGGTGTTGATGATGATTCCCGAGCCCTGGTCCGGCAATCACGCCATGGACCCGGAGGTGCGCGCATTCTACGAATACCACTCGTCGCTCATGGAGCCGTGGGACGGTCCGGCCGCCATCACCTTCACCGACGGCACCCTGATCGGCGCGGTGCTCGATCGCAACGGACTGCGACCGTCGCGCTACTGCATTACCAAGGACGACCTCGTGATCATGGCGTCGGAGGTCGGCGTCCTCGAGATCCCCGCCGACAACATCATCCGCAAGGATCGCCTGCGTCCCGGCAAGATGCTGCTGATCGACACCGGCCAGGGCCGCATCATCAGCGACGAGGAGATCAAGCGCACGCTGGCGAGCGAGCAGCCGTACGGCGACTGGCTGCGGCAGAACCTCGTCGACATCGAAGACCTGCCCACCGCGGCTGCCGAGCGGCCCGATCATCAGACTGTGGTCCGCCGCCAGCAGGCGTTTGGCTACACGCAAGAAGACCTGCGCGTGCTGATGACGCCCATGGCATTGACCGGCGACGAGCCGCTTGGTTCGATGGGCACCGACACCGCGCTGGCCGTGCTCTCGGACCAGCCGCGCTTGCTCTACGACTACTTCCAACAGCTGTTTGCCCAGGTCACCAACCCGCCGCTCGACGCCATTCGCGAAGAATTGGTGACGTCGATGGGCTCGACGATCGGGCCCGAAGGTAACCTGCTCGATCCGACGCCGGCGAACTGCCGGCAAATCAAAGTCGAGTTTCCCGTGCTGCACAACGACCAGGTGGCGAAGCTTCGTCACCTGCCGCCGGGCTCGCCGTTCCGATCGACCACCCTCCCGCTGCTGTACAACCCTGATGAAGATGGCCCGGGCCTCGAGCGCGCGATGGCGGAGTTGTGCCGCAAGGCGAGCGCTGCGGTGGCATCTGGCTACGGCATCCTGATCCTGTCGGACCGCGGCGTCGACGCGAAGCACGCGCCGATTCCAAGCCTGCTGGCCACGGCGGGCGTGCATCACCATCTCGTCCGCGAGGGCACGCGCACCAAGTGCGGCCTGCTGGTGGAAACCGGCGAGGCGCGCGAAGTGCATCACGTGGCGCTGCTGATCGGATACGGCGCTGGTTCGGTGAATCCCTATCTCGCGTTCGAGACGCTGGACGACCTGATTCGCCAGGGGTCGCTCCCGAACCTGACGCACAACCAGGCCATCACCAAGTACCGCAAGGCGCTCAACAAGGGCGTGCTCAAGGTGATGTCGAAGATGGGCATCTCGACGCTGCAAAGTTACTGCGGGGCGCAGATCTTCGAGGCGGTCGGCCTCGACCGCGAGTTCGTCGACAAATACTTCACCTCCACCGCCTCACGCATTGGCGGCGTCGGCATGAAGGAAATTTCCGAAGAGGTCCGCCAGCGCCACGCACGAGCATTCGGCGGACTGGTGCCGGGCGGGCGGCACTTCAGTTCCGCCGTCTCGGCGCTCGTGAACGGCGGCGAGTACCAGTGGCGGAGAGATGGCGAGTTTCATCTCTTTAATCCCGACACGGTCTTCAAGCTCCAGCACGCCACCCGCACCGGCCAATACAGCATCTTCAAGGACTACACACGCCTGGTCGACGACCAGAGCAAGCAGCGCGCCACCTTGCGCGGCCTGTTCGGCATGAAGCCTGCCGCGGTGCCGCTGTCGCTCGACGAAGTCGAGCCGATCGAAAAGATCCTGCCGCGTTTCTCAACCGGCGCGATGTCGTACGGATCGATCAGCGGCGAAGCGCACGAGACGCTGGCGATTGCGATGAACCGGATGGGCGCCAAGTCCAACACCGGTGAAGGCGGCGAGGATCCGGCGCGCTACCGGCCCGATGCCAACGGCGACTCGAGGCGTAGCGCCATCAAGCAGGTAGCCTCTGGACGTTTCGGCGTCACCAGCGAATACCTGGTCAACGCCGACGATCTGCAGATCAAGATGGCGCAGGGCGCCAAGCCGGGCGAGGGCGGGCAGTTGCCTGGCCACAAGGTCTATCCCTGGATCGCGAAAGTCCGGCACTCCACGCCCGGCGTCGGCCTGATTTCGCCGCCGCCCCATCACGACATCTACTCGATTGAGGATCTGGCGCAGCTGATCTTCGATTTGAAGAACGCCAACCCGGTGGCGCGGGTACACGTAAAGCTGGTTGCCGAGTCGGGCGTTGGCACGGTCGCCGCGGGCGTGTCCAAGGCGCACGCCGATGTGGTGCTGATCTCGGGCCATGACGGCGGCACCGGCGCCTCGCCGCTCACCAGCTTGAAGCACGCCGGGGTGCCGTGGGAACTCGGCCTCGCCGAGACGCAGCAGGTGCTGCTGATGAACCGCCTGCGCGACCGCATCGTGGTGCAGGTGGACGGCCAGATGAAGACCGGCCGCGACGTGGTGATCGCCGCGCTGCTCGGTGCCGAAGAGTTCGGTTTCGCCACCGCGCCGCTGGTGGTGATGGGCTGCGTGATGATGCGCGTCTGCCACCTCAACACCTGTCCGGTCGGCATTGCCACGCAGGACCCGGAACTGCGCAAGACCTTCAGCGGCAAGCCCGACTTCGTGCAGAACTTCTTCCACTTCATCGCGCAGGAAGTGCGTGAGCTGATGGCAGAACTGGGCTTCCGCACGTTCGACGAGATGATCGGCCGCGCTGAATGCCTCGACTTCGAGCCGGCCAAAGATCACTGGAAGGCGAAGGGCGTCGATCTCTCGCAGTTGCTGTACGTGCCTGAGATGCCGGCCGGCAGCGACCGGCGCGCCACCTGTAAGCAGGACGCCGGCCTGGCCAACGTGCTCGATCGCCGTCTGATCGAGCAGTCGGCGCCGGCGCTTGAGCATCGCGCGCCAGTGGAGCTGTCCTTCGCCATTCGCAACACCGATCGAACGACGGGCACCATGCTCGGCTACGAGGTGACCAGGCGCTACGGAGGCGAAGGGCTGCCGGACGACACCATTCGCGTCAGTTTCACCGGGTCGGCCGGCCAGAGTTTCGGCGCGTTCGTCCCGCGCGGCATCACCCTGTCGCTGGCGGGCGAAGCCAACGACTTTGTCGGCAAGGGGCTGTCGGGCGGCCGCCTCGTCGTGCGTCCGCCACGTAACGCCGCCTTTGCCGCTGAAGAGAACGTGATCATCGGCAACGTCGCGCTCTACGGCGCCACCAGTGGTGAGGCTTTCGTGCGCGGCGTGGCCGGCGAGCGCTTTGCCGTCCGCAACAGCGGCGCACAGGCGGTGGTCGAGGGCGTCGGCGATCACGGCTGCGAGTACATGACCGGCGGCCGCATTGTCGTGTTGGGGCCCACCGGCCGTAACTTCGCGGCCGGCATGAGCGGTGGCGTGGCCTACGTGCTCGATACCGACGGCTCGTTCGCGCTCAACTGCAACATCGACATGGTGGCGCTCGAGCACCTCGCAGATGCAGCGGAGCTCAAGCTGGTCCGCAACCTGATCGCTCGCCATGTCGAGTTCACCGACAGCGCCGTCGGCGAGCGCGTCCTGCAGTCGTGGGCCACCATGCATCAACAGTTCGTGGTCGTGATGCCGCGCGATTTCAAACGGGTTAAGGCAGCCGAGGCGAAAGCGCGTGCCGAATCGCGCGAACCCGCATTCAGCGACCTGGTGGCATAACAAGAACTGGCACAGAGGACGCCGAGGACTCAGAGTCAGTGTCTTGGCTGTCTCGAATGCATGTGGAAAATAGATTTCTCTGTGTCCTCTGTGCTGTCTGTGGCAAGGATTTATGGGTAAGCCGACAGGTTTCATCGAGTTCTCGCGAGGCAAGCAGCCATCGCGCCCGGTTGCCGAGCGCGTGGGCGACTTCCGTCACGTTTATAAGGCATATGCGGTTGAAGACGTGACCCGCCAGGCGGCGCGGTGCATGGACTGCGGCATTCCGTTCTGCCACCAGGGTTGCCCACTCGGCAATCTCATTCCCGACTGGAACGACCTGGTCTACAAGAACAACTGGCGTTCCGCCATTGAGCGCTTGCACCAGACCAACAACTTTCCGGAGTTCACCGGCCTGTTGTGCCCAGCTCCCTGTGAAGGTGCGTGCGTACTGGGGATCAGTAAGGACCCCGTCACCATCAAGTCAATCGAGCTGTCGATCGTCGATCGGGCCTTTGACGAAGGCTGGATCGTTCCCGAGCCGCCGGTGACGCGCACTTGGAAGAAGGTTGCGGTCATCGGCTCAGGCCCGGCTGGTCTCGCCGCTGCCGCGCAGCTCAATCGCGCCGGTCACAGCGTGACCGTGTTCGAGAAGTCCGACCGCGTCGGTGGCCTGCTGCGCTACGGCATCCCGGAATTCAAGATGGAGAAGCGGGTGCTCGATCGCCGTCTCGACCTGATGACGGCCGAGGGCGTCGTGTTCCGCACCCGCATGCACGTTGGCGAAGACGTCACGGCGTACGATCTACAGCGCGACTTCGATGCCATCTTGCTCGCCGGTGGCGCCGGCAGTCCACGAGATCTCAGCGTGCCGGGTCGCGAGCTGAACGGCGTCCACTTTGCCATGGAATACCTGACGCAGCAGAACCAACGATGCCAGGGCGACGAGCTGGCGGCTGCCCCCATCACTGCTGCCGGCAAGAACGTCGTGATCATCGGCGGTGGCGATACCGGCGCCGACTGCCTAGGAACGGTGCACCGCCAGGGCGCCTTGTCGGTCAGCCAGCTCGAACTGTTGCCGACTCCGCCGAACCAGCGCGCCGAAGACAACCCGTGGCCGCTGTGGCCGAACATCTTCCGTACTTCGACCGCGCACGAAGAAGGCGGCGACCGAGTGTATGCCGTGGCCACCACCAAGCTCACCGGCGATGCCGACGGCCGCGTCCGCACGCTGCACGGCCATAACGTGAACCGAGTCTTGGCCAATGGCCGGCCGTCATTCGAAGTAGTGGCCGGCAGCGGGTTTGAGATGAAGGCGGATCTCGTGCTGCTCGCCATGGGGTTCGTTGGCCCCGAGAAGAGCCGCTTGCTCACCGACCTCGATGTCCGCATGAACGACCGCGGCACCGTCGCGCGCGATGAGCAGTGGATGACCAACGTCCCTGGCATTTTCGCCGCGGGAGACATGCAGCGCGGCCAATCCCTGATCGTCTGGGCGATCGATGATGGTCGCCGTGCCGCCGCGGCGATCGATCAGTTCCTGTCGAACAACAGTTAGCCACCGAGAACACAGAGGACGCAGAGAAACGGTTCTCTAAATGTAAGGCGCCCGGTCGAACCGTGTGCCTGCATTCAAGAAAAGAATTGCTCTGTGTTTTCTGCGTTCTCTGTGGCCAACGTCCGTACCGACAAAAGGCCGGACACATTGCTGTGCCCGGCCCTCTTCAGTCTCTAGTCGTTTACGGAAGCGCCATGGTCGTGTAGCCGCCGTTGCGCGGCAGCACGATGTACTGCTTGCCTGCGTGCATATAGGTCATCAAGCCGTACTGACCCAAGACGCGAGTTGGCACCGCGCCCACGCGCTTGCCGGTCTTCTTGTCGATGGCAAACAGGTGAGGCCGGTTGTCGGCGGTCTGGCCGGCCGACAGCAGCAGCGTAGACGTGGCGGCGAGCGCGGCGGTGCCGCGGCGGCCCCAGTTCGTGTCAACCGTCATGCCCTTCAGGAGCGGGTTGTTCTTGAACGCATCCTGGGCGGCTTGCGCTGTATCGCCGTAAGGAATCATCCACAGGTGCTCGCCGGTGTTCATGTCGATGGCTGTGATGCGGCCGAGCGGGCCCTTGAACAGGTCCGGGAAGCCGTTCAGCGGATCGTTGGGATCCGGCTTCGCCGGGGGCGGCCCTTCGCCGCGGGCGACCGCGAATTCCGACAGCGTCGTGCCGGTCATCTTGTCGTTGTCCTTCTCCTTGGCGGGAGCAAGCAGCGTCGGCGAGCAGCCGCTCGTTGACGCGATGAAGATGATGCCGGTATTGGGGTCCGCCGCGGGCGGGCCGGTGATGTTGGCGCCGCCACCGCCACCGGGGCAGATGTTCGCCGGGCCCTTGCCCTCCTTGTTGCCACGATGCGTCGGTGGCGCGAAGAGCGGGGCCAGCAGATCGCGGCTCTTGGCGCGCTCGAGCGCGAGGCGCTTGATCTCCGGCGTGTAGTCAATCAAGTGCGCCTCGGTGCGTCCCTGCAGGTCGTAGGGCGCCGGCTTGGTGACGTGCGGCTGGGTGGCCGACAGCTTCTCGGTCGGCACCAGCGATTGGGGCGCGGGCCGATCAACGAACGGCCAAATCGGCTTGCCGGTCGTGCGGTCGTAAGAATAAACCCACGACTGCTTGGTGATTTGGAACAGCCCGGGAATGCGCTTGCCGTCAACGGTCACGTCCATCAGGATCGGCGCGGTCGGCGTGTCGTAGTTCCAGATGTCGTGTTTCACCAGCTGGTGGTGCCAGACCCGTTTGCCGGTCTTCACGTCCAGCGCAATCACGCTGGTACCGAACAGGTTGTCGCCCGGACGGAAGCCGCCGAAGTAGTCAACCGTGGCGCCGTTGGTCGGGATGTAGACGAGGCCGCGCGACGGGTCAGCCGACATCGGCGCCCACGACGAGACGTCGCCAGTCCACTTCCACGCGTCGTTCTCCCACGTGTCGTGGCCGAACTCGCCCGGCCGCGGAATGACGTGGAACTTCCACAGGTACTTGCCGGTCTTCGCGTCGTATCCCAGGATGTCGCCGGGCACGTTCTCGACGCGCGTCTGGTTGTAGCCCTGCTCGGCCGAGTTGCCGACGATCAGCACGTCGTTGACGACGATGGGCGGGGAGGAGGTGGTGATGTAGCCGAGCGAAAGCGGCAGACCCTGGGCCGGGTCGTAGGGTAGCTTCGCGTTCTTCCAGGGATCCCAATCCGCGATTAGGTCCTTGAGCATGTCTACCGAGCCGGTCTTTGGGAAGCCGCGCACGGGCACGGCGCCGCCCCAGCCTTCCAGCGGCTGGCCGGTTTTGGCGTCGAGGGCATGCAGGAAGAAGCCCGGGGTGGTGACATACACCACGCCGCGGCCGTTGACGCGGCCGTAGGCCACGCCCTTGCCGTGGTTCGAACGCATCGAGTACGCGTGACGCGGCGTCTCGGGCTCCTGGAAGGTCCACAGCGTCTTGCCCGTGGCCGGATCGATCGACACCACCGTGCGCCGCGGGCCCGACGTGGTCAGCAGCATGCCGTCCACGTAGATGGGCAGCGAGCGACCGTTGATGTCGCCGATATCCACACCGGGCGCCGAATCAGCGCCCCATTCCCATGCGACCTTCAACGTGTTGAAGTTCGTCGCATTGATCTGGTCGAGCGGGGAGTATCGAGTCGAACTGTCGCCTCCCGTGATGTTCGGCCAGTCCGCCTTATTCTGTGCATCGCCAGCGAGGCCCGACAGGACCACTGCCACCGCGACCACTAAACCGCCAACGTACGCGTGGCGGGTCCAACTCCGAGACATTCCCGTTCTCATCGGCACCTCAACTATGGGGCTCGCGCTGGACCGGTCCAGCCGATCGGGCGCTAGCTCTAGATCTAGCGTTGCCAAGATTGCGCTGGACAGCGGCATCCTGTCAACCATTTGCGGAGGCCGTGGACGTGGTGTACAAACTAAAGCTCACCTGTAGCCACCAGATTTCATCAATGTCGTCCTTGAAACGCCGGGATCGGCGCGAGGCAATCCCCCGCCGCCCTGAACAATCGTTAGATGCCCCGCAGGCTCGCTCGTCTAGCCTGCTGCTGGTGCCGTTGGCATTCACCGCCGGTCTACTGGCGCTGACCTTGTTGCCGCGCCTTCAGGGGAGCCAGCGTCTGCTGTGGTCGTTCTGGGGTGCGGGCGCCGTCCTGCTGCTCTGGCTCGCGGCCGTCGCCGTCCAGGCTCTCAAGCATGGGTTGCCGGGCATCCACCTGTCGCCGCCCAGGCCGCAGCACTACATCCAGGCCTGCTGCCACCTGACCGTCTACGCCTTCTGGGGCTACTACTGGCGCCCGGTCTACGACTTTGCGCCCCTGCTGGTCGGCCAGCTCCTGTTCGCCTATGCCTTCGACCTGCTGTTGTCGTGGTCCCGGCGCGAAAGCTACGGGCTTGGGTTCGGCCCGTTTCCCATCATCTTCAGCACGAACTTGTTCCTCTGGTTCGTAGACGACTGGTTCGCCTTCCAGTTCCTGCTGGTCGCGATCGGCTTTGCCGGCAAGGCGTTCGTGCGGTGGGAGCGCGATGGAAAAAAAGTCCACATCTTCAATCCGTCCGCGTTCACGCTCGCGATCTTCTCGGTGGTGTTGCTCGCCACCGGCACCACTCACCTGACGTGGGGCCAGGAGATTGCCACCACGTTCAGCCTCGGCCCCCACATCTACAAGGTGCTGTTCGGGGTGGGTCTCGTGGTGATGTATTTTTTCGCGATTACCCCGGTTACCGCCATGGCCGCGGCGACGCTGTTTGGCGGCAGCCTGCTCTACACCGCCATCACCGGTGTGCCGTACTTCGTGGACTCCGATATTCCGTCGGCGGTCTTCCTTGGCCTGCATTTGCTCGTGACCGATCCGTCCACGTCGCCGCGAACGCCGCTCGGCCGGGCCATCTTCGGCGTGCTCTACGGCCTTGGCGTGTTTGGCCTCTATGCGCTGCTTGGCGCGTTTGGCATGCCGACCTTCTACGACAAGCTGCTGTGCGTGCCGCTGCTGAACCTCGCCGTGCCATCGATCGATCGCGCGGTACGTGCCATCGGGACGCGGCCGTGGGTTCATGCGCTCGGTCTCGACCCGCCGCTTGGTCGCGCCAACCTGGCGCACATGGGGGTGTGGGTCCTACTCTTCGGCGTGATGACCGCGGTGGGTGCGGCCGACGGCATGCACAAGGGCGACTCGCTGCCGTTCTGGCAGCAGGCCTGCGCCGCCGACAAGCCGCAAGCATGCGCGCGGCTGTTGCGGATTGAAGCGTCCTACTGCGGCGACAACGCGGGATGGGCGTGCAACGAGCTCGGCCGGCACTATACCGAAGGCCAGTTGGTTGCCAAAGACGAGGAACGCGCCTTCGCGTACTTCGCTCGCGCGTGCGAGGCGAGGTTCCAGGCCGGTTGCGTCAACCTGCTCGATCCGTCGGAGCCGAGCCGTGCCAGCCCGCGCGCGATCGATCTGCGGCTGCTCGTCCGGCAGGGTGGCCCGAACCTGATGGAGACGCCAGCGCCTGAACTTTATGCCCGGGCCTGCCGGCATGGGTGGGAGTTTGCGTGCAACGCGCCAATCGCGTCCCGCTGATTCGCTTCGCGCTCAGCGTTGTGGTCGTCGCGACGGCACTGCTGGCGCCGCGTCTCGAAGGACGGCAGGCCACGGCATCTCCTGGCGAATGGCCCGACTTTGTCGAGATTCCCGCGGGTCCGTTCACCATGGGCGCTGATCCCGCCACCGATGCGCGCGCCTTCGATAACGAGAAGTGGTCCGCGTCTCAGGGCGAGGGAACAGTTGATCTGCCGGCGTTTTTCATCGGCCGGCATGAAGTGACGGTCGCGCAATATTCGGCGTTCGTCCGCGCGACGAGGGCGCCGGTTGATGCCAACACGCTCGCCCGGCCACCCACGCATCCGGTCGCGTTCGTGTCGTGGCCCAACGCGGTGGCGTATTGCCGCTGGCTCGAGGCATCGCTCGCCAAGTCACAAAGCGCAGCGGGCGAGCGGGTGCGCGCCGGATGGCGCGTGCGGCTGCCGAGCGAAGCGCAGTGGGAGAAAGCGGCTCGCGGCGGCGATCGCCGCGCCTATCCGTGGGGCGATCAGCCGCGGCGCGATCGCGCCAACTTCGAAGGCACGGCCCCGGCGCCGGTCGGGCAGTTCGCCTGCCCCGAATGCGCCTACGGGTTGGCCGACATGAGCGGCAACGTGTGGGAGTGGACCAGCAGCCCCTATCAGCCGTATCCGTACGATCCGTCAGACGATCGCGCCAATCTCGATGCCGACGCACTGTGGGTGATGCGCGGCGGTCACTACGCTGATCCGGCCCGCCAGGTCCGCACTACTACGCGCGGCGCCGCGGACCCCGGCGCGCGCCGTGCCTTCATCGGGTTTCGCGTCGCGCTCGCCCAACGTTAAGTGAACCTGCTTCACTTGTCCTCACTTTTACGATTTACGTAAAGGTAAAAAAATGTGAAGCAGGTTCACTTCTGACACGTCGGACAGTAGTAGGTCGAGCGCGCGCCCTGCGTAATCTGCCTGATGACGCCGCTGCAGTCTGGCCGCAGGCACCGCTCTCCCTGACGCTCGTACACCCGAAACCGGCCCGCGCGGTACGGCGACTCTGCCCGTCGAATCGCTCCCGTCAACACCGCCTTGATCGACGCAGTCAGTTGCTGCGCGCTCTTGCGGGGCGCCCCGCTTGCCGTTGCAATTACCGAGGCGGGACGCAAGGGCGATAGCTTGGCGTGATGCAGCGATTCGCTTGCGTAGATGTTGCCGAGCCCACCGACCACGCCTTGATCGAGCAGCGTGACCTTGATCGACGCCTTCTTGCCGCGGCAGGAGCGAGCCAAGGACGCGGCGTTGAACTCGACCGAGAGCGGCTCCGGCCCCATCGCCTTCAATGACGGATAGGCCTCGGCCTCGCCGGCCAGCGCCAGATCCATAAACCCAAATCGTCGCGGATCGTTGAACACGACGCTTTGTCCAGACGACATCACGAAGACGACGTGATCGTGCGGATCGGCGTCGCGGGTCCGGTCGCCAATCGGGGCCACGTGGAACCAGCCCGACATGCCCAAGTGCATGATCAGCGTCTCGCCCGACGAGAGTGCCACCACCAGGTACTTGCCGCGCCGCTGCACAGCCTCAACCCTGGATCCGCGCAGCCGGTCAGCGAACTGGTGGGGGAAGGGGATGCGCAGGTTCGGGCGATTGACGATCACGCGCCGGAATTTCGCGCCGTGCATCGCCGGCTCGAGCATTCGACGGACGGTTTCGACTTCAGGTAGCTCGGGCACGCACTAATTCTAAACGGGCTTACAATAGTCTTGTCCCGTCGGTCTGCGATGCCACCTGACGTCGGGGTGAGTCACATGCGTTACCTCTTTGCGCTTCTGCTGATTCTCGGAATGCCGCTGGCCGCGAGTGCACAGCAACAGCACCGGTCCGACCGGCCCTCGCCGTACGGCCCCGGCGCGATCGGCTTGCCGCTGCCGTCGATCGGCCTGCCGGCGCCCGTCCCCTATCAAAAGCCGTGGGAATGGCGCGCCCCCGCGCCGTCATGGGAGCGGCCGCAAACTCCCGCGTGGGAACGCCAGGGTTCACCGGCGTGGGAACGTGGACCGGAGACACGTCCCAACCACCCGTCGCGTGATCCGCGTGATCCGCGCGAGCCGCGCGGAGCGCGCGGCAGAGTGGTTCAGCCTTACTACGTGATTCCGACGTATCCGTACTACGGCTCGCCGTCGATGCAGGTGGTGGTGACGCAGCCGTCGGCCACCTACACCACCCCCGCGCCACCGCTCCCACCGCCATCAGACAGTGGACGTCTTCGCCTGGAGGTGGAGCCCGCTTCGCTGTTGCAGATTTTCGTCGACGGTGTGTTCGTCGGCACACCCGCCGACCTGGGTAGCGAACTCAATCTGCGAACAGGTCCGCATCGCATCGAGATCCGCGCGCCCGGGTACGAAACGCTGGTCTTCGACACGCGCATCGAGGCCGATCGCACCATCACTTACCGCGGTGAGCTGAAGTCCACCGGCGCTAAGGCCCCGGCCCCGCCGGCCTTCGTGGCGCCGGCCGGCAGCCGCACCTTGTATGTGATACCCGGCTGCTACTTAGGCAACGTCAGGCCTAACGCCGACCAGTTGCCGCAGGGTTGCGATCTCGGCCGCATGAAGACGCACGCACCGCAGTAGCGCGGCTAGAACGGGATGAGCTCTCCCGGCAGCGACGGTGTCGACTTGGGCGACCTGCGATGCTTGCTCGCCTGCTCGTAGCCGTGTGCAATCTTGATTAGCGCGGGCTCACTGAACGGCCGCCCGAGAATCTCCATCGAGAGCGGCAAGCCTTCCGCATCCCAACCCGCCGGCATTACGATCGCGGGCAGACCCACCGTTGCACTCAAGTTGTTATCCCTCAGCCCATCGTCTGACGACCCCACTACCGGCGCGCCAAGCGGCTTCATGGGATAGACGAGCGCGTCCACGCCGTAGCGGTCCATCAGGCCAACCAGCTGCTGGCGCATCATTCGTTGATTAAGCAGCCGGGCTTGATACTCCGCGTTCGTGTTGAGGTCCCCAGCCTTCATGGTGTCGTTGAAGCGCGCTTCAAGCACTCCGCCCTTGAGCCACCTGCCGCTGGCGAACAGTTCGGCGAACGTCTTGATGGGGCTGGCAGGGCCGCGCCGGCGCAGGTAGCCGTCGAACGCCGCGCGCAGCTCGTAGCTGTTCACGCGCAGCGACGGCATCAGGCTAATCAGGTCGGTGCCGGTCGAGAGTCCGTCAATGACGATGGCGCCGTTGGCGGTGAGCAGGGCGAGCTGCTTGTCGATGTTGGCGTTACCGCTTTCGACTTCCGGGCCCTTGCGGAACATGTCGCGCAGCACGCCGACGCGAACGCCGCGCAAGCTGTCGGCCGCCAGGTTCGTCAACACCGGCACCGCATGTTCGAGGCTCTCGGCGGTGGCCAGATCCTCAGCGTCGAATCCGCGCATGAACGCAAGCAGCGTCGCCGCATCGGCCACCGACTTGGCGTGCACGCCAATGCGATCCTGCGTGAACGAGATCGGGATCACGCCGGCCCGGCTCACCGTACCGCGCGAAGGCACAATACCGACCAGCGAGTTGTTGGCCGCCGGACTTCGCACCGACACGCCGGTTTCCGTGCCGAGGCCGACGGTGGCAAACGCTGAAGCTACCGCGACACCGGTGCCGCCGCTCGAGCCGCCTGGATTCCTGGCCAGGTTATAGGGATTAAGGATCTGTCCGCCCACTGTGCTGAACCCGCGCACCGACTGTGCCAGTTCATCCATGTTGGTCTTGATCAGGATGATCGCCCCCGCCGCCTTGAGCTTCTCGATCACCGTCGCATCAGCGGCGGGGCGGCTGCCGGCAAACACTTCGTTGCCGCCGGTCGTGGGCATGTCGGCGGTGTCGATGTTGTCCTTCACCGCGATGGGGATGCCGTGGAGCGGGCTTCTGCGGCCCTTGGCCTTGCGCTCGGTGTCCAAGGCTCGCGCATGCTCGATGGCGCGCGGATTGACCGTGATCACCGCGTTCAGTTTCGGTCCCTGCTTGTCGTAGGCCTCAATGCGCTTGAGATACAGGCCGACCAGGCCCTCGTAGGTCAGCTTGCCGGCATCAACGGCGGCGTGAATATCGGCGATGCTCGCCGTGAGCAGATCAAACGAACGCCCTTGTGCCCGGGGCTCTTCAACTGCAAGGCAGATTGTGGCCACCGCGATTGCGAAAGCCGAAACGAGACAACGTGAAAACAGCATGCGTAATGCTATCTCTATCTGCAGGCAGCAGCCGCCGGCCTCGGTTGCGCAAGCCCCACTTCCAGGAACTGCACCTTCGGCGGCATGGTCGGCGCCAGCGTGAGCGAGACGCGCAGATCGCCGCGCTCGCACTTCATCGTCCAGTCGCCGCGCAGCCAGTTCTCGACCGCAGCAAACTCCGTCGGCGGCGCGCACGTGCCGACCTTCGCGCGCAGGTCGGCGACTTCTTTCTGCCGGCGATCCTTCGATCGATCCATGAACAGGTTGATCGCGGCCATTTCGTCGGCCTGCTGGTCGTCCCAGTTCATGATCAGGCGCGACACGGCATCGCGTGACGCCACTAGCGTCGGCGACGGTTGCGGCAGGCGCGGCTGCAGGCCGCCGGTCTTGGCTAGCAGATCAAACGCTTCGGCGGCAACCCCGCCCCATCCCGTGTAGGTGACGTTGCCGAACGCGATCAACCCGACGCCGTAGCTGGGGAGCCAGCGCATCAGCGAGCCGTATCCCGGCAAGCCGCCACTGTGCGCGACGATGTGGTCGTAGTCGCACGACTGGGTGATGCCGAGGCCGAAGCCGTAGCCGCCCGAGCTCAGGTTCGGTGTCCCGGCGGTCGTGCGAGTGACGGTCGTCGGTCGCGAGCGCCAGATTTGCTGCATCTCGCGCAACGACGAGCGACGAATCGGTCCCGTCTCGGCGCCATCGCGCGGGGGCCACGCGGCCAGCAACGCGCCGACATACGTCGAAAGATCAGAGATCGTCGTCAGCATGCCGCCCATCACGCCGAAGGCACCGTCGGCGAGCGCCGGTTCGAGCTTCCACTGCTCGTCTTCCCACCGATAGCCGAGCGCCATGCGATCGCGCGCCACGGCCTTGGGTTCCAGCGTCGTCGAGGTCATGCCCATCGGCTGCAGGATCTTCTCGCTCAGGTACTGCCGATACGGCTTGCCAGACACGTTGGTGACAATGCGGCCGATGATGGCGAAGCCGTAGTTGGCGTATTCGTAGGCGACGCCCGGCGGGTTCGAGAACGGGATGCCCTGCTGCATCATCCGCGTGAACGCGTCTTCAGTGGCAGACAGTTGTTGATCGCCCCATGGGTTGTCTTCAGGAAAACCCGCGGCGTGCGACAGCAGGTCGCGCACGCGCAGGCGGGGCGAGTCGGTGGTCGGATAGCGCAGGTTCTTCAGCTCCGGCACGTGCTTCTCCGCCAGGTCGTCGAGCGACAGCTTGCCCTCGTCTCGCAGCGCGAGAATCGACATGGCCGCGAAGCTCTTCGACATGGACGCGATGCGGAAAACCGAATCGCGGGTCACCGGCGCCTTGGTGGAAAGGTCACGAAAGCCGGAGACGCCGATGTGGGCGAGCTCGCCGTCGATGATGATGCCCCAGGCCGCGCCGGGCACGTGCGCGCGCGCCATGAACTCCGCGACCACCTTGTCGATCTCGGGGAATGCGGTCGCCAGCTTGGCGCGCCGATTGGTGTCGCTGAACGCCGCCGGCGGATTGGCGGTGGCCACGGCAGCGACTTGCGCCGAGGTGCGAACCGCGCCTGGCGCCGCCACGATTGCCACGAGCAACCCGAGAGACCAACGAATCCGTGCGCTCATGCCGTGCACTCTATCGCAAACCCGATCGCAAACCTGTCGGGCACCCTCTATTCGGACACCGCATCGTTGGTACATCCCCTCGTGGGGCACCCCTTTATGGAGTGCCGCGCACCTGAACTTCGGTGATCATCTCAGTCCAAAGCTCCATCGTCAGGTCCGCTTGCCTGGGGTTGCCGAATTGGAAGCGAAGCTCCCGCTGGTAGCGATCTCTTAGCACTGCGCAGTCCAATCCCGGGCCCAACGCGAGGTGCTTCACGTCCTCGCGATCGTGATCCGCGTTGCGCGCCAGCTTGGCCAGCACCAGGTCGTGCCGCTCGAACGCCCTGAGGCGCAGGTGCACGAATTCGCCGGACGGGACTTCCACTAGTCGCTGTTCGTAGTCTTCCGGCACGGTGGCCACCGTGACGATGTCGAGGAAGACGTGATGGCGACGCGCCAATTCACTTCCCCGGCCGCCGATTTGTTGCAGTGTGCGGAGGTCGGTGCCGCGCGCCTCGATGATGTCGATGTCGGCGGTGGCGCGAAGCAATCCGTAGAGCTCGGCGATGACGAACCCGCCGAGACAATGCAACTCGGTCTGGCCTATCAACTGCTGATCGACGTCGATCAGGAACGACCGCCAGGGTGCGCGGAACCCGTCAGCCGCCA
Organism: Acidobacteriota bacterium; assembly: GCA_031364805.1. Lineage (GTDB taxonomy): Bacteria > Acidobacteriota > Vicinamibacteria > Vicinamibacterales > UBA2999 > 12-FULL-67-14b. Next base: position 19,614 of record JANLWW010000137.1, read on the forward strand.
TGACGCGCGGTGCTCGCACTGAGCGTACTCAGCATGTTCCAATGCTTGGCCTCCGGCGAACTGTGCTCTTGAAGCCACCGCTCTTCGGCCGTGGTCATGGACCGCCGCGAGAATGCATCCTGCTTTTGCAAGCGGGAACTCTCGAGGCGAGCTTCCAGCGCCCGCAGGACCGTCGTGGTCCTTACGTTGTGCTCCTCTTCGCTCAGTCCGCGCGCCACGGCGACCACGAAACCGAGTCGGTTCTGCAAATCCGACTGCTTCGCGCGAGACACCACCCAATCCCAATCCAGGTCGACATAGGTCCGTACCAGCCACGTCAGCGACTGGACGACCCGCGCGTCAAGGTGGTCGGCTCCAAGTGTTCGCAGCAGGACCTCGCCGGGATTGGCGGGGTGGCGATCGCGCAGATAGGCGAACCCGTCGTAGCCGAGCGTCCCCAATGCTCGAGTCGCGCGGTCGCTGTCTAGTGGCGGGTCGGCGCGCATCGGTAACGCGGTTGGCGGCAGGTCGAGATGCGACACCAACCGGCTGACGAGCGTTGCGGGCAGCCGCCGGTGACCGCGCTCCAGGAGCGACACATAGGCTTGCGACACCTCCAAACGCTCCGCCAGTTGCTGCTGGTTCCAGCGGCGCTGCTTACGCGAGGCTTTCAATTGTGCAGCGGTCATGACTGATTATAACAACAGTTGTTATAATCAGTGAGTCAGGACACAAATTGTTTAAATACAGTGACTTATGGGATTGTGCTCCTGGCTGTAAACAAGGGGACGGTCGGCGCTACTACTTGCGGATCCGACGGCTGAGCGCCCGAAAGGCCGCCAGCATCTCCGCATACGTGAAGTTCGCATTCCGCCCGCTCGGGTTGGGCAGCACGAACACCACGGTGTCGCCGATGCGCTCGGGCTGCAGTCCCAGCGTCACCTTGTCCTTGCGCTCGGGGAACATTGCGCGAAACACCGTGACGCCGACCATCGCGATCACCTCGGGCTGGTAGCGCAGCACCTTGCGCCGCAGCCGCAGTCGTCCGGCCACGTACTCCGCCGGCGCCAGCGTGCTGATGCTCGGCGTGGCCCGGGGGACGATGTTGGTGATGCCGAAGTTGAATTCCGGCAGCCGGTCATCGTGTTGGTAGGTGAGGGGCTCGGGCACCAGCTTCGATTCAGCCAGCAGTCGCCAGAACCGGTTCGATGGTCCCGCGAAGTGGTGCCCGCTGATTGCTGATTTCACCCCGGGGTTGATGCCGACAAACAACACGCGCACACCGGGACGAATGCGGTCGCGCAATGGCGGATAGGAGCTAAAATCCGGGCGCATCGTCTGACCCAATTATGCCCGTTGCCCGATTGATCTCGACCGCGGCCCTCGCGACCCTGCTGGTGCTGGTGCCCGCAGTGGTGGCGCGAGCCCAGTTGCCGGCGGACTTCACAGTCGAGCGCACCACCCAGCCGCCCCAGACGGACGGTGTTCTGGACGACGAGGTATGGCAGCGCGCGCCGCTGGCCATCTCGGCCGGAGACTGGGCGTCGTACGACCCGGTGCGCGGCGACAAGATGTCGAGCGACTATCGCACCGAGGTGCGAGTCGCCTACGACGACCGCAACCTCTACTTCGCGTTTCATTGCTTCGATCCCGACCCCTCGCAGATTCGCACCAATGTCAGCAAGCGAGACGCTGCGTTCAACGACGACTGGATTGCGATCAGCCTCGACTCGGCCGGCACCGGGCAAGCCGCCTATCACCTGTTCAGCAACCCGAGCGCCAGCCAGATGGATGCGCTCAACACCTCGGCCTCGGGCGAGCAATTCGATGCCGACATGGTGTGGTTCAGCGCCGCGACCACCACCGCCGACGGCTACATCGTCGAAGTCCGGATCCCGCTGCAGACGTTGCGCTTTGCCGGCAGCGATCAGGTGCGGATGGGGCTGGTGTTCCTTCGAAAGGTCAGCCGCCTGGGCGTCTCGTACGCATGGCCCGAGATGTTGCCAGGGCAGTGGGTCTTCGATCGGCCGGCCCACTTGTTGTTCAACAACCTCAAACCGCGGCGCCTGGTCGAGTTGCTGCCGAGCGTGACCTACGGCGTGAGCCAGGAGCGGTTGCAGGCCGACCGCTGGGAAGCGGCCAACGGCGACCCCCACGTCGGTCTCAATGCCAAACTGGGAATCACGTCCGGCGTTACGCTCGACGGCACCGTCAACCCAGACTTCAGCCAGGTTGAGAGCGACGCCTTCCAGGTGCAGGTCAACCAGCGCTACCCGGTGTTCTTTTCCGAGAAGCGGCCGTTCTTCATGGAGGGCATGGGCACCTTCAACATCGCTGGCTTCGGCAACATGCGCACCGCTGTCCACACTCGGCGCATTGTCGATCCCATCTGGGGCAGCAAGCTGACGGGCACGGCCGGCAAGGTCACGTTCGGCGTGCTGAACGCGCTTGACGACCATCCGCAGGACCTTGGCGATCGTGGGGCGGCGTTCACCGATCGCAACAAGTTGACGACGGTGGGCCGCGCCACCTATGCGCTGCGCCGGTCGGATTTCATTGGTGCGATCGTGACCGATACCGAGCACGCCGGCCGCCGCAACTTCGTGATGGGCGGGGATCTGTCGGTGCGTCCGTCCACCGCGCAGAGCGTGTCGGCGACGTTCCTGTCGTCGCGCACGACCCTGGACAGCGACGTAGGGGCGCACTTTCGTGCGCCCGCTGACGCCAACACCAGCGGCGCGGCCGGACAGGCTACCTACAGCTACGAGACCCGTCGCTTCTCGTCGACCACCCAGTTCGAGCACTACGACCGTGGCTTCCAGATGGACACGGCGTTCTACAGCCGCACCGGCTTTACCAGCGCCTGGTCGTTTGCCGAGGTGAACTTCTATCCCAAGAGCAACTGGCTGCAGCGTGTCCACCCGTTCCTGTTTGGCAAGATCGGCCACGACGAGATCCAGGGTGGTGGCGAAGACTTCGTCAACACCGGCATCGGCTTCAACTTCACGCGCCAGGGCTACTTCGAGTTCGCGCACAGTCAGGGGAACGAAACGTGGCGGGGTCAGCACTTCAAGGCCGGTGAAGACCTCCACCTGTTCGCGCGCGCACAGGCGCTGCGCTGGCTCAATGTCTACGCCGGCTTCAACCACGGCCCGTCGACCTACTACGACGATGCCAATCCGTTTCAGGGTAAGTCCGACAGCGGGTTCATGGGCGTGACCGTGCAGCCGAACCAGCACATCACCCAGAGCATCGAAGCCAACAGCGTTCGCTTCTACCGCGCCGACACGGGTGTGCGCGTGTACGGAGTGGACATCGTGAATTCGCGGACCACCTACCAGTTCGACAAGCACTTTCTGATTCGCTTCCTGGCGCAGTTCGACAGTTCGGCCAACCGCGTGCTGACCGATTTGCTGGCGTCATACGAGCTCGTTCCCGGCACGGTGTTGCACGCCGGCTACGGATCGCTCTACGAGAAGCGGGGCGTTGGCACCGACGCCTCCGCGGTGGCGCCGGAATACCAGGCCGTGAACCGAGGGTTGTTCTTCAAAGCCTCGTATCTCAGGAGATTCTGAAGAGCAAACTGTAGGTCGCATGACTTCGTCGGCAACGGCGCACGGTAGAATGACCCGTCCTTGGAGGTCATGATGCCCCGCATTTTTACGCGCTCGGTTCTGTTCCTGTCTCTCGTCGCGCTGTTATCGGTAGAGGTGGTCCACGGTCAGGCTCCTGCGCCTCTGCCGGTCACTGCCATCCGGGCCGGCCGGCTGCTCGATCCCGAGAGCGGGCGCATTCTCACCAACCAGATCATCCTGATCGAGGGCACGCGAATCCGCGAGGTGGGCGCCGGCCTGGCCATTCCGGCGGGCGCGCAGGTGCTCGATCTATCAGCCATGACGGTGATGCCCGGCCTGGTCGAGGCGCACAATCACCTGGCGCTCACCTACAAGCCGGTGCCCGAGAACAACGTCTACTACTACACCTACGTCCAGGAATCGACGGCGCTGCGCGCCATTCAGGCGGCCTCCAACGGCATCCAGATGCTCGCCTCCGGCTTCACCATCGTCCGCGACATGGGCAACAACGGCAACTACGCGGATACCGCGTTGCGCCAGGCCATCGAGCAGGGCTGGATCCCGGGGCCGACCATCATCAACTCCGGCATCATCATCGGCGGCATGGGTGGAAAGTTTTTTCCGACCCCAGAGATGGCGAAGGATCACAACATCGTCTATCCCGAGTATCTGGACGCCGACACGCCGGACGAGATCGTCAAGGCGATTCGCCAGAACGTGCTGTTCGGCGCGAAGGTGATCAAGATCTGCGTGGATTGCAAGCCGTACGGCTACACCGCCGACGAGATTCGGCTAGTGATCCGCGAGGCCGCTAAGTCGGGCATGAAGGTCGAGGGCCATGTGCAGACGCTGAACGGCGCGAAGAACGCGATCGAGGCCGGCATCTGGTCGATTGCGCACTCGGGCGCGCTGACCGATGAAATGCATAAGCTGATGGCGCTGAAGGGCATCTGGCGCGCGGGCACCGAAACGCCGCCGGGGCTCGAGGGCCATCCGGTCTCGGCCCAGGCCTACGAGCGCACGGTGGCAGGGCTCAAGAACGCGTATCAGAACAAGGTGCCGCTCACGTTTTCCACCGATGCGGATTACTGGGTGCCCGGCAAGACGCGCGGCGAGCTGTGCCTTGAGTTCATTAAGACGTGGATCGACGCCGGCATCCCCAACGCCGATACCTTGCGCGCCATGACCATCAACGGCTACAAGATCAGCGAGACCGAGACGACGCGCGGGCCGATCAAGGCGGGGTTCTTTGCCGACATGATTGCGCTACCCGGCAACCCGCTCGAGGATCTCAGCGCCCTCAAGGACGTGCGGTTCGTGATGAAGGACGGCGTGGTGTTCAAGAAGGACGGCGTGATGACGCCGTCGGCGTTCTTCCACGCGGGGCCGGTGAACGGGTGGCGGATTCGGTAGGCACGCCGCTGGGCGACACGTGGTCGCTCGTCTTGACGAGCTACTGTCCAATCGCCCAGACGTGGCTGAGCGTGCGGATGATCAGCAAGCCGTCGGAGATCGCCGGCGACGCCATGATCACCTGGCCCATC
>JANLWW010000167.1:0-7217 GCA_031364805.1 Acidobacteriota bacterium
AACTTCATGGCAGGACCTCGACGCGGTAACTCTCGATCACCGGGTTGGCGAGCAGCTTGTCGGCCATCTCGGTCACCCGCGCCCTGGCGGCCTGCTCGTCCGTCGCGACCAGCTCGACCTCGAAGAACTTGCCCTGCCGCACATCCTGCACGTCCTGGTAGCCCAAGGTGACCAACGCATCAGCGACGACTCGCCCCTGCGGATCGAACACCGACGGCTTCAAGGTCACATAGACTCTGGCCTTCATTTCACTCCTCCAGGCGGGTCTGACGACCGGCCTCTACGCGCTCTTGGCGGCACTAATGTGCCGCCCTCCGGGTATCAAATACACGAGCGAAGACGGCGTCGACGTTGCGCAGCTGTTCCTTCAAGTCGAATGCCTTTTCGATCTCGGCCACCGGCAGTACCTTGCCGATGTCGGCGTCGGCCAGCAATAACGGCTTGAACTCCTTCTGTTCGTGGAACGAGCGCATGGCGTTGCGCTGCACCCACTCATAGGCCAGCTCGCGCGAAATGCCGTGCCGCGCCAGTTCGAGCAGCACCTGCCCCGAGAACACCACGCCACGCGAGCGATTGAGGTTCTCAAGCATGCGATCGGGATAGACCACCATCCCACTGACGATGCGGGTGAAGCGCCGCAGCATGTGGTCGAGGGCAATGAAGCTGTCTGGCAGAATGACGCGCTCGACCGACGAGTGCGAAATATCGCGCTCGTGCCACAACGCCACGTTCTCCATGGCGGCCATCGCGTTGCTGCGCAGCAACCGCGCCAGACCAACAATCTGCTCGCAACCGATCGGATTGCGCTTGTGTGGCATCGCCGAAGATCCCTTTTGCCCCTTGGCAAACGGCTCCTCGACTTCACCGATCTCAGTCTTCTGCAAGCCGCGAATTTCGAGCGCGAACTTCTCGAGGCAGGCGGCGGTGATGGCCAGCGCGCTCATCAGCTCGGCATGCCGATCCCGCTGGATCACTTGTGATGACACCGCGTCGGCTTCAAGACCGAGCCGCCGGCACACCGCTTCTTCGATCGCCGGATCCAGGTGCGCGAAGGTCCCGACGGCGCCCGAGATCATGCCGACCCGCACGCCTTCACGCGCCCGCTTGACCCGCTCAGTGCAGCGGCCAAGGTCTGCGTACCACAGCGCCAGCTTCAAGCCGAAGGTCATCACCTCGGCATGCACCCCGTGTGTGCGGCCGATCATCGGCGTGGACTTGTGTTCAGCCGCGCGCGTCTTGACCGCATCCGCGAGCCCGGCGAGCAGCTTGAGAATGAGGTCGCACGCTTCGACCATCTGCACCGCTTGCGCGGTGTCCACCACGTCGGATGAGGTCAGGCCGAAGTGGAGCCAGCGGGCCGATGGCCCCACCTTCTCGGCCACCGAGGTGGTGAAGGCGATGACGTCGTGCTGGGTAATGTTTTCGATTTCGTCGATGCGCGCAATGTCGAAGGCGCCCTTGGCCCGCAAGTCCCGCGCAGCTTCGACGGGGACGATGCCGGCCTCGGCCATGGCCTCGGCGGCGGCAATTTCGACCTGAAGCCAGGTTTCGTACCGGCGCTGCTCACTCCAGATGCGACCCATTTCGGGGTTGGTGTAACGCTGAATCATTCCGGTTGTCAGCTCTCCTACAGCGCCAGGTGCTCGCCGGTAACACTCAGCCCGTTGACGTTCCCCAGTACGGTGACCGCGAGCGAACCATTGGCGAAGAAACGATTCGCGAGCCTCAGCACGTCCTCGGCGGTCACGCGCTCGACCGCCGCCAGCATCTCGTCGAGGCCATCGGTGCGATCGCGATACATCTCCTGCCGTGCGAGATGCGACATGCGGCTCGAGGTGCTTTCGAGCCCGAGCATCAACGACCCCTTGAGGTGGTCCTTCGCCCGGCGCAATTCGATCGGGTCGAGGCCGCCGGCCTTCATCTGGCGAATCTCGGCGACCACCACGTCAATCAGCTCGGCGACCGCCTCGTTGCTGCAGCCGGCATAGATGCTGAGGGCACCGGCATCCTGATACGCCGACAGGCCGGAGAACACGGCATAGGCCAAGCCGCGCTTCTCGCGGACGTTCTGGAACAGCCGCGAGCTCATCGAGCCGCCCAGCGTGGTGTTCAGCGCGTAACCGGCATACCGTTCCGGGTGGTGCTGCGGCAGGGCGGGCGTGCCGAACACGACGTGGCTCTGCTCCAGTTCTTTCTTGCGGATCTGGATGGTCGACGCGACGACCGGGGGGGTGTGCTCGGCCTCGGGACCGCGGTGTGGAATGTGCGCGAGCGCGTGCTCCAGCAGGCTCTGCACATTGTCGTGTTCAAGGTTGCCGACGGCGACCACGACGAAGTTCGCGGCCACATAAGTGTCGGTAAAGTATTTGCTCAGCGTCTCGCGGTTGAGCGAGTTCACGCTCGCCGGAGTGCCCAGAATGGGCCGCCCAAGCGGGTGCCCGGTCCAGAAGCCTTCGGCGAAGATCTCGTGGACCAGATCGTCGGGGGTGTCCTCGACCATCTTGATCTCTTCGAGGATCACCTTCTTCTCTTTCTCGATGTCGTCGTCTGCCATCAGCGGGTTGCTGATCAGGTCGGCCAGAATCTCGACCGCCAGGGGCAGGTGCTCGTCGAGCACCTTCAGGTAGTAACCGGCGTATTCCTTGGAAGTGAAGGCGTCGATCTGGCCACCGATCGAGTCAACCTGCTGCGCAATTTCTTCGGCGGAGCGCGACGGCGTGCCCTTGAAAAGCATGTGCTCGACGAAGTGCGCAATGCCCATGCTTTCCGACGGCTCGTGGCGCGAGCCGCGCGTGAGCCAGATGCCGACGGCAACCGACCGAACATGCGGCATCCGCTCGGTGGCAAGACGGACACCGTTGGCAAGGACGGCGCGACGAATGTTGGACTCTGACACGTGGGAACCTGCCGCAGATCAAGTAGTTACGGCAGAAAGAATTACCTGCCGATCATATCACTGAGCTACTTCGCGCGCTATTTGCAGATTTCGAAATAAGGAGACCTCGAATGACTACTGCCACCCACGTCCGCCTCAACACCAGCTTGCTGGCCGCTTCCGAGAGGCGCCTGCTCATCTGGATCGCGGGGCGCCTGCCGCGCTGGATCCACTCCGATCACCTATCCGCTCTCGGGCTGGCGGCCATGGCCGGCGCCGGTCTGTCGTTCTGGCTGACCGGGTTGGATCCTGTTGCCGGTGCTGGCCTTGTCACGCTCTGCCTGGCGCTCAACTGGTTTGGCGACAGCCTGGACGGCACGGTCGCGCGCGTGCGGAACCAGCTGCGGCCGCGCTACGGATACTACGTCGACCATGTCATCGACTTGGCCGGCACCGCCATGGTCTTCGCCGGGGTGGCGGCGTCTGGCCACATGAGCTCGACGGTGGCCGCGCTGATCGCCGCGCCGACCGGCACACCCTTTGGACTTTTCGACATCCGGTTGTTCGACCTCGGAGGTATCGTGGGGGCAGCCGGGATGGTCACGAGCTTCGTCATCACGGGCATCCGCAACACGCGGGCGCTGTATCTCGAAGAAACGACGCGATGATGACGGAACGACGATTCTTGTCGGGAGGGAACCGCTTGTCGGGAGCGCGCTTCTGGTCGGGGGTCATTGTCGTTGCGGTGATGTCGGCCAGCATCTCGGCTAACTCGCTCGAAGCGATTCTCCAGCTGAAAACTGCGCAAGGCTTCGTGCGGTATGCCGCGGCGGTCGAGGCGCGCATCGACAAGGATCTGCGCGAGGGCGCCCCTTTTCTGGATCTCGATCGCCAGTCGGCTCCGCAGCGAATCCGGAGCATGGCCGCGCTCCACCGGGGCGAGGTGATCATTTCACGCGCCATTGCCCGTGACGGCTCCGCCAGTGAGATCGAGATCGACGGCGGGATGATCAACCATTGGCGTGGAACCGCCCTCGTCCCCAAGGTGTCGATGGACGCGCTCCTGAAGACCCTGCAGGAACCGCAGTCGGACCAGCACAAGCAGGAGGACGTGTTGTCGTCGCGGGTGGTGAGCACGGGCGAAGGCTCGCAGAAGCTGTACCTGCGGCTGCGCCGGACGAAGTTCGTGACCGTCGTCTACGATACGGAGTACGACACCAACTACCGTCGCCTGTCGCCCGAGCGCGCCCTCAGCAACAGCATCTCGACCCGCATCGTCGAAATCGAGAACGCCGGCACGCCCCAGGAGCGGCCGCTGCCCGAAGGCAACGACCACGGCTACATGTGGCGGCTCAATTCGTACTGGCGCTTTCAGCAGAGCGGAGACGGTGTCATCGTGGAGGTGGAATCGCTCACGCTCAGCCGGAACCTGCCACCCATCATCGGTGCTCTCATCCGCCCGATCGTCAACAACACCGCGCGCGAGTCCATTACCCGCACGTTGGGGTCAATGCGCGCGCGGTTCGCCCACTGATTCGCCTTCGCTCAAGGAGCGTCGGCGGACAGGCGCTACACTACAGGGGTGCTCGCCGACCTCGCCGGAATGGAGCTGGGCGACCTCGAAACGTTCGTCGAGTCGCTCGGCCATAAGCGCTTTCACGCCAAGCAGATCTACCGCTGGATCTGGCGGCGGGGCGTCACCGACTTTGCCCAGATGACCGACCTCGGCCAGAACCTGCGAACAGCACTGGTCGAAAAGGCCACCATCTCGCTGCCCACCATCGTCAAGCGCGACATCTCGCAAGACGGTACGCAGAAGTTCGTGCTGCAGCTCGCCGACGGCAAGCAAATTGAAGCGGTCTTCATTCCCGATACGCCGGCACAGACCTTCTGCGTATCGACGCAGGTTGGCTGCGCCATGGGCTGCGCGTTCTGCCTCACGGGCAAGATGGGCCTGGTCCGCAACCTGTCGGCCGCGGAGATCACCGGCCAGGTCCGGCTGCTCGCGCAGTCGCTCGACCTCCTCGACAAGTCCTTCAACATCGTCTTGATGGGCATGGGTGAGCCGCTGCACAACTACGACGCCACCATGAAGGCGTTGCGGATGCTGAACGAGAAAGAGGGCCTGGCCCTACATCCCAAGCGCGTCACCTTGTCGACGGTGGGCCTGGTGCCGATGATGGACAAGCTGGCCAAGGAAAATCTGATGCCCAACCTGGCGGTGTCGCTTCACGCATCGACCGAAGAGACACGGGCCGAGATCGTGCCCTTGAACAAGAAATATTCGATGCAGGACGTGATTGAGGCGTGCGAACGGTTCCCACTCGCTAAGCGCCGCCGCATCATGTTCGAGTACGTGATGCTGGCCGGCGTGAACGACTCGCCTCAGGACGCGCGCCAGCTGGTGAAGGTGCTGGCGGGCGTCAAGGCCAAGGTCAACCTGCTGCCGCTCAACGCCGCGCCCGGCATTCCCTTCGAACGGCCGGCCGACGAAGTGATCAACGCGTTTGCGAAGATCCTGGCTGACAAGGGTCTGAACGTCTCGGTGCGCAAGAGCCGCGGCCGTGACATTCGTGCTGCGTGTGGACAACTGATCGTCGAGGGTCAACGTGGCAAACCAACCCTTGCTTTGTGACCTTCGTGTGCTTCGTGTTTGCCTTGTGGGCGTTTCGCTCCTGACCGGGTGCGCGGGCGACCCGCAGTCGTGGCCAGCTCTCAAGAGACAACTGCCCGGCCTCGAGTCGGATCAGCGCGAAGCCGCGCTCGAGCGCTTCATCGCTGCGAAGGGTGGGACGCCGATCATCGAGAACCAGACGCGACTGGTGTTCTTCGCCAACGACGTCAACGGCGCGACCCCGCGCGTGGTCGGCGACTTCAACGCCTGGGCCCTTCGACCAGGCTCAGGGCAAGCGGCGCAACCTGTCTACGACGCCGCGATCGGCAAGATGACCCGAATCGACGGCACCAGCTGGTCGTATCTCGAAGGCACGTCGTATACCAATGCCCGCGCCGAGTATGTGTTCTTCTTTGACAAGGAAGCCGCGGCGGATCCGTTGAACCCGCGCACGGTGCAGGCTTATGCCGGACCCCGCTCGGAGATCCGGATGCCGTTCTGGGTCGCCAATCCGGAGGTCGATGATCAAGCGGACACCCCTGCGGGCGAGTTGATCGCGGAAACGGTGACCTCGCGAGCGCTGGGCGGACCGCGCCGGGTCTGGTTTTATCTGCCGCCCGGCTACGCCGCTGCCACCGACCATCTCTATCCGGTCATCTATATCCTGGACGGAGCCAACTATGTCGAGAAGATGGAGGTGCCGCGCGTGCTCGATCGCCTGATCGCACGCAAGGCCATTCCACCGGTGATCGCGGTGTTCTCTGAACCGGGTGATCGCCAGGAGGAGTACACCCGCAACCCGAAGTGGCGCGCATTCGTCACGTCTGAACTGGTGCCACTGGTCGACCAGCGCTTTCGGACCTTCCCAGCCCCGGACCACCGCATTATCCTGGGCAGCTCGCTGGCGGCTTACGGCGCAGTCGATCTGGCGGTTGAGTTCCCCTCGATCTTCGGACTGTGCGCGGCCCTCGCCCCGCCCGAGCAAACCGTCTCGGTTGTTGCCAATCAGCCACGCGCCCGCGCTGCCGCTGTGTCGATTCGCTTCTTCGTGCTCGGCGGCGTCTACGACGCCATGATCGACGGTGCCCGCCGGCTTCGCACCACGCTCGACGGCGTCAACGCGCCGGTCACCTACATGGAAGTTCCGGAAGGCCATAACACCAACACGTTCCGCAATCACCTCGACGATGCGATTAGAGCCCTGGTGCCAGGAGGCGCGGGACTTTAGTCCCGCCCACCCGTAATAAACGCCGCAACTAAAGTTCCGGCCTCCTGGCACCAAGGGCCTTCATGCCAATGTCGCGGCGGAACTGCATGCCATCGAAGTGGATCTTGCTCGCAGCCTCGTAAGCGCGGGCGATTGCGATCTCAAACAATGGCGCGGTGGCGACGACCGTCAGCACGCGCCCGCCGGCGGTGACCAGGTCGGAACCACGCTGTTTGACCCCGGCGTGAAACACCTTCACATCGGGACAATCGCGCGCCACTTCGTCCAGGCCAGTGATGATGTCACCAGAGCGCACGTCGCCGGGGTAGCCATGCGCGGCGAGGACGACGCCGACGGAAACTGGGATCGGGGATCGGGGATCGGGGATGGGGGACTGTCTGGCGTGCAAGCGTCCTTCCGCGGCCGCCATCAATAGCGGTGCGAGTGGATCGGCCAGCAGCGGCAAGACGACCTGCGCTTCAGGATCGCCGAAGCGGACGTTGAATTCGATGACCTTCGGG
>JANLWW010000021.1:0-70168 GCA_031364805.1 Acidobacteriota bacterium
AAGAAAAGTATTGCCCAGATTCTCGAGGCCGGTTGGCACCTGTTGACCCTGATCAACGAAATTCTCGACCTCGCGGTGATCGAGTCCGGGACGGTCTCGCTGTCTCCTGAATCGGTGTCGCTGGACGAAGTGCTGCTCGAGTGCCGAACCATGATGGAACCGCAAGCGCATCAGCGTGGCATCAGCATGACCTTCCCGCAGTTCGACCGGCCGTGCTTCGTCAGTTCCGATCGGACTCGGTTGAAGCAGATTCTCATCAACCTGCTCGCCAACGCGATCAAATACAACAAGATGCACGGAGCGGTCGTCGTCGACTACACCGTCAGCGCCCCGCACCGCATTCGCATCAACATCAAGGACACCGGCGCAGGGTTACCGCCGGAGAAGTTGGCGCAGCTGTTCCAGCCGTTCAATCGTCTTGGACAAGAGGCCGGCGGTGAGGAAGGCACCGGCATCGGCCTCGTGGTGACCAAGCGCCTGGTCGAACTGATGGGGGGCGCGATCGGCGTGGACAGCACGGTCGGGGCGGGAAGCGTGTTCTGGATCGAACTGATCTCGACGGCGGCGCCGACACTTGCCGTCGCCGGAGGCGAAGCTGCCGCAGATGCGCCACCACTGCTGCCGCGCGGTGCGCGGCCGCGCACCCTGCTTTATGTGGAGGATAACCCGGCGAACCTCAGGCTGGTTGAGGAACTCATCGCACGCCGCCCCGATCTGCACCTGCTGACCGCGGCGACCGGAACTCTCGGCATCGAGCTTGCGCGCGCCTCGCTGCCGGAGATGATCCTGATGGACGTCAACCTGCCCGACATCAGCGGAATCGAGGCCATGACAATCCTGCGCGACGACCCGGCCACCGCGCACATCCCCATTGTGGCCCTCAGCGCCAATGCCATGGCGCCCGACGTCAGAAAGGGCCTGCAGGCAGGATTCTTCCGGTATCTCACCAAGCCGATCAAGGTCACCGAGTTCATGGACACCGTGCGCATGGCGCTGGAACTGGCCGGCCAGCGGACCGCGGAAGAATCGCCGGCCCTCGTGCCCGTGCCGCCGCACGCACCGGTCGCCCGCACGTCGGGGTTACGCATCCTGGTCGTTGAAGACCATCCCGTGAACCAGGAGGTGGCGAAGCAGATTCTGGAGCGGCTGGGGCATCGCGTCGTCATCGCCGCCAATGGCCACGCGGCGCTCGCCGTGCTCGAGCAGTCCGGGCGCGGGGCGTTCGATCTCGTGCTGATGGACCTGCAGATGCCGGTGATGGGCGGGCTCGAGGCCACGGCCGCGATCCGAAACGCCGAGCGCGGGTCGGAGACGCACCTGCCCATCGTCGCGCTGACGGCGCACGCGATGCCGGGCGACGCCGAACGCTACCTCGAGGCCGGTATGGATGCGTACGTCACGAAGCCGATCGATGGTGTCGAGCTGACCCGCGTCATCGATCAGCTGGTGCCTCCCGATGCCGAGTCCGGGATGGTCCCGGCGGCGGTTGCGACGTCCGCGGCAGGCCGGCCCGCGTTCGACGAACGAGTCGTGCGCGCGAGGCTGGGTGACAACGCGCAGCTGTTTGAAAAGGTGGCACGTCTGTTTCTGGAAGACTGCCCCGCCCGGATGCGAGCCATGCGGCGGGCAATTGCCGCCGGCGACGGCGAGGCGCTGCGCGAGCCGGCGCACGCACTGCAGGGGGCTGCGGCAAATTTCTCCGCCGCGCCCGTGGTCGAAGCCGCGCGTCAGCTCGAACTTCAGGGTAAAAACGGGGATCTCTCTCGGTCGCTGCCGGCCTATCATGTGCTGGCCGGAGAGATGCAGCGCCTACGGCGGGCCCTCCGCCGCGCCAGCGGTCGGCCACGACCGACCGCACCCCGCCGGCAGAGAAAGCAAAGCCATGCATAGCATCCTAATCGTCGAAGATGATCGGTCGACGCGTCACCTCCTGGCGGAAACGCTGAAGACCGCCGGCTTCTCTGTCGCGTTGGCGGAGGACGGAGAGGAAGCCCTGAAACGCCTGCGCGCCGGCTCCTACGATCTGATGCTCCTCGATGTGTGGATGCCGAAGATGAACGGGCTGGACGTGCTGGCCGCGCTGCCCCCTGAAGGGGCGCGCCCGCGAGTGGTCGTGATGACCGCGGACGACACGCCGGAAACGCTGCTCCGGGCGGTCCGCGAGCAGGCGTGGCGTTACGTGACGAAGCCCGTCGAGCCGCAGGCGCTCGTCGAGCTCCTGCACGAGGTGCTGGCCCAGACCGCCGTGGCACCTACGATCGAGGTGGTGTCATCGCGCGCGGAGTGGCTCGAGTTGCTGGTGCCGTGCGAGCGCGCGGTGGTGGATCGAATCGGGAGCTTCATGGCACACCTTGAAGCCGACCTGCCGGTCGACGTCCGGGAGTCGATCGGCTATGCGTTTCGGGAGCTGCTGATGAACGCGATCGAATGGGGCGGAGGGCTCGACCCTTCCCGCACCGTGCGGGTCGCTTGCCTCAGGACAAAACGGCTGCTGCTCTATCGCATCGCGGATCCCGGTGCCGGTTTCAACGTGGAGGGGCTGGTGCACGCCGCCATCGGCCAGCCGGAGGACGATCCGACGGCGCACGCGATCGTCCGCGAGGAGAAAGGGATGCGACCGGGTGGATTCGGAATTGTGACGGTGCGGGCGAAAGTTGACGAGCTGCTGTACAACGAAAAGCGCAACGAGGTGGTGTTCGTGAAGTATCTCGACTGATTCTGCAGGCAGCCCCGCAGGGCAGTCCCAGCAACTGGTGGCGGGCGACGTTCACGGCAACTGCGGCCGCGGCGATCCCGTCGGCGCCACGTAATAGCTGCCCTGAAACACGAGTGTGGGTTTGCCGACACTGAGCGCCGGCCTGGTGCTGGTCGTAACGCCGAACACCCGATCGCCGGCGGCGTTCCGGTAGAACACCTCGCCAGTCCGCGCCAATTGCGGCTCGACGCCGCCGTTCACCGACACGGTGGCGCGGCCACCCGGTCCAGGGTAGGGACGAATGTAGATCTCGCGCGAGCCGGAATCGGCAGAGAGGTACGCCACATGCGTTCCGTCGCGGGCAAAGCTGACGCCCTCGGACATCAATTCGGCGAACGGCAGCGCATCACCAGGGCGATCGACGGGAATCATCAGGATCGTCGACGGCCCGGCATGCCGGTGCACGCTGATGGTGCGGCCGTCCGGCGACCACGAATCGACGTGCACGAGGCCGCCGCCGTGCGTGAGCTGTTGCGGCGCACCGCTGCCGTCGGCCGGCGCGACCCAGGCTTCGATGACGCGGCCGTTCATCGAGGAATACGCCACTCGCGTGCCCGTGGGATCCCACGCGCCCATCAGACTGCGGCCGTCTTTCGTCAGACGGCTGCTCCGACCGGATTCGAGCTCGTAGATCCAGATGTCACCATCACGCGTGACGAGCACACGTTTGCCGTCGGCAGACAGCCGCGGCTCTTCGATCGCGCCGGCAGGAACCGTGTCGACCGCCTGGCGAGAAGAACGGTGCCGTGAACGGTGAGCCCAACACCACGCCCACCGCCGATCGGGCCCCGTCGGTCGTGCCCGGAATGAGCCGCGGCGCCACGTCGTCGATGGACCGGAGATGGATGCCGTCCATCGCTCGGTAAGCGAAGGCGCGGCCGTCCCGCGCGACGGCGATCGAGGAGCGCTGTGCGTTGCGCATTTCCTGGCTCGGAGGGAGGACCACCTCGAAACGCGACACCGCGGCCGGCGCCACCGCTGGAGGTCTCGGCCACAGCACGAGACCGGTTGCGGCGGCGGCAATCAGGGCGGCCGCGGCAATCGGCATCGCGCGTCGCCACCACGGCAGGGACGGTGGCGACCGTGGACGCCTGCGGATCAAACGCACCATCGATTGCGAGCAGCACGTCACCGATATCGCGCACGCGACGCTTCTGGTCCTTGTCGAGGCAGCGCTTGAGAAACTGCTGCAGCGTGGCTGATAGACCGGCCGGCAGTTGCGACCAGTCAGGCTCGCGCGCCAGCACCGACGCGATGGTCTCGGACGCATCACCGCCGGCAAATGCGCGCCGCCCCGCGAGCATCTCGAAGGCGACCGCGCCAAACGCCCAGATGTCCGCGCGCTTGTCTACCACCTTGCCGCGCGCCTGCTCGGGACTCATGTACGGGGCGGTGCCGAGGACAATGCCGGCCGCGGTCATCGCCGGCGAGGTGATCGTCGGCGAATTGGCGAGCGCATTTTCGGCGCTCGGTTCCGCGGTTCCGGATCCCGTATCGAACGCTTTCGCGAGCCCGAAGTCGAGCACCTTCACCGTGCCGTCGGGCCGCAGCTTGATGTTGGCCGGCTTCAGATCGCGATGAATGATGCCGCGCTCGTGTGCAGCTTCGAGCGCGCCGGCGATCTGCCGCGCGATGGGGAGCGCCTCGTCCAGCGACGGCGACTAAAGAGCGTCGCGAAGCCAATCCCTGCGCGATGTCCTTCCGCGCTTGGTGCGCCAGGACCTCGTTGATGATCGCGCAATTCGCTGTCCAGCGGCTGCGCCGCAATAGCAGTTGACCCTGCGGATAACGCCAATAGAATGGCCCCGTCAGGGGCTTAGTTTCGGTAGGCCCGGAGACCTGACGGCAGCCCGACGGTAGGAACGGCACCGGGCACCCAAACGATGTCAGACCGACCACCGCAACCTGAGGAGGATCTATGAGACTCTCACGGATAGCGAGCTTTAGCGCGGCACTCGCCCTCGCGATCTTCGTCGCGGCGTGCACCGACACTCCGCTCACTCCCACCGCGCCCGGAGCGTTGTCCGGCGCCAGCGTCGCAGCAGCCCAATCGGGGTCGCCGTGGGGACCCGAGACACCCCACTTCAACCTGGAGGTCATCCTGCGCGGCGAGGGCTTCGGCCTCGTCAAGTTCCGCCAGCCGAATGACGATGCTCTGATCATCTCGCTCGACACCTGGGTGCGCGACCTCGCGCCGAACACGAGCTACCTGCTGCAGCGGGCGGTGGACACCAATGTCGACGACAACTGCACGAGCTCATCCTGGCTCACGCTCGGTAAAGGACTTCAGCCGCAATCCATCACGACCGACGCGAAGGGCACTGGCCGCGAAGAACTCTTTCGCAGCGTCGCCGCCTTCCCCGTCGGCTCGGAGTTTGACATCCACTTCCGAGTCATTAACCAGGGAACTTCGGCGGTCGTGCTGACGAGCGAGTGCTATCAGTTCACGATCAGTCAGTGAGCTTGTTTGGGACCAGGACAGCGGTCATGCGCTTGCAGCGGACGGCGCCGATGCGCTCGATCTGTGTTCTCGCGATGATCCTGGGCATGGTCGCCCTTGCGCCGCAGGTGAGCACCGCGCAGCCAGGACAGCAGAGCCCTCCCGACTTAAACAGTCGTCTGCGCGCGCTCGTCTCCGCCGTGCCTCTGCTCGATGTCGAGCGCATTGAACTCCAGCCGGCGGTCAAGCTTGAAGGGATCTCGGCGATCACGTCGGACAAAACGGGCAACTTGTACGTGATCCACCGACCGACGGATCCGAATACTGATCCGGTCGTCGTCCTGAACCGCGACGGGAAGTTCCTCCGCTCGTGGGGCAAGGGGATGTTCACGATCCCCCATGGCATCAAGATCGACCCGGACGGCAATGTCTGGACGACCGACGCCAACACGTCCAGGATCTACAAGTTCACGCCACAGGGGAAAATGTTGCTCGAGATCGAGGTGGGCGGCATTCCCGATCCGAAGGCGGACTTCTGCAGCATCACCGACGTCGCCTTCTCGCCCACCGGCAACGGTCACGTCTTCGTGGCCGACGGCTACTGTAATGGGCGGGTGCTCGAGTACGACTCGGCCGGCAAGAAGGTCACGGAGTGGGGGAGCAAAGGTGACGGCCCGGGGCAGTTCAACAACGCGCACGGCATCGCGTTCGGCCCGGACCGGAACCTCTACGTGGCCGACCGCGAGAACGGCCGCCTCCAGTGGTTCGATATGAACGGCAAGTTCCTCGGCATGCGCACGTACGGGGGCCAGTTCTACAACGTGGTGTTCGACAGTCACGGAGAGCTGTGGGCGAGCGTGCACCCCAAGGGGGTGTCACTGGACGAGGAGTTCAACGTGGTGCATATCGAGCTCAAGACCGGGCGGATGCTAGGCCGGGTCCCGGGGCGGTCGCACCAGCTCGGGATCGGCGACGACGGCACCATCCTCCCGGCCAGCCGAGGCAGATCGCTGATCATCTATCGCCCGAAGAAGTAGTGGCCCCGCGCCTGAGGCCCCGGGGTGCGGGCACTGGATTCGACCCGTCATTCGGATCAGTAATGAGAAACGCCGAAGTGTTTACCGATGCGTTCAGGGTGTCCCGCACGCTCCGCTCAACGCCTGGGGTTTGATACAGCCGCTAAAGACGGACACGACGTCAGCTCGTAGTCTTGAGAATCTCGGCGATCGCGGTCCGCATGGGCGGCGTCAGGTGCGAGTACTTCTTGTCGAGGTCGTCCCCTGCCAGCACGCCATTGATCTTCCCCATCACCAGGCTCTTCACCGGCACCGGTAAGGCCTCGAACGACGGCGAGTGGATCATGTAGCTCAGCGGATATTTCTGCAGCCGCGTCTTCAAATCCAGGTCGCGCAGCGAGCGGCCCTTGGCGTCGCGCTTGCCCCCGGCCATGAACTTCTCGGTGAACCCGGACGAGCCTTCGATCGGCCCGCCGGTGATCGGCGCCTCGTCCGCGAACAGCATGTAATCGACGATCGCATCGGCGGCCTCAGCCATCCGCGACTCGACACCCACCCGGTGTTCCCACGTCGCCCGCGTGAACAAGTTGAACAGGTGCGCCTGGTGCTCCATCACCATCAACGCGACAATATCGCTGTACGGCGCCGGATAGCGGCTCATGTCGAGCTGACCCTCGAGCGAGACACGCGCCGGCGGCGGTGTGGTATCGGGTTTGCCCTCCGTCGCCCTGACAAAGGCGGGCATGAAGAGCGGAAGGTTGCCGGCATGCTTCAGCGGCACGCGCCTGCCAGTGACATACCATCCGCCCCACCGGTCTTCGATCGGCCGATAGTGATCCACCGTGAAGCCGTTCGCGTAGTCGTTGGCATCTTTGCGCGGGAAGGTGCTCAGAATGGTCTGGCCAGGCACGCCGAGCGTGTCCCACGACAGGTGGCAGCGCAAGCATTGCGATTCACGTCCGAGCGTTGGCGCCGCTGCGCGCTCTTGATGGACGACGTAAAAGACCGAGCCCAGCACCGGATCCTGGGCCACGATTTCGAGCAAGCCGCCGCCCGGCACGTACCCCACCGACACGTGATCGTTGAAATAGATCGCGCGCGGGTTGGTGAGGGTGATGTGTTGCGCCTGCAGGCTGGTCTGGGTGTACACGAGTACCTGCGACTCGACCGGGATGCTCAGCAGATCCAGGACCGACTTGAGGTAGCCCGACTTCTCGTCAAACACCAGCGTCGCTGACCGGTCAACCAGTTTCCGGTTGAGGGCTTCGACGACGGTCGTTGCGTCGGTGGTGTTGTAGCGAATCGCGGGGTGGTTGATGGACTGGTCGAACGCGCCCGGGCGCTGGGCAATCGCGGTGGAGACCGCGCCCGCGAGGACGGCGCTGGCAAGCGCGAACAGGGTGACCGGTTTCACCCTTTCAGGATATCCCGATCTGCCACCCTACCTGCCGCCGAACCAGCTCGGAATCGGCATGTCGGCCATCGTCCGCAGCCCCGGTGCCACGCGCAGGATCTTGGGAATCGAGTTGACCGTGATCGACGCGGTCGCCACGTCGCCGTGCAGGCCGCCGGCCACCTTCGAGGTGACGCGCGGATGTCCCTCAACCGTCACGGCGTCGTACGATTCCGGGGCGCCGAGATAGGCCTCCATGTGGAGCGTGATCACCGGCTTGCCCTTGCAGTAACCAATGCCGTCCTGGATGATGCCGCAGACATAACCTGGATCGACGGCAATCAGCTCGCTCTCGACCGACTCGGTGGCAATCTTCGGCTGAATCTCGTCGGTGACCTTGTCGAGCTTCCAACCCATGGAGTCGGCAATCATCTGCACGCTCTCGGCCAGTCCGACGTGGCGCACGCTGCCGTCTTTCACCTTCGCGGCAAACTGCGCCTTGGTGAGGCCGGAGCCAATCTTCTGCTGGAACGGCAAGCGGCGGGTGCGCGCATCCTGGATGCGATCGACGCGAATGCTGTCAACGCGTTCGCAGATGCCGGTCAGCGTGATCGGCAGCGCGTCCATGGCGAAGCCGGGGTTCACGCCGGTGCCGACCACGGCGACCTTGGCCTTCTTCGCGAGCGCGTCGATTTTCTTCGCGAGTGCGCGGTTCTTGCCGACCGGGTAGGACAGCTCCTCGGTGGTTGAGACAATCGCCACCTTCTTGCCGAGCACCTGCTCGATCTGCGGCATCACCTTTTTGAGTGATGAACTCGTGCACAGGACGGCCACGTCGGGCTTGCCGGCCTTGATGGCGCCGAGCGCGTCGTTGGTGACGCGAATGCGCAGCTTCTTGTCGAGACCGATCACCTGACCGAGGTCGAGGCCGATCTTCGCGCGGTCAATATCAACCGCGCCGACAATCTGGAAACCCTTGCGTGAGGCCACCTGGCGCGCTACCGCAGCGCCAATCGGGCCTAGACCGTAGAACAACACTCGAATCGCCATAGGAACTTCGGATTATACCGGGTTACGATGGCCTTGGTGACGGACAGAAAAGGACTCTGCCGACTCGGATGCCTCGCCTTGCTAGCCGGCGTCCTCGTTGAGCCCACCTTCTCGCAGGAGTGGCCCCCCCTGTCCCCGCGGAATGCCAATTACGACATCGATGTAGCTCTCGATCCCTCGACCAGGACGCTGACCGGGAGCGAGGTAATCACCTGGCGGAACATCGGCACGGTGGCCGCGAATTCCATCCGCATTCATCTCTATTGGAACGCCTTCCGCCACACCAACTCGACCTGGCTGAAACAACGCAAGCTGGTGGGAGACGACCCGTTCGGCGAGGCGCCCGACAGCGACTTTGGCTACACCGAGGTCGCGAGTATTGCAGTCATCAACGACGCTGGCAGCGTGATGGCGGACTTGAAGCCGGTCTTGCGCTACATCTCACCGGACGATCAGAACGTCGACGACCGTTCGCTCGCATCCGCGCAACTGCCGTCACCGGTGCGTCCGGGAGGCAGCTTGCGGCTGCGGATTACCTGGGCCGGAAAGTTCCCGCGGAACTTCGACCGCACCGGCGCGATCGGCAACTATTTCTTCGTCTCGCAGTGGTTCCCGAAGCTTGGCGTGTTCGCAGCCGGCGGCTGGACGGCCCACCAGTTTTTTGCCAACTCCGAGTTCTATTCAGACTTCGGCCGCTACGACGTGCGCATGACCGTTCCGTCTGGCTGGCTGCTGGGCGCCACGGGCCGCGAGCAGGCACGGACTGATGCCGGTAACGGCAAGACCACGCATCGCTACGTGCAGGATGATGTGCACGACTTCGCCTGGACGACCAGCCCGGACTTCATCGAGAAGAAGCAGCGATTCGAACACGGGGGGTTACCGCCGGTCGAAATGCGGCTGCTGCTGCAGCCAGAGCATGACGGCCTCGCCGATCGCCATTTCACCGGCACCGCGGCGGCCCTGCGCTACTACGGCGAGTGGTACGGCGCCTATCCGTACGGACACCTCACCATCGTCGATCCCGCGTTCCAGAGTGATTCCGGCGGCATGGAGTATCCGACCATCTTCACCGGCGGCACACGCTGGCTGTCGCCGCGCGGCAGCAACGATCCCGAGTACGTCGTGCTGCACGAGGCCGGACACCAGTGGTGGTACGGCATGATCGCCAGCAACGAAACTGAGCGGGGCTGGCTAGACGAGGGCCTCAACGAGTATTCGGACTCGCGCGTGCAAGCCGAGGCGCTGCAGCCGAACTATTACGTCGAGCGGTTCTTTGGCGACTTTATTCCCTGGCAGTTCAGCGATATTCCCCTGCAGCGCGACACCGACACCAACTGGATGAACAGCTATCGCCAAATGGGCGATCGCGACGCGCTGTCGACACCAACGTTCCAACTGTGGCCGGCCACGCACCAGGCGCAGTCGTACCACAAGACCGCGCTCATGCTGCACACACTGGAACGAAGGCACACGTGGGAGGTGATGCAGAAAGTGTTGTCGACGTTCTTCATCCGCTGGCAGTTCAAGCATCCGCAGCCGGACGACTTCTTCGCGGTAGTGGAAGAGGTCACGGGCACGCCGCACGCGTGGTTCTTCGACCAGGCTTATCGCAGCTCAAACAAGTTCGACTACGCGATCGAGCGCTTCGACAGCTCGGCGCTGTCATCGAGAGGGCTGACCGGCACGAAGCTGGAGTTCGAGGAGAAGACCGCCAGCGACAGGTTCCGCACGACGGTGGTGGTGCGCAGGCTCGAGGCCGGCGTGTTCCCGGTGGATGTGCTGGTCACCTTCAGCAACGGCGAGCAGGTTCGCGAGTCGTGGGATGGCCTGGCGCGCTGGCAGGCGTTCACCTTCGATCGGCCGGTCAAGGCGGTGTCGGCGCAGGTTGATCCCGATCGGGTGCTGCTGCTCGACACCAGCTACACGAACAACAGTCGCGTGATGGATACCCACGCCGAGATCGCTGCCACCAAGTGGTCGGTGCGGTGGATGGTGTGGCTGCAGGACTTGATGATGACCTACGCGTTCTTCGTATGAGTATTGGCGCTGCGTTCGTTGACGGCGTGATGCGGGTGAAGCGGGCGCCGTGGCTGGTGATCGGCCTGTGGCTGTCCACCCTGGTGCTGGCACTGCCACTGTCGCTGGCCCTGCACGGGCTGATCGGCGAACACCTCGGCGACAGCATGGCGGCGCAATCAGCCGCCGCCGGCATGAACTACGACTGGTGGAACGAGTTTCTCGCTCAGTCAACGGGCGTGGGCAAGACGTTCGTGCCGGCGATTCTCGGCTTTGCCGCCGTGCTGCAGAACATCAGCGGCGTTGCCGATGCGAGTGGCCCGCCCTCGCCAGTTGTGTGGGTGGTCGCCGCCCAGCTGATCGTCTCCACTTTCTTGAGTGGTGGCGTGCTCGATCGCCTGGCGCGCGACCGCGCCATTGGCGCCGGCGCGTTTTTCTCGGCGTGTGGCGTTTATTTCTTGCGCTTCCTCAGGCTCAGCGTGGTGACCGTCGCGATTTATGCGCTCCTCTTCGTGACGGTTCACGGCTGGTTGTTCGGCACTGTGTATGGCCGCTTGCTGGAGGACCTGACGGTGGAACGGACTGCGTTCTTCTATCGCCTGGCCCTCTACGCCGCGTTCGCAACGCTGGTCCTGTTCGCTAACCTGTTGTTCGACTATGCCAAGGTGCGGGCAGTGGTCGAAGACCGGCGCAGCATGATCGGCGCGCTCTGGGCGGGGGGGCGATTTGTCCGCCGCAACCTCGGCGCGACCATTGGCCTGTACGCCCTTAACACCGTGGCCTTCCTGGCCGTGCTGGCCCTCTATTACCTCGCCGCACCTGGCGCCGCGTCCAACACGCTGGCGTTCGCCATCGGTCAACTATTCATCGTACTGAGAGTGATCGTCCGCCTGCAGTTCGCGGCGTCCCAGACGACGCTGTTCCAGGGCCGTTTGGCGCATGCAGGTTACGTCGCGCGACCGGTCCCGAGGTGGCCGGATTCTCCGGCGGCCGAGGCGATCGGACCTTAGAGCGCGTCGACGCCGGCGGCGGCCGCGGCGGCATGCCGCAACTTCTCACGCGCGTCGATGGCGGTGGCGCGGAGCAGCGGCTCGCTGTCCTTCGCCCACTCATCCAGCTGCGCGGCAAACCGCGTCAGTCGCATTTCTCCCATCGCATAGGCCGCGCAGGAGCGAAGCCATGGATCCTGGCTGAGCGCCATCACCTCGATCGCTTCCTCGCGATCGCCGAGCGCGGCGCCGAGCATGCGGTTGGCCGACTCGATGCGCTCCGAGACCGGCACCTCGCGGTCGAACAGCGGGATCACCACCGCGCGCACTTCCGGCGGCAGCACCGAGTCCAGGAACTCCACTGCGTTGTCGTGCACGACCGGATCGTTGGACTGCAGCCCGACGTAGGCGCTATGCATGTCGTACTGGGGATACAGGATCTTCAACAACCGGAAGATGCGCTCGGCCTCTTTCTCGATCGATTCCTTCAACCCGTGCGCGATCGGGTTGGCATCATCTTCGAGCGACGCGCCGAGGGTGCCGAGCACCTGGTAGGAGCGGTAGTGCCCCATGATTTCGGCCGCCAGCACCGACTCGATCAACTTGCGATCGGTGGAACGCTCCGGATGCTGCTGGCCGAGCTTATTGAGCGCGGTAATCGTGTGGTACCTCAGGATGACATCGCGGTCGAGCACGCTTTCGGTCAGCACCGTCTGCGCCGAGCGTGAGCCAATCGCCTGCAGCACCTTCGGGATCTCCCGCCGCACGTCGGTGGCCATTTCCTCGTCGGTCAGGTAGTCGCGCAGGGTGCCGACAATGCGGTCACCAAATTCCGCCAGCGCCAGCGTGGCCGCCTCGGTCAGGGACGGGTCGGCCAGCCGCTCGATCAGGGGGCCAATCATCGTGCGCTTCTTCAGCTTGCCCACGGCGACGATCGCCGCGCGGGCGACCTCGACATCGTCATCGTCCAGCAGCGTGTGCAGCTCGCGCTCGAACAGGTCGGGCAAGGTGGCAATCAGCCGCGCCGCCTCGAGGCGGGTGCGCTGGCCCTGATCGCCGTCTTCCTCGGCCATCTTGCCCAGCATCAACCGCGAGGCTTCGACGTTCTGCGTGGCACCCGGGCGAGCGAGGAAGGCGACCAGCGCGGCGCGGATCGAGAAATCCTCGAAGTCGCCCAGCGCCTCGATGCGCTCGAGCGGGTCGGTCTGATCGAACGTAGTGAGATAGAGCAGCGCCTCGGTGCGGACCTCGAGACTCGGATCCCGCAGCAGCTGCTCGACCTCGGCCTTGACCGTGAGATCGCCGGCGCGCGTCAGCAGCGACACCGCCTGGCGGCGGATCTCGGGTTGCTCGTGGCGCAGCAAGCCGCGCACGGCAGGATGCACCTTGCGATCGTGCGCCATCTCGAACAGGCTGAGCGCGTAGGCGATCTCCCGGGTCGTGCCCTTGAGCCGCGACGAGATCACGGCGGTGGTGTCACGATCCATCACCGGCATCGAGGCGCGCTCGTAATCCACTCGATGCTGGTGGATGCTCTCGCGCAGGTTCTCGACATACTGCCGGCGCGCGACGAAGGCCGCCACCAGCCAGGCGCCGATCAGCACGACGCTGACACGCGACAGATCGACTGCCGACCAGTTCAGCACTGCCGCGAACAACAGCACCACCAGGCCGCCGCCGGCGTCGCCAAGGCGGTAGACCACCGTGTCGATGAACGACTTGACGCGGAAGGTGTGGGCGGCCTGGACGGGCAGGTAGAGCAATTCGGTGGTGGCCTTGTCGATCGAATAGCGCAAGACCTGGTCGCTGGCCTTGAGGGCGGCGGCCGCGACGAGCGTGCCCAGCACGAAAACGCCCAGGGAGCCCATCAACATCGCGGTGGGAACAATGAACAGCGCCGCGCCAACGCCGGCCGTGCGCAGCACGCGCCCGGTCAGCAGCAACTGCAGGAACAGGGACATGAGGCCGGCAATCATGTTGAACGTGCCGAAGAACATGGCGAGTTGGTCAGTATCTGGAATAGCTGCCTTGGCAATGGCCTTGAACTGCCAACCAGCGACGGTAGTGGTGAGGGCGGAGATCAGCACCAGCGCGGCAATGGCGCGCAGGTAGGGTGACTGGCGCACCAGCGACAGGCTGCCAAACAAGCTGCCTGAGTCACGATCGGTGCCGGTCGCGGGCATGTCGTTGCCGACGTAATCGGGGCGGTTGCGCCAAATCACCACGACCAGGAGCGCGCAGACCAGCAGCGAGAGGGCGACCAGCGCGAGCATGCTCTCGGTGCCGTAGCGAGAGACGGCGGTGCGGGTGGCCAGCCCGCCGACGATCCAGCCGAGAATCGCGCCGCTGCCAATGAAGCCGAACGACCGCTTGGCCTCGCGGGTGGTCATCACGTAGTTGGCGAGCGTCCACACCTGCGACGGCGCCAGCACCGAGAACACACCGACCCAGATATAGATGGCAATGAACAGGGCGCCCGACTCGACCACCGACACGGCCGCCCAGGTCCAGAACACGAGGGCGTTGGCGGCGAAGAACAGGATGCTGCCGACCAGGAGGTTGCGCAGGTTGGTGCGGTGGCCGATCCAGAGATAAATGCTCGCGGCAATGCCCACCAGCACCGCGATGGCAATGTCGACGTACGGCAGGTCGATGGCGCGGTAACGATCCAGGAACAACGCGTCGCGAGCCGCCTTGCTCGCCACGCTGCTCGCCATGGTCAGAAACAGGTAGGCAAACAGCGGGAACGCCCGCCGCAGTTCGCGGCCACTCAGGCCCAGCAGACGTTCAGCAAGACTCAGCATCAGGCGCTGCGGGAGTTTACCTTAGGATAAGATTTGGTCATCGCACGGCCTCCCCTGCTCTCCCGCATTCTCAGCCCCATCGTGCAACTGCGCGATGGCGAATCAGCGACCGCGCTGCTGATGTTCCTGTACGCGTTCCTGGCGATGGCCAGTTACAACATCGTCAAACCGATTACGCGGTCGGAGTTCATCTCGACCCAGGGCGCCGACAACCTGCCGTGGGTGCAGTTCGGCGCCGGCATCGTGATCGGCCTCACCATGCAGGGATACACCCGGCTGATGGCGCTGGTGCCGCGCCGCTGGACCATTCCGGTCACCCAGGCCGGCATGGCCGGGCTGCTCGTGCTGTTGTGGGTCATGTTCTTTTTCACCCCGATCGGCAAGGGCTGGATCGCGGTGGCGCTCTACGTGTTCGGGCTGATTCTCTCGATCCTGCTGGTCAGCCAGTTCTGGACGCTGGCCAACGACGTCTACGATCCGCGGCAAGCCAAGCGGCTGTTTGGATTCATCGGCGGCGGCGTCAGCCTGGGCAGCGCGATGGGCGCCGCAATCACCGCGTTCTTCGTCGAATCGATCGGCGCACGCAACATGCTGCTGGTCGCGGCGGTGGTGATGGTGGCGTGCCTCGGCATCGTCATGTTCGTCCTGAAGCGGGAACAATCGGCGGGCACCCGCGACGCCTCCAGCACGGGCGAGGAAGCCGGTGTGGGCGGCGGCGAGGCCATCGCGTTGCTGCGATCGTCCAGGCACCTGCAAGTGATCTCGCTGGTGATCGCGTTTGGAGCGGTCGGCGCGGCGATCATCGAACAGCAGTTCAACATGGCGGCCGCCGAGGCGAAGGGCGCAACCAACTCGGAGGCGATTGCGGCGTTCCTGGCGCAGATCACAATCTATCTCTCGTTGATCGGCTTCGTGATTCAGGTCGGCCTGACCAGCCGGATTCACCGGGTGCTCGGCATCGGCTTCGCACTGATGATTCTGCCAGTCAGCCTCGGCACGACGGCCGTGGTCATGCTGTTCAACCGCGCGCTATGGGCGCCGAGCCTGGCGCGCATGCTCGACACCTCGCTGCGCTACACGGTGGACAAGACCTCGCGCGAAGTGCTGTTCGTGCCACTGCCGGCGGAATTGAAGTATCGCGCCAAGCCGTTCATCGACGTCACCATGGATCGGCTGGCCAAGGGCATGGGCGCCC
Source organism: Acidobacteriota bacterium (assembly GCA_031364805.1). Lineage (GTDB taxonomy): Bacteria > Acidobacteriota > Vicinamibacteria > Vicinamibacterales > UBA2999 > 12-FULL-67-14b. The sequence continues at coordinate 15,662 of JANLWW010000021.1, forward strand.
TGCTGATCCTGGTCCTGATCAAGGACTGGGGCTTCGGCTGGGACTGGCAGAAGTTGAGTTACGCCAGCCTGACCATGGTCGGGCTGTGGGTGGCGACGGCGATGCTGGCGCGCCGCGAGTATTTGCGGACCTTCCGGCGCAGCATTGAGCAGCAGGATGTGGCGCCCGCGGACTGGCGCTCGACCTCGCTCGGACCGCAGTCGATCGAGACCCTGGTCAGCGAACTGTCGCACCCGGAACCGCGCCGTGTGCTGTACGCCATCGATCTGCTTGACGCCATGGACAAGCGGCACCTGGTCACGCCGCTGTTGCTCGCGCACGAATCGGCGGAGATCCGCGCGCGGGTGCTGAAAGTGGCCGAGTCGGTCGGCACTGACGCCGACCGCTGGCTGCCGCGGGTGGAGCGCGCCTTGAAAGATGGCGATGCCGCGGTTCGCATCGCGGCGGTCGGCGCGCTCGCGGCACTTCGCGGCGAAGCCGCCGCCGACGTGATGCGGCCGTTCCTGCACGGCAAGGACCAGGCACTCTCGATTATCGCCGCCGCCGCGCTCGCCTCGACCACCCACCACGAGGACATCACCGCCGCGGAAGAGCGGCTGCGAAAATTCTCGAGCGATACCCGCGAACAAGCTACGCAGTGGCGGCTGTTGACCGCGCGCGCGCTCGGCGAGGTGTCGCGGCCAAGCTTCCGGCCGTTGCTAGTGCCGCTGATGTACGACGCGAATGTGGAAGTGGCGCAGGCCGCCATCGAAAGCGCCGGCAAACTGGGCGCCACCGACTTCCTGTTCGTCGCCCCGCTGGTGTCGCTGCTGCGAAGTCGGCGGCTGAAGGCGGCGGCCCGGCAGGTGCTGGTCGGCTACGGCGAACCGGTAGTCGCGCCGCTCGCCTACTTCATGATGGACCGCGAGGAAAATGTCTGGGTCCGTCGCCACGTGCCCTCAACGCTCGGCCTGCTGCCGTTCCCATCATCGGTCAGCGCGTTGCTGGCGGCGCTCGAAGACCCTGACGGCTTCCTGAAGTTCAAGGCGGTGTCTGCGCTCGAACGCATCCGCAAGAGCCACCCCGATATCCCGATCGATGCCGAGATCGTGACGCGCCACGTCAATGCGGAGGCCGGACGCGCCTTCAGCGCGCTGACGCTGTACCACAACCTGTTCGTGGCGGGCGGGCTCGACTCCGGATCGCTGCTGGCACGCTCGCTGACCGAGAAGCACAGTCGCCGGGTCGGCCGGACGTTTCAACTGCTGGGCCTGATCAACACGCCATCGGACATCGCCGCCGTGCGCCACTCGCTGAGTGATGCCGACTTCAAAGTTCGCGCCCGCGGCATCGAGTACCTGGATAACCTGCTGAGCGGTGAGGTGCGCAAGCGCGTGATGATCCTGGTCGAGGACATGCCGCCAGACGAGCGCATCCGCAAGGGCAACTCGCTCTATCGCACGCGCCTGCGCGATGTCGAAGACACGGTTGCGCAATTGCTGCACGACGATGACGAGTCGATCGCCGCCGCGGCGGTGCTGATGGTCGAGGCGCGTGCCATGTGGTCGGTGGCCGACGACCTCGAACACATTCTCGCCAACCGCGACGTCAAGGATCAGCACGTCTTCGAAGCGGCGTCGTGGGCACTGGCGGCGCATCGCATGCCGCCCGACAAGCGTAACGCGTTGTGGCAGGAGCCGCTGCCGTCGGTGGAACTGGCCGATCGCCTGCGGAAGCTCGAGCTGTTCGAGTACACCCAGGTCAACGAGCTGTTCCGCCTCGCGCGGTTGGGACGCCAGGTCCGTCACGAAGGCGGCCGCCCGCTCTACGAACGCGGCGCCATGCCGCGCACGGTACAGTTCCTGCTCGACGGCACCGTCCGGTCGGCCACCGCACAGCGCGTCACCGAGATCGCCGCGCCGGCCGCGCTCGCCTTCGAGGAAGTACTCGAGGGCTCGCCGATGGCGAGCACCGTGACCTCAGCCGGTCGCGTGGTCACACTGGTGCTGACCAACGACGAGTTCCTGGCCCTGCTGTCTGAGAACGTCGAGTTGGCCGAAGGCCTGTTCCGCCTGCTGATTCAGTCGAACCGGCTCGGCATCGGCCACACGCTGATCCAGGGCCAGGTGGCCCCTGACCTAAGGGCGCGCATCACCACCGACGTGCAGCCAGTCGATCGCCTGTTGCTGCTGCAATCGAGCCCGCTGCTGGCACACGCGACCGCCGCCCAACTGTGGCGGCTGTCGGCGATTGCGCGGCCGGTGACGCTCGAAACCAACAGCGAACCGATCAGGCGCGGTGGCGAAGCCGCGATCCTGATCGTGCTGAGTGGGTCGATCAACGTCGAGGCCGATGGCCAGGTCGAGATGGCCACCCCCGGTGACGTGATCGGACTCTACGAAACGCTCGGCGGCTCGCCCCTTGACGCGGGGTTGACGGTCACCGCGCGGGCAACGGTGCTCCGCCTGGAACGCGATGCGTTGTTCGAACTGCTGGCGGACCACACCGACCTGCTGCAGGGCGTGTTCTCGATCCTGCTTCGCCGCGGAAAGTGAACCTGCTTCACTTTCCGCGCTGACTTACTTATTTCGTAAGGGCAACGAGACTTCAAATACGGTTTCGACGTTGGGCGTGCTGCGGGCCCGCACCGTGCCGCCGTGGCGCTCGATGATCGCCTTGACAATCGACAATCCCAAACCCGAGCCCGACTGCGACCGCGAGCGGTCGGCCTTGTAGAAACGATCGAACACGTGCGGCAAGTGCTCGGCTGGAATGCCGATGCCGCTGTCGCTGACCGCGAGCGTGACGCGGTCGGCGTCGCGCCTGGCGCCCAGGCGAATCACGCCTCCGGGCGGCGTGTGCTTCAGGGCGTTGGCAGCCAGGTTCTGGAGCGCCTGCTCAATGCGCATGGGGTCGCCCACCAGCCGCAGGTCCTCATCGTGTGGCTCGATCACGATCTCGACCTGCTTGTCCTGTGCGGTCTTGGCATGACGCTCTGAGACGCGCTCGAACAGCTCGTCGACATCCACCGATTCCTGCGCCAGCGAGATGCCGCCGGCCTCGAAGCGCGCGAGATCCAGCAGGTCGCCGACCAGCCGCTCGATGCGCTCGCCTTCCCCCTGGATCACTTTCACGGCCCGCACGCCTTCCTTGGTCTGCGGCATGAACTGCGGCAGTCCCAACGTCTCGGCGTAGCCGCGGATCGCCGTCAGGGGCGTCATCAACTCGTGCGATACGTCGGCGAGCAGTTGGCGGCGGGCGCGATCGGCCTCCAGCAGTTGCGCCTGGCGGGCAGCCAGGTCCGCAGCCATGCGATTGAAGGCCTCGGCCACGGCCGAGACTTCGTCGCCGCCAATGGCCGGCGCCCGCGCCGACAGATCGCCCTCGCCGAAGCGGCGCGCGGCATCTTCGAGCGCGCGCAGGCGCGCCTGGGCCGGACGGAAGATCACCAGGGCGGCCAACGCCGTTCCGCCAATCAGGAGCAGGAACGCGCCGATCGCGAGTGGAGTGCCAATCTCGTCGGCAACCCGGCGGAGACCGGTCAGCGGCGGCACCCAGACCACCGCCACCACATCGCCGTGGTATTCGATCGGCGCCATCACCGGACCTCGCCGAGGACCGCCGAACGGCATCCGCGGCATCGCTCCTGGCGGCGGGCCGTCGGCGCCAGGCGGTGGCCGGCGATCGCGGTCAGGGCTACCTCTCTCACCGGCGCGCTCATTACCCGGACCGCCCCCGGGCCCGCCACGCCGCTTGAACGGACCCGGCATGCGCATACCGCCGGGCACCGCGACACCCGGCGGCGCCACCGTCCGGCCATCGGCGAACAGGATCACGGCGGGCCGATGAAGTTCGCTGATGCGCTGCCTGGCGTAAGCCTCAAGGTCGAGGGCCGGATCACGGGCGAGCGCCGACTCGAAGTCCGAGGCCACCAACTCTGCGAAATCACGGCCCATGCGCTCGGGCATGCCGCCCTCGGTTTCGCCGGCCACCCAGATGAACAACCCGACCTGCAAGGCGAGCGTGATGGCGAGGAACAGGATGAGGCCGAGGCCAATGCGCCAGTAGAGGCTGCGCCCAAACGGCCGGCCGGCCCTAGACATCGGCACACTTATAGCCGCTACCCCACACCGTGAGGATGATGGCGGGGTTGGCCGGATCGTTCTCGACCCGCCGGCGTAATCGCTTGACCAGCGAGTCGACGCTGCGCTCGGTGACGTAGGTGTGGTCAGGCCACACGCGCGTGAGCAGCGCTTCGCGGCTGAAGACAATGCCGGGATGTGTGGCCAGCACGAACAGCAGTCGGAACTCCTGCGCCGTGAGGTCCACGTCTTCACCACGGACGCGCACGCGGCGTCGCGCCGGGTCAATGTGCAATCCGTGAATCTCCATCGGCCGCTCGCCAGCCGGCGCGGCCTCCGCCTGCAACTGCGATCGGCGCGGCCGCCGCAACAACGCGCGGACGCGCGCCACCAATTCGCGAATGCCGAACGGCTTCGCCAGGTAGTCGTCTGCGCCGCTCTCGAGCCCCAGCACCTTGTCGCTTTCTTCCCGGCGAGCGGTGAGCATCATGATCGGCACATCCTGGTTCGGACCCTCCCGCCGGATCGAGCGGCAAATCGACACCCCGTCCGTTCCGGGCAACATCAGGTCGAGCACGATCAAGTCGAATGGTTGCGATCCCACGCGCGCGAGTCCCTCAAGGCCATCGCCCACCGCCTCGATTTCCAGTCCCTCAAGTCCGAGGTGCAGGACGATCAAGTCGCGGATGTGAATGTCGTCTTCGATAACCAGCACGCGTGCCATCGCCTAGAAGTGTTCCACAGTTCAGGCGGCCATGGACGGGGCCTGGGGCCTGAACGGGCCTGCCACAGTTTTCTCACACGCCGGCCACGACGCTGCCACGATAATTCCGTCTCATAGACTAGGCCACCGATTAGACACGGATTAACGCCGATTGCTCGAACGGTAGGTTAGAAGGAGACAGGTACCACATGACCACTACACTCAAGACTGCGCTCGCCGCAGGGTTCGTCGCAGTCGTTCTCGCGGCGGGCTCGGCGCTCGTGATAGCACAGGACGGCCAGCTGCCGCGCCGAGGTCCTGGACCAGGCATGGGCGGAATGCGTGGACCGGGCGGACCGATGGGTCCCATGGGCATGGGCCCTGGGCCCGGCTTCCGCGAGCTTGACCTGAGCGACGATCAGAAAGCGCAGGTCAAGTCGATCATGAATTCTCACCAGGCCGAGTTCAAGGCGGCCGGTGAAAAAATCGGCGCAGCACGCGAGGCGCTGCGCCAGCTGCTCGAGGCCGACTCGATTGATGAATCCGCGATCCGCGCCAAGAGCGTGGAGGCGGCGAACGCCGAAGCCGACGCGGCAATCCTGGGCGCAAAAGTGCGCGCACAGACGCTGCAGGTGCTGAACTCGGAGCAGCTGGCAAAGCTCAAGGAGCTGCAGGCGGCGCGCCAGGCGCAGCCGAGAAAGCCGCGCCGGGGCTAGGGCTTGGGAGTGGCGGGACCCCACCGCCACTCCATACTCGCTTCCTTGCCGTCCTGCATGCCCTCGATCCGGGCGCGCAGGTCGGCGCCTTCCTTCCAATAGATAATCCGCTGCGGAAAATCGTGGGTGGGGTTTTCGAACACCACGCGCATGACGCTCACTTCCTTCAGGGGAAATGGGGTCGCCGGCGATCGGCCATTGGGCATCGACAGGTAGACGATGGCGTCGGCTTGCTGTTCGATTCGCAGGAACTCGAAGCCCAGCGTGCGGCCCTTGCCGACATCGCGATGCATGCCGATCATCGAGTTTCCCTTCGGCACCGTCCACAGCTCTTCCATGTCGATGCCGCGCGAGGTCCCGCTCCAGGCCCCAGCCATCCACGCCAGGGCGTCAAGGGTGGGTTTGGCCTGGCGGGCTTCCACGGCCGACGCCAAGACGAGCATCAAGGAGGCCAGACCAACGCTCCGCTTCATGGGCCCAAGAATAGCCGTCACGAGTCGCCCGGAGGGTGGCGATGGCGTCACTATCGCGACAGAAATAAAGTTATACGAACACTATTGACTGTTGTATTGATACAACTATAAAGTCCATACATGACACAGAATGTGGCGGCAAAGCTACATAACAGATTGTCAGTTTTGAGAGCCGAGAGAAGGCTCACGCGTCAGGACCTCGCCGTGGCGTTGGCGATCAATTACCAGACGGTCGGCTATCTCGAACGAGGGGAGTTCAACCCCAGCCTGGACCTCGCCATGCGGATCAGCGAGTTCTTCGGACTTCCGATCGAGGCCATCTTCTCGCGCACGCCGTTGTCCCCCCTGAGCGAACAACTCTACTCATCGTCGGCGCGAACAAAGGAGAAGTGACATGCAGACACAGCTGCTCGGAATCCCGATCGACCGGCGCTCGAGGCGACGTGGCCTGGTCGTCGTTTTGTACGCCTCGTACGCGATGCTGGTCGCCTGCTTTGCGCTGGCGGCGAGGTCGGGCGTCGGGCTGGTCTTCGCCGCCGGCCTGCTACCGTCTGGATTGGCGTTGATGTCAGCGTTCTGGGCGCTATCGCAACTGGCACTGCCGTACGCGACGGAAGGGGCGGGCCGGAAAGAGCAACTGGTCGACGAGCGCCAGCTCCAGGTTCGCGATCGCGCGTTCTATCGCGCCTACCAGATTCTTTCGTCGGTCTTCGGCCTGTGGGTCGTCTACGAGGGCATCGCGCGCACCAACGAGCGGCAGTGGTTCTGGGTCCCGCAGACGTTCGACGAATACCAGGCTATCGTCTGGGGCTACCTGCTGGTGTCGATGACCCTTCCGAGCGCGCTCATCGCGTGGACCGAGCCCGACCTGGTCGACAGCGACGACACGCAAGCCAACGAGTTGCGGCTGGCTCGTTGATGACCTCGCGACCGCTTGCGCGCGCGCTGGCTGGTGCGCAGGCCGCCCGATGGACCGGCGCGGCATCGGCACTCGCGGGCCTGATCTTGATCACGATCCTCGCGCTCGCAACCACGGGGGCAGTCACGCCCTGGCTGATGTCGGGAGCAGCAGTGCTGCTCGGCGGCATGTCGGTAATCGTCAACGGGTTGATTGGCCGCGAGATGGCGCAGCGCAAGGAGTTGCAACGCGATCTTCGTGCCGCCGCGGCGGTCCAGCGGTCCCTGCTGCCAACCGCGCTGCCCGAGCTCGCCGGCTGTGAGTTTGCGATGAGTTACCGGATGTCGCGCGAGATCGGCGGTGACTGCGTGGATGCGTTCACGCTCCCTGACGGCCGCGTCGCGCTGCTGGTGGGTGATGTTTCGGGCAAGGGCATCGCGGCGGCGCTGGTCATGTCCGGCGTCCAGGCGCAATTCAGGTTGCTCGGGGAGATGGGTAGCGGACTCGCTGACATTGCGGCGCGCATCGAACAGCACTTGCTCGACCGGGCAAACGGACGCTACGTGACCGCCGTCCTGATCTTCCTGGACGCCGCCACGGGAACGTTCGACTACCTCAGCGCGGGACACGTGCCGTTCGTCTATGTCGAATCGTCTGGGGATCCGGTCGAGATCGCAGCCACTGGACCGCCGATGGGCCTGCTGCCTGGCATGCCGCGCGAAATACTTCGCCGCTCGCTGCCGAAGGGCGCGGCGCTGATTCTCGTCACCGACGGCGTGACCGAGCGACGACAGGGAGACAACGACTACGGCGTGGGCGGATTACTGGCGGCAGCAGCGCGGATGCGGGGAATCCCGGCCCAACACGCGGTCGACGCCCTGCTTGCCGACAACGACCGGTTCGCCGGCGGGATCGCAGCCGACGATGACCTGACGGTTGTGGTGATTCGCGCGACGCCCTAGCCGGGACGGCGGGCAGCTACCGGCCGACGAGAATCAAGACGCCGGCCAGCAACGCGAGCACCGCCATGACCGGACCAGGCAGCACAAACGACACCAGGCCGGTCAGGCCGTACAGGATCAACCACACCGCGAGAAGTAACAGACCGACGTTTTTCTGGACCGCCATTTTCGTCCTCCTGGAGTGCGTGAACGGGTGGGCACACCCACTATCGTTAGCGTGCGCCGAATGCGAGATAGGCGACGATGATGACGATGATGATCAGCGCGACTCGAGCGACGCTCATCAGCCGCGTGCCGGCAACGTGGCGGGTGCCGCCTGGCTTGATGCCAGTGACGGCAGCAATTGCGGTAATCAAGACGGCGATGCCGAGCCATGCCAGCCAACTCATACGAGTCAGGATACACGCCCGGCAGGAACGCCGCGGAATGAATATTCCCAGTGCTGAGCCGGCTTACTTTAGCGCTAGCACTTGAACACTTTCAGCCGAAGAGCCGGCTGTGTTCCCTCTCCAGATCGTACGATGGCCTCATTGCCTCGGTCGTCGCGGACGGTCAGCGTCATCGACAGGTCGACGTCGAAGCCGTCGGTGGTTGAATTGGCGCCGCCGCACCCTTCCGTGAGAATGAACGAGTTCGAGCTGCCGCTTTCGGTAATGGTCTTGTCGATCCCGTAAGAGTAGACCAGCCGCCAACTGTAGGTCAGGGTCCCGGGCAAGTCGGCGTTTGCGGTAAAGGTGCACGGCGTGGCGGTGCCGCGAATCTCGCACTGAGTGGTCGCACCGCTGGACCTGGCGCCGTCGACCATGGTGAATAACACAGTGTGCGGCGAGGACGCTTGCGCCACTTCGTGGCTGATGCTGCCACCCTCGAAACTAAACCGGAGGTTGCCCGTGCGGCGGGCGCTGTCATTCCGCGCCACCCGGAAGCCGACCCGGCCGAAGCCCTCACCGGTCGTGGGCGTGAGTTGACTCACGAACGACGCCAGGTTGGTCACGGTCCACGGGCAGGTGCCAGTACCGGCCAGCTTATGAATGTCGACGAAGAAGTCGCCGCCTGCCGCCGGCACATCCTGGCCGATCAACGAGAACCGGTAGGAGCAGGCCTCAAACGCGGGGACGCACGTCGCCGGCACGGCGCCGCCATCGATCTGGGAGAACACTTTCTGGATCGCCGTCGCGTGATCGCAGCTGTTGGCGCGGTAGCGCAAATACTCGGCGGTCCAGATCGCCGCGCCCTCGGCATCGGCGAACGACAGCGTCGGTCCGCGGTTCATCTGCAGGTAGCGGGCCTCGAGCGATTGCCGGAACGCCAGCACGTCGCTTCGCGGGGGAAACGCGATCGCACCAGACGGTTCTGCGCCGCACGCCGCACCCGGAGCGCCACCGTCAATCTGGCCGATCACCCGTTGCACGGCAGTGCCATGGTCGCATCCGTTGACGCGATAGCGGACATACTCTCCCAGCCAGACCACTTCGCCTTCGCGATCGACAGCACTGGACGAGGCGCTACGATTCAGGCCGGTCTGATACTTGGTTTCAAGCTGGCCGCGGAACTCGAACGTTTCGTTGCGCGCCGGAAACGACACGGCGGCCGGACCCGACACACCGCTGGGACCCGGCGGTTCACCGGCGGCGCCGGCGAGCGAGGTGGGGCCGGTGGGTGTCGAAGCAACCGCACGCTCGGGATCACGAGCGCAGCTCGCTGCGGCCAGTACCAACAGGCAAAGGGAAATAGTGAGGCGTGACATCTTGTCGATGGCTCCTGTGTGCTGGAAGGCGCTGCCAGCCGCCACATGATAGTCCCGTCTTGCGCCGTCGCGGCACTTGCGCACAATGGCACGGCGGTGGTGCCGGCGGCGGCGTTACCGTGACGTCGTGCGAAGGAGGCGAAGCCCGTTCAAGGTCACTGCGACGGTGGCGCCGGTATCCGCCAGCACGGCCAGCCACAGTGGCGCGGCACCGAACAGCGCGGAAATCAGGAACGCCGCCTTGGTCGCCAGAGCGAGCGTGACGTTCTGGCGAATCACGCTGACGGCGCGCCGCGCGTGCTCGACCAGGAACTCGAAATCCTCGGGATGGTCACAGGTCAGCACGACATCCACCTTCTCGAGCGGCATCGTCGCCGTCGTCCGGCACTGAACTATTACTCCTGCCGAGGCTAAGGCCTCGGCGGTGGGGGCCGAGGCGAGGGCGGCGCGTTCGAGCGGTGAGCCGCCCTTGAAGAGCACACCGCGGCGGGCCGCCGAAGTCAGGGCGGCGACCACCGTGACGGGGGTCGAGATGACCAGCGCGCACGGGCAGGCAAGCACCAGGAAGATCAGTCCGCGATAGAACCAGGTTTCCCAGCGTCCGTCCACGATCGGTGGAGCAATCGCGACGGCCAGCGCGGCGAACGTGACGACCGGCGTGTAGATGGCGGCGAACTTCTCGATCCAGCGTTCAACGTGGGCCGATTCATGGCCACGATCGTCACCCCAGCCCGGTTCGTGGCCAACGAGGTTAGCGACGGCATGGCGGGCGCGATCGATGCTCCACGCTTCCATCAAGTGCGCGATCGCGAACAAGAAGGCGACGGCGGCCGCTTCAGCCCATTGGCCGATGGCGGCGGCGCCAATCGCCGACAGGCACACCAGCACGTGCATGTCGAGGCGGAAGTAGCGCAGCGATGCGACTGCGCGTGGAATCATCGGCGCAAGGCCGGCGATCGCGGACACAGCATAGGCAACGACTGCACCCCGCTGGTGAGAGTGCCCGTCTTCGCCGTGGCCGAACAGCGCCTCTCCCCAGGTCTCGGAGTTAAGGCCGTCGATGATCCACCCTGCGGCAAACGCCACCAGGCTGGCCACCGCCCACCACTTGGCGTTGTCGTGATGATGGTCGTGGTGATGATGATCGTCGCCGACCACATCGCCGGCGTCGTGGCTGTGCGCGGTGAGGCCGGTCTTGGCGACCGCAGCCAGAATGGCGGTGGCCGGGACGATCGCGGGGTCGTAGGTGACGTCGACGCGCCGGCCGACGAGGTCGAAGTTCAGCGCTGTGACGCCGGCACGGTTCAGCGCGCGACGTATCAGCGCCGCTTCATCGGCGCAGTCCATGCCGGCCACGTGAAGCCGCAACACAGATGCCGGAGCCGTAGATGACGCAGACTTCACAGATTTCTGGTTGCCGGTCAGAGCTGCTGGACTGCGGCGAGCACTGCTTCGGCGTGGCCGTCGACTTTCACGCCGTCCCACCGCTTCGCGACCTTGCCGTCGAGTCCAATCAGGTAAGTGGTGCGCGCCACGCCCATGTACTTCCGGCCGTACATCGATTTTTCCTGCCACACGCCGTACTTCTCCATGACGGAGTGGTCTTCATCGGCCAGCAACGGGAACGTGAGGCTGAACTTCGCGGCGAACTTGGCCTTGCTTTTCGAGTCGAGCATGCTCATGCCGAGCACGGCTGCCTTGCTTTTTTTGAACTTCGGCAGGTTGTCCTGAAACGCGCACGACTCCTTGGTGCAGCCAGGCGTGTCGTCCTTTGGATAGAAATAGATTACGACGGGCTGACCGGCATAGTCGGCCAGCGAGTGGGCCTTACCGGCCTGGTCGGGGAGCGAAAACGCGGGAGCCTTGTTGCCGGGTTCGATCAGTGCCATGGTCCCTTTGATGCTTACTGGGCGGTGGTGGTTGCGCGGCGGTCAAATGGCACCGCGGCATGGGATCGCCGGGGTTCGGCGCCGCCTTCGACCTTCTTATTGGCAACGTCGATCGTGATGGCCGCAGCGTAACCGTAGCGCACCTCGCCCTTGCGCCCAATGCGCTGGAAGCGGTGGCCGCGGTCGATCAGGTTGTTCAGCAGTGGGCGCGGAAAACGGTCCTCGATCTCGATCCGCTCGCCGTTCTCCAGAGGGTCGGCCGGGTCGCGGCCGGGCAGGAACCGCGGCGCCTCGATGGCCGCCTGCGCGCCGAGCTTGCCGTCGATCACGCCGGTGATGATGTTGTAGACCGAGACCGGAATCCACGCGTTACCGGCGCAACCAACGGCCAGGCGCGGCACTTCTTCGCCGTTCGCCCTCTGCTCGAACACCAGCGTCGGCACGCTGGCGGTGCTCGATCGCATCAACGGCACCAGACTGCCATAGGCGCCGGCGGTAAGGCGATTCGAGCGCAGGTGGTTGTTGTAGAGGAAACCGAGTCCCTTCGACACATAGAAGGTCCCGCCCCAGGTGCTCAGGGTCTGCGTGACCGCGATCATGTTGCCTTCCGCGTCAGCCACCGCAAACGAAGTCGTGCCGGTGCTGATGCGCGGCGTCGGCGCCGCGGGCGTAGTGGGCGCATCTTCCGGCGGTTGCCGCTCGTAGCGCGATGCCTTCCTGGTATCGATCTTTGCGAACAGTTTCTTCGCGTGTTCCGCGGTGAGGTGCTCTTCGAACTCCACCGGCCAGCGTTCAGGATCGGCGACCCGCCTCAGCGGATCGCGCACTTTCCAAGACTCGACGAGGTAGTGCAGGTAGTCGGGGTCAGTGGATGCGCGCGCGCCCGGCGCCGGCTGGTAGTTCTCGAGCACGTGCAGCGACTCGAACAACTGGATGCCGGTCGAGACCGGCGGGCCACCGGCATAGAGCGTGTGGCCACGATAACGGCCCATCACAGGGGTCCGCTCGATGGCACGGTACTGCGCCAGGTCGGCATAGGTGAGAATGCCGCCGTTCTCTTCCATGTCGGCGGCGATCTTCTTCGCAATGTCGCCGCGGTAGAACGCGTCGGCGCCGCCCTTCTGGATCGATCGCAGCGTGTCCGCGTAGTCCTTATTGAAGAACCGATCGCCAGGCTTCGGCACCTTGCCGCCAGGCAGGTAGATCTTCGCGGCCTCGGGCCACTTCTCCAGGAATCGACGGCCCTCGGCAATGCTCGACGGCAGGCCCTCGTCCAGGATGAAGCCCTCGTCCGCCAGCGCGATCGCCGGCGCCACCAGGTCTTCCCACTTCACCTTGCCGCTGCCGTAGGTGCGAAATGCGTAGTCGAGACCGGCGACGACGCCGGGAATGTTCGCGGCGGCGGGACCGTCCGCCACGATCCGCCCGTCCTGCATCAGCAGCGGGTTGTCGGCGGTGGCGCGAATCGGCGTCATGTCCTTGTATTCGATCACCGTCGGCTTTTTCATGCCCTTCAGGTAAAGCACGGCCGAGCCATCACCGCCGACCCCCGACGCTTCGGGCTCGACGACGCCGAGCGCGAACGAGACCGCGATCATCGCGTCGACGACGTTGCCGCCTTTCTCGAAAGCCAGCCGGCCGGCCTCGGATGCCAGCGGATGGCCCGACACCACGATCGCGCCGTTCGAGGTAATGACCGGCTTGATCAGTGGCTGCGCCGCGACCATCTCGTCGATGACCGCCTCGAGCTCGGCCTCGGTCTTCGCGGCAGTGGCGCGCGGACGCAACTGGTCGCGCAAGCCGGCCCATTTTTGTGTCGATGCGGGCGCCGAGTAATACAGGGTGCGCAGCGTGTTCCACACCCGGTCGAACAGTGCCGCAAAGACCGTCGGCGACGGCGCGATCTCGGCGGTGACCGCGCCACCGTCTTCGTGCACGGGCAGCGGTGCGGCGACGCGCCACAACTGGAACGCGGCGTTCAACGCGAACAGCGGCGGCGCCTCCACTTCGCTGCGCAGCGGATTGCCGTTATACACCGGTTGCGGGTCGGGCAGGCCCGACACCAGCAGCGTCTTGCCATCGGGCGACCACGCCGGCGCGCCACCTTTGCGCGACACCAACTGTGGCGGCGCCGCCGGCTTGGCTCTCGGCTGCGGGTCTTCCGTGCCCTCCGGCCGCGGCGGCTCGATGGCGGTGACCCACACGGAGCCAATGCCTTCGCGCACGGCGTAGAACGCCACGCGCAGGTTGTCGGGCGCCCACGACGGGTAAGCTTCGTTGCCGCGCACGCGCGCCATGCGAGTGGCGCGCAGCGGCCGGCCATCGGTACCAACGCTGGGCACCGACGCGTTCACCGGCTTGGCGGGACGCGAGCCGAGCGGCGTCGGCCTGGCGACCGCTGCCGGCGGCACCGGCATCCACCACAGATCGAGATCGTCCTCCGACTCGCGCTCCGAGATGAACGCGACCTTGGATCCGTCGGGCGAGACGCGCGGGTAGGTCTCGCTGTCGGCGGATTCGGTGAGCGCCTGTGGTGCCTGCCAGGTCTCTGAACCCTGGACCGCGCGCGAGATGTAGAGGTCCCACTGCAGACTGGGATCGGCTGAACGGCCCGACGGCCGCGCATCACGGTGGGCAAACACCAACCGCCCATCAGGCGTCCACGATGGCCAGCGTTCGTCTCCCGGCGAGGTGGTGGCCGCCACCGGCGCGCCGGTCGCAACACCGTTCTTCACGGCGACCACGAGAATGTCGAAGCCATCGCCGCGGTCGGCGGCATAGGCGATCCGATTGCCATCGGGCGACCAGGCCGGCTCGCGCTCAATCGCGCTGGCGTCACTGGTGGTGACAGCCTTGCCCTGCCGGCCTTCGGGCGTCATGGTCCAGATGCGATCGAGGTACGACACCGCAATGCGCCGGCCGTCGGGCGCCCACGCGGGCTCCTGGACGCCAACCGGCGCCTGCGCGCCACCGGCAACTTGAAGAAGAAGGACGGCGGCGATGACGATGAGGCGCATATGGTCCTGATGCCGTTGGCGGCACGACAGTGCCGCCCTCCTGGCGTTACTTACCGAGAACGGCGTTGACGATGTGGCGCGCCGAAATGCCGAACTTATCGACCAGTTCGTCGGGCTTGCCGCTGCGCGGAATCTCCGGCACCGCGAGCCGAGTCACGGTCAACCCCGCCGACGCGACGGCGCGCGCCACCGCGTCGCCCAGACCGCCGGCAAGGTAGTGATCCTCAACGGTGATCAGGCGGCCAGTCTGCTGGCCGGCTTCAATCAGCGAGGCGGCATCAATGGGCTGCACCGAGTAGAGGTCGATCACGCGGATTGAGACACCCGTGCCCTTCAGTTGGTCGTGGGCCTTGAGCGCTTCGAACAGCGTGACGCCGGCGCCGATCACCGTGGCGGTGTCCTGGTCGCTCTTGCGAACAACCTTGAGGCCGCCGATCGGGAACTCTTCCTGGTTGTCGTAGATCACCGGCGTCTTGGGACGCGAGGTGCGGATGTAGACCGGACCGTAATGAGCGGCGGCTTCCCCGATCAGCTTCTCCATGCAGACCGCGTCGCTCGGGTAGAGCGCGACGAAGTTGGGCTGGGCGGTGGTCATCGCAAAATCTTCGAGCGCCATCTGCGACGGCCCGTCCTCGCCGATCGAGACACCCGCGTGCGACCCGGCCAGCTTGATGTTGTTGCCGCCGACCGCCGCCATGCGGATGAAATCCGCGGCGCGGGTGAAGAACGCCGCAAAGGTCGACGGAAACGGAATGGCACCGCGTGCCGCCAGCCCCATGGCCGCGCCAACCATCACCTGTTCGGCGATGAAGAACTGGTAGAAGCGGTCGGGGTGCGCCGCTTCGAACTTGTCGCTGAACGTCGAGTTCTTGACGTCGGCGTCGAGGGCGACCACCCGAGGATCGACGGCGCCGAGCTTCGCGATACCGGTGCCGTAGGCCTCGCGCGTGGCGACCAGATCGCCTAGCTTGAACTGCGGCGGCGCCATCTTCCCTGGCGCGGCCTCCGGTCGCGCCGGCGGCGGGGCGGCGATGGTCAGTGGCGCGCCGGTCTCGGGCACCATCTGCGCCTCGAGTTCCGCAAACGCCTTGTGCATTTGCTCTTCGCTGAGCGCCTTGCCGTGCCAGTTCGGCAAGCCTTCGGTGAAGGTGACGCCCTTGCCCTTGAGCGTGCGCGCCAGGATCATGGTGGGCTTGCCCTTGGTCGCGCGGGCCTCTTCGAGGGCCGCGAGCACCTGCGCCAGGTCGTGGCCGTCGATGACGATGGCATGCCAGCCGAACGCGTTCCAGCGAACGCGGTAGGTCTCCAGGTCGTGTGCGAGCTCGGTCGCGCGGCTTTGGCCCAGTGCGTTGATGTCGATGATGCCGCACAGCGAGTCGAGCTTGTGGAAGTGGGCCGACGCGGCGGCTTCCCACACTGAACCCTCGGCAGTCTCGCCGTCGCCCATCAGGACGTAGGTGCGGTAGGGGGAGCCAATCCGGCGCGCGTTCAGCGCGCAGCCGACGCCGGCGCCGAGGCCCTGGCCGAGCGAGCCGGTTGCGACGTCAACAAACGGCAGCCGTGGCGTGGGGTGGCCTTCAAGGTTCGAGGTAAACAAGCGCAGGTCGGTCAACCGTTCGCGCGGAATGAACCCGGCTTCGGCCCACATCGCGTACAGCAGTGGTGCGGCATGGCCCTTCGACATGATCAGGCGATCAGCTTCGGTGTGCTGCGGGTTCTTCGGGTCGAACCGCATGTCGGCGAAGAACAGCGCCGCCATCAGGTCGGCGGACGACATGCAGGTGGTGGGATGCCCGCTGGCCGACGCCGTGGTCGCTCGAATCGACTCGATGCGAAGACGGGTGGCGATGTTTTTGAGCGATGAGAGCAGCGACGCATCAACCTGCAACAGAAAACCTCCAGAGGGCTTGTCCCCCGTAGCTTCGGCGAAGGGGGAAAAGGAAAAGGGAGACGAAAGTTTACCAGTAAAATGGTGAGATGATCTTCCTGCGCTACCTCTACATACTGGCCCTCGTCTTGTGGCTGGGCGGAACGGTGGTGGCGGGGGCCGTCGTCGCCCCATCTATTTTCGGCGTCCTGCAAGCGTGGAACCCGGTCGAGGGCCGCGTCCTGGGCGGCCAGGTGTTTGGCGAGGTGCTGCAGCGGCTCTACTGGCTCGGCTACGCCATGGCAGGGGTGATGTTCGTGGCGCTGACCCTGCATCGGCTGCTTGGGGCGCGGCCGATCAAGTACGGCGTGCGGGCGATCATCCTCGCGCTGATGGTGGGCTGCACCCTGGCTGCCGATTACCACGTCGGCCCACAGGTGGCGGCGATTCAGGCGCGGGTGTCGGGGCCGGTGTCGAGTTTGCCGGCCGGCGACCCGACCAGGGTCGAGTTCGACCGCCTCCACGGCCTCGCAAACCTCCTCCTGGGCTTGACCGTCTTCGGTGGGCTCGCCCTCTTGTTCTGGGAGGCCAGGGAGTAGCCGGCTTGCGAACAGCGAATAGCGAATAGCGCATGACAAAAACCATCACACTCATCCCCGGCGACGGCATCGGTCCCGAAGTCACCCGCGCCGTCGTCCGCGTCCTGGCGGCGGCGGGCTTTTCGCCAGAGTGGGAAACGTTTTCCGCCGGCGCCGAGGCGGTCGCCGAGCACGGCACGACCCTGCCGCCGGCGCTGCTCGAGTCGATCACGCGCAACAAGATCGCGTTGAAGGGCCCGATTTCGACGCCGGTCGGCAAGGGCTTCACCAGTGTCAATGTTGGATTGCGCAAGGCGCTCGATCTCTACGCCAACCTGAGGCCGGTGTGGAACCTGCCATCGGTTCCCTCGCGCTACCAGGGCGTGGACCTGGTGATCGTGCGCGAGAACACCGAAGACCTGTATGCCGGTCTCGAGCACACGGTGGTTCCTGGCGTGGTCGAGAGCATCAAGATCATCACGGAAGTGGCGTCGACGCGCATCGCGGAGTTCGCCTTCGACCAGGCCCGGCGGCGGGGCCGCAAGCGGGTGACGGCGATCCACAAGGCCAACATCATGAAACTGAGCGATGGCCTGTTCCTCGACTGCGCGCGCAAGGTCGCCGAACGCTACCCAGACATCGAGTTCGACGACCGCATCGTCGACGCCGCGTGCATGCACCTCGTGATGCACCCCGAACGGCTGGACGTGCTGCTGCTGCCCAACCTGTACGGCGACATCGTGTCGGACCTCTGCGCTGGGCTGGTCGGTGGACTGGGCGTCGTCCCGGCGGCCAACCTGGGCCTCAATGGCGTCGGTGTTTTCGAGGCGGTACACGGCAGCGCGCCCGATATCGCCGGCAAGGACATCGCCAACCCGACCGCCTTGCTGCTGTCGGCGGTGCTGATGCTGCAGCACCTGCACGAAGACGCCAAGGCAGACGCGATCATGGCGGCACTGAAGAAAGTGCTCGCCAGCGGTCACGTCACGCCTGATTTGGGCGGCAGCGCGACCACGACGTCCTTTGCCGAGGCCATCGCGCAAGCGTTATCATCGCAGTAACTGATCCGTGGCTACCGACACCATCGCCCAGGCCGTGCTCGCCCGTGAAGATGTCGCGCGATTCCTGGAAGGCACTCACGGCCTGACGAGCGACGACGCGCGCACGCGCGTCATGGGTTACCTGGAAGAGCTGCAGACCACGCAGCGCTACGAGTTGTACCGGGCGCTCGAGTACCCGCTCTACCCAATCCTGCGCAAGATCGATCGCGTCATCGAGCGGCAGCAGCTCGCCATTGACGCGGCGGCCCAGGGCCGCGTCGCGTACGTGTCGAACCACCGCAGCCATATCGACTACCTCGTCGAACCGCTGGCCTTGGACGATGCCGGCATCCGGCCGCCGATCATCGCGGCGGGCATTAACCTGTTTGGCGGCCCGCTCGGCTTGATCCACAAGCACGTCACCGGCGCGATGCCGATCCGGCGCAACACCAAGGACCCGGCGTACCTGATCACCCTCAAGGCCTACGTCGGCGAACTGCTGCACAAGCACGACCTGTTCTTCTATCCCGAAGGTGGCCGCAGCTACAGCGGCGAACTCAAGCCGATGAAGACCGGGCTGTTCGGTGCCTGCATCGACGCCGGCGTGCCGGGCATGCAACTGGTGCCGGTGGCAGTGGCGTACGACCTCGTGCTCGAGGATCACGTGATCTCGAAGCAGCGCGTCAAGCGACGGCAGAAGGCGTTCAGCCGCGAGGTGGCGGAGCTCGTCCGCTATGCGGTCGGTTATCGCAGCCGCTCGTTCGTGACGTTCGGCAAGCCGATCTCGATCGACGGGGTGGACGGCGAATCGCGCAAGGCGGTGATGGACCTTACCCGGCACGTGCGCTCGGAGGTGGGCCTGCTCTATAAAGTCCTGCCGACGGCGGTGCTGGCGTCGGCGCTGACATCGTCGATGTCGCGCCAGGAGCTCGCCGACCGGATTTCGGCGAAGCTCGACACGCTGCGCGCCGCGGGAGCGAATCTCAGCGTGCAGTCGGCTGACGAGGTGCTCGCACTGGCGTCGGAGCCAATGGTGACCAGGAACATCATCGTGATCGAAAGCGGCCGCTACCGGGTCCGCGAGCGGAACGTCCTCCGCTATTACGCGCGGTCGATCGCGCACCTGCTGACGCTCGCCAGCGCCACACACTAAGGCTCGTACACCGAAATGCTCGATGCCACCTCGAAGGCCCTGTTTCACGGCCTCGCCCAAGTTTCCACCCTGCAGCGGTTTGCTTCGAACTACGGCATGAGGCCGGGCGGCTTCGCCCGGCGGTTCATTGCCGGCGAAACCATCGACGAGGCGGTCGCGGCCGTGGCTGACTTGCCAGGCAAGGGCCTGAAGCTCACGCTCGACTACCTCGGCGAAAGCGTCGCCAGCGCCGATGCGGCCGCGGCGGCGGCCGCGGATTACCTGGGCATCATCGACCGGATCGTCGCCTCGGGCATCGAACGCAACATCTCGATCAAGCTGACCCAGCTCGGTCTTGACGTCGATCGCGCCACCGCCGTTGACAACATGCGGCGCATTCTCGAGCCGGCCGATGCCCAAGGGTTCTTCATACGCATCGACATGGAGAACTCGCCCTACACCGATGCCACGTTGAGCATCCTCGAAACGCTGCGCCAACAGGGTCACCAGTTGATCGGCACGGTGATCCAGACCTGCCTGAAGCGTTCGGAAGCCGACATCCGCCGGCTGAATGAACTGGGGGTGCGGGTTCGCCTGGTCAAGGGCGCCTACCGCGAGCCGGCCACCGTAGCGTTCCAGAAGAAGGGTGAAGTGGACGCGGCGTTCGTGGATCTGATGCACCTGCTGATGGACGAGGGCACTTACCCTGCCATCGCCACGCACGATCCGGTCATGATCGAAACGGCCAAGGCCTACGCGAAGAGCAAGGGCTACGCGAATGATCGCTTCGAGTTCCAGATGCTATACGGCATTCGGCGCGATCTGCAGACCGCACTCGTCGCCGAAGGATATCGCGTGCGCGTCTACGTGCCGTTCGGCAAGCAGTGGTATCCGTATTTCATGCGGCGCCTGGGCGAGCGGCCGGCCAATGTCGCATTCGTGTTCAAGGGAATCCTGAGCGAACGCGGCTGAGCTCGCGACACCTGGGGTCACGTACGGGCCACACCGCCCCTCCCCCTATCTGTCCGGACGCTCGATCGTGTCGAGCCGGCGCTGAAGCTGTTCGAGGGTCTGCTGTTGCCGCTCGATCACCATCACCAGGCGCGACCACTCGTGCTCGCGCAGCAGATCCATCTTGCTATGCAGGGCCATGATTTCCATCTCGGCCCGGACGTTGACCTCGTAGTCGGACTTGGCATCCGATCGGTCCCTGGCCGCCTGGCGATTCTGGCTCATCATGATGACCGGTGCCTGCAGGGCGGCGAGGCATGACAGGATCAAATTCAGCAGAATGAAAGGGAACGGATCGAAAGCGGTGGTCATCTCCTCATTCAGAGAGATCCAGCCGACCATGACGATGCCGAAGAGACCGATGAACGTCCAACTGCCGCCAAACCGCGCCACCTGGTCGGCCAACCGTTCGCCGAAAGTCGATCGCTGTTCAAAGGACTGATTCGGGTCGGTCGCCAGTCGTTGCCGGGTAAGTACGGCAGTCACGACTCGCCGCTCGGTCTCCCCAAGACCACGAATGCGTTCTTCCAGACCGACCACGATCGGGCTGGCGACCGCAGCCGTGGCCGCTGCGATGAGGAGCCGGCGGAGCGTTCGCATCAAGCTGAGTAAAGTGATGGCGCCAACAAGCGCGAACAGCACGTGGGTCGTGAGGTCGGCTGAGCCGATAAAGCCGGTCCGGCGGAACAGCCATCCACCCAAGACCCCGCCAAAGCAACCCATCAGCAGGTCTCCCGCCCAACCCCACTCGAGAGGCGCTCGCAGCAGGACGCGCATTCCGAAACCGGCGAGGATTCCGGTCGCGATCCAAGTCAGCAGATGGAGCATCAGCATGGGGTACTCATTGATGGATGGGGTTCACTTGAGAAAGATCCGCCGGTAGCCGCCGGCGATCAGCGCGGAGGTGTCGGCCAGGATTCTCGGTAGCCGCAGGCCCCCCGGGTAGGCCAGATACCTAGGCTCCCATTCGGGATTGAACTTCTCCTTGAAGGCGCGCAATCCCTGAAATCCGTACATCCCTTCGCCGTGTTCATAGACAAAGGCGCCCAGTCGATTCCAGAGCGTCGCTAACGGCGACTGCTCGAACCCCGACAGCGGCGCCATGCCGAGCGCAAACCGCTGGTAGCCGTGCTCTTTCCCCCACAACATCAGATGCACCATCAGCGCCTCCATCACGCCCTTCGGGGCGGCGCGCGAGTAACGCATCAGGTCTAGAGAGAGTTCGCCCTGCTGAGCGCCCAGCCAGACGTTGCTGAAGGCCTGCACCTGGCCGTCTCGCTCGATCACCGCAGCGGGAAAGCGGCCGAGATAGGCCTCGTCGAAGAAGCCGAGCGAGAACCCCTTCTCCGCGCCGGCCTTCGCGTGCAACCAGTCGTCGGACACCGCTCGCAGTTGCGGCATCAGCGCCGGCACTTCGGCGGCTGGCACCATCCGGAACACGCCGCCGTCTTTCTCGAGCCGCCGGATGGCCTGTCGATACTTCGCACCGCCGCCGCCGGCGACCGAGAACTCCGCCAGGTTGACCCTCGCTTCCTCGCCAAGTTTCGCAAACGTCAACCCATGGTCGGCGTAACGGTGGAGGTGTGCGGGACCGACTTCGTAGAAGACCGGCACACCACCGAAGTCGTCGCACTTTTCGAGGAATGTGCGAATCAGGCCGCTCGCAGCGGCATCGGGTCCCACCGGATCACCCATCGCGACCCAGGTGTTTCCCTGCACGCCGTACATGACGAAGCCATCAGCCGCCGGATTGAGCACGACGGCCTTGTCGCGCAAGAACACCAAGTTCGGCATGGTGGCGGTCTGGCGAACGATCACCGCCGCGACGCGTGCCAGATCGTCGGCACTGGGCGCGGTAGCCTCATGAGGAGTGGGACGCAGCAGACGCCCGGCGAGGACCATCAACACGACGATCGCCGCGCCGACGGTGGCGCGAAGAAACCGAGACGCCTCACCGTGGAGTTCAAACTGCCACCACAGTTCGCTGGCGTACTGGACATGCTGATACGCGAACAACCCCAGCCACAATGAGGCCGCCAGCGCACCGGCCAGGGCTGCGAGCCACGGCCCTGAAAAGCGGGTGTCATAGAACGCGGCTCGCCGATCGAACGCCGGGCGCGCGCGATGCAGGATGGCCAGCACGAGCAGCAGCAAGGTGGCTTCCTCATAGTCGAAGCCTTTGAAGAGCGACGCGACCATACCAAGCACGATCAGGACCGCCGAGATGTGATACGCGGCGCTGAGCCGTCGCGCGAGTCCCTGCGACAACACCAGCAGTCCCGCGCCCGCCACGCTGGCCATGAAGTGCGATGCCTCGACGATGCCCAGCGGCAGAATGCGGTCCAGCAGGTCGAGCCGTCCCGGCGAGGCCGGCGTCGCCCCAGACCACAACAGCAGGCTGCCCGAGAAGAAGGTGATGGCGGCCAGCAGACGCGGCGTGACCTGTTCGGTCAGCGCGCCGAGCCACACGCCCGCCCGCGCCAGATGCGCCCGGCGCTGATACCCCTCGTCGATCAGCAGCACCACGAGGGCGATGCCGAACGGCAGCAAGTAGTACACCGCGCGATAGGCGACCAGGGCGGGAAGCAGTTCGGCGGAGGGCACGTAGGGCTTGAGCAGCAGCACCATGAGCCCCTCGAACACCCCGACGCCGCCAGGAACATGACTCACCATGCCCAGTAGAATCGACACCAGGAACCACCCCAGGAAGACCAGGAAGGGCAGCTCGCTCGACGGCAACAGCACATACAACACCGCCCCGGCCAACACCCAGTCGACCGCCGACACCAAGAGCTGCTGGACGGCCAGACCGAGGCTGGGCAGCGTCCAGGTGAAACGGAAGAACCGCAGCGGCTCGCGCCGCACCACCGTGGCAATCAGGAATGCGCCGACCGCCAGCATCAGTAGCCAGCCGACGGCGATGATCGCCCCTTGCCCGTACGGCCCGATCGCCGTCGGCACCGGATTGATCGCGAAGCTCAGGCCGCCAAGCGCACAGAGGCCCAGCCAGAACGTCAACGAGTAACTGAACATGATGCGCGACAGCTCGTCGGCCGTCACGCCCCACCGCGAGTAGAACCGGTAGCGAACCGAGGCGCCCGACAACATGGCAAAGCCGATGTTGTGGGCGATGGCGTACGCCAGCAGGGCGGCGCCGGCGATCTGCTTCTTCGGCAGTACCTTGCCGATCGACTGAAACGCGAGAATGTCGTAGCCGGTGAGCACCAGGTAGTTGATCGCCGTCAGCCCCAGGGCGGACAACAGGTAGCGCCACGGCGTGTTCGCGACGTCGGCGGTGATCACGTGCCAACTAGCGGCGCGCAGTTCGAGACGCAAGACCTCGAGCGCGACGAGAAACATCGTCAACCCGGCCAGGATCGGCAGGGCCGTGATGATGCGCTGCCGAAACACCGGCAGGCGACTCATGCTCCGCCGAGGGGGGCGTGCTCGGTAATCCAGGCCACCGCTTCCAGCAAGCGCTGATCGAATGCGGCCAGGTTGTCGCTGAACCGATGGTCGGCGGCCTTGACGATCCAGAGCCGCTTCGGCTCGCCCGCGGCGGACAAGACGCGCTGCACTTCCGATAGCGGAACGAACTCATCCTGAGTCGAGTGGATGGCCGCGAGGGGGAGTGGCGACACCTGGCTCACCAGCGTGGCGGTGCTGAAGGTCGGTTCGTTGGGCACGCCGTGCGTCAGATAGATCAGGGCGTCCTTCCAACGCCAGCCCAGTTCGTTGATGTCGGGCAAGCCCAATCCCAGGACGCCGCTGATCGCCGCACGCGTGCGCGGGTCGGTGGCCGCCAGCACCGACAAGCCCGCGCCTTCCGACACGCCGATCAGAATCGGCCGCACGCCACTACCGCCCGCGGCAAAGTCGGCCAGCACCTTGTAATCCCGCGGCTCGTCGTCTGGGCGCAGCGTGGCCGCGTTGGACGTGAAGCTTTCCAGATATGCCTTCGCGTCAAAGCCCACGACAAAATATCCCTTGGCCGCCAGCACCTCGGCGACGTGCGGACCGAGGTGCAGCCATCCGCCATCGCCGCTGGACACGATCACCGGCTGGCCGCCGCGCGCACCGTAGATGTGCAAGTGCTGGGGGTGGCCGCGGAGCGCGAGGGTGGCGGTTGATTGGGCGGCGGCCGGTACCGCGGCGACACAAAGCAGCGCCAGCACCATCCTCATTTGTCTCATCATGACCTCATCGCTCATTGCCCGTCGGGTAATAGCTGATCCACCCAGGCGATGGCGCCGAGGAGTGCGGCGCCCAACTCGCGCTGCCCTCCGGAGAAGCGATGGTTTCTCGCCTGCACCGTGTAGAGGCGCCGGTCCGGTGTGTCCGCGCCGAACCGCAACCGCGCACCGGCCGCCGGCAGATAGCTATCGCCGGACGACTGAATCACCGCGCATCGCCACGGGTGGGCCTGGCGCAGCCGGTCGTACAGGTCAAATGGCGCATGCGCCATCGACGCTCCGGCCACTGGCCCGCCATTGTCTTCGTCGCCATCTCCGGTGACGGCGAGATCCTCGTCGGGACTAAGGCCAATCGCCACGACGCCACGAGTGTGACCGCTCAGGGCGGGTTCAGATGCGGCAATCATCGCCAGGGCCGCACCTCTTGACCAACCGGTGAGAATTACAGCGGTCTCGGGTGGGAGTCCCAGTACCCGGCGGCCTTCGCTCAGAATGGCCGCGTAGTCGGCGGCCAGCTGTCGTGCGTTCAGGGCGGCGTGAGCGGGCCGTTCGAGCTTCAAGAAGGCACGTGAGCTGAAGCCCACCGTCGGGTAGCCGTTCGCGGCTATCGTCCGGAACATTTCGACGGCCGCGCCAAACCATCCGCCATCTCCGCTGGCATAGAGCACGAATGAGCCAGGCGGCAAATCGGACACGGGCCGGGCGACATGGAGCTCCAGCGACGAGCCGTGCAGGTTCACCGTCCACACCGACATCCGCGTCGAGGCCGCGGCGGCGGTGTGGACGCGCGGCGTCACGGCCGCGCAGCCGGGGGCAACCGCCAACCCGCCGGCAACCGTAGCGAGAAGACGGACGACGCCGACGGCGCGAGCGAGCCAGCGGGCGGGGTATCGAGGTGTCGCGGCGTTGGTCATGTCGCTCTCCCTATTAGACGTCGCGGCCACTGGCGCCCGCCTTTCGCGAAGATGACATCTGTGACAGGACAACCCGCGAGTCACCTAACACAGATGTCATCTGGCGGAGAGGCACCTGAAACCCTTCTCTCCGTATCCTCTTACAAGAACGCTGCACACCGCGCCAGCGAGAGTCGACACCAGCGCGGTACCAGGGAGTTTCGTCATGCGTCGCATTTCATTCGTCTCTACACTTGGCATCCTGCTGATCGCCACCACGAGCTACGCGGCACCCGCGAAAGCCCGCGAGGTGTGGGCGTCGGGCAGCCTCGGCCGCCTCGATGCCACCGCCAAATCGATCGTGGTCAATCAGGGCAAGCACGAGATGACCTTCGTGCTCGGACCCGACGCCAAGCTGATGGAAGGCAAGAAGGTGCTGCAACAGAGCGACTTGTCGAGTGACATCGGTCGCCGGGTCAAGGTCCGCTACACGGCCAACGGGACGTCGAAGATTGCCGACCGGATCGAAGTCGAGGCAGCGACGCCGATCGCGAAGACCGCGCCGGCCAAGGCACCGGCGGTGAAGCACTAGACCGGAAGCGGCTCAGACCCCTGCCCGCGAAGACGCGGGCAGGGTCACGCTGAAGATACTGCCCTGCCCGGGCTGCGAAGACGCAGCGACCTGGCCGCCGTGGGCCTCGACGACGGCCTTGACCAGCGACAAGCCGAGACCCAGACCACGCTGCGTCCGGCTGATGTCGGCTCGGTACAAGCGATCCCAGATCAACGACAGATCGGCTACGGCGATCCAAATGCCGGTGTCGCGGATCATCAACGTCGCGACCGTGCCGGCTGCGGAGGCCTCTATGTCGATTCGTCCGCCGGAGTTGGTGTACTTGACCGCATTCTCAATCAGGTTGGCGCACACCTGACGGAGCCGGGTGCGATCGCCGACGATCTCGAGATCGCCTGGCACGGCGGCGGCAATCGTGATGTCCTTGTCGTCGGCCTCGTCTGCGAACAGCGCGATCGCTTCGTCCACCACCGTGGCCAGCCGCACCGGCTCCCGACCCAGCGCCATGGTTCCGGTTTCCGCTTCCGAAATATCCATCAGCGCCGTCAGCGTCGCGCCCAGACGATCGGCTTCTTCGAGTGCGTGAGCCAGGCCTTCAGGCGCGCGGGTCGGATCGCCGCTGACGAGCGCTGCCTCAGCGACACTTCGAAAGCGCGTGAGCGGCGTGCGCAGGTCGTGCGCCACGTTGTCGAGTGCCGCGCGCATGCCGGTGACCAGCGACTCAATCCGGTCGAGCATCTCGTTGACGCGGACACCGAGCACATCCAGAGGATCGCGGGAGTGCGTGATCGGGACGCGCGCATCAAATCGCCCGGTCTGGATAATTTCGCGGATCGTCGATTCCAGCGCGCGCATCGGCGCGAGACCGCCACGCGTCAGCAGGAACCCTCCGGCGATGGCGGCCACCACGATCAAGCCAAGCACTTCCAGGCCGCGCGCGCGAAAGTGCGTCAGCAACTCGTCACGAACATGAGAGCTGCGTCCGACCTGGATATTCACACGGCCTGGCAGGGTGACGGTGCCGACTTCGAGCGAGGTGCCCACCGGCGATCCGACGATGGTCGCCCATCGCGGGCTGACCGTCGATGGCCGGTCGAGGGCTGACAGATCGAAGCCGCTCCAGCCCGGTGGGGCGGAAAAATAGACCACTTCGGCCTGTTCGTTGACGACGCGGATCAGCAGGCGCTCGTGGCGCCCCTGTCCGGCATCCGATTCGATGGCAGTCTGCAACCCATGCAGACCGACGCGCTCGAGCTCGACGGCGTAGCGCGACAGCATTGACTCCAGCACGTCGTGGTCCTGGTCGGCCAGGGCTTTCGCCAACAGACCGTAGGTCGCCACCGACAAGGCGATGGTGCTGACGATGAACAACCCGGCGTACCAGACGCCAAGGCGCACGGCGAAGGCGCGCGCCAGCGACCTACTCAGTCTTGAGAACATACCCTACGCCCCGAACCGTATGGATCAGTTTGGACTCGAAGCCCTTGTCGATCCTTTCGCGCAGGCGGTAGACGAGCACATCCACCGCGTTGGTGCCGGTATCGAAGCTGTAGTCCCACACCTGCGACACGATCATCGCCTTCGACAAGACTTTGCCGGGATGGCGCATCAGGAATTCCAGCAGGGCGAATTCGCGGGGGCGCAACTCGATCGGCGCACCGAGTCGCTCGACACGCCTGGTCAGCCGATCAAGCTTCAAGTCAGCGAATGTCAGCTCGGCCGATTCGTGCGTCAGCTGTCCGCGCCGAGTGAGCGCCTGCACGCGAGCCAGCAGTTCCGGAAACGCGAACGGCTTGGTCAGGTAGTCATCGCCGCCGGTCTGCAACCCCCTGACGCGGTCGTCGATGGAGTGGCGGGCGCTCAGGAACAGCACCGGCAGCGTCTTGCCCGCGCGCCGCAAGGCGGTCACCAGGCTGAGACCATCGAGCCGCGGCAGCATCACGTCCACCACGGCCGCATCGTACGGATGGTTCTGCGCAAGATCGAGTCCGTCGGCGCCATTGTCGGCGACATCCACGGTGAAGCCTTCTTGGCGCAGACCGGCCGACACGAATTCCGCGATGCTGCGATCGTCTTCGATGATCAGGACTCGCACAAGTCATCGTCGTTTGCGCGGGCGATCGGCGTCAAGGGCGGGGACGATCATATGAGTAGGTCACGTAGTCGGCGTTTGCAGGAATGGGATCCTCAGCGAATCGCGGCCGACCGGGAAATGCGAGAAGAGGCGCGGCAGACATTTGCTCTTAAAACTGGCGCTACAAACGCCAAGGTGCAGGCGCTGGCCTTGCGCGTCTTGGCCGAGCGTCTCGAACACCAGGAAGCTCCTGGCGAGTTTCTGAACATTACATTCCAAGCTGCGTGAGCAATTGGCCCGCGGCCAAGGCGCGGCGTAGGTCCGCGATCACCGGCACCAGTTGCGCGCCAGCGTCACCAGCGCGTCGCGGCAGGTCAACACCGACTCCGCGTCAACCCACTCTTCGATACTGTGCAGCCCGGCGCCCGTTGGCCCATAAAGGATGGCCGGGATTCCGGCTCCGCCGAGTACGGCGGCGTCGGTCCAGAAGGACATGCCGATTGGGGCGGGTGGGGTCGGTGCGGCGGATGGGGTTGCCAGGGACGATACGCACCGCAACAGCATCTGCGGCAATTCATGCGCCGCCGGCACTTCGTGCGGTGGACGGCCGAAGGTCACTTTCGCCGCACCCTTGAATTCCGGATCTTCGCGACGCAGCCGATCGAGAACCGCTCCCACTTCGCTACCCGCAACGCCTGGGGATTCACCGGGCACCGTCCGCCGCTCCATCTGCAAGTGACAGCGATCGGGGTAGCTGCTCAACTCGTGTCCGCCGGCGATCACCGACGCGTGGAGCGAGGCGGTGCCGAGCAGCGGATGCGGCGGGCGTGACTGCAAATCGCGGTCGAGTGCGTCGAGTGCGGATAGCACTCGGCCCATCAGGCGGATGGCATCGCGGCCTTCCCTGGGACGGCTGCCATGGGCGGCGACGCCTTCGGTTTCGATCTCGACCCACTCGAAACCCTTATGCGCAACCGCCACTTGCAGGTCTGTGGGCTCGGTCACGACCGCGCCATCAGCCCGCCATCTGGAGACGAGGGCATCGGCGCCGATGCTGGCGTGCTCTTCGTCCACGACGCACGCAACGATCAAGCGGCCGGTGTCGAGACCACCGGATTCGGCGATCACGCGCGCGGCGCCGATCATGGCCGCCACGCCGCTCTTCATGTCTTGTGACCCACGGCCGTAGATGCGGCCGTCGCGCTCGACGGGATCGAACGGCCGCGTCATGCCCGACACACCGACAGTGTCGATGTGACCGCAGTACATCAACGACCGTCCGGGCGCCTTCCCTTCCAAGGTGCCGACGACGTTAGGCCGGCCGGGAGCGACTTCCTGAATCTCGGCAGTCAGGCCAATGCTGCGAAGCTCCTCAACCAGCGCGCGCGCAATCGCCGCCTCCCCCGCCGCTCCGGCCACGAGCGACGGGTTGATCGAATCAATTGCAATCAGCTGTTTCAGGAGCCTCAGTGTGGGATCGCTCACTTCCCTATCTTCGCACCGTACTCCGCATCCGTCGTCTTCGTCAGCCACTTGGTGGTGCCGCCGAACTGGATGTTCACTTGCACGAGCGCTTCGCCCGGGGTCGCGCCGTGCCAATGCTCGATGTTCGGGCCGGTGTACTCGCTGCCGCCCGACGGGTATTCCTTGATGGCCTCACCGCGACGACCCGTGCGCAGGCGCCCCGACTCGGACAGGATCAACTGACCCTTGTCGTGGCTGTGCCAGGCGGTGCGGGCGCCGGGATCAAACTTGCGGCGGCCCGCCGTCACGTCCTTCGCATCGAGCGTCGTGACGACGCCGGTGAAGTTGGGGTCGCTCGCAGGCTGTTGAGCCGACGCCAGCGAGAGGGTGGTCAGGCCAACCGCAACGATTGCGGCGGCAACGACGACGCGTGGTGATGGCATGCGTCCTACTTGATCGGCGAGTAGTCGGTGGCGTCCATGAAAACCGAGACCACCTTGCTGACGATCGGACCATCAACCTGCGATTCGGCCGACACCTTCTTCCATTCCGGATCCGCGGCGAAGTCAGCCCAGCTCTTCTTGGCGGCATCACGACTGGCGTGCGAGATCACATAGATCAGCGTGTTCTCCTTGGCCGGAGTGTCCTGCGGCACCCAGTAGCCCACGTTCTTCATGCCGTGCTTCTCGAAGATGCGCAGGGTGTGATCGCGGAACCGCTTCTGCAACAGCGGCAGCTTGCCGTCGGGCGCGGTGTAGGTGCGCAGCTCGAAGACCCGCGCGGGAGCCTGGGCTTTAGCCGGCGTGGACGAATAGAAGGCGCCGAATCCGAACCCGATGGCAACAAGCGCGGCGACCGATACAATGCGCGAAACGGTAGGTGCAGTCATGGTGGGTCCTCTCCCGCCGCATTATAGGCTTATGCTTCTTCGGTGAGTCTCGAAGACGACGCGCACCGGGTCGCCACTGCCGTCCGCAACGCTGGCGGGCGCGCCCTGTGCGTGGGAGGGTTTGTCCGCGATCGGCTGCTCGGCCAGGCGTCCAGTGATCTCGACCTGGAAGTGTTCGGCATTCCGGAAGACCGCCTGCGCGAACTCCTGGCGACCCTGGGCCGGGTCGAACCGGTCGGTCAGGCGTTCCCGGTCTACAAGCTCGGCCACATGGACGTCGCCCTGCCCCGCCGCGAATCGAAGGCCGGCCGCGGCCACAAGGGCTTCATCGTCGAGGGCGATCCGACGATGACCTACGACGAGGCGGCGCGGCGACGCGACTTCACGATTAACGCCATCGCGTGGGATCCGCTGACGGACCAGTATCTCGATCCCTTTGGCGGCCGCGCCGACCTCGGCACACGCCTGCTTCGCGTCGTTGATCCCGACACCTTCGGAGACGACTCACTGCGCGTGCTGCGTGCGCTGCAGTTCGCGGCACGGTTCGAGCTGACCCTCGATCCGGCAACCGCGGACATCTGCCGCGCCATTCCCCTCGACGATCTGCCGGCCGAACGCATCTGGGGAGAGTTCGAGAAGCTGCTGCTCAAGGCGCGCCGCCCCTCGATCGGCTTTGCCCTCGCCCGCGAACTGGGCGTGATCGAACAGATCCTGCCTGAGATGGTGCCGCTCTACGACTGTCCGCAGGACGCCGAATGGCATCCCGAAGGCAACGTGTGGATCCACACGTTGATGGTGATCGACGAGGCGCGGAAGCGAAATGACGATCTCGACCGCGCACGCCTCGCAACCGTGATGCTCGGCGCGGTGTGCCACGACCTCGGCAAGCCCGCGACCACCGCGCTGATCGACGGCCGCGTCCGCTCACCCGGTCATGAAGCGGCCGGCGTAGCGCTGGCGGAGGCGATTCTCGATCGCCTCAACGTCCGCACCCTCGACAACTTCGACGTCCGCGGGCAGGTGCTGGGCATCACCGCTGAACACCTGCGCCCAAGCGCGTTCCACAAGCAGAAGGACACGGTTACCGACGGCGCGTTCCGCCGGCTCGCGCAGAAAGTGAACCTCGAGCTGCTGGTCCGCTTCGGCCGCGCCGATTGCCACGGCCGCGGCGGGACGTTCGACTGCTCGAACATGGATTGGTTCATCGAGCGCGCCCGGTCGCTCGGCGTCGAACACAAACCGCCGGCGCCGATCCTGCTCGGGCGGCACCTGATCGAGTTGGGCGTCACGCCCGGGCCCGGCATGGGCGAGATCCTGCGATCGGTCTACGAACTGCAGTTGGACGGCGTCGTCACGACGTTGGACGAAGCGAAGGCGGAGGCCAGGAGGACGATCGGGGTTTGATAGAATCGCGGCGCGACGACCTCGATCACCGGGGTGCGCGATGGAGGTTGACTCGTGGATCGCCGCGCGTTTGTTGCCGCTTTTGCCACCACCGGACTCTCAACGACCTTACTGCCCGGCGTCCTCTGGGCGCAGATGCAGCCAGGAACGCAGACGGTCACGCTGGCAATGGTCCGCGAGTCGGCGCGTCTTGCCGGTCTCGTCTGGACCGACGAGGAATGCCAGGAGCTGGCCGACTCGCTCTCCAGCCTGGCGCGCGGCGCGGAAGGCATCGATAAACCGACCCTTACGAACGCGTCGCCCCTACCCCTTCACTTCAATCCCAATCCAACCGGCGTCGCGCGTTCGGCGCCGCCGCCGTCCACGTTTCGCATCGATCCCGCTCCGCGTCTACGGCGACCCGCGAACCTGGAAGCCGCAGCGTTCTGGCCCATCACCCATCTTGGCCACCTGCTCCGATCACGCCAGGTCACGTCGGTTGAACTGACGCGGATGTACCTGGCCCGGCTGAAGCGCCACAACGGCGAACTGAACTGCGTGGCGGCACTGTTGGAAGAGCGCGGCCTGGCAGAGGCTGCGGCAGCCGACAAGGAGATTGCCGCCGGCCGCTACCGCGGCGTGCTCCACGGCATTCCCTACGGCGTGAAAGACATCATCGCCGCGCACGGTGCGCCAACCCGGTGGGGCGCGCCACCGCTCGAACGGCAGACCTTTGATGAAGATGCCACGGTCGTCCGCCGGCTGTACGAGGCTGGCGCGGTGCTGGTCGCCAAGTTGACTACCGGCGAGATGGCGTTCGGCGACCAATGGGCGGGCGGGCGGACCAACAATCCCTGGCGCCCCGACGAAGGCAGCAGCGGTTCATCCGCTGGATCGGGTGCGGCCACGTCGGCTGGATTGGTCGGCTTCGCCATTGGCACCGATACCGGCGGCTCGATCCTCTCCCCCGCCGTCCGCTGCGGTGTGGTCGGACTGCGTCCCACGTTCGGCCGCGTCAGCCGGCACGGTGTGATGGCCGCGGGAACGACGCTCGACAAGATTGGACCGCTGTGCCGGCACGCCCAGGACTGCGCCATCGTGCTGCACGCCATCGCCGGACCCGACAACCACGACCTGGCCGTCGTCGGCGACATACCCATCTCGTGGGATGCCGCCAAGGGGCGTTACCCACGGCGCATCGGTTATGTGCCGGCCATGCTCGAGGCCGAAACCGAGACGGAGCAACGCGCCAACAATGCGCGTGCCCTCGAGATGCTGACCCGCCTGGGATGCACCATGCACGCGGTGACGATGCCGTCGGGCGACCTCAGCTACTTCATCGAGTACACCGAACGGGCCGCGGCCTTCGATAGCTTTACCACGCAAGGACACCACAAAGGCCTGCGACCGCGGACCAGCCGATACCTGCGCGCTTGCCAGTTGGTGACGGCGGTGGATTACCTGCAGGCCAATCGGCGGCGAGCGGCGATCATGCAGGAGGTGGCGCGCGCGATGGCGGCCGTCGACGCCGTGATGTTCACGGCGCTGACGCTTGATTCGCGGACCAGCCTGAACCCGGTAATGAGCCTCACCGGTCATCCGTCGATCGCCGTCCCAAACGGGTTCCGCGCCAATGGCACGCCGACCAGCGTGATATTCTCTGGGCATCTCTACCGCGAAGGCGACTTGGTCGCGTTGGCGCGCGCCTATCAGGACCTGACCGAACAGGCCACGCGGCAGCCGCCGCGATTCGCGGCGCCATGAGAGTTAGACAAGGAGTCACCGGTTGAAAATCGCGAGGGTGTTTGCCCATCGAGTGGAACTGCCATTGCACGAGGGCAAGTACAGCTGGTCGGGCGGTAAATCCATCTCCGTCTTCGACAGCACTGTCGTTGGCGTCGAGACCGACACCGGGCTAATCGGCTACGGCGAGGTGTGCCCGCTGGGGCCCTTCTACCTGCCGGCTTATGCCGACGGCGTACGCGCCGGCTTAAAGGAACTGGCCCCGCACGTGATCGGCTCGGATCCGCGGGAGTTGAGCGCGCTCAATCACCGGATGGACGCCGCCCTGAAGGGCCATCCCTACGTGAAGTCGGGCATCGACATCGCCTGCTGGGACATTCTCGGGCTGGCGACGGGGTTGCCGGTATGCACGCTGATGGGCGGCCGGTTCGGCGAGAAGGTCCGGCTCTATCGGGCCATCTCGCAGGAGTCACCCGAGGCGATGGCGACCAAGGTTGCCGGCTACCAGGCCGACGGCTATACGCGCTTCCAGCTGAAGGTCGGCGGCGACCCCGACCTCGACGTCGAGCGCATCCGCGCGGTACGCGCCATGCTGCACGACAGCGATCGCCTGGTGGCCGACGCCAACACCGGGTGGACCCAGCACGACGCGGTCCGCGTGGTCCGGGCGGTGCGGGATGTCGACGTCTACATCGAGCAGCCGTGCCTTACCTACGACGAGTGCCTGGCGGTACGACAACACACGGATCACCCGTTCGTGCTCGACGAGAACATCGACAGCCTCGAGATGCTGCTGCGCGGACACGCGGATCACGCCATGGATGTGGTCAACCTGAAGATCAGCAAGCTGGGCGGGCTCACCAGGACGAAGCAGGCGCGCGACCTGTGCGTGTCAATGGGTATCGCCATGACGCTGGAAGACAGCTGGGGCGGCGACGTCACGACCGCCGCGATCGCACATCTGGCACACAGCACGCCGGAAGCCCTTCGCTTCACCGCGACCGATTTCAACAGCTACGTGACGGTGAGCACGGCGGAGGGTGCGCCGCAACGGGAGCAGGGCTTCATGCGCGCGAGCGCCGAACCGGGGCTGGGCATTCGCCCGCGTCTTGAAGTGCTCGGCCCGCGCGTGGTCGATGTCGCGTGACGCCCTGGCGATCAGGCGGTGATGTACTTGGCGAACTTCTCAGGCGCCACGTTGCCGCCGGTGACAATCGCCACGATCTTGCCGGTGGGGTGACCGAGGCCCAACGCTACGGCCGCGGTCGTAATCGCGCCGCTCGGTTCGGTGACGATTCGGGCATTCCGGAACAGCCAGCCGACCGCCGAGGCGATGTCGGCCTCGCTGACCGTCACTACTTCATCAACAAACTTCTGGATGTGCGCGAAAGTAATGTCGCCGGGGCGCAGGTTCATCAAGCCGTCGGCAATGCTCGCTGACGAATCGAGCGTGACGGGATGGCCGGCCTCGAGCGAACGCGACATCTTCGGCGCTCCCGCCGGTTCGACGACAACGATGCGCACCGACGGATTTGACAACTTGATGGCGGCCGCGACACCTGACGCCAATCCGCCACCGCCGGCCGGGACGAACACCGTGCCGACCTCCGGACACTGCTCGAGTATCTCCAGTCCGGTCGTGCCCTGCCCAATCACGATCATGCGGTGATCGAATGGCGGCACGATGGTCAGGCCCCGCTCGCGCGCTTCCTTCTCGGCGCGCGCCTGACGATCCAGTGACGTGGTGCCGGCCATGATCACTTCGGCGCCGTAGCCCTTGCAGCCCTCGACCTTTACCGCAGGAGCGGTGGTTGGCATCACGACCACCGCCGGCGCGCCCAGCGTCTTCGCCGCCAGCGCCACGGCCTGGCCGTGATTGCCGGACGAGTAGGTAATGACGCCGCGCCTCAGTGCTTCGGCGGGCAACTGCGAGATCATATTGAAGGCGCCGCGGATCTTGAATGCGCCCATCGGCTGCAGGTTTTCGCACTTCAGGAGCAGGCTTGAGGTCTGGGGGTCCTGGGGGCCGGGCGGCCTGGCAGGTGACGGCACTTCCAGCAGCGGGGTGTAGACCGCGGCGGACTCAATGCGCTGCCTTGCGGCCTGGATTTCTTCGAGTGTAACGAGGGAGTCGCGGTTCGCCATTTGCTGTTCGCTGTTCGCTAGTGTTTTCGCACTTGGGCGAACTGATCGCCGTCGTTGTACTTCGGCATCGCCGGTTGCGTGGCAATGCGCCAGCCAAGCTGCGCCAACACCTTCAGGTCGTCCACACCGCCGGTGAAATCCCACGACGCGTCGTACTGGTCGGTGGGCTGGTGATAGTCCTTGCCGTTGTACTCTTCCTGCTTCTTCAGGAGTGCCGCGGCGTTCGACGCCGTGAACTGCTTGGGCTCGCTCAACGACAGCGCCGGCACGCCGGCCTTCGCGAACGGGAAGTGATCCGAGCGAAAGAAGTAGCCGCGCTCGGGGTGAGTATCGCCGCCGAGCGTGCGGCCGCGTTCGTGCAGAATTGCCTCGACCATCGGCCCCAGCGTCGAGCGATCGGACCCCAGCTGAATCATGTCCTTCGTCGCCCCCAGGTAGTTGACGCCGTCAACATTGAGGTTGGCGGCAACCCTGTCCATTGGCATCGGCGGGTTGGCGGCAAAGAATCCCGAGCCGAGCAGCCCCGACTCTTCGGCGGTCACGAATGCAAAATAGATCGAGCGGGCTGGTTTCTGGGGCGACTTGACGAACGCCTTGGCAATCTCCAGCAGGCCGGCGCAACCCGACGCGTTGTCGTAGGCGCCGTTGTAGATGCGGTCGGTGCCCGGTGCATCGGTCGGCAGCGGTTCGCGCGTGCCAAAGTGATCCCAGTGCGCGCTGTAGATCACGGCCTCGGCGGGAGTGGTGCCCTTTAAGACGCCGATCACGTTGGGCGCGGTCTTACGCGACGACCGCTGGTTGAGCGTCGCTGCAGCCTTGGTGTTGAGCGTGATGGCCTTGAACCCTCGCTTGCCGGCCGCTTCGCGCAGGGTGTCGAGATTGCGGCCGCCGCGGCGCGCGAGGTCCTTGGCCGAGGCATCGGTGATCCAGCCCTTGATGGCGAGCGCGGGTTCGCCCGTTTGGGGCGGGAGCGAATACTGCGTGCCGCTCCACGACGACTGCACGACCTGCCACGGATAGGTCGCCGACTCGTCGGTGTGAATCAGCAGCGCGCCGGCCGCGCCCTGGCGCGCGGCCTCTTCGTACTTGTAGGTCCAGCGGCCGTAATAGGTCAGCGCCGTTCCACCAAACAAGGTGGGCTCGTCGGCGGGAGCAGGCGGATCGTTGACCATGATCATCACCCACTTGCCGCGCACGTTGACGCCCTGATAGTCGTTCCACTTCAGCTCCGGCGCGTTGATGCCGTAGCCGACGAACACCACCTCCCCCTGAACCTGGACCCGCGGCTTCTCAACACCTGAGTTGACAATGACATCGGTGTAGTAGCGGTAAGTGTTTCCTGGAACGCTGAGCACGAAGTTGCGCTCGGTGACCGATTCAACAATGGGCACTTGCTGAAAGTAGGTACCGTCGGGCGCGCCCGGTTCAATGCCGAGGGCGGTCAGCTGTTTGGCGAGATATTCTGCGGTCTTCACGCCACCCGGCGTCGCTGGTGCCCGGCCCGCGAATTCGTCCGACGCCAGCACCTTGATGTGCGTCGTGAGCGAGTCGACTGTGATTTCACCCTCGGCCGGCGTGGGCGGCAGAGGCGGCGGAGCCGGCGGCTGGGCGCACGCGACCGTGCAGGCGAGAAGAAAGGCGGTCAGTATCCTCGGCATGGCACCTCGCGAATAGCGAATGGCGAACAGCGAACAGCGAGCAGCGCTCGCTATTCGTTCTTCTCACGTTGAGCGTTGCGATATTCCTCGACCAGCCGCGCCACGCTGTTAGCGACGCCCGAAAGACTCGGCGACCAGCCGAGCGCGCGCGCCTTGGGGCTGCGGACCTTCTGATCCAGTGCCAGCGCATCGGCATAAGTGCCGAGCTTCTTGCGCGCTTCGGCCATCGGCATATTGCGGATGTCAGGACGCTGCGGCACCTGCCCGGCAATGGCTTCGACGATGTCGCTGACGCGTTCGTCGGCTTCATCGTTCGCGTGAAAAATACCAGCGGCCAGCGGCGCCTCGAGAATGCGGACATACAGGTCGCCAAGGTCGTGGTCGTAGACGCATGGCCACCGGTTCTTGCCAGTCCCGACCACGCGGACGATGCCGTTCAGGGCGTCCTTGATGAGGTCTGAGACAATGCCACGGCCGCCACCGTAGACGATGCCCGGCCGAATGACTACCGGGCGCAGTCCCGACGAGGCCGCGGCCAGTACTACGTCCTCGTGGGCCGGCCGCCACGCCACGTGAGGTGGCGGGTCGAGCGGCGAATCCTCTTCGGCGGCCCTGGCCGTACGGCCGAGCACCCAGACTCCCGAGGTGTAGAGAAACGCACGGGCTTTGCCGTCGGCGGCCATCGCGTCGCGTTGAGCCGCGAGCATGGTTTCAACCGCCAGCAGGTCAACCGCCACGCCGCGGGGCGAAGACTCGTAGGCGGTGTGAACGACCGCGTCGGTCTCTTTCAGCAAAGGCAGGTAGGTTTTCGCCAGGCCAAGCTCGGCAATGACCGGCGTGGCACCCCTGGCGAGCAGTTTTGCGGCTTTGGCCGGGTCGCGGGCGATCGCCGTGACCTGGTGGCCCCCCTTGATCATCGCGTCGAGTACTGCCGACCCGATGTATCCGGTGGCGCCCGTCAAAAATATGTGCATCAACTCCCCGAATTCGACAGAGAGGTATTGTAGTCGACCGACGTGTTACCTCGATAGCTCGTCTCGGGCGGCTGCGGTACGCGATTTGCCTATCAAGGGCGGCGCGTGACACAATCGCGTGTTGGTGTGCGGCTTGCGGCTTGAGGCTTGAGGCTTGGGAAGTTCCCAGGCAGGCCCAAACCCCCAGGCCCCAAGCCCCGAGCCAGTTGACTGAATGAGCAAAGACGATCTGATTGACATGCAAGGCACGGTCGTCGCCGTGCATAGCGGCGGCCTCTACCGAGTGCAAGTGGACGCCGGACATGAAGTGCTTGCACAGCTGAGTGGACGGATGCGGCGGTTCCGCATCAAGGTGGTTCCTGGCGACCGCGTGACGGTTGGCATCTCCGCTTACGATCCGCAACGCGGCATCATCACCTTCCGCGCCCGCTAGGGCGTAAGTTCGAGAAGTCTTGAATTCACATTCCGCTTCACCCCGAAGGCCCGGCCGGCGCCGGTCCAGTGGTGGAGGCCGTGGCGGACGCCGCGGATCCTCCTCCAGCCCCGCCAGTTTCCGCCCGGCTGAACCTTTACCCGACCTGCCGTGGATCATCGTCGACGCCGACGCGCCGCCGACCCCTTTCAACGAGCTCGGGTTCGACCCGCGGCTCGAAGCGGGGTTCCGCTCCCTCGGCTTCGACGGGACCCGCCCGGTGCAAGGGGCGGTCATCCCGCTCGCACTTGACGGTGATGATGTGATCGCCTGCGCCGAGACGGGCACAGGCAAGACGCTGGCCTTTGCCGCGCCCATTCTCGAACTGCTGCTCACCGAGCAACCCGGCTACGGCGACGCCGCCCGCGAGGCCTTCACGCGTGCGCTGATCCTGGCGCCGACCCGCGAGCTCGCGGTGCAGATTGAAGACTCGCTGGTCGGACTGACCTACCACACGCCGGTGACGACCGCGCCGGTGTTCGGCGGCGTCGAGATGGGACCGCAGGAACGCGCGCTGCAGGCCGGTGTCGACATCATCGTCGCGACCCCTGGCCGGCTCATGGATCACATGCGGCACAACACCACCGACCTCGTCCGCGTGCAGTTCCTGGTGCTCGACGAAGCGGATCGCATGATGGACATGGGCTTCTGGCCAGACGTCCAGAAGATCATGTCGGCCCTGCCGCCCGATCGGCAGACGCTGCTGTTCTCGGCGACGCTACCTGGAGAGATCCAGCGCATGGCCAAGCAGATGCTGCGCTCGCCGAAGTATGTGCAGGTGGGCAAGCAAGGCGGCGCAGCGCGGACGATCGATCACCAGATGGTGCAGGTTGAAAGCGGCGTCAAGACCGATTGGCTGGCGAACTTCGCCAAGCGCGATGCCGATGGCCCGGTGCTGGTGTTCGTGCGGACCAAGATCGGTGCGGATCGCGTCGCACGTCACTTGGTGGCCAAGGGCATCAAGGCAGCGGCGCTGCATGCCGACCGCTCGCAGCAGGAGCGGTTGTCCGCGGTCGAGGGGTTCCGTTCGGGCAAACATCCCGTGCTGGTCGCCACCGACATCGCCGCCCGCGGCCTCGATATTGAGGGCATTGCTCACGTGATCAATTTCGAAGTGCCAGACTCACCCGACACTTACGTGCACCGCGTGGGCCGCACGGGTCGCGCCGGTGCATCTGGACATGCGGTGACCCTCGTGTCGCCGAACGAACAGCGCAATTGGAGTGCTGTGGAGGCCGCCATTGGATTCCGGGCCCGATAAGTCGCCCGCCGTCGTCCGCTTCCTGTCGTGCCGGTGGCGCAAGCCCGCCGAAGATGGCATGCCCGATCACTGCACGCACCGTGATGTGCTGCCGATGGCCGGCAAGGAAGGCTTCAGCGCTGATTCGTGGTGCGCGGACTGCTCGCTCTACAAGGCGAAGCGCACGCCGCGGAAGCGTGAAGAACAGCAGCCGCAAGGACAGCCGGACCAGCCGCAAGACGACTGGCGCTTCCGCTACTAGTCTGAAAATTCCTTCGCTAACTCGACCCACTCGCCTTGCGGGGCCAACCGTTCGTAGGCCCGCCAATGCGCGCGCGCATCGACTGACCGGCCCATCTTCTCCAGCGTGACCGCCAGGTAGAAGTGCCCGTCGGGGTACGTGTTGTTCAGCGCCAGCGCCTCGCGGTACGACGCCTCGGCATCGCCGTAGCGGGCAAGATCGTGATGGATGTTGCCAAGATTGAAGTGCGCCTCGAAGTACGAGGGATCGAGCGCAATCGCGCGCTCGTAGAGCGCTTGCGCTTCTGCCAGCTCGTCGCGCGAGTAGCGGATGTTGGCCAGGTTGATGATGGCCGCCACCAGGTCGGGGTCATCCTCTAGAGCGCGGCGATACGCCTTGACGGCTTCATTCACGCGCTCCGGCGTCCCATCGTCCAGCAGGGAACCCATCAGGAAATACTGCTCGGCGGGAGAAAGATCCCTGACGCCACCGGTGCCAAGGGTGGGTAAGGTGGCTGGGGTGCCTACGGGGCCTGGGGCGCTGGTGGCGGAGCCGGCGCGCGACTTCAGGTCGATGATGCGGGCCGGCTGTGCATCGAGCCTGAAGTCGAATGCCAACTGGCCGATGCGCGAGGCCTGCAGGTGGCGAAGCGCCGCCCGGAACGCCGCGCCTTGCTGCAGATCGCCCGCCAACTGTCTCAGCGTAGTCAGGCCGCCAAAACCAAAGAAGGTATCGGTGTTGTTCTTGAACGCCGGCTGGATCAGTCCGCATTTTTCCAGGTACCGCAGGTGATCGAGGCGAAGGGCCGGGTACATGGCGAGAATGTCCTTCTGGCCGTAATGCTGCGTGCGGCGCTCGGCGACGGTAGGCTGGCCGGCTTGGCGGCAGAACTCGTCTTCGCTCTGCACGCGAATGCGGCCCGGCGTCTCGGCGTTGATCTGGGCGACGCGCCGCAGCTTCTGATTTTGCGTGCTGGTGTCGTCGAGCAGCACTGACAGATCGGGGGCGCCGTCGGGATAGCTGGCGGCGCCAACGACCAGCAACGTGGTGCGCACGGTGACGTCCTCATCGCTGGCTCCGCCGAGCTCCTCGACGAGTACTCGCGCTTCCTTGCGGCCGAAGGACCAGAGCTTGCCGGTGAAGACAACTGTCTCGTTGTGAAGCGGACGGCCGGCGGGCGGATCGAATGGCAGTTCAGGCATCGATCGACCTCACGATACAACAGGATGCCAACGGCTGGCGACAAGAACTCTCGCTTGCGATGGGCCGTGTCACGGATGCGCCACCAGCAACGGCCGCAGCACTTGCTCGACCAGGAACACCGAACCCTTCGGCGTCAGGTGACCAGCATCGAAGGCCAGCAGATCCCGATCAGTCGATCCAGGAAGCACGCCGACACAGCCGTCGGGATCGCAGAGGCGGTCAATCACGGATACGTAAGTCAGGCCACCAATTCCGCCCACGCCGGCCTTGAGGGCGCGATCGCGTTCGGCCCGTTGCGAATCCAGGCCGCGCGCCACCCGGGTGACGGCTACATCCCAATAATGGGTGGCCACGATCTCGGGCAACGAGGGCTGCCACGTCGGCACCGGCCCCATCAGGATGACCCGCTTCACGCCGAGCGAAACAAGCCGATCGGCGAAGGCTCGCCAGTCGGTCTCAAGATGCCGGTCTAGTTGCGCCAGGATCACGACGGCCGGCCGAAGCCCAGCCACGCGCTCGAGCGCGAACGCGTTGGCGCGAAGGCACCGTCCACCCGCGATTGCCCCATCACGGTCGCCAAGTGACGGCCGGCACAGCGAGGTGGCGATCTGGGCCACGGCCGTCCCGGCCGGTGCGATCGCCCGCAGTCCAGCCGACAGCGCCTGCGCGTACGAATCGCCCCACAGCAGCCAGGTCTCGTCCGCGCCGGGAGCCGTGCACGACGCGGCAATCGCGGCTCGCGTGCCACCCGTGCGCCAGTCCAGGAAGTCGCACTCAGCCCGATAGGCCTCGGTAATGCCTCGATGGTGCATGCGGTCGTAGTACTGCAGGAAGGCGGCCCTGCTGCCGCGGTTGACCGGCCGTTCGGGCCATCCACCCGTTCGCTCGGTGACGACGCAGGCGATCAGCAGGACAGCCATGCTCGACAGCAGCACCGGAACCGCGCGCCGCTTGGCCCAGCCGAATCGAATTGGGGTTTCGAGCCACACGAACGTGAGCCAGGCCAGCAACACGCTGGCGGACACCACGCTCACCCGCACCGCCACCGGCGGCGTGTCGCCCGTCACGATTCGCGCAAACGACAACAGCGGCCAGTGCCACAGGTACAGCGGGTAGCTGATCAATCCCGCAGCAACCAAAGGACGCCGCGACAATAGCTGGTGATTCAACCAGGCGCTGGGACCGGCACTGAGGACCAGGGCAGCACCGACGGTCGGCAGGAGTGCCAGCCACCGTGGAAAGTGCGAGGTGCGATCTAGCGCGAAGGCCGCCAGTAAGATCAGCGCCAGTCCACCCACCGACCGGAAGTGAGCTGAACGCCGCCACTCCGGAACGAAGCGTTGCGACACGGCGGCGACCACTGCAGGCGGCTGGCTGGCTGAGAACACCAGCAACGAGCCGACCAGCAATTCCCAGCCGCGAGTCAGGGGCGAATAGAAAGGACCAACCAGATCGCTACGGGTTTGATAGATGTTGAGCAGGAAGGAGGCTCCGGCCAAGGTCACTGTGAGCCAGGTCAACGAGACCCGCCACCGCCATGCGGCGACCAGCACCAACGGCCAGGCCAGGTAGAACTGCTCTTCGATACCAAGCGACCACAGGTGCAGGAGCGGTTTCGTGTCGGCTGCCGTCTCGAAATATCCACTCTCGCGCCACAGCACGAAGTTCGACACGAACAGGACACCGGACGCGACGTGCTGTCCCAACTGCTGCAGAGCGTCCGCGGTCAGCGACCACCACCCGCCCACGAAGGCGGCGGCCAGGACCAATGCCAATGCTGGAAAAATGCGCCGGATGCGGCGGGCATAAAAACCCGCGAACGAAAACGTCCCGTCCTGCAGGCCCGCGACGATGTTCTGGGTAATCAAAAAGCCGGAGATGACGAAGAACACGTCGACGCCCACGAACCCGCCTGGCACCAAGAGCGGAAATGCGTGGAACACGACGACGGCAATGACGGCGAGACCGCGAAGGCCGTCGACGTCGGGGCGATAACGCGATGTGGCCTCGGTCACGGCCGACCGAACACGACAAACGCAGGCGTGCCATCAGGCTCGGTGACGATCAGCTCGCGACGCCAGCCAGTGCGGTCAAGCACGCCGGCGAGTGGTTCGTCGATCGCGACCACGGCCTTCGAACCCGGCGCAAACCACTGCGCCGAAGCCAACTCCAGGTCGATCGGCGTGGGCGCGGCAGGAGCGCCGGCAACGGTCTGCGAATAGAAGCGCCAGTAGACGTCCGCGTAGGGAATGGTCCGGCTCACGTACGCCTGGCCCGAGGCCGGAGGGTGCTGCATCACTTCCACGAGCGCACCACGGAGGTTGCCGCCGTACCACTCGCTGGAGGCCACGCGGTATGCACCCATGTAGTCGCGATAAAAGTCCCAGAACTGCAGTGGCACCGCGGCAAGCAGCAGCACTCCCACCAGACGCCAGGCGCGTTTGGGCGATGCGAGGAACGCCTGCAGCCCATACGTCGCCAGCAGCACACCGAAAGGCAACACGAACAGACCGCGATAACGGTGCAGGTGCAAGACGCCCGTCAGCACGACCGCCAACGGAGCCGTCACAAAGCCGATTGCAATGACCCGATCGACGCCCCGACGCCGGGCTACGCGCCAGATCCCCACCGGCAGGAACACGGCCACGGCGAGCGGGAACAGACCGGCTCGTCTCGTTGAGTTGGTCAGGCTACTGTCGCCAGAGAGAAACAGGTAGGTCGGATCAAAGTACAGCCACCACTCGCTGAGCCGGCTGCGCCAGTCTCCCGGCGTAATGGCGTCGGAGGCGTCGATCACGGTGGACTGTGCCGTAATCTCGCCAGGCCGGTAGGCGCGAAGCAGGTCGCCATAACGCTCGGGATGGGCCACGCTCCACAAGACGATCGGGATCAAGACGATCGCGAAGCCGAGAATCGCCCACCGAAGGGCGGCGAGACGTCGGCGCTCGGCCAGCAGCACCGCGGTCAGCAGGAGATACAGCGGCATCATCACCACGCTGGCAAGGTAGGCGTAGATCCCAAGGCCCAACAGCGCGCCGCTCGCCAGCACCGAGCGACGGCCGGCACCCTCATCCACCTTGCAGAGTGCGATCAGCCACAGGATCACGAACGGCAACGGGTACAGCACGCTCAGGGCCAGCCGGCTGTGAATGAAATGACCAGGAGACAACGCGAGCAGCGCTCCGGCGGCAATCGCCAGTCGGCTGTCGCCAAGCAGCAGGCGGGCCAACCAGGCGAGGAGCAGCACATTCACCACGCCAAGTAGCGCCGTCGGCAGGCGGACCGCCGACTCCGACAGCGGCAGCACCTTGAGCGCCAGCGCGGTCGCGTAGATCATCAAGGGATCGCGGCCGGCGGTGAATTCAGGTTCGGAAAAATAAACGGGCAGCAGCCGGCCGTTCAAGTCTCTTCCCGAATCGGCGATCGAAGCCGCCTGCAGCGAGAAATTAATCTCGTCGTGAATGAGGTAGACCGGGGCGAACGCGAGACGGGTCGCATAGAGGGCGATCAGCAACGTTGCCAGGACCAGCGCAATCGCAATCCCGCGGCTACGCGAGACATTGCTCAGGCGCTCAGCCACGC
This sequence comes from Acidobacteriota bacterium, assembly GCA_031364805.1. GTDB lineage: Bacteria > Acidobacteriota > Vicinamibacteria > Vicinamibacterales > UBA2999 > 12-FULL-67-14b. The sequence continues at coordinate 60,484 of JANLWW010000021.1, forward strand.
GCCCTCTCGATTGGCGTCAGCCCAAGCCGTTCGAGTGCCGCTACGACCGACACCGCCACGAACATCAAGATCAACGGCTGCACCGTGACGGTATAGCGCATGTTGATCAAGACGAACGCGATGGTCGCCGGCAGCGAGGCAATGACTGCGAGTGGCACTATTACGGCATAGCCGCGGCGCCAGCCGACCCAGGCGCCGGCGAGGAACAGCACGAAGAACCCCGCCGAGACCGCCGTTCCCAGCAAGTAGACGAACCGGCTGTTCGCGAACTGGTGCGCGGTGCCTTGATCGTCGCTGCCCAGGATGACGAAGAGACGGATGCTGCGATAGAGCACGCTCCAGGCGTAGGCCAACGGATCGCGGCCGATGTTGTCCAACGCGAGGGCGGTATAGCGGCGCATCTCGTGTGGCTGCACGCGATAGAAGGCTGAATTGATGGTGACCTCGCCCGGCGCCAGGCACCGCTCGGACATGGGTTCCTTGGGGACCGCGGTGTGCTCGCCCACGCGCCGGCGCGCGCTCAGCACCGACGCCGCGATGCCGTCGGACAACTGCAGGTCGGTAAACGCGCCAGTCCACACCCGTGGCACCACCAGCTCGCTGCCATCAACAAAGGTCACGCGCACGTCGGCGGCAGAGACGAGCAGACCAGATAGCCGGTCGACCGGCGGCTCTCCCCTATCCAAGTGCGTCAGCATCAATTGCAGCAGTCCGCGCAGGTCGCTGTCGTTCACCTGTCCGTTGCCATCGCGATCGAGGAGAGCCGCGGCAGCCAGTGGCTCTTGCCACGCGAGGTGACGAAGAACCCTGATCAGGTCGAAGACATCCCAGACCATCGCGTCGGCATCGAGGTCGCCGAGATGATCGGCGCTGACAAAATAGACGAACGGGTCAGCTGCGCCGCCCGGCGGCGAACTGCGAACGGGCGGTTGAACGGCGCCTGGCGGCCAGGTGGCCTCGAGCCAGTAGTAGAGCCGACCCGCGCGGCCGAGCGCGGGCACTGCACCAGCCCAGTGGCGGCCGGCATCTTCCACCAGGTCCACACGCCCGACCGCCGGGTCGGCATCCGTGCGATAGAGCAGGGCCACGCGCTCGGGCCGGCCGGGCGGGCAGGTCATTGAGACGTCGAACAGAATCGGCTGTCTGGCCAGGCTCGTGTAATCGAACGGCGGCGTCTCGAAGAGGCGGCGTAGGTTGTGCGCGCGGCTGGTGAGAAACGGCCCGGTCTCGAGAGAGCCGTACCACAGCTGCACGCCCCCGTGTGTGCTGGTAGGGATGAACTCGCCCGTCAGGCGGTAGTTGCGCAGGGTCCAGGGGGTCAGCATCGCTGCGGCCACAACGACGATCAGCAGCCCGTCACGGGCAGCGCGCCAGGCGAACTGGCGGGTCACCACGTGAAGCGCGGCCAGCCCGAACGGCAGCAGCAGCAGGTTCGGGCGGAACTGCGCCGCCAGTCCAAGCAGCGCCCCGGTCGCCACGAACATCGTCCAGCGGTCGCGATGGCGCGCCTCGACGAAGGTCCACAGCATCATCATGAACAGGAACGTGCAAACCGCATCGGACGCTTCCGTGGACGCATAGACGGTATTGAACGACAGCACCGCCACCAGGACGGCGGTGACGGCGGCGACGTGCACGTCAAACAGACGCAACGCCACCCGGTGAGCCAGCAACGGAACGCATGCGTTGAGGACGACCTGCGCCACCAGGGCCGGCACCGGCGTGGGTCCGAATGCCCAATAGAAGCCCGCCAGGAAATAACCGTAGCCCCAGGGCACGTCGATGGTCGGGAACGGCCGGCCCGCCGCCAGCTCGATGGCAATCTGGTGGTATTGGTCGATGCCGAACCAGCCCCACGGATGCGGCGCCCAAATGAAGATGAAGAGTAACCCGAGCGCCAGGGAGACGGCAGCGGCGATCACGGGCAGACGCGGATTCGACAGCCAGTGGTCGAGACGCTGGCCGATCATTTCCGCAAGACCGAGAACCATGGCACGCCGTCGGGCTCTGGAATGGCTGCGACGCGCGTCAGCCCCGCAGCGATCAAGGCCGGCTCGTCGAGTATCCGGCACAGCAGCAGGCTGCCTGCGGGAAGGTCGCCAGCAGCCAGGGTCCGCGGATCGGCGTAGGTCGTGACGCGCGCGAGGTCATCGCGTTTATGTTTCGCCTGGTAGAACTGCCAGTAGTACGGTGCCCACTGGATGTTGTCGGCAATGTACACCGGCACCGGCGGTGACGGCTGATGCCGGATGATCTCTTCCAAACTCCCGCCGATGTTGTACTCCAGCCACCTCGCCGAGCGCACCCGATAGTCGCCGAAGTAGTCGCGATAGAAACCGGCGAACTGGAGCGGGATGGCGATCATCAGCAGCAATGCCAACACTCGGGAATGGCGGCGCCCGCCGGCCCACAGCGCGTCCATGCCCATGGCGGCCACCAACGACACCAACGGCAGCAACATCAACGCGCGATTGATGCGATACCGCTCGCCCACCACCGCGGCAGCCAGCGGCGACGCCAGCAAGCTCAACGTCACGAGCGTCGCTGTCGTGACGCCGTAGCTCATCAGGCGTGCCAGGCCGATCGGCAGCAGGACGATCACCGGTAACAGGAACACGCCGGCGTAGCGGGTGCCGTTGATCAGACTGGTATCGCCAGCGAAGAACAGGAAGGACGGATTGAAGTAAGCCCAATATGCCGACACGCGATCGGTGAAACGGATCGCGCCGGCCGCTGGCGTGTCGCCCAGCGAATACATCCTCATCTGGTTGAGGTACTGGGCAGGGTGTAGCAGATGCCAGGCGACCAGCGGTACCAGCACCAGCGCAAATCCGCCAGCCACCGCGACGAATGGCTGCCATGACCGCACACCCTGGCGCCACAGCACAAGCCAGGTGATCACCACGCATGCCGGCATGATGATGAGCGCCCCAAGATAGGTATACACGCCGGCCCCGAGGATGGCGCCTGCCAACAGCAGTCGGTGAACTGACAACGTGTCCCGGCCAATCAGGCACACCGTCCAGGCGAGCACCGCCGTGACGGCGTATTCGTGATCGGTGCCAAGCCGGCTGTGCAGGAAGTGCGCCGGGGTCAGGGCGAACAGGCCCGCGGCCGCAACGGCAGGCAACACACGCGTGAACACCCGTCTCGCCACGGCATGCAGCAGGATGATGTTGGCGAGGCCAATCACCACGCTCGGCAACCGCGTCGTCACTTCCGTGAGGGGCAAGACCTTAAGGAATAGAGCGGTGAGATAGATGTTCACCGGTGTCGCAAAGAACCCACCGGTGACATGAATCGACACCGGTAGAAATTGCCCATTGATGTCGCGGAGCGTCGTCGCGATCGCATGCGCGTTGATCGCGTAGACCACCTCATCGTGAACCAAATAGAGTTGATCGAGCGACCAGGAATAAATCACGCCGGCCGCGATCATCACCGCGATGAACCCCAAGCCGACCGGTGCGAGGCGGGGCGGGGTCGCGGAAATCGGCCCGCCTGGCATCATGTCGCCTCGCGAATGGCGGCGCCCAGATCGCCGGTGGTCGCAAAACGACTCGCCGGATCCCCGGCCAGCGCACGCATGATGACTTCGCTGACCGCGACCGGCACGGTGCTGACCAGCTGTGACGGCGGCACTGGCCTGACCTGCAGCATCTGCCCCAACAGTTCGGGAACTGAAGCGGCCCGGAAAGGTTGACGACCGGTCAGCATTTCATAGGCAAGCACGCCGATCGTGAACACGTCTGCGCGCGGGTCCGGAGCGCTGCCCATCAACACCTCAGGCGCCACGTAGGGCAACTCGTGCTCGCTGGCTTCCTGGCCGCGCAGTTCCTGTTCGCGCATGGTGGCGAGCACGTCCTGGACGGATCGGATGCCGGCCGACGAGACCACAATCTGCTCCCCACCAGCGCCACCAGCCTCACCCGCCCCACTTGCGCTAGCTGCCCGAATACGAACCATGTCTGGATTTACGCCGCAGATGAAGCCGCCGCTGCGGTGGAGAGCGGAGACGGCGTCAAGCGCCTGGCCCAGCAGGACCGATGCCCGGGCCCAGCTGAACACCCCGCTCTCGGCCAGTGCCTGTCGCAGGCTGGGGCCGTCGACAAAGTCGGTGACCAGGAACACGCTCTGCTCGTCCTCGCCAAAGTCACGCACTTGCAAAAGACCGGGATGGGGCACCTGCTGGGTGCGCGCTTCGAGCAGGAATCGCGAACGCACCGCATCCCAATGAGGTTGTTCATCGCGCTTGAGAATACGAATCGCCACCGGCACGCCGAGGGCACGGTGGATGCCACGATAGATGATGCTGCCCAGGCGTCCGCGGCCAATCAGGCCGCCCAACTCGTAGCGCGCCAGCAGCCCGCCATCGGTTTCCGGCCGGGCCGGAGCGGCGTCGCCGCCGGCATCCCGCAGGGCATTCACGAAGTCAGTCGTGCTGCGCCACCGCTCGAGCGGATTCCTGTCGAGCGCGCGCATCACGGCGCGATCGACCGATGCCGAGAGGCCGCCCTGGTGCACCGCCGGGCTGACCGGCGGCACTGTCAGCATCTGGTTGATCAGCGTGACGCGGTTACCTGCGTCGAATGGCCGCGCCCCGGTCAACATCTCGTATGCGATCACGCCAAGGGCGTAGACGTCGGTGGCGGCGGTCACCTCGTCGCCCTTCACCTGCTCCGGCGCCGCATAGGCCAGGGTGCCTAGAAAAAACGCCGGGTCGGTGAGCCGCGTCTCGTCGCTGGCGGCCGTCATGGCGGCGAGGCCAAAATCGATCACCTTGTAGACGCGCTCGCCCGACTCGTAGCGATGCACGACGATGTTGGCGGGCTTGAGATCACGGTGGGTGATGCCGCGATCGTGCGCGAGCTGCAACGCGGCCGCGATGGGGGCCAGGATCGCCGCCACCCGCGCGGGCGCCATCGGCGACTCGAGCTCGATCTCTTCCCGCAAGCTTGGCCCGCTCAACAGCTCCATCACCATGAACGGCTGGTTGGAGGCGTCGAAGTCGAAGTCGAGGATGCCGACGATATTGGGGTGGCGGAGTTGGGCGCAGGCGCGGCTCTCTCGCAAGAAGCGTTCGCGCGATTCCGGCGGGGCGGGGTGCGACGTCTGCATCACCTTGATGGCGACTTCGTCGCCCAGTCGAATGCGGCGGGCGCGGTAGACCTGGCCCATGCCACCCGAGCCCAGGATGTCGATGATCTCGTAGCGGTCGTCGATCCGCGTCCCCGGCGCCAGCACGCGGACAGCTTATACGTGAACGAGCTGTGATTCAGCCCGATCTAGCAGGTGCTCAAACCACAGGTTCGAGATCTTCTCCTGGACGCTGTTCTGCCGCAAGCGCGCCTGCAGGTTGTCGAAGTCGACGCGGTCGAGCTCCTGGTCCTGGTTATAACAGGAGAAGATGAATTCCTCGCGGCCGGTCTCGGGATCGACGTGGCGCTGCAGGCACTGCGCGCACACTTCCTTCATCATGCACTGCATGGGCGAGTTGATGCTGCCAATGCCGACATGTTTGGGGTTGAGGTACGGTTGCAGCGCCCCATGCCGCGCCAGTCGCACGGCGTTCATCATGCGATCCGACCCGATGGCGATGATCCGCGTGACGTCCTTCAACGGCACGATCTGCGCGCCGAGCTTGCCCTCCGCGTAGGCGACCATGGCCTGGACGATATTGCCGCGGAAGTGCGCGTCCTGCGGCCGCTGCGGCTCGATGGCATTCCCGCTGTCGCTCGCCCAGATCACCTGGTCGGTGGCCGCTTCGATCTCCTCGCGCTTGAACAGATCGGCAGTGTTCTTGTAACCGGCGAAGTAGATCACGCGATTGCCGTGCGCCTTGAGCGCCCTGGCAATCGAGAACAGCACGGCATTGCCGAGTCCGCCGCCGGCCAGCAGCACGGCGGAGCCCTCGGGAATGTCGGTCGGTGTCCCGGTCGGACCCATCACGACCACCGGTTCACCGGGCTTGAGGTAGGCGCACAAGCGGCTCGACACGCCCATCTCGAGCGTGATCAGCGACAGCAGGCCCTGCTCGCGATCGACCCAGGCGCCGGTCAGCGCAATGCCTTCCATCAACATCGACGCGACGTGGTCGTCAAGCCGAACGTGCGGGCTCAAGCGCTCGAAGTTCTGCAGGCGATAAAACTGGCCGGGATGGAAGTGCCGCGCCGCCGCGGGAGCACGAACAATCACCTCGATGATGGTCGGCGTGAGACGAACGACGCGCTCGACGCGCGCCAACAACTGATCGTCGAGCCGACCCACCATGGCGTGCCAGGCTGACTCGCGCGCCGGCTGATCGGCGGGCTTGAGGGAGGCGATCTCATCGGCAAACAGCTCCACCACGTGCGGGTAGCCGTGCTTGGCCGACGCCATGGCCTTGACGACATTGCCGTTGTAGCGCGGATGGTTGTCACCGTAATAGCTGACGAACTTGCCGCCGGTCTGGTGGGAGGTGAAGAACCCGTTGGCATCTGGCTCGAGCCTGAATGTCGAACCGGCAGAACCGGCAGAACTGAAGTTCTGCCCTCCTGACACAGCCGGCACGACGTTCTTCACCGCCTTGAAGCCCTGGAAAAACTTCTGCTTGCCATCGAGGCTGAACGAGCCGGGGTGTTCCTTTTCGTAGGTCACGTTCGGTACGGTGCCCGCCGCCACCAGCACGGTGCGCGCGGGCAGTTCCACCGAAGAGCCGTCGGCGCGCGTGAACACCATGGCCTTGACGTGGCCGAACTGGTCGGGAACCGCCTCGACCGGGTTCATGTTCTCGGTGACGGAAATGCCCTCTTCGAGCGCCTTGCTCACCTCTTCGTGATTCAGGCGATAGGCCGGCGCATCCTGCAGTCGCTTGCGATACGCGAGCGAGACGCCTCCCCACGACCGGATCATGGCGATGAAATTGGGCTGGTCGCCCGCGACCGCCGCGCGCGTGCGCTCGTCACGAACCGCCTTGCCGTGCCGCAGGAACTCGTCGAGAATGCCCTGCTCTTCGGGATCCATCATGCCGCGCACGCGGGTTTCACCGAGGTCGCGCACCAGAGCCTCATACCGGTCCAGCGTCTTCTCGACCTGGATTGGGTAGTACGCCATCAACTCGGTCGCGGTATCCACGCCGGTCAGCCCGCCGCCAATCACCACGGCGGGCAGACGAGCCTGGAGGTTTGACAGGGCGTCGCGCTTGAATGCGCCGGTCAACTGCAATGCCATCAGGAAGTCGCTGGCCTTGCGGATGCCGCGGATCAAGTTGTTCTTGATGTCGATGATGGTGGGACGGCCGGCGCCGGCGGCAATCGCGACGTGGTCAATGCCGGTGGCCCACGCTTCTTCGATCGGCAGCGCGCCGCCGAAGCGGACCCCGCCGTAAATCTTCAGCTTGTCGCGCCGGGCCAGCGTGAGGTGAATCAGCGTGAGGAAGTTCTTGTCCCAGCGCACGGTGATGCCGTACTCGGAGACGCCGCCAAACCCTTCGAGCACCCGCTCGTCGAGCGGCCGATAGATCTCGCTCCAGCTCTTGATGGGTCGCGGTGCCAGGCCATTACCGCCCGTAATGTCGTCGGGCAACGGCTCGATCTTGAGGCCGTCAATGGCGACGACGCCGAAGCCTTCGTTCAGGAGATAGTGCGACAGCGTATAGCCAGCCGGACCAAGGCCGACGACCAGCACGTTGCGGCCGTTGTAAGGCAGCGCGTACGGACGTTTCTCGTTGAGCGGATTCCAGCGCGTCAGCAGGCCGTAAATCTCGACACCCCACGGCATGTTCAGCACGTCGGTCAGCACGCCGGTTTCGATCTGCGGGATGTTGACCGGTTCCTGCTTCTGGTAGATGCAGGCCTTCATGCAATCGTTGCAAATGCGGTGGCCGGTACCCGGGCACATCGGGTTGTCGATGACGACAATCGCGAGCGCGCCAATGGCATCGCCGCGCTTGCGCACGGTGTGCATCTCGGAGATTTTCTCGTCAAGTGGGCAGCCGGCCAGCGGAATACCCAGCGGGTTTGGCGTGACCGTGCCTGCCTTGTCGAGAATGCCCTTCGAGCAGGTGTCCTTGTCGCGCTCGTGACACAGCACGCAGTAGTGAATCTCGCTCAATACCTCGCGCGGGGTGTAGCGCGGGTCGGTCAGCTCGAATCCCTGGCGACGCCGTAGCTTCTCGTCCGGACCAAGAATCTGCTCGGGCAACGAGGCGTCGGGGCGCTGAATCTGCACGAGGTGGTCGTAGTCGAGATTTTCGGGAAAGCGGAACACCACCCACCCGCGGTAGCTCGGCGAGTGGACATGCGCTGCGCACCATCGCTTGAGCGACTCGATCTCGGCGGCGACGGCAGCCTTGTCGGCGTCGGAACCACTGGCGCGTAGTGCCTCTTCGCGATCGAGCAACGAGCAGCCATACGTAGCGAGGTCAATCTCCGCCTCCGGCGTGGGCTGAAGCCCGCGCCCTGCCATCATCTGGAGGGCCGAGGCCTTGGCCCCGGCCTCGACGACCGCGTGATCCTCGGCGGTGGCCGTGACGTGCGCGCCGCCTTTCAGCAACGGCAGGGCCCGGCGGCGGACAAAGTCGATCTTGAATCGAAACAGCACGTCGTAGGCACGCGTCGCCGCCACCAGCGCATCGGCTTCGCTGCCGACGCTGAACAACCGCGACACAAAGCGGCTGAGGTGCGGGGCCATGGCCACCACCAGGTTGCCGCGAGCGACGGCGCCGAGCGCCTGTGGCACCGAGCGGTAGTGGTCCCACTGCGCCCACAATTCGGGCTCCGATGCCTTGACCGCCTCGGCAAACTGTTCGTGAAGGTCGCGCAGCCGCTCCGGCTGGTGCAAGTCGGCGAAGGTAAAGCCCGGGATTCCGAGAGCGAACACAGGTGCTGTCGTTGGTGCCATTTCCAACTCTTAATTATATGTGATCAGCTATGGTACGATCGTGTCCGGACAAGCGATGACCATCAAGTTGAACGGCGATCCACACGAGATTCCACAGCCGCTGAGCGTGTCGGCCCTGCTCGCCGCCCTGGCCATCGATCCCCGCCGGGTGGCCGTCGAACACAACCTGGCCGTGGTCAAGAAGGCGGCCTACGATTCCGCCCTGGTCCAGGACGGCGATCAAGTCGAAATTGTCAATTTTGTCGGCGGTGGCTAGGCCACTGATTGACACCGATTGAACCCACATGTCTGATCTCGTTATCGCGGGGCGAATATTTCGGTCGCGGCTGATTGTCGGCACCGGCAAGTATCCGTCGCACGCCATCATGAAGGCCGCGCACGAGGCGTCGGGCGCCGAGATGGTGACCGTCGCCGTGCGCCGCGTCGACATTACGCGCAAGACCGAGTCCTTGCTCGACTACATCGACACGTCGAAGATCTTCCTGCTGCCGAACACGGCGGCCTGCTATACCGCCGAGGACGCGATCCGCACGGCGCGGCTCGGGCGCGAAGCCGGCATGTCGAACTGGGTAAAGCTCGAGGTGATCGGCGATGAGCAGACGCTGTTCCCCGACAACGAGGGGCTGCTTGAGGCCACGCGCGTGCTGGTCAAGGAAGGCTTCATCGTCCTGCCGTACACCAACGACGACCCGGTGATGTGCCGCAAGCTGGCCGAGGCTGGCGCGGCGGCCGTCATGCCGCTCGGCGCGCCGATCGGGTCGGGCCTGGGGATCCAGAACCCCAACAACATCCGCATCATCCGCGA
>JANLWW010000055.1:0-40498 GCA_031364805.1 Acidobacteriota bacterium
AGCCCGCGAAGGAGGGACCCCATGGTTCCATTGATGTCGTTGCTCGTTCCGATCCTCGTCGCCTCAGTGCTGGTGTTCATCGCCAGTTCGATCATCCACATGGCCACGCCGCTTCATAAGGGCGACATGAAGCGAGTGCCCAACGAAGACGGTGTCATGAGCGCGCTGCGCAACTTCAACCTGGCGCCGGGCGACTACGCCATGCCGCTCGCATCGTCCATGTCGGCCATGGGCACCCCGGAGTTCCAGGCCAAGATGGCGGCCGGTCCGGTCGTGATGATGACGGTGCGGCCGAGCGGCAAGTTCACCATGACGCCGAACTTGATCCAGTGGTTCATCTACTCGATCGCCGTGTCGCTGATCGCGGGCTATGTCGCCGGCGTCGCGCTGGCGCCGGGCGCCGACTATTTAAAGGTGTTCCAGATCGCCGGGTGCGTGGCGTTTGTCGGCTACAGCATGGGACTGCCACAAGCCTCGATTTGGGGCGGCAAGAACTGGGGCACGACGCTGCGCGGCATGTTCGGCGGGTTGATCTACGGAATGCTCACGGGCGGCACGTTCGGCTGGCTCTGGCCATAACAACCCATCAGCCACAGAGAACACCGGGGACACAGAGAACATTTTCGAAATGCGAGCACGCTTCGAATTGGCCGACGGGCCTTTTGACGAATGAGCTCTGCGACCTCAGTGTCCTCAGTGGCTAACGTCCTGCCAGCAGCACCTGCTAGAATCGAACTATGCTTTACGCCGTTGCGTCGCTGCTGCTGTTAGGCGTGGCCGTCTCTGGCCAGGAGCCGTTGATCCCGAACCGTGCCTCCCAGGAAATGATGCCGGGCACGGCGCGGCCGCTGATCGACCCGAATGCGCCGAAGACGACGAGCGGATACATCTGCCCGATGCATCCGAACGAGGTGAAGGCGGAGCCGGGAACCTGCAGCATTTGCGGCATGACCCTGGTGCCGGGCGACCCCATGGCGACGGCAGACTACGTCATGCGCGTGACGATGGAACCGCGTGCGCCAAAGCCGGGACAAACCGTCAAGTTCCGCTTCGCGGCCCTGCATCCCCTCACCGGCGCCATGGTGACCGACTTCGCCGAAGTCCACGACAAGCTGTTCCACCTGTTCATCGTCAGCCGCGACATGTCGCAGTGGTTCCACGTGCACCCGGAGTTGCAGAAGGACGGCAGCTTCATCCTCGAGCACGCGATTCCGACCGCCGGACACTGGGCGCTGTTCAGCGACTTCATGCCGATCGGCGGCGGACCGCAGTTGATCGTGACGCCGTTCTCGACCGCTGGCTATGAGGGCGACCTCACTTCGTCGATTCCGTCGCTCACGCCCGACACGTCGTTCACCAAGTCGGCCGACGGCGTAACCGTGTCACTACAAGTAACGCCCGCCAAGCTGATCTCCGGCGAAGAGACCGACATCCCGATTCACTTCACGGACGAGAAGACCGGCGAGCCGGTGAAGAACCTGCAGCGCTACCTCGGCGCTTTCGGCCACGCGATGATGCTGAGCGAGGATATGACCGAGCACGTGCACGCGCATCCGGAAGAGATGCTCGAAGGCACGGCGATTACGGAAGGCGGCGGGCCGGATCTCACCTTCCACGCGCTGTTCCCCAAGCCAGGCGTCTACCGCATCTGGCTGCAATACCAGCGCAGCGGCAAGCTGTCGACCGTGCCTTTTACGGTACGAGTGACGCGGGTGGGCGAGACGGCGGAAAAGCAGTAACCGACAGCGCCGGCCGCGCCCGCAGTGGCGTCGTGCCGGCATTGTCGTAATAGGCCGTCACCGTCAGGCGGGTCCCCGCCGGCAGCGTAACCGGTTCCTTGAAGACGTAAGACGAGGGCCAATCGGCCCGGTAGTCTTTCAACCACAACAGCGGTTCGACGACGCCATCGGGGCGGATGGCGGTGACTTCAACTGACGTCGCGCCGGCGCCGAGGCTTGGCCAGAGCGCGGCGGCGGTCGTCGCGCTCTTCAACACGAACTCGGTACGAACGCGCTCGCGAGACTTGCCGGCGGCCACCGTGACCGGCGTCGCGGTAATCTCAATCGGCGACGCCAATTGCGCCGGCTTGTCAGCGGAGAAGTAAAGCCCAAGTTCCCCGGCGCCGCTCGCCTCTTCAAACGTGCCGCGGTAGCCGATCTCAACCGCCACCTTGCCACCGGCCGGCAACTGGATCGCCACGCCGGCGGGCATGGCGGTCACCGGATGCGTGGGCGTCCACGTGCCCAGCCACTGTCCGGTGCGAAGTTCGTAGACGGCGGCGTAGCGGACGATACGGCGATCAGTGAAGTTCAACTGCATCGACGACAACCACTTCGCCTGCGTGAGGCCGGTCGCCACCTCAATGCGCGCGGTGCGGTCCTGCGAATCGGCCGCCACTTTTTCGCTCGCGGCCACCGCCACCACCGTATTGGGCTCACCGTGTTCCCAACCGCCAAGCGACGGAATGATCACGGCCGGCTTGTCTTCGTCGGCCAGCAACACACCGCTCGGCGCGCCGCCGTCGGCCCACGACATGATCAGGCTGATCTCGCGCGCGGTCAGGCTGACATCGTTCGAGAAGTGGCCATAGCCGTTCACCGCGCTCCACGGCGGCATCTTCTTCTCGAGAATCTCTTCCTTAATCGCCACGGCCCAGGGTCGCGCGTCCTTGTAGGAGGTGAGCGACATCGAGACGTTCGCTTCGGTGTGGCACTGGAAGCACTTCTTCTGGAAGATCTGCGACACCTCGCGGTTGAACACCACGCTGGTGGTGATGCGCCCGTGTGTCGAGACCGGTTCCGGGCGGAGGTACGGCCAGCCGGCCACGACCAGGCCGAGCGCCAGGGCGCCGACAATACGCGTCTTCCACATACCGATATCTTACCGCCGCTGGGTCACTGTTGCTGGGTCGTCACGGCTGCCGCCTTGCGCTGCGCCGCCAGGAACTCGAAGGCCTTCGGCAGGTTCGGCACCACCACGTCCGTGTGGCTGCCGCCGGGAATCTCGAGATAGGTCACGTTGGCGCCTGCCTTCTTCAGCGCCGCCACCATGTTGCGCGATCCGCTGACATTTACGGTCGCGTCGTGGTCGCCATGGACGACGAACTGCGGAATGCCCTTCATCTTATCGGCGAGAGCGGGCGAGCCGACGCCCGAGAACGGCACCAGCGCCGCCCAGAGGTCCGCATACTTCGAGCCGAGCGCCCAGGTGCCGATCGCGCCCATCGAGTGGCCGATCAAGTAGATGCGTGACTCGTCTACCTTGTAGGTGGCCCTCATCAAGCGCACCACTTCCAGCACGTCCTTCTCACTGGCCTCGACGCGGCGCCGGGCCGCGGCATCGCCACCGCCCATGATGCTGGAGCCGTAAAACCCGTCGACGCGGAAACCGTTGGGCGCGGCCAGCAGGAAGCCATGCTTCTCGGCGAGCTGCGGCGGGAGCTTGGCGTACTGATCAAAGAAGGAGTCTTCGTTGCCGCCCAGTCCGTGCAGCGCGATCACCAGCGGCGCGCCGGCCGTCGGTGAGTACGCCTTCGGCACGTAGACGCGATACGGCATCACTTCATTCGGGCCTTCGAGCAGGTAGTGACGCTCGAAGTCGCCGGTCTTGCCCTTGAACGGGTCCTTGCCGCCTTTGGCCGCGGCCAGCACGGCTTCGGCGGCGGCGACCTCGTTGCCAACGTTGAAGGTCTGCAGTGCGATGCGTCCGCGATTGACATTGCGGATGTAGTCCGCCGGATACGTCAGGTCCGCGCGCACACTGGGAATCACCGACGCCGCGGCCGTGTCGAGCGCGCGCAGCCGCGCGTCCAGGCCTTTATGCAACACCACGTTGAGCATCGTCGTGGCAATCGTCGTCGTGCCGTCCATGATCACGGTTTCGAGCACGTACGGGCCGTCTTCGACACCCGCGACGTCGAGTTCCATGGCAAACGGCGAATCGCGCAGGTCGCGGCTGACGCCGTCGAACACGCCAAGCTCACGGACCAGCGCCGGGGGAGGTGGCGGTGTGGCGCCGCCAGGGGTGGCCGCTACTCGCTTCTTCAGGGCGACCCTGGCGGTGAGCGCGGGGGTCAACTCGATCGCCGGGCTGTAGATCTGCTCGAGACGCAGCGCATAGGCGACCGACGAGTCGACGACCGTCCGGTCGCTGCGAAGCGCGAGCGAGTTCTGGAAGTCGAGCGCGGGCGTCCAGGCCGTGCCGTTCAGCAGCGCCAGGCCCTTCGCAATCTGCCGGCGCGCTTCGCCGGTCTTGCCAAGGCGATTGGCGGCGGCGAGCTCCTTGTCCACGGCATCAATCTGCGCCTTGAGCTCGCCTTCTGGCTTCATCGTCGCCTTGCGCGTGTTGTAGGCGACCGAGAGGCTGCTGATGTTGGGCAGCGCCTGCGCCGCGGCGAGAGAAGGAAGCAGCAGGAGGGCAACAAGAAATCGTTTCATAGCTAAGACCCCAGGTTGAACGCGATGAGTTCGGCCGACGCGCCGCTGCCAGTAGCGACTACCAGGTACTGCACACCTTGATACATATACGTCATCGGCGACGCGAGCGGGCGCGATGGCGGCAGAAAGTCCCAGAGCGGGGCGCCGGTCGCCTTGTCGTAGGCGCGCAGTTTCACCGGTTCTGACGTCAGGCCGGTGCTGAGCGGACGCCCGCCGACCGGCACGTTACGGCCGCCACCGAGGTTCCCCTGGCCCATGGCCAGGAACAACAGGCTCTTGGTCACCAGCGGCGCATTGCGAAGCTGGGCGCCTAGGGGCGGCAGATTCAAATCTTTCAGCAACGGGTGATCGCGAGGACCGTCGCCGACGGCGGTCACCCACTTCGTGTCGCCCTGGTTGAGATCGATCGCAGTGACGCGGCCATAGGGCGGCTTGAGCAGCGGCAACCCATCGAGCGTGGGTGGCGCTTGTACGCCGCCACGAACGTAAAGCAGGTTGCTCTTCGCCGGATCCGGCTTCACCAGTTGGATGACGATCGGGCTGGTGAGTGACGGAACGTAGAGCGTACCCTGCTCGGGATCGAAAGCCGCACCCGCCCAGTTTGCCCCCCCGACCCACCCGGGCAACGTAATGGTGCCCTTCTCTGTCGGTGGAGTGTAGAGCGGACCTGAGTCGAAGGGCTTGATCGCTTCCAGGGCGGCCTGCTTCAGCTCGGGCGTGAAATCGATCAGGTCGCTCTCAGTGACGCCCTGGCGCTCGAACGCGGGTGGCTTGGTTGGAAACGGCTGGGTCGCGGATGTCCGCTCGCCGGGGACGGACGACTGCGGTACCGGGCGCTCTTCGATCGGCCACACCGGCGTGCCGGTCCGGCGATCGAACACGTAGGTAAAGCCCTGCTTGCTGACCTGGGCAACAGCCTTGATCTCCTTGCCGTTGACGCGGATGTCGGCGAGGATCGGCGCCGCAGGCAGGTCGTAATCCCACACGCCGTGATGCACGGCCTGGAAATGCCACTTGCGTTCGCCAGTGCGCGCGTCGAGCGCCACCAGGCTCTCCGCAAACAGGTTCGCGCCTGGGCGATGGCCGCCGTACCAGTCGTCCGTGGGCGTACCGAACGGCAGGTAGACGTAGCCGAGCTCTTCGTCGGCCGACATGTTCGTCCACACGTTGGTGCTGCCGGTATAGGTAAACGAATCGTCGCCCCAGGTGTCGTTGCCGAACTCGCCCTTTTGCGGGATTGAGTGCAGCGTCCACAGCCGCTTGCCGGTGCGCACGTCAAAGCCGCTGACATCGCCACGCGGCCATTCCTTGTGCGTGGGACCGTCGTGGATGCTCGCACCCACCACCACCACGTCCCGGCAAATGACCGGCGCGGCCGTCACCGAGTAGTTTGTGCTGCGCACGGCGTGCGCGAGGCCATCCATCAAGTCAATGCGGCCGCCCTGGCCGAACGTGGGGTCGAGCGCGCCGGTCTTGGCATCCACAGAGATCAGATACGCGTCGCTGGTGCCGAGCAGCAGCCGCTCCTTCGTGCCATCCGACCAGTAGGAAATGCCGCGATGGACGAACCCCAGGTTGCCAGGGCGGCCCGATTTCCAGTTGGCAGGATCGAAGACCCAGATCGAGATGCCGGTCGCCGGGTTGATCGCGGCGATCTGCCCGAGCGACGTCACGGTGTAGAGCACGCCTTTCACCATCAACGGCGTGTCGTGATACATGCCGGGCCGGGACATCGGGTTGGCGGCCACCAGCGCGTTGTCGGGCGACGCCCAGCGCCAGGCGATCTTCAGCTTGCCGACGTTGGTTTTGTTGATTTGATCGAGCGGCGAGTACTTCTGCGAGGCGGCGTTGCCGCTGTAGTGGGTCCATTCGCCAGGAGTGGCTGGGGTGCCTTGGGTGTCTGGGGTGCCAAGGGGTGGGTGCCCGAGCGCCAGGATGCCAACGGCACTGGTCACGACGAAGGCGAGCGCGGTGAACGGGAAAACTCGACGCATTGGGTTTGGCCTCGGAACGTCGCATCCTAGCATCCGCCTGCGCTCGCGAACAGGCCCTTGCGAGCTACGGCGAGACCGCGCCGTAGCGGCCTCAGGCCGCGGAGGCGGGCCCTAGGCCCTTGTAATCCCATGTAACGCCTTTTCGGGTTAGCATTCGAAGCCCCTAAGGAGGGTCATTGAAATGAAGTCGATTCTTAAAGCTAATGCTGTCGTGATCGCGCTCGCACTGCTCGTTTCTTCACAAGTGCTCGCCCAGGCCAACAACGTCACCGGCGAGTGGGCGTTCAACGTCACGACCGACCAAGGCGGCGGCACCCCTGCCATCACCTTCAAGCAGGACGGCGACAAGCTCACCGGCAAGTACGCCGGCCAGCTGGGCAGTGCCGATCTCACCGGTACGCTCAAAGGCGACGCCATCCACTTCACCTTCACGCTCGACGTCCAGGGCCAGCAGGCGCCGGTGACGTATGACGGCACCGTGGAGAAGAACACCATGAAGGGTAAGCTCGACATCGGTGGCATGGTCACCGGCACCTTCACCGCCACCAAGAAATAGGGTAAGGTTTACGCGTTCTTTACATTTGGAACGGTAATTCGTCTGGGTTCGATGCTTCGGTCCGTCTAGGTTCACCCACGCGCCGTGGGCGGTTTGGGATGCAACTTCGTGGAGGGCTTGTCATGCGTGCGCTCACGGTTCGAATATTTGTTGTCCTTTGTCTTCTCTTCACGCCGATCGTCGCATCGGCACAAACCAGTACCATTTCTGGCACCGTCAGAGACGCGTCCGGCGGCGTATTGCCGGGCGTTACCGTCGAGGCGTCCAGCCCGGCGTTGATCGAGAAAACCCGGTCCACGGTCACGAGCGGTTCGGGCGCTTATTCGATCCTCGCCTTGCGTCCTGGAAACTATACGGTCACTTACTCGCTTCCGGGCTTCGGCACCGTAGTGCGCGAAGGCGTGGTGTTGACCTCGGACTTCACGGCGACGCTCAACGTCGACCTGAAGGTCGGCACCCTCGAGGAAACGCTCACCGTCACCGGTGAATCCCCGATCGTCGACACGCAGAGCATCACGCAGCGCGTGGTGATGACGGCGGAAGTGCGCGAGGCGCTGCCCACCGGCCGCAACATCCAGGCCGCCGGCATCATGATTCCCGGCACCACGCTCGCGCAGGGCGGCGGCGGCGCGCTGTCGCGCGACGTCGGCGGCTCGGGTAACCTGCAGCAGTCTCCGCTGCAGTATCGCGGTTCCGGCGATACGGTGCAGACGATCGAGGGCTTGCGCCTCAACAACTTGTGCGCGCAGGGCGCATACAGCGGCGTGTATTGGAACGACTCGAGTTTCGAGGAGTTCAGCTTCGTGACCGGCGCCGACTCCGCCGAAGTGGGCCAGGGCGGCATGCGCGTCAATATGGTTCCGCGTGACGGCGGCAACACGTTCCGTGGCATGGTGATCGCCAACTTTGCCGACGAAGCGTTCACGTCCGACAACTGCGGCTCGCCCGGCATCGGCCTGGCCTGCACCCGCTCGAACCTGAGCGGCAGCCGGACGTTCAATCCCAACAACACGCTGACCAACGTTGACGTGGTGCAGAAGATCTGGGACGTCAACCCGCAGATTGGCGGACCGATCGTCAAGAACAAGCTGTGGTTCAACTACACCTTCCGTCACTGGGGCTCGACCAAGACCAAGACCGACGCCTACTTCGACAAGAACCCTTCGGCGTTCGTTTACGACCCTGACTTCAACAATCCCGGTCTGGACGATGGCCACATTGTGAGCAACGCAGGGCGCCTGTCGTGGCAGGCCAGCGGCAAGGACAAGTTCTCGGTCTATCACGATAACCAGCGCAAGTACCGCAACCACTGGGGCATTGCCGCCACCGTGCCGCCCGAGGCGGCAGGTGTGCAGGTCACGCCTACCAGCTTTGTCAACGTGACGAAGTGGACGAGAACCCACACCAACAAACTGTTGTTCGAGGGCGGCTTCGGCTACTACAACCAGAACTACACCGAGCTTTATCAGGAGAGTGTCACCGGTAGCCCCGACAAGGTGTGGAGCGACGAAGCGATCATGAACGCGCGGGTCTACAACGTGGTGGACGCCTCCAACGGCCGCCAGGCCAACGCGTGGCCGAACCCGGCGGATCACTACTCGGTGCTCCGCACGTTCATGGGCGCGGCATCGTATGTCGCCGGCAATCACAGCCTCCGTGTGGGCGGCTCGTTCAGCAACGGCGACTGGAAGCTGCTGACCCGTTGGAGCGGCGACATGCAGCCCATCACCTACACGGCAGGCCGCCCGACCTCGGTTACCCTGCGCCTGCCGTCGGACCGCAACAACGGCATTAACCGCGACCTGGGTTTCTTCGCCCAGGACCGCTGGTCGATCGGACGCATTACGCTAAACCTGGGCCTGCGCTACGACCAGTTCATTGGCGAGTCGCGCGAAAGCGCGATTCTGCCGAGCCGGTTGAGCGGCGGGGCCACGTTCGGTGAGTGCTCGGACGGCACCGTCGATCCTGGCGACCTGTGCACGGGCCAGGTGCAGAACTGGAAGGACATCTCGCCGCGCGTCGGCTTCGCGATGGACGTGTTCGGCAACGGCCGCACGGCGCTCAAGGCGAGCTACGCGCGCTATGTCGCCGGCCAGGCCATTGCGTTTGCCAATCAGGTGAACCCGATTGGCGCGCTGACCGGCACTGACACGCGCATCTGGAACGACCTCGATGGCAATGGCCTGCCGCTCGATTCCGCCGGCAACATCCAATTCGGCGAGCTCACCAACTCGGCATCGACGTCGACGTTCGGCCGACTCACGGTGCCGACCACCCAGTACGATCCCGATCTGCTTCGTGGCTGGGGCAAGCGCGGCTACAACGACGAAGTGACCTTCGCCTTGCAGCATCAGCTCGCCGATCGCGTCTCGGTAAACGGCGGCTACTATCGCCGCACCTTCGGTAACCAGACGTTCACCGACGACCTGCGGTATGACGCGAGCAGCTACGACTCGTTCTGCATCACGGCGCCGGCCGACCCCGACCTGCCCGGCGGCGGCGGCTACCAGGTGTGCGGTGTGCAGGACCTGAAGCCGGCCGTGTTCGCGCTGGGATTGCCAGCCAACAGCCTGATTCGCTTCTCGGAAGATTTTGGCGGCGAGACCAACCGCTACCAGGGCTTCGACGTGAACCTTGAAGCGCGCTTCCGTAATGGCGCCTTCCTGAGGGGCGGCCTCGCCGCGACGGCGCGCACCTTCGACAACTGCAACCTGCTGGCGGCCGGGTTCGACGCCGTCAACACGGCGGGCAGCTTCATGGGCACCGAAGTCTATGCCGATGGCCGCAAGGCGTGTCACCGTGACTACGGGTATCGTCCCGATGCCAAGGTGTCGGGTTCCTACACCCTGCCCTGGGATGTCCAGCTGGCCGGCACCTACCAGTTTTCGCGCGGCATCCAGACCGGCGGCGCCGGCCCGAGCCAGCTCGCGAACTGGAGCCTGACAAGCGCCCAGGCAGCGCCGTTCACCGGCCGCGCCTGGACGGGGGTCGCCTCGCGCATTGTTGGCCTGATGTCGGAAGGCGAAGACTACGGCAAGCACAACCTAAACCAGGTGGACCTGCGCTTTGCCAAGCGCTTCAACCTGCCCGGCAACACCCGCATGCGCATCGACTTCGACCTCTATAACGTGTTGAACAGCAGCTGGCCCTACACGGTCAGCAACACGTATTCCACGGCAGCAACCTCGAACTGGCAGCGCCCCACTAACGTGCTGCAGCACCGGTTCTTCAAGCTGGGCGCGAACATCAGCTTCTAGTCAGCGGTTCGCGGTTCGCGATTCGCTGTTCGCTCTTCGCTCTTTGCCAGAAGGGCTTAGAATCTAGACGTGACACGGGAGAAGTCCAGGGCAACCGCTCGAGGCTTCTCCCGTTTTCTATTTCTGACCGGTCTCCTTCTCGCTTCTCACTTCACCCATCTCTCTTCGCAGCACGCTGGGCACCGCATTCCGGTGGTCCCGCAAGAACTGCTCGAGCGGCCGCTCACGCTTCGCACTGGTGTCGGGCGGGCCCACGACGCGGTATCGACGAAGTCCACCGAGGCGCAGGGCTTTTACGATCAGGGACTCGCCTACCTCCACTCCTACGTCTGGATCGAAGCCGCGCGCTCGTTTCATCAGGCGCTGCGCAGTGATTCGGGTCTCGCGCTCGCTCACGTCGGGTTGAGCTACGCCTACATCGAGCTCAACAAGCCGGCCGACGCGCGAATGGCGATCGAGCGCGCGTCCGCTCTCGCGCGAGGCGCCACGGCGGACCAGCGGGGGCTGTCGGCACCCGAGATGGCGCACGAGCGGCATCACGTCGAGTCACGCGTGCTGCAGATGGCGGCCGAGGACGCCCCTCGAGATTCCGCGAAGCTCGCGGCCTATCGCAAGGCACTCGACACGGCGCTCGCCGCCTTCCCGGACGATGTGGAGTTGATGCTGAAGCGCGGTGTGGCGGAGTCGCCCGATCCGGCGGACCGTGGACAGGGATCGGTGATGACGTCGATTCCCTACTTCGAGCGAGTGCTCAAGTTGGCGCCCAATCATTTCGCCGCGCGCCACTACCTGGCGCACGCCTACGAGAACGCTGACCGGGTGAACGAATCGCTCGCGCACGCGTCGGCGTTTGCCGCGCAAGCCGCGCAGGTACCACACGCCCGGCACATGCACGGGCACGAGTTGCGGCGCGCCGGCAGGCCGGTTGAGGCCGCCGCGCAATTCGAAGCGGCCGACAAGCTGCAGCGCGACTACTTCACGCGAGAGAAAGTCGGCGCCGACCTGGATTGGCATCACACGCACAACCTGGACCTGCTGGCCGCCACCTACCAGTATCTCGGTCAGATGAAGAAGGCCGAGCCGCTGCTGAAGCAGTCGTTCGGGTTGCCGTCGAACCTGCTGGTGCAGATGATCAATAAGCGCGAGTGGCCGGCGTTTCTGCTGGCGCGCAATCGTCCCGCCGAGGCGCTCGAGGCGGCGAAGGTGTTGATCGCGCACCCGAATCCGTTGGTCCAGGCGGCCGGTCATATTGAAGCCGGGTTCGCCCTGCTCGCCCTGGGCCGGGTCGCCGATGGCGGTGCGGCGTCGAACGCCGCGTTGCGGGCGCTGAAGAGTTCGCCCGGCGGCCAGGACCTGGTCTTCATCGGGCTCGAGGCCTTGCAGGGCGAGTTCCGGTTGCGAACCGCGCAACGCGATCAGGGCCGCAAGATGATGGCGAGCGCCGCGCAGAAGTGGCGGTCGCTGCCGGGGCCCGATGCGTGGAGCCAGTCGCTGTTCCGGCTCGAGGCCATGGCGCGCGCCGCCCGGTCGGTGGGCGACTGGGAGTTGGCGGGACGAATGGCGCAATTGATGGCCGAGCACGACCCGGCATATTTCGGCAGCCACTATGCCCTTGCCCTCGCTGCGCAGAACGCCGGCAACCTGCCCACCGCCCGCCGTGAGTTCGATCTGGCGTTGAAAGCGTGGGCAATCGCGGATCGGGACCTGCCCGAACTCAATACCGCCCGGCGGGACTAAGTCCCGCCCTCCTGGCACCGAGAGCAACCCTTCCAACACCGTCCTCGTCTGTCGGCTCCGAGGACGTTTCAATTCGCCAATGACGTTACGTGTATGCTTCCGGGCGAATGATTGCCCGGATGATGGCCCGAGTGGGCCTGGTCACGCCTGAGCAACGCGCCTGGGCGTGGTACGACTGGGCTAACTCGGCGTTTTTCACGACTGTCGTCACCGCCGTCTTCCCCGGCTTCTATGCGTCGTATGCGGCAACCGGACTGGCGCCGGCGGAAGCGACCGCGCGGTTCGCCCTGGTCACCACGGTCTCGATGGCAACCATTGCCATCGCAGCGCCAATCCTGGGCGCCATGGCCGATTACACCGGGTCCAAGAAGCGACTGCTGGCGCTGTTCATTGCCATTGGCGTAACCGCTTGCGGCTCGATGGTCTTCATCGGCGAGGGCGATATCGGCCTGGCGTCGTTGCTGTTCTTCATCGCCAACCTTGGCGTGTCGGGCTCGATCGTCTTCTACGATTCGCTGCTGCCGCACGTGGCCAAGGCCGAAGAAACCGACCGGGTATCAGCGGCCGGCTATGCCATGGGATACATCGGCGGCGGGTTGTTGCTGCTGATCAACCTTGCGTGGATTCTGCAACCGGGAATGTTTGGTTTCAGCGGCACGGTGCCGGCGATTAAGGCGGCGTTTCTCTCAGTTGCCGTCTGGTGGGCGGTGTTCTCTCTGCCGATCTTTCGCATGGTTGCCGAGCCCCACCGTCGCACTGCGCGCTATGGTGGGCAGGCCCCGTCCGAGTCAGGCGAGGAATCGGGCACGGCCATCGTCGCGGCCTTTGCCAGGCTGGCGACGACCTTCAGGGAAGTTCGGAAGTATCGCAACGCCTTCCTGCTGTTCATTGCGATGTTGCTGTACCAGGATGGTATTCAAACCATCATCCGGATGGCAGGCGTCTACGGCGCCGAGGTCGGTGTCGAGCAGACTTCGCAGATTGCCGCCTTCGTCATGGTGCAGTTTCTCGCGATCCCGTTCTCGTTCCTGTTCGGCTCACTGGGCGTGCGCATTGGCACCAAACGCGCCATCTTCATCGCCATCTCGGTCTACGCGCTGGCGACGGTGCTCGCCTACTTCATGACGACCGTCACCCACTTCTTCATCCTGGCGGCGATGATCGCCACGGTGCAGGGCGGCGCGCAGGCGCTCAGCCGCGCGCTGTTCTCGCGCATGGTGCCGGCCGACCGCACGTCGGAGTTCTTCGGGTTCTTTGCCGTCGCCGAGCGCTTCGCTACGGTGCTCGGCCCGCTGGTCTTCACGCTGAGCGTCACGCTCACTGGCAGCAGCAAGGCGGCAATCATCGCCATTCTCGGCTTCTTCGTCGCCGGCGCGTGGGTGTTAAGCATGGTGAATGAAGAAGAGGGCATTCAAGCCGCTCGAGCCTAGAGCTTCAACACGAAGGCCACGAAGAACACGAGGTGTTTTCGTTTGAATGACTTCGTGGTCTTCGTGAGCTTCGTGTTAGCTCGTAGGTTTCAGCTCAGGCGCTTGGACGAACGCAGCGTCGCCAGGGCGAGCACGACGGCTCCCCAGGCAAACAGCGCGACTGCTTGCGGCCAAAGAACTTCCAGCCCAACTCCCTTCAGGAAGATCCCGCGCACGATCACCAGGAAGTAGCGCAGTGGGATCAAGTACGTGAACGGCTGAATCCAGGCCGGCATGTTCTCGATCGGAAAGATGAATCCCGACAGGTAGATCATCGGCATCAGGAAAAAGAAGATGCTCGTCATCATCGCCTGCTGCTGGGTGCGCGAGATCGTCGAGACGAACAGCCCCAGCCCCAGCGTGGACATCAGGTAGATCAGGCACATACCGAACAGCAGCGTGATACTGCCGCGCATGGGCACCTCGAACCAGTTGATGGCGACGACCAGCACGAGCACCACGTCGATGATGCCGATGGCGGCGTACGGCAACAGCTTGCCGGTGATCAGCTCCCACCGCGCCAGCGGCGTCACGCTCAACTGCTCGAGGGTGCCGACCTCCTTCTCGCGCACGATGGCCATGGCCGACAGGTTGGTCGTGACCACCAGCAGCAACAGCGCCACGATGCCGGGGATCATGAAGTCGCGGCTTTCGAGCCGGGGATTGAACCAGACGCGGATCTCGGGCGTGACCAGCGCGACCGCCGGCTGGCCAGGCCTCGCGGCGGCGGCAAGGTCTTGCGAGTAGCCGGCCACCAGCGTTTGCGCGTAGCCCATGGCAACCGTAGTCGAGTTGGAGTCGGTGCCGTCGGCGGCAATCTGCAGCGTGGCATGGCGGCCCGTCGCGACGGCCTGCCCGAAGTTGGCCGGGATGCTCAGCGCCATCCACGCCTCGCCGTTGTCGAGATAACGATCGATCTCGTCGGTCGATCCCGGCATGCCGACGATCTTGAAGTTGGCCGAGGACGCAAAGCGTTGCACCAGGTCGCGGCTGGCGGTCGAACGATCGGCATCGACAATGGCGATCGGGACGTCCTTGACGTCGGTGGTGGCGGCGTAGCCAAGCACCGTAAGTTGCATGATCGGCGCGATGATGACGACGCCAAACAGACGCGGGTCCTGCTTCAGCTCCAACACCTCCTTGCGCATGAGATGGAGGATTCGTCTCAGGCCCATTCGCGCCTCAGTCTCAACGACGCCAGGCCCATGGCCACCGTCGCGAAGATTGCCAGCGCCACGAGGTCTTGCCAAAACGACGTGATGTCCGCGCCCTTCAAGACGATGGCGCGCAGCGCGACCAGGAAATAACGGGCCGGCACGATATGGGTGATCGCTCGCACCACGGCCGGCATACTTGAAATGGGAAAAATGAAGCCCGACAGAATCATGGTCGGCAGCATTGACGACAGCAGCGCGATCTGGAACGCCACCTGTTGCGTGTCGGCGATGGTTGAAATCAGCAACCCCTGCGCCTGGGCGCCGACCAGGAACAGGCCGATCGAGAAGAACAGCAGCAGCCACGATCCGCGCATGGGCAGGTCGAACAGCAGCATGGCCGCGAACACAATCAACACGGCCGACACGAACGAGATCACCAGGTAAGGCAGCGTCTTGCCCAGGATGTAAGGGAGCGGGCCCACCGGCGCCATCCTCACCTGCTCCATCGTCCCTCGCTCTTTCTCGCGCACCACCGACAGTGCGGTGGAGACGACGGCGGTGATCATCGAGATGTAGGCGATCAGTCCCGGGACGAGAAACAGTGCGCTTCGCAGTTGCGGGTTGTACCAGATCCGCGGCTCGGCGATCACCACGGGCGGCGAGCCCGCCGACGCCAGCAGCGTCTTCATCTGCACCGCGCCGAACTCCGCGATCAGCAGGCGCGCGTATCCGGAGACCGTGGATGCGGTGTTCGCGTTGTCGCCGTCAATCACGACCTGCACCGTGACCGGCCGCTTCAATGTGAGGTCGCGCTCGAAGCCGGCCGGGATCGACAAGATGGCGCGAACCTGGCCTTTGTCAACCAGCCGCGCCAGCGCCGCATCGGAGTCTTCGTAGCCCACCAGCGCGAAGTACCCGGAGTTCACGAACGACGACACGAGCTCGCGGCTTTGCGTGCTGCGGTCGCGATCCTGCACGGCCAGCCGAACGTTGCGAATGTCGAAGCTGAGCGCGTAGCCATACAGCAGCAGGAAGAAGGCCGGAATGAACAGCAGGATCAGCAGGGTGCGGCGATCCCTCAGGATCTGGCGCATCTCTTTCGAGCCAACGGCCAGGATCTTTCCCATCTACGCCGCCCCCACGCGCTCGACTCGGTCGAGAGAGCGCTCGACCCGGTCGAGAGAGTGCTCGACCACGTCGAGAAACACGTCTTCGAGTGACGGCGACACCGGACCGATGCCCCGCACGGTCACACCAGCGGCCGTCAGCTGTTCGGCGAGCATCGCCGGCGAGGTCTGCGTGTCGCGCATCACGGCGTGGACGGCGGTACCGAAGAGGCTGGTCTTCTCCACCGTCTCGAGCCCATCGAGCACGTCCATGGCCTGGACGGGTTGCGCGGCCTGGATCTCGACAATGGGGCGGGACGAGAACACTTGCTTCAGTTCACTCGCCGTACCGAGGGCGGCGAGCTTGCCGGCGTGGATGATGGCCAGCCGATGGCAGTGTTCGGCCTCATCCAGGTAGTGCGTTGTCACGAGCACGGTGACGCCCTTGGCCGACAGGTCGCCAATCAGGTCCCAGAAGCGGCGTCGCGACAGCGGATCGACACCGCCGGTTGGCTCGTCGAGGAAGACGATTGACGGCTCGTGGAGAATGGCGCAGCCAAGGGCCAGCCGCTGGCGCCAGCCGCCCGGCAGCTCTTTCGTCAGCGTCTTCTCGCGGCCTTCAAGGCCGGCCATTTCGAGCACGAAACGGCGGCGTTGCGCGAACCGCTCACCCGACAGCCCATAGACGCCACCGAAGAACTGGATGTTCTGGTCCACGGTCAGCGGCTCGTAGAGCGAGAAGCGCTGCGACATGTAGCCAATGCGCCGCTTCACGCCTTCGGGGTCGCGGCCCACGTCGATGCCACCGACCAGCGCAGTGCCGGCGGTCGGGCGAAGCAAGCCGCACAGCATGCGAATAGTCGTGGACTTGCCGGCGCCGTTGGCGCCAAGAAAGCCGAAGATCTCGCCCTGCTTCACCGAGAACGACAGATCGTTCACGGCAACGAAGTCGCCGAACTTGCGCGTGAGGCCCCGCACCTCGATGGCCTCACTCACTACGGCCTCCCCAACACGCGATGCAGCCGCGCCTCGGCCAGCCGGACGCCGGCGAGCGCCCGCGTGCGCGCCAGTTCGTTCTCGAGCATCGCCACCTGCGCGACGACCACGTCGGTGCTGGTGGCCACGCCGGCGGCAAAACGGTCGCCCACTACCCGTCGCGCTTCGGTCGCGCTGCGAACAGCGTCGGCAGCGGCACGAACCATGGCGAGGCTCGAATCGAGATCGAGCAACCGCTGGCGAACATCGGCCGACACGACCGTGTCGAACTCGGCAAGGCGCTCGCGGGTGGCAACGGCCGCGGCGGCGACTTCAGCCACTTGCGCCCTGGTGCGCCCGGAGTCGAAGAATGGCCAATTGACGTTCACCGACAGATCCCACGACTCTTGCCACGTGCCCTGGCGGGGGAAAATGCGCTGGTTGGGCCTGGCGTAGTCAATGCCGGCACCCACCGCCACCACGGGCTTGTTCGCGGTCATCGCCGCCTGCTCGCGGGCCTCGATGCCACCGAGGCGCAGCGTGAGGGCTTTGCGTTCGGGTCGCTGGTTCAACGCTTCGGTGATGAGCGCGGGCCCGCCTTCGCGGCCGGAGGCCGCTGTGGCCAGGTCCCGCCGTAGCTCGCCAGAATCCCCGCGAGCGAAGGCGGAGGCGGCGGCAGGTGCCGACGGTGAATCCAGTGCGTCGGCTAACTCAATCACCGTCTCATCGAGAGCGCCAATCAGCCGGCGGAGTTCGATCAGGGCCGTCTCGCGCAAGTTGCTGGCTTCGATCAGCTGCGCCTGCTCGCGCGATCGTTGCGCCTCGAGACTCGACACCTCGTTCGGTGGGATCAGGCCAACCGCGAAGCGCTGGCGGGCGTCGCGCAATTGGGCATCGGCTCGCGCGGCGGATTCCTCGAGCACGCGGACCGCCTCGCGAGCGGTCGCGGCGCCCCAATAGGCGCGCACGATTTCGAATCGCAGGTCAGCGCGAGCGGTGTCGATGTCGGCCGCCACCGCCCGCGTCTCGGCCTCGGCCGCACGCTCGAGCGCATCCACCCGCCCGGAGGTGTAGATCGGCCACTGCATGGAGAGCCGCGACGAGAAGTTGTCGGGAATGTCCGGATACACGACTACGCGCGCGCCACCCTGATTGAAGGCGAACTCCTCCACGTGGTTGGTTCGCGTGTAGCCGCCGCCCGCCGACACGATGGGCTTGCCGGCGGCCTGCGCGCCTCGTAGCGCCGCTTGCGCGCCCTGCTCGCGGGCGCGGGCCTCGGCCAGCCGATGGCTGGTTTCAAAGCCCCGGGTAATCGCGTCGGCCACGGTCAGGCGCACCGGCGCCGGCTGCGCCGAGAGCGGCAGCGAGGACAGGGCAAGCAGCACGAGGGCAAGCAAAGTGCTCATCATGAGTCGGCAGTCTCTGTTGAGGAATCGAGTTTCGCGATGAAGACGTCTTCGAGCGACGGGGTGATGGCGCGAACGCCGGCAGGGTGCACGCGGGCGCGGGCGGCGTGGGCCGCAAACTCCGCGAAGGCGTCGGCCTCGGTCGGACGGGCACTCCACACGTGCAGGCGGTCGCCGAACACTTGCGCGTGCTTCACGCCGCCGGGGCCCTTCAACGATCGCAATGCCTCGCCGGGCGAGGTGACCAGCACTTCCAGCAACGTGCCCGGCAGGCTTGCCCTCAGAGCGCCAGGCTCATCAAGCGCGAGCACCCGGCCTTCGTGCAGCAGCACAATGCGCGTGCAGCGCTCGGCCTCGTCCAGGTACGGCGTGGACATGAGAATGGTGATGCCCTGGGCAAGGAACTGCGACAGCAGCTTCCAGAACTCCCGCCGCGATACCGGATCGACGCCGGTGGTGGGCTCGTCCAGCAGGATGACCCTGGGTTCGTGGACGAGCGTGCAGGCCAGCGCGAGTTTCTGCTTCATGCCGCCCGATAGCTGATCGGCCAGGCGCGCGCGAAACGGCGTGAGCTGTGTCATGTCGAGCAGCCGGTCGCGGCGATCGCGGTAGTTCGAGACGCCGTGGATTTCGGCGAAGAAGGCGATGTTCTCGTCGATGCTGAGGTCCCCGTACAGGCTGAACCGCTGCGACAGGTAGCCGACCGTCCCGGTGATGGCGCGATGGTCCTTGACCGGGTCCTTCCCCAATACGCGGACGCTGCCGCCATCGGTATGCAGCAAGCCGCAGATCGTCCGGATGGCGGTGGTCTTGCCGGCCCCATCGGGGCCGATCAGGCCAAACATCTCGCCAGGCGCCACGCTGAACGACACGCCGCGCAGCGCCTCAACGGCGCCGTAGCGTTTCGTGACGTTGACAAATTCAATGGCGGCAGTCATTTGGTTCGCTGTTCGCTATTCGCGGTTCGCGGTTCGTTACTTGTGAGACAGAAGTAACTCCGCCTCCACCGGCATGCCCTGCTTGAGCACGCCTTGCTTGTTGTCCACAGAGATGCGAATCCGGTAGACCAGTTTCGATCGCTCCTCGGCCGTCTGCACGTTGCGGGGCGTGAACTCCGCTTTGGGCGAGATGAAGGTGAGGGTGCCGGTGAGGCCGGCGCCGCCGGCGTCGGTGAACACGGTGGCTTGCTGGCCAATGCGCAGCATCGGCACTACCGGTTCGGGAACGAAGACGTCTGCCCAGGCATGGTCGAGGTCAACCACGACGAGGGCGGGTGCTCGCGGCGGGATGATCTCCCCCACTTCAACGAGCTTCTCGGAGACGATGCCGGCGACCGGAGAGACGAGGGTGGCATCGCCAAGGGTCTTTTCAAGTGAGGCGATTTGCGCGCCCACGACGGTGACGCGCGCGCGAGCGGCGTCCACGTCTTCACGCCGGGCACCCGCGCGCACACGGGCCAGCGTTTCTTCGGCGGTACGCACACGGCTTTGTGCGGCCGACACGCGGTCGCGGGCCACGTTGCGCCGGGTCGCCGCATCATCACGTTGCTTCTGCGAACCCGAGTTGGTCTTGAGCAGGCTCTCGAAACGCTCCAGGTCCTGCGCCGCGGCCGCGAGTTCGGATTCGGCCGCCGACTGGTCGGCCCTGGCTGTGACGATCTGTGACTCGGCCTGGCGCACGTCTTCGGGGCGCGCCGCGGCTTGCACCACCTTCACCTGCGCCTCGGCTGCCGCGCGTTCCGCCTCCGCGCGATCGATCGCCAGCGCGGTGTCGCGCGTGTCGAGCGTCAGCACGGTCTGCCCGGCGGTGATGCGGTCGCCCTCCTTCGCCGTGAGCGTCAGGATTCGCCCGCCCGCGTCGGCCGCCAGTCGCACCTCGGTCGCCTCGACGTGGCCAGACACGCGGATGCGATCGGTGGGCGCTTCTTCCGCACACGCGATTGCCAAAGCGAGTAAGGGCATCGTGAGTAGGTATTTGATCTGCGTAATCTGTGTCATCCGCGACTCTGATGTCTGGGTGTGCGTCATCTGGGTTCGAGCATCCTGTGAGCGGTGTATTGGACGTGCGCGATCAAGTCGCTGTGCGGAATATCCACGAACATCGGCAGTTGCGCCCGGCCGGGTTGCGCGGCCATGCGCTCGCGAGCGGCGTTCATCAGCAGCGGTCCGACGATCGAGGTGTAGGCGAGAACCGGATGCAGCTGACGGAACGTGCCCGCCGCGGCGCCCTCGGCGAGAATGCGGCCAAAGGCCAGGAACACAGCGCGCATCAAGGCAAAGGTGTCGAGGTCGAGATGCGGCGCGCCCTCGGAGATTTCTCGCAGCATCATGGTGGGAAACCACGGCCGGGCGTCGGCGTGCTTCACGAAGTTCGCGATGAACTCGTTCATCTTGTCTGGCGGCGACTGGTCCGACTCGGCGATCGTCGTGGCAGTGGTGCCGAGGGTCGCCAGCATGTCGCCCACCACCGCGCGATACAGCGCGAGCTTGTCGGCGAAGTGGTAATAGATCATCGCCTTGTTGACCTGGGCCTGGGCGGCGATGTCGTCCACGCCAACGCCATCAAAGCCCCGCGATGAGAAGGCCGTGGCGGCAGCCTGAAAGATGGCAATCCTTGTGTCTTGCCGGGTGTTACTCCGCCCTTTGACCATAACTAACTAGTTAGTTAATATCAAACCATCTCGTCTGTCAACAGCGGGCGCCACCAATTTCTGTCTTTAAGGTTCTTGGTCACCCGGTTACATCCGTACAATCAAACCCAGATGTTGACGGTCATTCTTGCGGGAGGCTCTGGGTTCCTTGGTGGGAAGCTGCGCACACAGCTCGAGCGCGATGGGCATCGGGTCGTGAACCTCACCCGCTCTCCCCGCCCCGACCTCCCAGGCGACGTGGCGTGGCAGCCTGACGGGACGGCCGGTCAGTTGTCGGTGCATCTCGAAGGCGCCGACGCGGTCGTCAACCTCGCCGGCGAGAACATCGCCGGCACCTTTTGGAGCGAGGCACGCAAGGCGCAACTGCGCAACAGCCGGTTGCTCGCCACGCGCACGCTGGTGCGCGCCATTGCCGTGTGCGAGCGCCCGCCCAAGGCGCTCATCAGCGCATCCGCGGTTGGTTACTACGGGCCGCACGGCGATGAGCCCGTTACTGAGCGCACGCCGCCTGGCTCGGGCTTTCTCGCCGCGCTTTGTGTCGAGTGGGAGCAGGAGGCCCGCGCGGGCGCGTCGGCCAAGACCCGACTGGCGATTGTCCGCTCGGGGGTGGTGCTCGGCGCCGATGGCGGCGCGCTGAAGAAGATGATCCTGCCCTTCAAGCTGGGGCTCGGCGCGACCCTGGGATCGGGCGATCAGTACATGCCGTGGATTCACGTGGACGACTGGGTATCGATGGTGACCTGGCTAATTGGCGCGGACCGCGCCATGGGCGCCTTCAATGCCACCGCGCCGGCACCCGTCACCAACCGCGACTTTACCCGCACCCTCGGCCGCGTCCTGCGGCGCCCGGCCGTCTTTCATGCGCCGGGGTTCGTCTTGAGGATCGGGCTCGGCGAGTTGGCCGACATGCTGCTCACCGGCCAGCGCGTGCTACCCGCGGCATCGGAGGAGATGGGCTTCCGGTTCGCCCATCGAGAACTCGAGCCGGCGCTTCGGAGCCTGGGGATCTGACGCCACGGAATCGGTGGCGATTCGGAATAGAAATGCAGGGGGTCAGACCGCTGTGGCAGGATAGATCCCATGCGAACTCTATTCGTTGTTCTTGCACTCTCGCTTACGTCCCTCGCCGCCCAATCGTCCGATGAAGTGCGTCGCATTGCCGACGCCACCGTCGTGCTCAACGAGATGATGGCAGCCGGCGACCAGGCCGTGCCGCGCGCCATCATGGAGAAAGCCGAAGGCATTGCCGTCTTTCCCTCGCTGATCAAGGGCGGATTCGTCGTCGGCGGGCAGCGTGGTCACGGCGTGTTGAGCGTGCGTGACAAGAAGACCGGCGGGTGGTCGCCGCCTGCGTTTCTCACGATTACCGGCGGCAGTATTGGCGCGCAGTTCGGCGCCCAGGCCATTGACCTGGTGCTCGTGGTGAACAACCAGCGCGGCCTGGAGCAATTGGTGAAGAACCAGTTCAAGGTAGGCGCCGATGCGGGCGTGGCGGCGGGTCCAGTCGGCCGTGAGGCCAGCGCCTCGACCGACCTCCAGATGCGCGCGATGATTCTCAGCTACTCGCGCGCACGCGGGTTGTTCGCTGGTATCACGTTGAATGGCTCGACGATTCGACAGGACCGTGACGCTAACGAGCGCTTCTACGGCACCGCGTATCGGACGGGACAGATTGTGTTTGATGGATTGGCCACCCCGCCTGCGAGCTCCGCCATTTGGCGGGATGCGTTGGCGAAGTACGCCAAGTGATCGATCAAGCCACAGAGGACACCGAAGGACGGCGAGACAATCTTTCTTAACGCGATCAAGCGCCGATGCGTCCTGCTTGCAGCTTGAAAGATTGACTCTGTGTTCTCGGTGTCCTCTGTGGCTCCTGTCTTTTACAAGAAGGCCGGGGCGCCCGCTCGGTAGTCCCCACCGAGCAC
This sequence comes from Acidobacteriota bacterium, assembly GCA_031364805.1. Lineage (GTDB taxonomy): Bacteria > Acidobacteriota > Vicinamibacteria > Vicinamibacterales > UBA2999 > 12-FULL-67-14b. The sequence goes on from JANLWW010000055.1 coordinate 22,669, forward strand.
GGTGACCGAGTTCGAGCCCAGCCAGTTATCAAGAATCTTCGCGTAGACCGATCGGAAGTCGGTTTCGAACTTCACGTCGCCTGCGTTGTTCTCGAGGGTCGGGTTGGCGGGGTCGAGGCTGAGGTTCGGGGCCGTGCCGAAAATTCCGCCGCGCACCCCGCCACCGAGCACCATCATGTTGGCGCCGGCGCCGTGGTCCGTGCCCTGGCTGCCGTTCTCTGTTATGCGCCGGCCGAATTCCGAATAGACCAGCACCAGTGTGCTGCCCAACAGCCCCTGTGAGCTCAGGTCGTCGTAAAACGCCTTGAGACCGTCGCCGAGCGTTGCCATCAAGTTGAAATACGAGCCCTGGTTCACGCCCTGCGTCGCGTGCGTGTCGAACCCGCCGGTCTGCACCCAGTAGACCTTGGTGCCGATCTGTTTGTTCATGGCGCCGGCGACTGCAGTCAGCGCCTGGCCAAAGCCGTTGTTGGGATAAACATTTGCCGGGCGATAGGTCGCCACGGTCGCCACTCGATCCAGCGTACCGAGCGCCGCCTGCGTGGTCGAATTCACGAACGCGAGGTGCGGACGATCGACCGGAATGTGCGATGAAATGCGGGTTTGCGCGGTGCGTTCGTAGCCGGCTTCAGCACCGCTGTTGGGGCTTGAGAACGCGTAGGTGGCGGGACTGGTGATGGCCGGCACACCGACCAGGCGCGCCATCAACGGTCGTGGGGTCTCGCGCTGCGTGTTCCAGGCAATGAGTGGATCGACCGGCATCGGCTGCGAGTCGAGGTAGCGGCCAAGCCAGCCGGTGCCAGAGGTGTTGGTGGTGCTGGCGGTTCCCCAGATGTCGAAGCCGGTAAAGTGCGAGCGGCTCTGGTTGGCGTAGCCGGTGCGCTGAATCACGGCGAGCCTGCCCGCGTCGAAAATCGACTTGAGACCGGTCAAGCGCGGGTGCAGGCCCAGCTCGACACCAGAAGAGTCGGATCCAATCTGCAGCACATTGGCCGCGGGAATCGCAATGGTCGGCCGCCGGGTCGAGTAGTTCGCGTCGCGATACGGAATGATCGTGCTCAGCGAGTCGTTGCCGCCACTGAGATAGACCACCACCAGGTTGCGTGCCGCCGAGCCTTGCGCGAACGCGATGTCGCAAATCGCCTGCGGCGCCGCGAAACCGAAGGTGAATGCGGTGACGCCGCCCTTGACGAATTGCCGTCTTGAAAAAGCCATGGCGTCCCCTTAATTGAACTGGTACTCGCCTGATCCAACGATCAGTCGCGTGAGACCAGGAACCCGTGTCTGCAACTGCGCGTCGGTGCCGGTCCACGCGGTCGATCGCAGGTAGTCCGACATCGCGTTGGTGGCCGTGGCCGTGAATCCCATGTTCGGGAAGCGCGCCAGCATGTACTGGAGCACGCGGTCGGGCGTCGCGCGGTGCGGCTGAGCATCGCGCGCGAGGTTGAAGCGCTGGTTCGACGCCAGGGTGGCGGAGAAATTCATCCGCGACAACATCGATGAGGTCGAAATCCATTCAGGGCCGGTCGCCCAGCCGTTGACGTCGGGCGGCTCGTAGAGTTGTTGGCCCATGTTGGTGAGCGGGGTCAGGGCGCTGTTGACCGAGAACCCGGTCCAGCCGGTTTCCTTGATCGCCCGCACCACGAACTCGGCGGGCCACGAGTAGCGCTGGAAGAAGTTCGCCGGATTGCGGAACTGCGACGACTGGAACAACGTTCGCAATACTGCCTTGATGTTGTAGTTATTCGCCAAGTACGACTGGGCCATGGCGTTGACCAGCGACGCGTCGGGCTCGGAGGTCTCGTTGACGAAGAACTTGTAGAGCCTCGAGGCCAGCCGTTGCGCCGTCGCGGGATGGCGGGCCAGGGCCAGGATTAAGTCCAGGGCATCCTGTTCCCCTGCCGCCGCGGCGCGGGCCGGTATCGTCTTGCCGCCGTCCGGGTAGATGGGAAAAGTGAAGGTCTTGGCGTTGGTATCGTGGTCGGCAGACCGATAGAGGAACGTGTAATAGCTGGTCAAGTTGCTGGCGCGGTCGCCGGTCAGCTGCCAGTTGAAGCCGGTGAACACGCGCGCGGCGGCATACACGTCCGCCTCGGTGTAGTTGCCAATGCCCAGGCTGAACAGCTCCATGATCTCGCGGCCGAAGTTTTCCTGGGGCCGGGTCCGCGTGTTCAGCTGGCTGTCCAGCCAGTAGACCATGGCCGGATCTTTCGCCATGGCCAACAGCATGCCTGGAAAGCTCCCGGTCGCGAACTGGCGCAACACCTGGATCTGCCCGGCCGGGCTGCCTTCGAGGCTCGACGGATCGTTGTCCATCATGCGCGTCGCGCGCTCCTGGCCCACCGCGCCCGCGAGCTTGGAATAGGCAGTCGCGAAGTGGTTATGCCAGAACATCGCCATCTTCTCTTCGAGCGGGCGCTGCGAGTGAATCATCCGGAACAGCCAGCGCTGTCGCGCATCGTTGATCAGCGTGTTGGCCGAGAAGGGATTGCCGGCGGACGTGGTGATGCCCACATACTCCGGACTGCCGATCTTCACGTCGTGATCGGTCGACGCCGACTCGTAGTTAAGCAACCGGTCGATCACGGTGTCGATGGGCATGCCGGCCCAGAAGGCCAGGTCGGCGGGACTCGCGCCAAACCCCATTCGCCGCAGAATATGTTCAAGCATCTTTGCCTACCTTATCTCGGTCGACGCCAGCTGTGCCATTAATCGCGAGAACTTGGGCAACCAAATTCGTTACCCTGAGTTACAGAACCGTCACCAGGTGCGCCGAATCGAGAAACGAAGAACAAGGCATTAGAACCGCGCGCCAACCGAAAGGTTTAACAGGAGATGCCGGCTACGGCAAGCTGATTAAATTCGCCATTAGCCGATATGCACCATCCGTGCCCGCCGGCAGCTGGCGCCACAACCCCAAGCCCACGTAAATCCAGCGCCCCTCGCCTACCTTGGCTTCGACCAGCGCACCCCGCTTCACACCCTTGTTGTAGGGGAAGGGTTCGCTGAACTCGATCAGGTCGGTGTACTGCGGATCGCGGCCGGCTTCATCCAGGAAGTAGAGCCCGCGCTCCTGCACCCAGCCCGCCCAGTCGGCGCGGCCAATGGCGTTGGGCGTGTTGAACACCGGGTGTTGCGGCGCCAGCAGCTTCATCTCAGCGTTCTCGTCGGTCACACGCTCACGACCGACCTTGGCGGCAAACGGACCATACTGCGCGTCGTTGAACTCGAACTTGTTGTACTGGACGATCACCGTGCCGCCGGCCTTCGCGTAGTCGAGCAGCCGCTGGTTGTTGGCGCGCAGATCGACGCGGCGTTCGTAGGCGCGCACGCCGGTCATGATCACGTCGTAATGGCTCAGGTCGCCCCACGCCAGTTCTTCGGGGTTGATCAGCGTGAGCTTCACGCCTAACTGGATCAACGCGGCGGGCACTTCATCGCCGACGCCCATCACGTAGCCCACGCTCAAGTTGGGCTTCACATTCACGTCGAGCGCCTTCACGGTCACCTGCGGCGCAGTTAACACGTGGCGCCGCGTCGTGTGCGGATACTCAACCACCTGGTAGCCCTGGGTAAATGAAGCGGTCGCGGTTTTCACCACCGCGTTCACCTTGAACTGGTTGCCGCCCGGCTTCATTGCCGCCGCGGCCAGCACGCCTGACGCAGGCGGCTGCAAGGCGAATCGCACGGTCACCGCTTCGTCCTCGCGCGAGAAGGACACGGGCTGCGTCGGTGGCGTCACCCGCCAGCCCTGGGGCACTTCGAGGCTGGCGTCGGCCCGGGCCGCGCCCTTCGCGTGGTTGGTCACCGTGACGCGCACGTCCTTGCTGACCGCCGTCGCTGACTTCAGCGGCATGATCACGGTGTCGGGAGTCGTCGCCACTGCAAAGGCAGGCACCACGTGGATTTCCTGCCGCTTCTCGCCGGCGAAAATGTCGAGGTCCGAACGTGCCTGAATCGGCAGCGTGATCGTGAATGGCGTGTTGTTCACCACCACCGAAAACGTCGCCGTGAAGGGGGTGGGACGGAATGGCAATCCAAACGGCACGTCGGCGTCGAACAGGTAGCGCGACCCGACCGGGCCGTTGCGGAAATGAGCCGCAGTCAACCGTGCATCCGCGGGCACATTCAGGGTCTTGCCACAGTTACGCGAGGCGCCTGGGGCGATCGGCGTGACGTCGCTGCAGGTGGCGATCGGTGTTGCGCCAAAGCCATTGGCGGCCACGGTCAGACCGATCTGGCCCTTGCCGCGATTGGCCACCATCAGGTCCACCTGCAGCGGCTGACCCGCCACCACCAATCCGTCGCGCGCGACGGCGTCGAGGCGGACGTCGGCCGCCAGCATCAGCGCATGGGCAAACTGCGGTTCTTTCTGCGCGAGACGGAACTCGATTTCGTATCGCGCGCTCTCGGGAATACTGATCGACGCGAGTGCTGCGCGAACTTCGCGCAGCGCTGCGAGTCCCGCGGTCAACGGGATGATCGCCGCCGCTTCGCCGCCGCCGGTGAGCGCTTTGCGAGCGTCGACGACCGCCACCGTAATGCGATCGAGGCCGGTGCCAAGTGCCGCCGGTGCGCCAGGGGCAAACGACAACAGGCTGCGAAGGCTGGTGTCGACACCGTCGAACACCTCGCGGTCGCTGCGAGCCACGCCGCCGTCCAGCACCGTGTCGCGCAGGCGATAGGCGCGAATGCCACCGGGACCCCCGCCGCCACCGAACCCGCCACCGCCGCCCGTCGCGGCCGGCAACGGCAGCAGCTGCGACATGCCCTGGCACTTGTGCATGCTGCGCGCTTCGCCGGCAATCTCGTTGTAGGTGCGGCCCAGGACCGGATCGAACGAATCGCCGCCCGCAAACTGCAGCATCGTCGGCGCTTCGTCCACCGGACTACCGACCTGACCGGGGCGGAGCGCGGGAGCTTGACCTGCCCCACCAGCCCTACCCACTCCACCCGCCCCAGGTGGCGGTCCACCAAAGCCGCCGGTGTAGTAGAACTTCTTCGGCTGCCAGGCGCGCAGTCCGTCCTTGATCTGCTCGGGGAACCTGGCCGGATCGGCCGCGGCGCGGAACGCTTCGAGCGTGAGGCGGGACGAAGTCTGGTGATGCTGGCCGCCACCATCGCCGTCGAACACAAAGCCGACAATCACGTCGGGGCGAATCGTGCGAATCATGCGCACGTAGTCACCAAGAATCTCCTGGTGACCCCACTTTTCGAGCGTCTCTTCCACACTGAACGAGAAGCCGAAGTCGATGGCCCGCGTGAAGTACTGCTCGGCGCCGTCGAACCGGTGCGCCGCCGCCAATTCCTCGGTGCGAAGCACGGCGAGCGCCTCGAACAGCTCGGGACCGATCTCGTTCTGCCCGCCCTCGCCGTGAGTCGCCGTCACCAGCGACGTGCGAAAGCCCTTGCCGTGCGAGAAATACGCCAGCATCGCGTTGTTCTCATCGTCCGGGTGGGCCGTGGTCATCATGAAGTTGCCGACCGTGTCGAGCTTGCGCAGCGCGAGCTCAAGCGCCGGCGCGCCCTTCATCTGTGACACGGGCACCAACTGATGCTGCGCAGTGGAATGAGCGGAAGCGACCGCGATGCCGAGGATGACGAGGCAGAGAGACGTGCGGCGCATTACGAAACCTCAGGTGCTATGGACGAAAACACGAAGGCCGCGAAGGCCACGAAGAAAACCAATTGGGTCTTCGTGTTCTTCGTGACCTTCGTGTGAATTCTTGAATCCAGCTAGAACGTAAACTTGAAGCCCAACTGGAACTGGCGCTGTTCGTAGCCGCCGGTCGGCGTCAGGTCCTTGCCCGACGTCGGCAGCGTGCCGGTGGGCACGCCGAAGAGGTCGGTGGGGACGGTGGCGTTGACGCTCGACACCTGCTCGGTGTTGAACACGTTCTTCACCTCGCCGATGATCTCAGCCGCCATGGCGCCATGCAGGCGGACCTTGCGCGAATAGCGGAAGTCCACGTTCTTGCGCGACGGCAGCGTCAGCGAGTTGCGGCCGACACCGGCCGGGCGATCGCTCGCCGTGCCGTCGTTGTTCAGCTCACGGTTGCTGCGCAGGTTGACGGGAATGCCGCTCGCCGCCTGAATGGCCAGGCCGAATACGTTGTTGTTGAGGATGGCGCCGGCGACGCCGCCCATCTCGAACGTGGGCATCGCGACAACGCTGGCCACGAAGGTGTGGCGCTGGTCGAGGATGTTCGGGCCGAGGTCGCGATCGAGGTTGGTCACGTCGGCGCGTCCCGCATCGCCCTGAACCGAAAGCTGACCGGTGATCGGCGCGTTGTCTTCGCTCTTGCCCAGCGTGTAGGCAACGTCGAAGCCAATGCCCTTGTAGGTGCGGCGCGTGAACTGCAGAGTCATGTTCTTGTAGGTCGAGTCGCCGGGCGACTGGACGCTGTTGATGATGCTGTAGCGGGGATCGACCCGAGTCGAAGCATTCACCGCTGCGCTGAACACCGGCAGGCCGTCCGACGTGGTGCCGGTCGGGTTGATCAGGTTGATGTTGGTGACAACCGGCAGGTTGTAGCCGGTCACGTACGATCCGCCGACCGCAAGCGAGTAGTGATCGCCGAGGCCGCGCTCGATCTGCACATTGTTTTGCCAGGACCGCGCGACCTTGAAGTCGGGATCGACCGTTGACACCGAGTTCGGCGCCGCGCCGGAACCCGCACTCAGTACAGTCGGGAACGCCGGGGCGCCGACCTGGATCGGTGTGAAAGAGGCCAAAGCGCGGGCGTTGGTGCCGTCGTTTTGGAGCGCCAGCTCGTAGATGGCGTTCAGGGTCTGGTCGTACATGATGCCGGTGTTGGCGCGGACCACGGTCTTTTTGTCGCTACCGAGGCTCCATGCCATGCCTACGCGCGGCGCGAAGTTGTTCTTCGAGGTTGGGAACTCGCGCGAGGTCGCGACCGGCGCGTTCGGATCTGCATCGGGCACGCCGTACAAGTCGTAGCGCACGCCGTAGAGCACCTTGAGGTCCGGGGTCACGCGCCAGTCGTCCTGTACGAAGAAGCCGTACTGCGCCGTGTTGTATTCCAAGTTGGGCAGGCCGAAGTACTGCTCGAATCTGGTGTAACCGAACCGGTTCGTGCCGTCCCTCGCCGCGAGGTACGCGGCGGCATTCGGGAAAGTGTAGAGCTGTGCCGCCGCCGAGGTCCGCGTGTCGGCAACCCACTGCAGGTCGAAGCCGGCCTTCATGGCGTGGTTGCCACGCAGCAGCGTGGTGCTGTTGTTGACCTGGGCCACGTTCTGCGTGAAGCCGAAGCCGACGTCGTTCGTCGCGGCCACCGACCCGCCGAAGTTGGCGACACCGGACACGTTGATGGCGGGGCCGGTGCCCGACAGCGGGTTGGCGACGCGGCTCTGCGCCCGGGTCGCGTACTGCACGCGCAGCTCGTTCAGCAAGCCCGAGCCGATGGTCGAGATCAACTGCGCGCCGGTCGAGTGCTGACGGTCGGCGAAGTCGTTGGCGCGTTGCACCGAGACCAGGCCGCCGGCGACATTGGCGCTGATGAAGTTGTCGAAGAACATGTAGCGCACCGACAGGCGGTTGGCACTGTTCAACTGGTGATCAACCTTGCCGATCGCAAACTCGGTATTGAGGCCGCGCGGCATGTAAGCCGGCTCGGTCAGCCCGAGCAGCGCCTGGTTGGCCGGCGAGATGGTGATCACGCTCAAGCCCGAGAGGTCGCGTTCGGTGTGCTCGTAGCCGCCGAAAAAGTGAGTCTTGTCCTTGACCAGCGGACCGCCGAGGTCAAAGGTGTAGACGTTGACGTCGGTCGGCGGCTTCACCGCGTTGGCGGCAACGAAAAACGGCAGTTCCACCATCGACTGGCGCTGAAGGCGGTAGCTGCCCTGGCCCTTGAAGGTGTTGGTGCCCGACGGCGTAATGGCGTTGTAGACCATGCCCATGGTCTGGCCGAACTCCGGCGCGTAACCGCTGGTCACGACCTTCACTTCGCGAATCATCACTTCCGACATCGGCATCTGGCGCAGGCCGGCGCGGTCCTTCTGGGTGTTGTTGCTGCCATCCACCTGGTAGTTCACACGCAGCAGCGCACCGTTGGCGGTAATGCGCGGCACGCCGAACTCGTTGGTTTCAAAACCGACGACGCCCGGCTGCAGCAGCGCGAAGTTATACGGGTTGCGCGAGGTGAGCGGCAGCGTCTTGATTTCGGCCTCGCTCAACGTGCGGCCCTGCTCGATCTTGGCTAGGTCAACGAGCGGCGCATCGGCGGTGACCGTGATCGTCTCGGCGAGCGCGCCCACGGTGAGGGCGACATCGATCACTGCGGTCTGACCGGCGCGCAGCGACACGCCAGTCTGCTCGAACTTCTTGAAGCCTTGCAGTTCAGCGCTCACCCGGTAGGTGCCGAGCGACAGCAGGGGCGCGCGATATAGCCCGCGCTCGTTGGTGACAACCACGCGCTGATCGCCGGTGTCGAGGTTCGACACGGTCACCGTGACGCCGGGGAGCACCGCTCCCTGATCGTCCTTGACCGTGCCTTCGAGTGTGCCGTTGATCGCCGTGGACTGCGCGAATGCCGGCGACACCAGCGCCAGGCTCAGAACAAACGCCGTAATCATGCGAAGCATGGGGACTAACGCCTCCAAAAAAGTAACAACAAAGTGACAATGGCCAGTATAGACCCCCAGCAGGGTCTGGCCCCTTACCCTGTCAATTCGATGCAATTTGTGACGTCCGGGTACCCGGCCGGCTGGCGAATTCTGGGATGAACGGTTTATCGGCGGCTGCGGCGCTCACCTGAACGCCGGTTGCGCTTGCGGCGTTCACCGACCTCCGCCGAAGGACCCTTGTTGGCCTGCCGGCGATCGTTGGCCCGGCGCTCGCGGGCCCGGCGTTCGGCCCGTTCGGTTAGCGCAGCCTTGCGGGTGGCTTCACTCATCTCCCGCTGCAAGCGTAGGGTGCGGCGGGCGGGATCGAGCACTTCGAGCAGCCCGTCGTGGGCTGACTTGGCCTGCGGCTCGGTCGGGGGGTTGCCGAACCGGTCGCGAATGAGCTGGGCGGCCTTCAGAAGGGCGTCGCGCTGCCAGCCCTGCAGGGGGTTGATGCGGAAAATGCCTGAGTCGGCCATATTCGCTGTTCGCTGTTCGCTTACGGGACTACAAGTTACGGGCGAACGAGAACTGGACGTCGTCCTGATCGGACTTTCCCTGGACTGCCCGCAGGATAATGCGGCTGGCGAGAAAGGCCCGAGCGGGATCATGCGACGTGCCGAAGGCAAACTGCTGGTGTGGGAAGTTACGGTGCGCACCGGCGTAGAGCACGTCGTCCACCGGGTTCGCGAGCGGCACGTCCCAGCCGTACGACGGCACGACGCCGGAGATTGCCGGATAAAGGCGCGACAGTTCGTACATAAGCTGTCCGGTCCGCTGCACCAGCGTCTGATCGCGGAGGCGATCGGCCGGCCGTTTCTGATCAGCACCGGTGAAGAGGGCACGATGGTCGGCGGTGAACCACAACCGGTGCGGCGGCGCCTCGGTGTCGGTCAGCAGGGCCGCCTGCTGGCCCAACTGCGCGCGCACCGCCACTGAAAGCGGCTCGGTGAGCACCGCATAGCGGTCTTCGTGCTTCAAATGCCGCTTGAGCGGCTTGAACAGGCCGGTGGGCTCACCAATGCAGATGATCAGGTTTTCGGTCGTGATGGCACCGCCGTCGAGAAACGCGGTGGCATTCTTGCGATTGAAGGTGATCTTGGTGATGCGCGAGCGCTCGTAGACCTTCACGCCCTTCTTGATCGCGGCCGAGAGAAAACCCAGCGTCAGCTGGTAGGGATCGACAAAGCCCCAGTCGGCTAGCTTCACGGCGCCTGCCGACGCCAGCGCCGCCTGGCGCTGCACCATCGCCGGCGACATCCAAGACCCGGACAGGGCAGCTTCCTTCCGGCTGGCGAACTCGCGTTGCAGCACCTTGTCCGGGATGCCCTCCGGCAGCACGCGCAGGGCATCTCGCAGTTCGAGACGCGCCTTGATGCCCAGCCGCTTGACGGCCGCCGCCAGCTCGCGCGGCGCTTTCGCGCTCAGTTCAAACAGCGACCGGGCCGCCCGCTTGCCGGCGCGCCCCTCCAGCTCGCGATACGACTCGCACGCCTCGCTCGAAATCAGCCCGGTGGCGCGGCCGCTACCGCCCTGGCCAATGCGCCCGGCCTCGAGCAGGACGACCTTCATCCCCGCGGCCGCACAGGCCTGCGCGGTCATGGCCCCCGCCATGCCGCCACCGACGACGACGACCGGGTGAGTGATGACGCCGCGAAACGCCGGAAACTCGGGGCGCTTCTTGACGGGAACAGCATCTAGCCAGGGGGAGATGCCGTAGCGAGTCTGAGGCACGGGAGAATATTAACGTGCCTCGGGTGCGAAACGCGTAAAGGCCACCAAAGGTTGGCGCCGAGGGCCCAAGGTGCGCAAAACTGCACGCTACTTACGACGTTTCTCAGTCGCCAAGAGCGCCGACTTCCGCTCGGCGCCCCATCGATAGCCTCCCGTGGCTCCGGTCGATGGCACAACGCGATGGCAGGGGACCACGAGGCAGACCGGGTTGGTGGCACAGGCGCGAGCAACCGCTCTCGCCGCCTTGGGTTGCCCGATGGCTTTGGCCACCTCGCCGTAGGCACGGGTCTCGCCGTACGGAATGCGCTGCAGCGCCCGCCACACCTTCCACTGAAAGGCCGTAGCTTGCACGTCGATTGGCAGGTCGAGCGACGGCCCCGCGCCGCGCAGGTGTTGAACGATCGCCTTTACCCAGTCAGTGCGGGTCTGCTTGTTGGCCTTGAGGTCGGCGGCCGGGTACTCCCGGCGCAGATCGCGAACCAGCATCGCTTCGGAATCGCCTAACTTCACCGAGCACACGCCATCGGCCGTGGCGGCGACCAGAAGCTGACCGAGCGGGCTCGACACCGTCGAGTAGCCGATCGACATTCCAGCACCGCCCCGGCGATAGTTCGAAGGCGAGATACCCTTGCCGGTGGGCGCCGCCTCATAAACGCGGCTCGGCGACCCGTAGCCGGCTTCGTAAATCGCGCTGGTCACATCGCGGCCATCGCGCAGGCTCGCACGCAACTTGCCGGCGCGCACCGCCGCTTGATACTCGCGCGGAGACACGCCGACAATTGCCTTGAAGCGGCGCTGCAAATGGTGAGGGCTCATGGCAGCGACGCGAGCGAGGTGGCCGAGTGTGACCTGCCGATCGGCGTGCGTCGCGAGATAAGCCGAGGCGCGACGAACCGCCTCGACACCTGGTTGCGCGAGCCCAACCGTGTCGGGCCGGCAGCGCTTGCAAGCTCGGAACCCCGCCTGGCGGGCCTCGCCAGTCGTGTTAAAGAAGCGCACCCGGTCGGCGCGGGGCCGCCGGCTGGGACAACTGGGACGGCAATAGATGCCTGTCGACGTGACGCCGTAGACAAAAGTGCCGTCCGCGGCGGTATCGCGGGACGCGAGGGGTTTCCACCGGGGGTCAAGCCCGGCTGTCTGTAATCGCACCCCCGGCACGTTTGGCACCCCTGGCACCCTTGGCACTTCAACTTCATGCTGCATCATGCAGAGAAGTTACGCCAGCGCCGGGCCGTCTGCGATCCGGCCCTTGCGATCAAAGTAATATCGGCCCGTGCGGCAACTGCTTCGCTTCCTCACGGTTTCACTCGTGGTCATGGTCGCGCTGTTTGTCGCCGGCGGTGTCTACGCACGCTCGCAAGTCCGCGCCAGCCTGCCGATGGTGGCAGGTGAAGCCGCGATTACCAGCCTCGACTCACCTGTGCGCGTCGACCGCGACGCACTTGGCATCCCCACCATCGTCGGCAACTCGCGCGAGGACGTTGCCCGCGCGTTGGGCTTCGTGCACGCGCAGGACCGGTTCTTTCAGATGGATCTGCAGCGCCGGCAACCGGCCGGCGAGTTGTCGGCCCTGGTCGGAGCCCGCGCACTTGCGGTCGACGAAGAATCCCGCCGTCATCGTCTTCGTGATGTCGCCCGGCGGGCGGTTGAACTCGCCGAACCGGGCTATCGCCGCGTGCTTGAGGCCTATGCCGACGGTGTGAATGCGGGACTTGGCGCGCTCGGCGCCGCGCCACCGGAGTATCTCGTGCTGCGAGCGACACCGGAACCGTGGCGGCCCGAAGACACAATTCTCACCGTGCTGGCGATGTTCAACACGCTTCAAGGACGGCAGGCGCTCTTTGAACAGACGATCGGCGCCATGCGTGATGGGCTGCCCGAGCCGATGTTTCGATTCCTGTCGGCCAACGGATCGGAGTGGGACACGCCCGTCGTAGGCGGACCGTCAGTCAGGCCCGCAATTCCGGGGCCAGAGGTATTTGATCTGCGGAGAGTGACAGCGACGGCCTCGCTGGCGCGATCGCAAACGCGCGACCAGGAGGCAGCGGAGATCATCGGCAGCAACAACTGGGCGGTCGATGGCGCGCACACCGCATCCGGCGTGGCACTGGTCGCCAACGACATGCACCTGACGATTGGCGTGCCGATCATCTGGTATCGCGCCTCGCTGGCGTTCCCGGATGCGACCGGCGCGCCGCAGAAAGTCACCGGCGTCACGCTTCCTGGTTTGCCCAGCATGGTGGTGGGCAGCAACGGCCACGTCGCGTGGGGCTTCACCAACACGGGCGGTGACTGGAGCGACCTGGTTCGCATCGAGCCCGATCCGCGCGATCCCGCGAAGTACCTGACGCCCGCAGGCCCACGGGCGTTCGACGTGTTCCAGGAGACGATTGCCGCGAAAGGCGCCGACGCCAGGACCCTCGCCGTGCGCTGGACCATATGGGGGCCCATTGTGTGGAAGGATGCGCGAGGCCGCGAGTACGCGCAGCACTGGGTCGCTCACGATGCGGCGCTGCTCGCCTCGGACATCAATCGGCCCGAGCGCGCCCGCTCGGTCGACGACCTGCTGACCGCAATCACCGGTCTCGGCATGCCCAACCAGAACGTGACGATGGGCGACGATACCGGGCGGATTGCGTGGACGATTGGCGGGGCCATTCCCAGGCGGGTGGGACTGGATGGCACGACGCCGGAATCGTGGGCCGACGGCTCGCGCCGCTGGGACGGCTACCTCGCGCCTGACGATTTCCCACGGATTGTCGATCCGCCCGGAGGCCGCATCTGGACCGCGAACGCTCCGGTGGTTGATGGCGCGATGCTCGCGACCCTTGGCGAGGGCGGCTATGCCGACGGCATTCGCGCGCGGCTGATTCGGGATCGGCTGACGGCCATCGACCAGGCCACGCCCATCGACATGCTGGCGATTCAACTCGAAGACAAGGCGCTCTATCTCGATCGGTGGCGGACGCTGTTGCTGGCGACGCTGGCCAACCACGCCACCGGCGCGAGGGCCGAGTTCAAGACCCTGATCGAGTCCACCTGGACCGGGCGCGCGTCTCCGGATTCGGTGGCCTATCGCCTCGTGCGCCAGTTCCGCACCACGTTTGTTCGCGATGTCATGACTACTCTCACGGCGCCGGCGACGACGATCGATCCGGCGTTCGACTACTCGCGGTCGCTGCGCGGCGAGGGGCCGGTGTGGCAGCTGGTGACCGAGCGGCCCGCGCACCTGCTGCATTCGAGTTATCGCTCATGGGACGACTGGATGCTCGCGGCCGTCGATCGCGCGATTGCCGACTTGACGGTGGACGGACAGCGGCTGGCCGATCGCACTTGGGGAGAGGCGAACCGCGGCCAGTTCCTGCATCCACTGGCGTCGGCCATTCCGCTGTTTGGGAAGTACATGAACATGCCCGGAGATCCGCTCGCCGGCGACATCTACACGCCGCGCGCACAGGCGCCGCGCACCGGACCGTCGCAACGCATGGTCGTGTCGCCCGGCCGCGAGCACGAGGGCATTCTTCACATTCCCACCGGCCAAAGCGGCCATCCCTTGTCGCCAAATTACGGCGACCAGTACCAGGCGTGGCGCAACGGCGAGGCGACGCCGTTTCTGCCGGGACCAACAGTGTCGACGCTGATGCTCACGCCGCCGAGGTGAAGATGAGCGACTTGAATCGACGCGACTTTCTCAAGTTGAGCGGCGCGGCCGCAGGGGCGGCGGCGTTCACCCGTCCCGTGGAAGCCGGCCAACCGCGTGACGGCTTACTGGCCGCAGAGCCGATCGCACTCGTGCGCATTGGCATGGTCGGCGTCGGCCTTCAGGGCGGCAGTCACCTCGAGAACTTTCTGAAAATATCCGGGTGCCGCATCACCGCCGTTTGCGATGTTCGTAACGAGCGGACCAACTGGGCGAGCCAGGCGATTGTGGCCGCGGGACATCCGGCGCCCGCGGTCTACGCCAGGGGCCCGCGCGACTTCGAGCGGTTGTGCGAGACCGAAGACCTGGACCTGGTCTTCACCGCGACCCCTTGGGAATGGCATGTGCCGGTGATGCTGGCGGCGATGAAGGCCGGCAAGCACGCCGCGACCGAGGTGCCGGCGGCCATGACGGTGGACGATTGCTGGGCGCTGGTGGAATCGGCAGAGAAACATCAGCGTCACGCCGTGATGATGGAGAACTGCAACTACGACCGGCCCGAGATGATGGTGCTCAACATGGTCCAGAAGGGCGCGTTCGGAGAAGTGGTGCACGCCGAGGGCGGCTACCTGCACGACCTGCGCGAGATCAAGTTCGAGAAACAAGACGAGGGACTGTGGCGGCGGGCGTGGTCGCGCAAGCTGGACGGCAATCCATACCCGACGCACGGGCTCGGCCCCGTGGCCAACTGCCTCGACATCAATCGCGGCGATCGCTTCGACTATCTCGTCTCCATGAGCGGTCCCTCGCGCGGACTGCAGGACTGGGCGCGCGAGCATTATCCGGAGGGCGCGCCCGAGCGAAGTGAACGCTTCACGCTCGGCGACGTCAACACCAGCCTGATCAAGACGGCCCGTGGCCGCACCATCGTGGTGCAGCACTGCACCAACCTGCCGCGGCCCTATTCCCGCATTCACGCGGTGCAGGGGACCAAGGGCCTGTTCCAGGGCTACCCAAACCGCGTTTACATCGAGGGGCGGGGTAAGCCACACCAGTGGCTTGATGCGGCTGCCATGCGAACCGAATTCGATCACCCGCTCTGGGCCGCCGTCGAGGCGCGCGCCGCCGGCGCCGGGCATGGCGGCATGGACTTCATCGAAGACCATCGCCTTATCCACTGCTTGAGGAATGGCCTGCCCACCGACATGAACGTCTACGACGCCGCAGCCCTGAGCGCGGTCGTGGGCCTCAGCGTGGACTCAACGGCGAAGAAGAGCCGCGCTGTTGACTTCCCCGACTTCACGCGCGGCCGCTGGCGCACCAATCCGAAGCTGGTGATCACCGGTGATTAGACCTATTTCATCTTCCACACGAAGTTGACCATCGGAAACACGAAGGCGGCGTCGCCGCCAAGCGGCGCCACCAGGCCGATGTCGGCCGACAGCCGCTCGCCCATGAAGCGCAAGCCGCCGCTGGCCAGTCCGATGCCGCTGAACCAGTAGTTCTCGGTCACGAACTTCAGCCGCCTCGAGATTCGCTTCTCCCCACCGAGCATCACCACCGGTGCGCCCGCGCGTGAGGCATCCTCGCTGGCGTAGGCATAGCCGCCGCCAATGGTCACCGCGGCGTCGGTGGTGCCCTGCGTGACCACTGCGTAGGCGATGCCGGCGCTGGCGTCGCCCATGTTGATGAAGTGCAAGACGCCGACCGACGCCTCCGTCGAGCGCGCTTTGATCACCTGGAACTTCGGCGTCACCCAGAACGGCTGGCCGCTGCCCGCCCCGAACACGAAGGGTGTGCCGCCACCGATGGAGATGCGATCGGTCACGCCGTATTGCACGAACGGCAGCAGGATTTCGTAGACGCCGAAAGTCGCCTCACCTTTCTTGAGCGAGCGGCCGGTGGGCGCAAAGAACAGGCGCGTGGGATTCGAGTCAGCGGGCCAGAACTCGCCGTTGACCAGCGTGCCCGTGACCGCACTCACCGACCGGACCAACGTCACGGCCACCTCCATGACCACTCCGGCAGTCGTGCGGAACGTGAGCATGCCGGCGCCGACCGATTCCACACGACCAATGGCGCGGGTACCGTCGTTCAGCTCCAGTTGCTGGGTGACGCCGGGCGCCGCCACCTCGATCGCCGGCGGGGGTAGTTGCCCGCCCAAGGAGAGGGCAACGACCGAAGCGAGTAGCAGACCAACCATGACAGCCTCCACCGTCATAGTAGCGGCAGGCCGAGATGCTGTCCTGAGCGATGGATGAGTGTGGGATGAGTAACCATGAATTCGCGATCCCCGATCCCTGATCCCTGATCCCTGACTACGAGGCGCGGGCGGCTAACTTGGCCAGTATCACGGCTCGGCCCGGCACCTGGCGGACTGCCGCCAGCATTGGATCCACCGGGATGATCCAGCCTGCGGGCCCGACCGGCGCGAGCGTCAGCATGCGGTCGAGAATGTCGATGGCCTCGGTCATGCGTCCCAACACGCAGTGCTCGCCAGCCTCGACCAGCGACGCCTCGACATGCCGGCCGCTGCGTTCCAGTTCCAGTTTTGCCGTGTTGACCGGTTCGAACGCTTCAGCCGAGACGCGCAACTCTTTCGATAGCATGCGCGCCGCCTGACGGCCCAGGGTGGCGCGAGCGTGGCATGGGGTGTCGGCCAGGGCCTGCGCGAAGTGCGCGGCGGCCGCCTCGGCCTGGTTGCCCGCCAGTTGCACGAACCCCGCAGCGACGCGCGCATTTGCGATGAACTCGCGACCGTAGACGTGGCCGCCGGTGCCCGCGGCCATTTCCTCATCGAAGCACTGCAGCGCTTCATCGCGTTGTCCGCGCGCCGACATCACCAGCCCGCGCAGCCAGTGCAGTCCCGCGGTGGGAATCGGCGTGTCGGTGCCGGCGCTTTCGCGCTGAATCTCGGCGCCGCGCGTGGCCTCCTGCTCGGCGCGGGCGAGCGCACCGCGCGCCACGAACACCATCGCTGACAGCATCCGGGCCGGCGCGAAGGCCGGCATCAGCTCGATGATGCGATCGGCCGCGCGCAGGCGCTCCTCACCCCAGGTCACGTAGCCGAGGCGGAAGTGATGCCGCCAGTTTCCCGGCTCGAGTGCCGTGGCGCGCCGGGCCGCCGCCTGGCCTTCCGGCACGTGCCCGGCAGCCGCAAGCAGGTAGCCAAGCACCGCCCAGCCTTCGCCCAGCCTGGCGTCAACGGCACAAGCCCGGCGCGCGGCGGTCGTGGCACGGTTGAGCATTTCGCGATCAGGCGTGTTGCCGAAGCGTGTGGTCTCGAAACGAAGCAGGTAGGCGTTGGCGAGGCCCGCATACGCCGGCGCATACGACGGCAGATTGGCGACGGCGCGTTCGAACGCGGCAATCGCGTGGTCCAGTCGCGCCAGGTCCAGCGACTCGAGGGCCAGCCGTCCCTGTTCCCACGCCTGGAACGGATCCTCCTCAGCACCTGGCGCACTCGACGCACTGGCTGCACCTGACGCACCCGCTTCACCAACAAACCGATAACCGCGCCTCGCCAGCGTTTGCACGTACCTCGGCTCTGACGCCGAATCCCCAAGCGCCTTGCGAATGTCGGCCACCGCGCGGGTCAGCGTGTTGTCGCTGATGTTGATGCCCGGCCAGAAGCGCTCGAGCAGTTCGTCCTTGGTGACGATCGCACCGGTGCGGGTCGCCAGGTGACCGAGAATCTCGACGAGCCGCGGCGACAAATCGACTGCCTGCCCCTCGCGCGAGAGCGTCCACGTCCGCGGGTCAACCTGGAACGGACCGAAGCGGATCACGGCGTGATTCTAGTCGGGATTGCACTGCTTGACGGGACGGCAC
>JANLWW010000183.1:0-63290 GCA_031364805.1 Acidobacteriota bacterium
TAGGATTATAGGGCGTTGCCCACTCGCAATTCACTTCCAACGCCCGCGTTGAAACAACGCTTCCGGCGCAACCTGCTCGCCTGGTATCGCAAGAACGGCCGCGACCTGCCGTGGCGCAACACCGACGATCCGTACCACATCCTGGTGTCGGAGATCATGCTGCAGCAGACGCAGGTGGACCGCGTGCTGCCGAAATACCACGAGTGGCTGGGCAAGTACCCGAGCTTCGCGGTGCTGGCTGAGGCGAAGCCGGCCGAGGTCACCAGGACCTGGTATCCGCTCGGCTACAACATCCGGCCCCAGCGGCTGCAGTCGATCGCGCAACAGGCGGTTGCGAAATACAACGGGCAACTGCCGTCCGACCGCGAGACGCTGCTGTCATTCAAGGGCATCGGCGAGTACACCGCCGGCGCCGTGCGCAGCTTCGCCTTCCGCGAACGCGCCGCCATTCTCGACACTAACGTGGCCCGCGTGTTGTTCCGGATTTTCATCGGCAAGGGCGACCCCAAGAGTCACGCCATGAAGAAGCAGTTGTGGGCACACAGTGAAGCCGTGCTGCCTCACAAGCACGTGTTCGACTTCAATCAAGCGTTGATGGATTTCGGCGCGACGCAGTGCAGCGCGCGCAAGCCGAAATGTCCGGCCTGTCCGATGAAGGGATTCTGTAAGTCAGTCAGTTAGTTAGTAGCGCGATTAAGGCACGGTCGGCTTCTGGAAAAAGCAGGCCAGAGAGCTGGTCTCGCCGCACCCACCGCATTGCCTGCCCCATCTTCGGCCTCGCTTCGCCGATGAAGTCGCACCGATAGAAGTGCAACTCGACGGTCTTCTCTGGATACGCATGCGTGACCGTGTGCACCAACTCGCCGACGGTCGAAATAATGTCCAGTTCTTCGAACAGTTCGCGACCTAACGCCTCGCTATGCGTCTCGCGCTCGTGCACTTTGCCGCCGGGAAACTCCCAGTGATCCGCGAGGTGCGTGCCGGCGGCCCGCAGCGTCAGCAGGAACGCGTCATCGCGCTCGATGACCGCGGCCACGACTACCACCGGGTTCATTTCGGCCCGGAGGCGCCAACCGGCACCGGTTGAATCCACGCCATCTTGCCGTTGGACTCCAGCACCTTCGCCCGGACGTAGCGCTCGTCGCCCTTGAAAGTGTAGGTCGCCGTCGGCGTCGTCACTTCACTGAGCACACGGCCCTGGGCGCCGATGAACTGGATGCGGTATTTGCTGGCCGGCTCGATCTTGACGGCCAGCGACAGGGCCGTCGCAGTGGCTTCGATCGTCTGCATCTGCACGCCGGTTGACGAGTAAAAATCGCCACGCTCGAGCGCTTCGAGCAACGCGCGCGCTTCGAGCCTGGCCGAGCGGATGAACACCCAGCCCTTGCCAGGCCGTGGCGCGGTCGGATCCTCCGGCCGCTTGAAGTAATGGGCATCGTCCACGGCAATGCCGTAGAGCATCTTTCCGCTCGAGAGAATGCGGTCCCAGGTTTCTTCAAGGCCGGGCACGCCGCCGCCACCGAGATTGTTCACGGTGGGGTGGCCATTGAACACCTCGAACAACCTGGTGCGCTGCAACTGGCCGAGCTCGTCAGGCGTAATCGCCCAACCGAAGTTGGGGTGGTTGATGCTGGGCACGCCGCGAGCGTCGCGAATGGCGTCGACTATTCTCTGCATCATGTCGAGCACCGAGGTGCCACCGGGCGGCTCGACCAGCCGCGAAACATCAAGGCCGTTGATGTGAATCGGCCTGGTGCCGACACGGTCGGTCACTTCCTCGCCCTTGACGACGAGGAACTGGTCGTCGGCGCCGTGCAGGGCGTTAAGCCCGTCAACGCTGGTCAGGTAGTTGTGATCCGTCAGCACCAGGAACTGGTAGTCGCGCTCCCGATACCACCGCACCACATCGTCCGGCGTCGAGTCGCCGTCACTGTTCAGAGTGTGGGTGTGAAGGTTGCCCTTGAGCCAACGGGCTTGGGGCTTGGGGCTTGCTGCTTGCTCGCCAGCCGAAGCCTTGGCGAAGGCTGGCGCCAACGGCGTCGCAGCGACCACCGCCGCAGATAGAGCGGACAGCAGGAGGACGAGTCTGGCTTTCGTAATCCGCGTCATCGGTGTCATCTGCGGCCCTGGATAGTCGGCGTCACTCGATCACAATCTGTGTTTGCGAATCATTCCACACGACGGTAACTTCCGTGCCGGGGGCGACAAAGTCGCGGTGAACATAGCCAAGGCCGACGACCGCTTCCCGCGATGGCGAGAATACGGCGCTGGTCACGCGGCCAATGTCACGATCGAACGAGAAAATGCGCGCGTCGGCGAGCGGGACGACGGCTGCTGAGGCATCAGCCTTCCAGCGAACCAGTTTCTTGGCCACCCGGCCGCCGCCGCGGTGGGTCACGCGGACGATCACTTCCTGCCCGACATAGCAGCCCTTGGTGAACGAGATGGCGCGATCTTCGATGCCTGCCTCGAGCGGAATGGTCTCGTCGGTCATGTCCACGAGAAAGCGAGGGATGCCGCGTTCGACGCGAACCACGTCGAACGTGTCGAGGGTGACCTCGGGATAGGAAAAGCCGTGGGGTTCACCCGCGGCAACGACCACGTCGACCATCTCACCGCCTGATGGCTCACCAGGCGTGATCGCCGTCCACACTTCAGACGTGGCGGTCTGGTCCAGCACCTGGGCGTCCTCGGCGAAGATGAGGGCCTCCATCCGCTCACGAAGCGAGGCGGCCAGTGGCGCCGGCACGTCGAGCAGCAGGCGATCGGGGCGGGCGATCACGCTCATGTCGGTGATCATGCGGCCCTGGGGAGTCAGGTAGGCCGCGTAGCGCGACTCGCCGGGGGCAAGCGAGGCAATGTCGTTGGTCACCAAGCCCTGGAGCCAGGCGCTGCGATCGGCCCCGGTAATGGCCAAAACGGCGCGGTCGGTGCGCCTGACCACACCACCATCTGTCCGGAGGGCCCGGTAGCCGTCGAGGGAAAACATGTTTTAAGCTGTCGTGTGACTCTCACCCATCTTACCGGCGTTGTGCTCGCCGTTCTGCTGACCGCCTCCGGAGCGGCCGCTCAAACGGCGCTTCCCCCGCCTCCTCGCCAGGAGCCAGGCACGTCGTTCCTGGTGTTTTTCCGTTCCCAGCCCATTGGACGGGAAGAAGTGACCGTGGTTCGTCAGGCCGATGCGTGGATCGTCCGCGGTTCGAGCCGTCTGGGCCCGCCCATCGACATCACCTCCAGGACGGCAGAGGTGATTTACGACCCGCAGTGGCGGCCAAAGTCGATGCTGATCGACGGCGTGGTGCGCGGGCAGGACGTAACGCTGAAGACCACGTTCGACGGCAGCAAGGCCAACAACGTGATCTCCGTGCAGGGCGCGCCGCAGGCGAAGGCTGACGCGGTGTCCGCGGATCCGGTCGTGCTGGCCAATTCGTTCCTCGGCTCGTATGCCGCGCTGGCCATGCGCCTGCAGGGCCTCAAGCCAGGGGCCGAGCTGAAAGCGTATGTCGCTCCGCAGTTGGAGATTACGGTGAAGCTCGTCAGCGTGGCGCCGCAGCGGATCGACACGCCACGTGCCGCCATCGACGCCACCTTGTTCAGCCTGGTGTTCGCCAACCCGCCGCCGTCAGGCGACTTGCCGGTCAGCCTGTGGGCTGATGCGAATGGCAACCTCCTACGCCTGAGCATTCCATCGCAGACCCTGGAGATGGCGCGCGAAGACATTGCGTCGGCGGCATCGCGGACCGCGGCGTTCTCGCTGCCGGGTGATGAGGCGGTGACCATTCCCGGCATTGGCTTCAACCTCGCCGGCACCATCACCAAACCAGCCGGTGCCACGGCACCGCTGCCCGCCCTGATCCTGATTGGCGGTTCCGGTCCGATTGACCGCGACGAAACCGTCGCCGGCATCCCGGTGTTCGGGCAGCTGGCGCGCGATCTCGTCGCCGCCGGCTTCATCGTCGTGCGCTACGACAAGCGGGGCGTCGGCCAGAGCGGTGGCCGCGCTGAATCGGTGACGATCGCCGACTACGCCGAAGACGCACGGTCGGTGCTGCTGTGGCTCGAGAAGCGCAAGGACGTGAACAAGAATCGGATTGGGCTGGTCGGCCACAGCGAAGGGGCTGCGGTCGCCATGCTGACTGCCGGCCGCGAGCGCGGCAAGGTGGGCGCGATCGCGTTGCTCGCAGGGCCGTCGACCAATGGCGCGACGATTGTGCTCGAGCAACAGAGGCACCTGCTGGATCTCATGAAGATTGACGATGGGCAGCGGGCAGAGAAGGTGGCGTTACAGGAAAAGATCAACGCCGCGGTGATTTCCGGACGCGGCTGGCAGGACCTACCCGAAGCCGCGCGCAAGGTCGCCGACACGCCGTGGTTCTACAGTTTCCTGACGTTCGATCCCGGGCGCGCCATGCGCGACACCCGCCAGCCCGTGCTGATCGTCCAGGGTGAACTCGACACGCAGGTGAAGCCGTACCATGCCGACAAGCTGGCCGAGTTCGCGAAGGCAAGAAAGACGCAGGCGGCGGTCGAGGTCGTGAGGCTGCCAGGCGTGAACCACTTGCTGGTGGCGGCGAAGACCGGCGAGGTGTCGGAGTACCCGTCGCTTGGTCCCGACGCCAAGGTCGCGCCCCAGGTGGCCGCTGCCGTCGCCTCGTTCATGACCAAGGCGCTGCAGGATTGACCGCTCCAAGTGCCCTGCTGATCCGGGTGACCGGCCACGACCGGCCCGGGCTCACCTACGCGCTGACTTCGATCCTCGCGCAATATGACGTCCGCGTACTCGACATTGGCCAGGCGGTTATCCACGACGGCCTCGCCTTCGGCATTCTGATCGAGCTGCGCGAAGAGCTGCGGTCGTCGGCGTTGCTCACCGACCTGCTGCTCGAATCCCATCGTCTCGGCGTTGAAGTGAAGTTTTCAGCCTCGACGTCAGATGAGTACGCGTCGTGGGTGAACGCGCAGGCGCGGCGGCGCTTCATCATCACGCTGCTCGGGCCGGCGATTGGCGCGTCACACATCGCGCAGGTATCCGGAGTGCTGGCGCAAGCCGGACTCAACATCGATCGTATCGATCGGCTGTCGTCGCGCGTCGCGCTTGAACCGGACGACTCGCAGCCGCGTTTCTGCGTCGAATTCACGGCCACCTCACCGAGCTCGGCGACGCTGGTGGACGAAGACGCGGTCCGCACCGGCTTGGCCACGCTCACCGAGGATGGCGACGTTGACGTGGCGTTCCAGCACGACTCGATCTTCCGCCGCAACCGGCGGCTCGTCGCGTTCGACATGGACTCGACGCTAATCCAGGGCGAAGTGATTGACGAGCTCGCAGTGCTGGCGGGCGTGGGCGACCAGGTTCGTGCGATTACCGAAGCCGCGATGCGCGGCGAGCTGGACTTTCAGCAATCGTTCCGGCGGCGGGTGGGCCTGTTGAAGGGACTGCCGGAATCAGCCCTGCAGCAGGTGATCGAGCGCATTCCGCTGACCGATGGGGCTGAGCGGCTGGTCAGCACGCTGCGGCGGCTTGGCTACAAGACGGCCATTCTCTCTGGCGGCTTCACGTTCTTCGGGAGCGCACTGCAGGCGAAGCTGGGGATCGACCACTTGCACGCCAACACGTTGGAGATCATCGACGGTGTGGTCACCGGCGAAGTGATCTTGCCGATCGTTGACGGCGCCCGCAAGGCGGCGCTGTTGGAGCAGATTGCCGTGAGTGAAGGCCTCAGCCTGGAACAGTGCATCGCGGTCGGCGACGGCGCCAATGACTTGCCGATGCTGCGGCTGGCCGGGCTCGGCATTGCCTTCCGCGCCAAGCCGCTGGTGCGTTCGAGCGCGAAGCAGTCGATCTCGTCGATGGGCCTGGACGGGATTCTCTACCTGATCGGCGTCCGCGACCGCGATATCGGGGTCTGACCGAGCCTAGAGGCCAAAGTAGAACACCGGAAACAGGGCCGCGATTCCGGCTAGCGCCTGCATCGCGAGCACTTCGAGCGCGGCTCGCGGCGACCGTGGCAGCCACCTGATCGCGAAGATCAGGATGATCGGCAACTGACCGGCGATCAGCAGCTGGAACAGATGGGCCGCGGTGCCTTCGTCGGTTTCCGCGGGCACGCCGTTCGTGCCGGGTATGCCGTAGATCGCGATCGCTCCGAGCACCAGCGCCAGCGCCGCGGCTGACATCGCCAGCGGCAGCAGCGCGGTCGGCCGCCGCCACAGCCGCTGGATCGTGGCTGGCCCGCCCAACCCGGCGTCGATGTCCATGCCGGGATAATACATCAAGTTCTTTGCAATGTAAAGTTAGCGTGCCTGCCGCCACATACCGTCCACCCGCTCGCGCAGGCGCAACGCAGCGGCCGCGTGGTGTTCGCTCGCTGCAAACGTCATCGGCTCACCAAACTCGATGGTGATGCGGTGGTCGCTCCACGGCAGCATCAGCTTCCAGTTGAACGGGCGGTTGCGCGGCCACAGCTCGTAGATGCCCTTGATCGCGACCGGCACGATCGGGACGTGGAGGTGCTGCGACAGGATCGGCGCGCCCTTCTTGAACTTCTTCACGGTGCCGTCCATGGAGCGCTCCCCTTCGGGGAACAAGACGAGTACCTTGCCGTGCGAGAGGCCGAACGCGCCGGCCTGCATGGCGGGCACCAGGTTCGAGTCGGCATCGACCGGCACCAGGTTGACGATGCGCGCGAACCAGCGGGTAAAGGGCGTCTCGAAGTACTCGACGGCACCAACGTAGAACAACTTGCGCCAGGCGCCGTACGGTAGCGCTGCAGAGACGAACAGCGGATCCAGGTAGCTCTGGTGGTTTGGGCTGATGATGAAGGCGCCGCGCGCGGGGACATGCTCGAGACCTGATACCCGCACGCGCCCGAGCGCCAGGCGCGCGAGTTTTGACAACACGAATAGCAGCGCCATCGTTACTGGCCGCCGATCCAGCAAGCGGCCAAGAACCGGGTCGGTAACGGGCGGCAGGTCGCGAAGTAACCTGGCCCACGACCCTTCGGCCTGCTCAGCCGACACGCTTACGCCGCCAGCGGCCGGGCGGACGGCTTCGACCAACTGCTGCACGGTAAAGATCTCGTTCGCCGCCGCCTGAGCCACTTTCACGCCAAACCGTTGCTCCAGTTCCGTGAGCAACTCCACCCGCTCCATGGAATCGAGCCCGAGATCCAGCTCGAGGTTCGCATCGGGTCGCACCCGCGCGCCCGCGCGTAACCGCGCCTGGATCAGCGGCACCGCCACTGACACATGCCCGTCCACCAGCCACGACCGATGCTGATCAGAGAGCGGTGCGGTGGCACTCTGTGCGGCTGCCGCCTGCCGCTCGCGCACGCGGCGTGCCACTTCATGGCGCTTGATTTTCTGTGTCGTGGTGCGCGGCAGCGGCTCAAACCAGATGTCGTAGCCCAGTACGCGCTTGTGCGCCGGCAGGCTGGCACCAAGGCCTTCGAGCTCGAAGCGAAGAATGTCGCCGGCGTTGACAATCTTCCGCTCGCGCATCAGTTCGAGATTGGGAACCACGGCAGCAAACAGGCGCTCGGTGCTGGGCCGATCGGGCTCCGACAACCCCATCACGCAGATTTCCTTTACGAACAGCGACTGGCGGTAGTGCGCCTCGATCTCTTCCGGGTAGATGTTCTTGCCCGAGGCGAGCACGATCATTTCCTTCTTGCGGCCGGTGATCTGGAGCCGGCCCTCGGCATCCATGCGGCCAAGGTCGCCGGTCAGGAACCAGCCATCCTGCATGACCTGCGCGGTCGCGTCGGGACGGTTGTAATACCCGGCCATGACGATCGGCCCGCGGACGGCGATTTCGCCGTCCCGGTCAATCGCTTCGGCCGGCAGAATCTTGATCTCCACGCCTGGCAGCGGCCGCCCCACGGTGTCGATGTGCGCTTCGTCCGGGGTGTTGATGCTGGCGCAGGCGCTGGTCTCGGTCAGGCCGTAGGCCTGCAGAATAGTGAAACCGAGCGAGTAGAGATCGCGGCCAATCGCCGGATCGAACTTCGAGCCGCCGGTGACCAGCAACCGCATCTTACGGCCCATGACGTTGTGGACCTTGCCGAACACCAGCGGGCCGATGTTCACGCCCAGGCGACGAAGCCGGAAGTTCAGGCCGAGCAGTGTCTTGAACACCAGGCGCTTGGCCACTCCCGATTTCTGCACCTGCTGCATGACTCGCTGGTGGATCAGGTAGAAGAACTGCGGCACGCAGCAGAAGATGGTGATCTGCCGCTCAGCCAGTGCTCGAACGAGGTCGGTGGAGTTGATGGTCTCGAGATAGACGACGCGCGCGCCGACCGCGAACGGCAGCAACAAGTTGGCGAGCTGCGCCAGGGAATGAAAGAGCGGCAGCACCCCAAGCAGCGCATCCTGGTCGGTGACCGTCACCACCTTGAAGGCCGCGTCGCGCTCGGCCAGCAGATTCGCGTGTGTCAGCACGACGCCCTTCGGGTCGGACGTGGTCCCAGAGGTATACAGGATCACCGCTGGGGCCGAGGGTCCGTACTGTGCCGCGGGTGCCAAAGGAGCGGTGCCAGGTGACGCATGCACATCGACGATGTCGAGCTGCGCGTCAACCAGGCCGCCGTGCAAAGCCTCAGCGACCACCGGGCGCAAGCGCTCGCTGACAAACAACAAGCGCGCGCCGGAATCGCGAACGATGGTCGCCACCTGCTTCGCCGAGTAGTTGGTGTCGAGCGGAACAGCAGTTGCGCCGGCCCTGAGAATCCCCAGTTGCACGGCGCACCAGTGCGCATCGTTGTGAGCCAGGATGGCGCAGCGGTCGCCCGGCTTGACGCCGTTGGCCACCAGCCACGAACCATGCGCCACTGCCAGATCGTGGAGTTGCTGATAGGTGAAGCGGTCCACGCGATCGGGCCGCTGCACTTCAATGGCCACGCGCTTGCCGAATTTCGAGACGGTTCCGGCGAAGACCGACCAGACGGTTGGGGGGGCCAAGGGGTTGATTCTATCCCGCGCCTGCCGGCTATTTCGCCGGGGACAGCCAGCGAACTTCCAGGTAGGTCACCGAGCCCTCGACCGCCGAGTACCAATGCGGCGAGTTGGCCGGAACGATGATGACATCGCCTTTCGCGACTTTCTGCGTCACGCCGTCCTTGATCGTGGCCGCACCCGCGGTAGCGCCGCCAACGATGGTGCCACCAGTGACGACCGTCGCGGAACCGTCGATGATGTAGTGGAGTTCGGTATTGCCAGCATGCGCAAGCGCACCCGCCGGTTTCACGCGATGCACCACGTTGACGCGATACTGGTCGGTGTTGGCAACCGCGGATGACGACATGCCGCCGGCGTTGGCCGCGACCGACTTCAGCACGTCGGCCAGTTCCTGAGCCGACTTGTAGCTGGCAGGCGACCCTGGCGCAGGAGCCGCCGGAGCTGTGGTCTGCGCCAACAGGCTGCCTGCAAGCACCGTCGAAAGCACTGCCCCGCCAATGATGCGCCGCATAGGGCGAGTTATACCATTCAGCACGGTATGATGGAATCTTCCGATGCCAGCACCCCTACGCATCGCCTTCCTGGGCTGTGGCTTCATCACCCGCGTGCACAGCCGAAACCTGCGACGATTCAAGAGCGAGATCGTCTGTGGCTACGCCAGCCGAGACAAGGCCAAGGCGTCTGAGTTTTGCGGCAAGTATCGCGGCACCGGCAGCTACGGCGATTACGCCGAGGCGATTGCCGACCCCAACATCGATGCCGTGGTCATCGCGGTTCCGCCACGCTTTCATTTGAACCTGACGCTGCAGGCACTCGCCGCAGGCAAGCACGTGTTGGTTGAGAAGCCTGCGTTCCCGACGATGGGCGATTACCAGGCCGTGAAAGAGGCGCGCGACCGCGCCGGCCGCGTCGTGCTGGTTGGCGAGAACGATCACTTCAAGCCGCTGGCACTTAGGTTGCGCAAGCTCCTCGCCGAAGGCGTGATTGGCGAAATGGTCTTCGGCCACTTCAGCAGTATCGTCAAGCGCCTGAAGACCGCGGACGACTGGCGCAACGACGAGTCGATGGCAGGCGGCGACGCGTTTTTTGAAGAGGGCATCCACTGGCTGCACCTGGCCGGCAGCCTTGGTCCGGCCATTACCAGCATCACCGGCTATCGGCCGGCGCCTTCGCAACTGGGGCCCGATCGCCGCGTCAAGAGCATGATGGTGGCGTTCCACTACGACAATGGCGCGGTTGGCTCGCTGTATTACTCACGTGAGATTCCGTCGCTGCTGAAGGGCCTGCGGCTGTCGAAGCTGTGCGGGCGCAAGGGCGTGATTACCTTTGAATCGAACGGCATCGTGCTGCTGGCACGCGGCGAAGGCTTTCCCCGCCTGATCTTCCCGGGCTTCCGCGACATTCGCGGCTACCAGGCGATGTATCACGACTTCCGTCAGTCGATTTCCACCGGCACAGCGCCGGAGATGAGTCTCGAACGTGCGATGGAAGACCAGCGTTTGATGGATCAAATCTACGGATCCCAGATCCCGGATCCCGCCTTCGCCGAGGCTACGGCGAGCAGGCCCGGATCCCGGCAGTGAAGACGTCGTTCGACATCATCATTGTCGGCAGCGGCGCCGGTGGCGGCACCATGGCGCACGCCCTTGCCGACACGGGCGCGAAGATCCTGATCCTGGAGCGCGGCGATTTCATCGCGCAGGAGGACCAGAACTGGAGCGCAGACGCGGTCTGGAAGCAACTCCGCTATCGCACCACCGAGACGTGGCTCGACGAGGCCGGCACGCCCTTCCGTCCGTATACGCATTACTGCGTGGGCGGGAACACCAAATTCTGGGGCACGGTAATGTATCGCCTGCGGCGCGAAGATTTCGGCGCGCTCGAGCATCGCGACGGCGTGTCGCCGGCGTGGCCGATCGATTACGACACCCTGGCGCCGTATTA
Organism: Acidobacteriota bacterium; assembly: GCA_031364805.1. Taxonomy (GTDB): domain Bacteria; phylum Acidobacteriota; class Vicinamibacteria; order Vicinamibacterales; family UBA2999; genus 12-FULL-67-14b. The sequence goes on from JANLWW010000183.1 coordinate 10,903, forward strand.
CGACCGCGCGGAGGCGATGTACGCCGTGCACGGGCAGCACGGCATCGACCCGAGCGAGGGCCCGCGGGCGCCGTATCCCTACCCGCCGGTGGCCCACGCACGGGTGATCGGCGACATCATCACCGCGCTCCAGCAGCAAGGCCTCCATCCGTCTCCCCTGCCGCTCGGCCTGCAGGAGCACTGCGTGCTTTGCAACACCTGCAATTCGTTTCCGTGCAAGATTCACGCAAAGAGCGACGCCGAGATCTGCGGTGTTCGTCCGGCGACCCAGCGAGCGAACGTCACGTTGTGGACCAACGCGCGGGCACGGCGCTTGTTCACGGACGCGAGCGGCAAGCGAATCGAATCGGTGGAAGTAGAGCGTGGCGGCGAAGTCGTGCGGGTCTCGGCGCCGCTGGTGATCGTCTCGTGCGGCGCGGTGAACTCTGCCGCGCTCCTGCTGCAATCGGCGAACGACAAGCATCCGAAGGGTCTGGCGAACTCGTCGGGACTGGTCGGCAAGCGCTACATGGCGCACCTGGCGACCATGATGCAAGGCTTTCACCCGTTCCGGGTGAACGAAACCGTGTTCCAGAAGACGGTCGCGATCAACGACTTCTACTTCAAGGGGCCAAACAGCCGGTTTCCGCTCGGACAGATTCAGTCGCAAGGCCGTACCCACGGCGTGATGGCACAAACGGTGGCGCCGATGTTCCCGTTATGGGCCTTCGAGGCGTGGTCGGCTCGCGGCGTCGACTGGCTGGCGATGACCGAAGACCTGCCGCGCGTGGACAACCGGGTGACCGTGGAAGCCGACGGCACGATTCGGCTGCACTACGCACCGAACAACCTGCGCGCGCACCAACAACTCGTGACCGAAGCTAAGCGCATCCTGCGCAAACTCGGCTTCTGGATGGTGATCACTCACTCGCACAAGTCGAAGAACACCACGCACCAGTGCGGCACGTTGGTGTTTGGCAGCGACCCTCGCGAGTCGGTACTCGATACCTATTGCCGCACTCATGACATCGAGAACCTGTTCGTCGTGGACGCCTCGTTCTTCCCCTCGTCTGCAGCCGTCAATCCCGGCCTGACGATCGTGGCCCAGGCGCTGCGCGCCGCCGACCACATCCGCTCAGATAACCTGTAACCAGCTGGGTAGAATCGCTAAAGATGAGACGCCAGGCGGGCAGCCGGTGACACTTTTGTCCCTGAACGTAGGGCAACCTCGCGAGATCGAGTGGCGCGGCGCGACCGTGCGAACCTCCATCTTCAAGTCGCCGGTTGCCGGACGCGTCCGCGTGAAGAAGTTGCACCTGGATGGGGACCAACAGTCCGATCTGACCGTACATGGCGGACGCAACAAGGCGGTCTACGTTTATCCGTCCGAACACTATCCTTCCTGGCGAGCGGAGCTGCCTGACGCCGACCTGTCGTGGGGAGCATTCGGCGAAAACTTCACCGTCGACGGACTACTGGAAAGCGCGGTGTGCATCGGCGACCGTTTATTGTGCGGCACCGCCGAGTTCGTCGTGACGCAGCCACGCCAGCCTTGTTACAAACTGGGCGTCCGGTTTGATCGCCTGGATATGGTGAAGCGCTTCCACCGCAGCGGGCGCTGCGGGTTCTATCTCGCCGTCGTGCGCGAGGGAGCAGTGGCCGCCGGCGACCCCCTCACGCTGATTGCCGGCCAGGCGGAACACCGACCGAGCGTGGCCGAGGTGTACCGCCAGATCACCGGGGCGAACGGCTAGCGCGCTTCGCCTAGTCTCGCTCCACCAATACAACGTCGCCGGCCACCTCGAGCGCGAAACGGCCGCGGCCCTTCGGGACCAGGCGAAGGTCGCCACCCTTCTGATCGAGGCGCCGCCGCAGCAGCAACAGGCGCGTCTCGAGGTTGTCCTTGAAGTCGGGCAGGTTCAGCGACTTGTCGAGGCGCAACTCGCGATTGGTGAACTCGCAGCGACCGTCCTGCTTATGCGCCTGCAGCAGCTTCCACAGGATGCGCGCAGGAAGACTGCGGATCAGGTACTCGCCGTCGAGCATGATCACCTCTTCACCTGCGTAGTACGTCAGTTCGCGCGTTGGGCTGGTGAGGCGGGCAGGGCCGGACGGGCTGGTTGGCGGTTCGGCCTCTCTCGACCAACTGCGGCAGTTGCCACAACCGCGAGAGCTCAATGGCCTCACTGGGGCTGCTGTTGAAACACGAGGTCAGCGAACTCCGTCGAGGCGGGACTTCCACCATCGCGGCTGGCGCTTCGGTGGACAGGGCAGTCCAGCCTGCCCCCAACTGCACGCCCGCACTCGCCAGCACCGTCGGCCGCAAGGGCCACTGGCTGGTGCCGGCCAACCCGGACGAATCGCGCGTGATCAATCCCGGCAAGCCCGAACTGAGTGCATTGATTCAACGCCTCCGCTCCCGCCGCCCGGCCTCGCAAATGCCGCCGATCGGTACGGTGGTACAGGACCGCGCCGCGGTGGACCTGCTCACGGCGTGGGTGACGTCGAACCCCGAATCGTGGGCGCGGATCGCGGCCACGTGCGGACCCGGCGGTAGCTGAGTGACAATAGCGCTCATGAGAGCGCGCTCGTTCAGCCACGTCGGCATCACGGTCAGGGACTTCAATACGTTCGTTCGCTTTTATTGGGACGTGTTTGGCTGCCCGCTGGTGGGGGTTTCCGACACGCCGTCCGATCGCGTACGGAGTTTCTTCGGCGTCGATGGTCCCGCGCCGAGCTGCAAGATTGGCTGGATTCGCGTGCCCGGCGGCGCGGTCCTGGAGATCTTCGAGTTCGAGCCGCAGCAGCCGCTGGTGCAGGGCCCCTGGAACCGCGTCGGCCTCACCCACTTCAGCCTCAACGTGCGCAACACGCAGAAGTGGTACGACTACCTGGTCGGCAAGGGAGTCGAGGTGATTTCGAAACCCGAGAAGTCACCTCGTGGCCACACGTTCTTCTTCGCGAAAGACTGCGACGGCAACCTGATCGAGTTGATGGACCTGGGTTTCATGCACTACGTGCTCGACTGGGGCGGCCCGCTCGGCGGGTTCCTGTTCCGCCGAGGAATGTACAAGAAGTACTACGAGCCAAAATAAAGTGAACCTGCTTCACTTTCTTTCCTTTTTACGGTTTTCGTAAATGGGGGGCAGATCCACTATCTGGGCACGATTGCGGTCGGCGCCACGCCGGGCGCCGGCACGTGCAGGAACTGAAACGCGACGTTCGAGACCAGGCAGTAGCCGACGAAGTAGTAGAAGCCGGTGCCGATCACCGCATCGAGATTGTCGATGGCTTTCGACGCCATGAACGCAATGAAGACGCCAACCGCGAACACGTCGGCCATCGCCCACTTGCTGATCGATCGCACGAACAGGTAAAGCCGGTACCGAAGCGCCGGCGCCTTGGTTGCCAGGATCACGCCCAGCATCGCCGCCTTGACGAAGGGGACGATGATGCTGAAGAGCAGGATCAGACCGGCGACAAAGTAGTTGCCGGTTTCGTAGAGGCTCTTCACCGCCTGCATCACGTTCTGGGTCTGCCGGAAGATCTCCGTCGGCTTGTTGAAGATAGGAATCGACGCCACGATCGTAAGCGCCGGTTGCGACAGGCCGGGGATCAACAAGCCCAGGGACACCAGGGTAAGGCCAACCGCGACCGCGTTGCGTGTCGTCATGCGGGCAATCTAGCAGAATGACGCGCCGGCGGTCGATGGCTTTGGCGCGACCTGGCCTAGGTGGACCAGGTCGTTCTCGGATTGCCCGCCGGCTGGGCGCTCAATTCCGCGCTCACCGCAAACTCCACCCGGCCCACTGTCAGCTTGTCGCCGTCGCTCAAGATTGTCTTGGCGACCTTTTGACCGTTGACAAATGTCCCGTTCGTGCTGCCCAGATCCTCGAGCAACAGTTCGTTCGCATCGCTCAACGTGAGGCGGCAATGCACCCGGGACACCAGCGCAGCGTCGACGACGAAGTCGACTCCTGGCGCGCGGCCGATGGTTTTCAACGAGCCGGGCAGCAGCCGAAAGGTCAGGCCGACGTCGGCAGGGTCAATCGATTGCAGTGTCCACATGCGATTTGGGTTCAGGCCTTCAACGAAGCGTCGGCTTCAGTGTAAACGACACCGGCCCACTTGTGGTACAAGCACGCCAATGCCAATGCGGGAACCAAAGCTGGAAGTATGTGAAGTGAGGTGAGCCGCCACCAGGTTGCGCGGACCCTTGTCTACACGCACCGGTGGTTGGGTATCGCTCTCGGTCTGCTGTTCGTTGTCTGGTTCGTGTCCGGCGTGATCATGATCTACGCGCGGATGCCGGAATTGGACCCGGCCGAGCGGCTGGCGCGGCTGGCGTCGATCAATTTCGCCGCCGTGCGTATCGCTCCCGGGACGGTTGCTGGAGCAGCCACCCGCTTCACCCTCACGACCTTCGATCGCCGTCCCGTCTACCGGGTGACCGCGGGCGCGCAGCGGACGACGATCTTCGCCGACACCGGCGAAGTGCTCGCGCCCCTGACCGCCGACCACGCGCTCGGGGTCGCGCGCACATTCCTCGGCGGCGATCCGGCCCGAGTCCGCTACGACGCGCGCCTCGAAGACGCCGACCAGTGGACCTTCAGCGTGCGCGGCCAAATGCCCCTCCATCGCATGACGGTGGACGATGGCGAGCGGACTGAGATCTATGTGGCGGAGCGCAGTGGCGAGGTGGTGATGAAGACCTCAGCGAGCGGCCGCCGCTGGGGCTATCTCGGTGCCGTCATGCACTGGCTCTATTTCACCCCCTTACGGCGGCAGTCGGCGCTGTGGTCAAACACGATCATCTGGGTGTCGATTGCCGGCACCATCATGGCCTTCGTAGGATTCGTCTGGGGCTCATGGCGCATCTCGCCTTTCCGAGGCTACCGGCTCGGCCATAAGCGACAGTTCACGCCGTACGCCGGGCTGATGCGCTGGCATCACTACGCGGGCCTCGCCTTCGGGCTGACCAGCATCACCTGGATTTTCAGCGGTCTCCTCTCGATGGATCCGTGGGACTGGAGCCCGAGCACGCTGCCGACCCGCGAACAGCGCGAAGCCGTCTCCCAAGGACCGCTCCATCCCGCCAACGTGCGGCTGCCAGCGCTTCAGAAGGCACTCGCCGCCTTCGGCGTGGACACGCCGAAAGAGATCGACCTCATTCGCTTTCGAGGGCACCACTACCTTCGGGCCAGCACTGGACTGGTCACGGTGGATACCGTGGCCCAGGGACCGGACGAGTCGTTTCATGCCGACGACATGCTGGGCGCGGCGCAGGATGCCATGCCTGGCGTGCCGATCGAAGGAGTGTATTGGATGAGCGAGTACGATCCTTACTACTACGACCGCAGCGGTCGACTGAACCTGCCTGTTTTGCGTGTGCGTTTTGGCGATTCTGAGCGCACCTGGCTCTATCTCGATCCCAAGCTCGGCGCCATCGTCCGCAAGGAAGGACGCCTGAGCCGGATCAATCGCTGGCTGTATCACGGGCTTCACAGCCTCGATTTTCCGTTCCTGTACTACCGGCGGCCGTTGTGGGATCTGGTGGTGATTGCCTTGAGTCTTGGCGGCGTGGTACTAAGCGTGACCACAATGTTTGCGGCGTATCGTCGCCTGCGACGAGGACTGAGAAATTACGGCGCCGGTTTGCGGCCGTAGCCGGGCCGATAGTTCTTGTGGCACGACGTGCACGACTCCATCAGCTGATCGCTGAGCGCGGCGATCGCTTCCACGTTCTTGGCCTTCGCCGCCTTCACCGCGGCTGCGCCGGCGTCGAGCATCAGGGTGGCATCTGCCAGCCACTGCTTCTGGTCCCGGGCGCGCCCGGGCAGCATCAACAGGTTCGCCGATTCGGCCACCATCAGGGCCTGGCCTTCGAGGACGGTCCACTCCGCATCGCTTTTCGGCGTGCGCGACTCGATATAAAACAACGCGTCGGACGCGGGATAGATGATTTTCACCATCAAGTCGCTCATCGTGCCAACGTTGCGCGTGGGTGGCCGCCCGGTGGCTGCCTTCCGTGGCGCCGCCGGCGCCTGGGCGATGACTGTGGCGCCCACCAGGAACACGAAGGCTAGGGTCTTCATCTGGCGAAGTCTAACACCGGCCGAAATGCATTAACATCCGGCGTGAAACGGAGGCTCACGTGATTCGACGGTCAATCTTCGCCCTGGTCGTCTTCGGCAGCCTGACAGCATCAGGCACCCTTGGCGCGCAAGCGCCGGCGGCACCCCCGCCCGCACCCGCCGCGGTGACTCCCAACGACTACACCGACGACAAGGCATGGTTGTGCCGGCCAGGCCGCAAGGGCGACGCCTGCGACATTGATCTCACAACCACGGTGGTTGCCGCAGACGGCACGATGACGCGAGAAGCCTTCGCGGCCGATCCGAAGGCGCCGATCGACTGCTTCTACGTCTACCCGACCATTTCCACCGACCCGACCGACAACAGCGACATGAACGCTGACCCGGCCGAACTCAACGTGGTCGCGCAACAGTTTGCGCGTTTCACGTCCAGGTGCCGGCCGTTCGCGCCGCTCTACCGCCAGCTTACGCTTGCCGGCCTGCGCAAGCAGTTGGCGGGCCCCCGCTTTTCGTTCGACAAGGGCGTGCAGTACGACGATGTGCGCGATGCGTGGCGGTCGTACCTGCAGCGCGACAACCAGGGCCGCGGCGTGGTGCTCGTCAGCCACTCGCAGGGTTCGTTCATCCTGACAGCGCTGTTACGCGACGAGATCGAGGGCAAGCCGGTCCAGAAGCAACTGGTGTCAGCGCTGATTCTTGGCGCGACGCTCGAAGTGCCGACCGGCAAGGACGTCGGGGGCGCCCTCAAGCGGATTCCGCTCTGCCGCAAGCCCGGTCAGATCGGCTGCGTGGTGAACTACTCGGCGTTCCGATCCGACGTGTTGCCGCCGGCCAACTCGCGCTTCGGCAAGGCGGCGGAGGCGGGTATGTCCGGGTCGTGCACCAACCCGGTGACGCTCGGTGACGGCAGCACGCCGCTGCGCGCCTACCTGTCGGCGTCGGGCCGAACCATCACGGGCACCACGCCCGTCAAGTCATGGGCCGGCGACCAGACGGTGGATACGCCGTTCGTCAGCGTGCCTGGCCTGCTGACCGCAAAGTGCGCGTCCAACGAACACGCAACTTTCCTGGAAGTGACCGTGCACGGTGACCCCGCCGATCCCCGCATCGACGACATTGTCGGCGACCTGGGCATGCGCGCGAAACCGCTCGCCGACTGGGGCCTGCACCTGGTCGACGTCAACCTCGCCATGGGGAACCTGCTCGACCTGGTTGGCCAGCAGACCAAGGCGTACCTGTCGAGAAAATAGAAGAGCGGCGGGGTTCAGGGCCGCCGCGGGCGGCCCGGCACCGCGATCGGCCCCGCCGCCTGAACCTGACTCCAGATCCGGCGCCCGACTTTGTCGGCCTCGGCAACCAGTCCGTCCTCGTCCAACGTCAGCACTTTCCGATCGCGCATCACGAACTGGCCATCGATCATGACCGACTCGATGTCGGACGGTTGACCGTTGTGGATCCACGCGGACACGATGCGTCCGGCCGGCACGAGATGGGCGCGCCGGGTGTCGACGACGAGGAGGTCGGCTTTCCTGCCGACCTCGAGCGAGCCAATCGGCTTTCCGTGATGCACTGCTCGCGCGCCGCCGAGCGTGGCGTCTTCGAGCATGTCCTCGGGTTGCGGTCTCACGCCGGGGAACTCGTCGTTACGCCGGATGCGTTCGGTCAGCAGTGCAATCCGCATCACTTCGAACAGGTCGTTGGTGTTGTTGTCGGTTCCGTTTGCAATCGGGCAGCCGGCGGCGCGGAGCGCGGGAATGGGTGGGATGACGCCGCGGTTCGCCGCCATCGCGGCCTGGTGCGAGACGATGGTGCCAGACTTGGACAGCAACGCGATGTCGGCCTCGTCCACGTATCGGCAGTGCGCGGCGAACAGCCGGGGACCGAGAAATCCGTGTCGGCCGAGAAACGCCGGCGGGCGAAGGCCGTGGTGGCGCACCATGAAATCCACCTCGGCCCGGCTCTGGGAGAGGTGAATGGTGTAGCCGAGATCGTGCTTTTCCGCGAACGCGCGGATGGCTTGCAAGAGCTCCGGCGAGGACGTCTCGGCGAGCGCCGCGGCCGGGAAGACGGCAACGCGACCCTGGTTGGCTCCGTGCCACTTGCTGAACAGGTCGTTGATGCGCTGCATGCCCTCCTCTCGGAGTTTGGGCGAGAACCTGGGCACCTCGCTCTTCGCCAGTCCGTCGGGCGACATGGGTCCCGCGACGTTCTCGCTGTCGCGAACGGATTCGGCAAACACGCAGCGCAGGCCGGTGCTGGCAAGGGCGGCAGCGTTGCGACTGATACCGCCGACGTTTTCGACAATCGTGGTAGTCCCGGTGCGAATGGCCTCGAGCGCACCGATCGTCGCCATCAGCGTGCCCTCCTCGCCTTGCAACAGGCTGGCCGGCTGCACGGCTAGGCCCGCGGAGTTGGGAAATCCGAAATCCTCGTTGAAGCCGCGGCCGAGCGTCTGCGCGAGATGGGCGTGGCAGTTGATGAGACCCGGGAACAATGCCTTGCCGCGACCGTCGTAGATCTCAGCCCGGGGATACGACTTGAGAACCGCGTCGGTCGGCCCGATGGCGACAATCGAGCCGTCTGCGACGGCAAGCGCCACACCATTCTGCACGGCGTCGACCGTCACCACTGTGGTGTTCGAGAAGACTACCGTTCTTACCGGCGCCGATTGGGCCTGAGTGTTCCGCGGATCGAGCATCAGGGCAGCCGCGCCAGCTCCGGCGCCCACGAGCAATTCCCGACGGCTGAGGTCAGTTGGGGCTGCGGCCATTCAGGTACTCCAGCACGAACGGATTGCTTCGCCGTTCGCGGCCAATGGTGGTTTGCGGTCCGTGGCCGGAGTAGACCACGCATTCGTCGGGAAACGCCAACAGCACGCCGGTAATTGATTGCATCAGGACCTCGTAGTCGCCGCCCGGCAGGTCGGTGCGCCCAATCGAGCCGGCAAACAGGTTGTCGCCGGAAAACAGCGCTGGCGGGCCCGTGTCGCCCTGCTTCGACACGGCGAGGCACACGCTACCCGGTGCATGTCCCGGCGTGTGATGCACGGCCACCATGTAGTCGCCGAAGGTCAGTGGTTCGGCCCCCTCGTAATAGCCATCGACCGGCGGCGGTTGCTCCACCTGCATCCCGAACATCGCGCCTTGCCTCGCCGCGTTGTCGTACAGCGATTGATCGGACCGGTGAAGATAAATCGGCGCGTGCAGCTTGCGCTTGGCTTCGGCGACGCCCGACACGTGGTCAACGTGGGCGTGCGTGAGCAGGATGTAACTGACCTTCAGGCCCCGATCGGTGATGAACTCGAGCAACTGCATCACCTCGTCGCCAGGATCGATGTAAACAGCTTCTTTCGTGCGCTCGCAGCCAAGCACGTAGCCGTTTTTCATAAACGCTCCAGCGGCCGCTGTTTCGACGATCATTGCATTAGGATACTAGTTCGCGGTTCACGAAGTAGCGAACAGCGAACAGCGAACAGCGATTACCCATGGTCATAGTGGCAGTAGACGACCTGATGTTTGCCTCGCGCATTTCGAGCGCTGCCAAGGCGCTGGGTGTCGAGATTGCGTTCGCGCGCTCTCCCGACGCCATTGTCGAAGCGGTGCGGACGAAAGCGCCGCGTCTGGTCATTCTCGACCTCAACAGCCTGAAGGTGCGGCCGCTCGAAGCGGTCGCGGCGCTCAAGGCCGATGCCGCGCTTGCGGCGGTGCCGACCGTCGGCTTTGTTTCGCACGTGCAAGCGGACTTGATCGCCGCGGCACGACAGGCGGGCGTCGATCAAGTGATGGCCCGCTCGGCCTTTGTGACGCAGTTACCACAGTTGTTGCAGGGCTCATGATCCTGCCTACCGTACTAGACATCTACCAAGCCAGGCGGCGCCTCGAGCCACACCTGCAAGCGACTCCGCTTCGGCTCTCGCCTTGGCTGTCGTCGATTGCCAATGGCAACGTCTTCATGAAGCTCGAGTCGCTCAACCTCACCAGTTCGTTCAAGATTCGCGGCGCGCTGAACGCCGCCTTGCGACTGTGCGAGCATCGCAACGGCGTGCTGCCCCAGCTGGTGACGGCTTCGGCCGGCAATCACGGGCGTGCGCTGGCGCTGGCGGCAGAGCGACTGGGCATCGCCTGCGTCGTCTTCACGCCAGCCAGCGCCCCAGAGGCCAAAAAGAACGCCATTCGCCGCCACGGTGCCGCGCTGCACGGCGAGTGCGAGGACTACGACAGCGCGGAACAGCAGGCCAAGCACTATGCGGAGGCGGAAGGCGGCGTCTACATATCGCCTTACAACCACCCCGACGTGATTGCCGGGGCCGGCACGATTGGCATCGAGATCGTCGAGACGATGCCGGAGTTCGACGTGGTCGTGATCCCACTCGGTGGCGGCGGGCTGGCAAGCGGAATGGGCCTGGCGATCAAGGCAGCCGCCCCACGGGTCACGATTGTCGGCGTGGAAGTTGAGGCATCGTCGCCGTTCATGGTGAGCCTCGAAGCTGGCAGAATCACTGAGATCACCCCGCGGCCTTCGATCGCCGACGGCCTCACCGGCAACCTCGAGGCGGGCAGCATGACTTTTCCTCTCGTCAAGCAGGTCGTTGACTACGTGGTGACCGTCAGCGAGGAAGACCTGGCTCGGGCCATGAAGGGGCTGGCGACCGAAGAGCGATTGATTGTCGAAGGCGCCGGCGTCGCCACGACGGCCGCCATCATGGCCGGCAAGGCCTCCGCACCCGGTCAGCGCGTGGTAACGATGGTGACGGGCGGCAACGTTGACCTGCCGAAGTGGCTGTTGACGATTAGTTAGGCCGCCGATTTAGACATCGACTTAGACACCGATTACTCAGACACCCGCTTAGCTTCGCAGCCGCGCGGCGACCAGCGCCGCCGAATCAGCGTCCGCAAGGTCGGGCCGTTGGTGCCCTGTCAAAGCGAAGAGTAGCTCGCGCAACTGGTTGACGTCATGCGCTTCCGTAGCGGCGGTCGCGTGCACGAGATCCAGCTTTGACTTCCCTTTCGCCGTCAGCAACACGGTATCGATGCTGATGGCGCCGTGGCCGATGCCGCGCGAGTGGAGCTCTGCGACCGCATCTGCGATTTCGGCGACAATCTCCGCCGCTCGCCGGCCGTTGAATGGCTGGCCACCCATGATCAGCCGCAGGCTGCGGCCCTGGACGAACTCGCATGCCGCGTAGGTAGTGGTGCCGTCATGAACGATGTCGAAGATGGTGACGAGCGACGGATGAAACAGCGCCCGCAATCGCTGGTCGAAGTGGATAATCGGCCGCAGCATCACCGTTTGGGCCGTTTGCATGTCGCGCGCTTTGACGGCTGCGCCGGCCGGCGCCAATTCGAGGGGCTCGTAGCGATTCGCGATCACGTCACTCAGCTCTTCTGCGGCCGTGACGGCCGAATCTCGACGCGGCTTGGCAGGCTGCGAGCCGGGTGATTCAAGACGTCGCCGATCGCCTGGGCGACATCCTCGGCGTGCAGTTTCCATTCAGCGCCGGCACCACTCTCCTTTCCTGAGAACTCCGTCGCTACCGAACCCGGAAGAATGTAGGTGACGCGGATATTGTCCGGACGAAGCTCCTGCATCAACGCTTCGCTGAACGCGTTGAGGCCCGCCTTCGATGCGCAGTACGCCGCGCCGCCGACGAACGGGTTCTTGCTCGCCAGGCTGCTGACGTTGACAATCCATCCGCCGCCTCGCTGTCTCAGCACGGGAATGGCGGCCTTGCAACAGTTGAAGACGCCGGTCAGGTTCGTGCCGATAATGCGGTCCCACTCATCGTGGGGCATCTCGGCAATCGGCACTCCCACACCGACACCCGCGTTGTTGACCAGCGCGTCGAGGCCGCCGTAGCGCGCGGCCGCCGTCCTGACGGCCAACTCCGTCTGCGCTGGGTCACGAACGTCGCAGACGATGCCGGTAATGCGGCCGGGGTCGCCGCATGCAGTGGCCAGGGCGTGTTCCGCGCGCATGACGCCATCGGTGGAGGTGCCGGTAATGGCCACCTGGTCACCTGCCCGCAGCAGCGCCTCCGCCAACGCGTAGCCAATGCCTCTGGTTCCGCCGGTAATCAGGGTGACGCGTGCCATGCCTATAGAATAGTCCGCGTGTCGACTGTCGTAATCATCGGGGCCGGAGAAATCGGCGGGGCGCTTGCGCGCCAGTTAGCCGCCACCGACCTGGTGTCGCGGATTGTCCTGGTGGACGATCTGGGCACGATTGCCGCCGGGAAGGCACTCGACGTCGCGCAGTCGGGTCCGGTCGATCGGTATCACACCGCGATGTCGGGCACGCATGATGTCGCCGCGGTGGTCGGCGCCGCGATTGTCGTGATCGCAGACCGCGCCGGTCAGCCTGGCGGCGAGTGGCGAGACGAGGCCGGCCTGGCGTTAGTGAAGCGCATTGCAGGTCTGAACCAGGTCGCGCCGCTGCTGTGCGCCGGCTCGGCACAGGACGGTTTGATTGGGCGGGGAGTGAACGAGGTCGGCGTCTCGCGCGCGCGATTGTTTGGCACCGGCGCCGAGGCCTTGCGATCTGCCGTCACCGCCCTTACCGCACTCGAAGCTAACGCGTCGCCCTCCGACATTTCGTTGTCGGTGTTGGGTCGCCCTCCGCATCACGTGATCGTGCCGTGGGACCAGGGCGCAATCGGCGGACGACCCGTGACGCAGGTCCTGTCAGCCGCACAGTTGGCGCGTCTCGAGGCGCGGGTGGCGAGGCTGTGGCCACCAGGGCCGTATGCGCTGGCCGCCGCAGCAACGCGGATCATTCGCACGGCGCTCAGCCGTGGGCCGCGCCTGCACGTGGCCACTGTCGCTGTGACTCGCGAAGAAGGCACGCCAGGAGGGTCGGCGATCATGCCAGTGCTGCTGCGGCCGTCGGGCATCGCGTCGTTCGTGACTCCGGCATTGTCGTCACGCGACCGCGTGCGCTACCAGACGTCGATGTCCTGCTGACCACCTTCGCCCGAGGCTCGTCGGTGGCGAAAGCCGCCGCACGCAACTAGAAGGCTTCGACCGGGCGGTGCATCGTCAGGCCGCCGGCGAAGTCCGACAGGCGATTGCGAAGCAGCAGCCGTCCGCGGTGCAACCGCGACTTCAATGTCTGGTCCTTGACCCGCAACTGCAAGCTCGCCTCTTCCGTGGTCAAGCCCTTCAGGTCGCGCAGAATCACCGGTGCGCGGTAAATGGCGGGCAGGTCTTCCACGGCCTCGAACAGCCGCTCGCGCATCTGTTGGCGCAGCATCGTCTCGTCTGCGAGGTTCGACCAGTCGGCCGGCTCGTGCGCGCGGTACGCCGATTCGCCTTGGTTGGCCGTGCCAACGGGCAGTTCGGGAACTTCGGCCATCCGCGCCGCGCGCGTGTGACGCAGGCGAGACATGGCGGTGTTGAAGGTGATGCGGTAAATCCACGACGAGAGCGCCGAGTCGCCTCGGAACGCATCGATTTTGCGGAAGACCTTGAGCAGTACGTCCTGGACGACTTCTTCAGCGTCTTCGCGGTTCTTCACGTAGCGGAAGGCGAGCTGGAAAATCTTGGCGCCGTAGACCGATGACAGCTCTGCCAGAGCGCTCTCGTCCTGTAAGCGCAGCCGTTCGACGAGGTTGGTTTCAACTTGATCTCTCATGTTGGGCAATAGAACCCCACCCGGCGAGTTGTTATTCCCTGAAACGAACTCAGGCAGGCGATTTTGCGAAAACAGTCGAAAAATGGCGGATAAACAGATCCTCGACCTCGGCCATCGGGACCTGCCGGTCAAGCTGAGAGGCCAGCGAGGTCACCGCCTTGCCGGCGATGCCGCAAGGGACGATGAGGTTGAAACAGTCGAGGTCGGTGGTGACATTGAAAGCAAAGCCGTGGCTGGTGACCCAGCGCGAAATGCGGACGCCGATGGCGCCGATCTTCGCATCACCGATCCAGGCGCCGCTCATGCCCTTGACGCGATCGGCCGCCAGGCCGTAGTCGGCGCACACACCGATCATCACCGCCTCGAGATCGCGAACGTACTTGTGCACGTCGCGCCGGTCGGGGTGCAAGTCGATGATCGGGTAGCCGACCAGCTGCCCGGGGCCATGGTAAGTAACATCGCCGCCGCGCCCCGTCTCGAAGACCTCGACGCCTCGCGCAGCGAGAGTCGCCGGCGCGGCGAGAATGTGCTGGCGGCCATCTTTCTTGACGCCGATGGTCAGCACGTGCGGATGCTGCAACAGCAGCAGCGTGTCGGGAATGCGGCCGGCCTTGCGTTCCTCGACCAGCGCGCGCTGTAACTCAAGCGCGTCCGCATAACGGACCACGCCCAGCCTTCGCACATCGAACATTACGCGTGCGACGGATCGAAGGTTTCGAGACCCTTCTTGACGTCGGCCATGAACTGGTCGGCCACCGCGCCGTCGACCAGGCGGTGGTCGTAGCCGAGCGTCAGGAAGCCCATCAGCCGGATGGCAATCGCATCGTCAATCACCACCGGGCGCTTCTCGATGGCGCCGACGCCGAGAATCGCAACCTGCGGCTGGTTGATGATCGGCAACCCGAACTGCGCGCCGAAGTTACCGGGGTTGGTGATGGTGAATGTTCCGCCATGCACTTCTTCAGGATTCAGTTTCTTGGCGCGCGCGCGTTCGGCGATGTCCTGGATGGCCTTCGACAGGCCGAGGGTGTTCTTCTCGCCGGCCGCCTTGACCACGGGCACGATCAGCCCGTTGTCGAGCGCCACGGCAATGCCAAGGTTGATGTCGTTGCGGTAGATGATGCTGTCGCCGTCAATCGACGCGTTAATCACCTTGTGGGTGCGCAAGCAGTCGACGACCACCTTGGCAATGAACGACGTGAAGGTCAGCTTCGCGCCCGAGCGCTCGTAGTCGTCCTTCTTCGCCTTGCGAATCTGATCGACGCGCGAGTAGTTCACTTCGAACACCGAGTAGACATGCGCCGACGTGCGCTTGCTGACGACCATGTGCTCGGCGATCTTCTTGCGCATCACCGACATCGGCACGACGGTGTCGCCGACCGAGCGGGTGACCGGCACGGAAGGCAGGGGCGGCTCCGCAGTGGGACGAGCGCCAGCCGGTGCCGACGAAGCGCCGCTGTCGATGAAGCCGAGAATGTCCTGCTTGGTGACCCGGCCGCCGATGCCCGAGCCCTGGATGCGGCCAATGTCGACGTTATGTTCCTTGGCAATGCGGCGAACGAGCGGCGACGACTTCTGGCGATCGGCTTCGCCTTCGGGTGCTTCAGGTGCCAGGGGGGCCAGTGGCGCCACGGTGCCAGAGTGCTCTGGTGCTGCAGGAGCAGCACTAGTGGTCGAGGGAGAAGCTGGCGCGCTAACGGCCGCGCCCGGAGTGCCCGTGGCGTCGGCACTCTCCGAAGTCTGCGCACCTCTGGCACCCTGCGGGCCCGTGGCACCACCTTCAGAAGGCGCCGGCGCGATCTTCTCTCCCGCGGCGCCGATTGTGGCAACGACGCTGTTAACCGGGACCGTCTCGCCTTCCTTGACGGCAATGTCCATCAGTACGCCGGCGGCGGGCGACGGGATCTCGGCATCGACCTTGTCGGTCGAGATCTCGAACAGTGGCTCGTCGCGATCCACCGCGTCGCCGACCTTCTTGATCCAGCGGACGATGGTGCCTTCGGCAATCGACTCGCCCATCTGGGGCATTACTACGGGTGTGGACATATGCTGTTCGCTGTTCGCGGTTCGGTTTTCGGGACTACAGGTGAATCGCGGCGCCGTGCGCGGCGTGCGCGGCTTCGCCAACTGCTTCCGACATGGTCGGGTGCGCGTGAATGGTCCGGATCAGTTCCTCGACCGTCACTTCCATCCGCAGCGCGACGACCGCTTCGGCCACTAGCTCGGTCGCGCGCGGACCGATGATGTGCACGCCCAGGACCTCGTCGTACTTGGTTTCGGCGACGATCTTCACAAAGCCGTCGGTCTCCCCCGCCATGCGGGCGCGGGCAAGGGCGCGGAACGGGAAAGTGCCGACGCGGACCTCGTGGCCATGTTCCCTGGCCTGCGTCTCGGTCAGGCCCACGCTGCCGATCTCGGGGTCGCTATATGTGCAGCGCGGCACGTGGTCGTAGTTGATGGGCTGCACGGCGTGGCCGGCGATTCGCTCCGCGAGCAGAATGCCTTCCATCGACGACACGTGGGCGAGCTGGTAGTGCGGGCCGCCCATAGTGATCACGTCGCCGATGGCGGAAATGCCGGGCAGATTGGTCTTGAACAGCGGATCGACCACGACATAGCCGCGGTCCATCTTGATGCCGAGCGCTTCGGCACCCAGGCCCTCGGTGACGGGGCCCCGGCCGGTGGCGACCAGCAGCAGGTCGTAACTCAGTTGTTGTGACGGGCCACCTGGCCCTGAGCCTGCCGAAGGGTCGCTGCCTTGCACCTCGATCTCGACGCCTTTGGCGCCCGACTTGGCCGAGGTGACCTTCGAACCGGTCATCACCTTGATGCCGCGTTTCTTGAAGGTGCGCTCGAGCTCGGCCGACACCGCTTCGTCTTCACCCGGCACCAGCCGCGGCAGCAGCTCGATGACCGTGACTTCACTACCGTAACTCTTGAAGATCGACGCGAACTCGACGCCGACGGCGCCGCTGCCCATGATGGCAATCGACTTAGGCACGTACGGAAGGTGAATGGCTTCGTCGCTGAAGATAATCGTCTTGCGGTCAACATCGATTCCGGGCACGCTGCGCGGCGTCGAGCCGGTGGCGACGACGATTTCCTTGCCGGCGGTCAGCGCCTGCTTGCTGCCGTCGTGCAGCGTAACCTCCACGCCCTGTTTGCCAGTCAGGCGCGCGCTGCCCTTGATCCAGTCGATCTTGTTCTTCTTGAAGAGCATTTCGATGCCGCCGGTGAGGCCCGACACCATCTTGTCCTTGCGGGCGTGAACGGCGACCATGTCGATGCCGACACTGGCGCCGTCGATGCCGGTGAGGCCCCACTCCTTGGCGCCTTGCGCCACCTTAAGTGCGTGCGCGTGCTCGAGCAACGCCTTGGTGGGAATGCAGCCCCAGATCAAGCAGGTGCCGCCGAGCGCCTTCTGCTTCTCGACCACCGCGACCTTGAGCCCCAGCTGCGCGGCACGAATGGCCGCCACGTAACCGCCAGTTCCCGCCCCAACCACGACCACGTCGTACTGATTTGCCATAAGACCCTTGCCCACCGTAGCCCTTGGCGTAGGTGGGAACCCCTCAATGTCGCTCGGAATTGAACGGAAGGTCAAGGACGCTTTAACTGCGTCAGCGGCACGAAGGTTTCCTTGGGTTTGGGCGCAGCAGGGATAGCGGGATCCACCTTGGCCTTGAGCTCGCCATGGTCAAACTTGAGCTGCCAGTACATCTCGGTCATCTGCGCAAGTTGCCGGGCCGTTCGCCGCGAGAGCGCGTACGCCACGACTGCCACCGCCAACGCCACGATCGCGACGATCAAAGCCCCGGTCATACCAGTGAACTTGGAACTTTCAGTCGAAACTGTCAACTGCCAACTTTCAACTTTCAACTCGTAGTCCTATACTCCCATCCGATGTCGGCGCGCCGAAAAACCGTGCTCGTGATCGACGCCCATGATGAGGCGCGCGAGCGACTGTCACAGACGCTGCGGCGCGATTACCGGGTCGTTCGCGCCTCGTCGGCCGAGGCCGGCCTGGCGTTAATGGACCGCGAAGAAGTGGACGTGCTGGTCGCTGACATGCAGTTGCCGGCACTGGGCGGCCTCGACCTGCTCCAGGTCGTCAGAGAAAACTTCCCGTTGGTCGAGGTGATCATGACCTCGGCCGGACCCGATGTCGACGCCGCGGTCAGCGCCATCAAGCTCGGCGCGTACCACTTCCTGACCAAGGATGCCGACCCCGACGTGTTCCGCGCGCTGGTCCGCCACGCCGGCGAACGCCAGGACCTGAATCGCCACGTGCTCACCCTGCAGGACGCCGCGGGCGACGCCACAGCGCGCGACTTCATCACTGGCCCGAGCACCGCGCTCAAGGGCGTGCTCGAGACGGTGCACAAGGTGGCGAAGCTGTCGGCCACCGTGCTGGTACTCGGCGAGAGCGGCACCGGCAAGGAACTGCTGGCGCGCCTGCTGCACCGCGAGTCGATCAACGCTGACGCGCCGTTCGTGGCGGTGAACTTGGCGGCCATTCCTCGCGAACTGGTCGAGAGCACGTTGTTCGGGCACGAGAAGGGCTCGTTCACCGGCGCCATTCAGCAGCGCATTGGCAAGTTCGAACTCGCCAACGGCGGGACGTTGTTCCTGGATGAGATCGGCGACCTCAAGTCCGACCTGCAGGCCAAGCTGCTGCGCGCCATCCAGGAGGGTGAAGTAGAGCGGGTGGGCGGGACGCGGCCGGTGCGCACAGCGTTCAGGCTGATCGCCGCGACCCACGTCGACCTGGAACGTGCCGTCAAGGACGGTACGTTCCGCGAAGACCTGTTCTATCGCATCAACGTGATTCCGGTACGGCTGCCGCCGCTGCGCGAGCGAATTGAAGACCTGCCGGTGCTGGTCGACTTCTTCATCCGCCGCTACAGTGCGCGTTTCCACAAGCCGGTGAGCGGCATCGCGGAATCAACGCTGCGCATGCTGTCTCATTACTGGTGGCCGGGGAACATCCGGGAGCTCGAGAACCTGGTCGAGCGGCTGGTCGCGGTGTCGGATCACGAATGGATCACCGACGAAGATCTGCCCTTCGAGTTTCACGTCGTCGAACTCGATCGTACCAAGTCGGACACCAGCCTGCTGGACCGCGCCCTGACGACATTCGAGCGTAACTTCCTGGTGCGGGCGCTCGAGCGCAACGCGTGGAACGTCACGCAGACGGCACGATACCTGGGCGTGCCGCTCAGCACGTTGAAGTTCAAGATTGAACGGCTGGAGATTCGGGAGCTGGCGAGGAAGATCAAGAAATAGCTCCCCGCCAGCCCGGATGGGCGCGCGTTACTTGGTCTTCGGCAGGATCGCGTCCTTCAATTGTTTGACGATCCTGGCCTTGACGACCGTCTTCGGGGCAATCTCGATCGGCTGGCCGGTGGCCGGATTACGCCCGGTGCGCGCCTTGCGGTGCTGCACCACGAGCTTCACCATGCCAGGGATCACGAACTCTCCGGTCCGCTTCAATTCCTTCTCGCACAGGATTGCCAGTTCGTCGAAGAACTCGCGCGACTGCGTACGCTTAACGTCGAACCGTTCAGCGAAGTGCGAAAAGAGCTCCGACTTGCCCATCCTCCGGGCTTCGTCCATCGTGTCCCCCAGGGTCAGTGTTAAGCGGCGTGTATGCTAACCCCGACTTTGGGGCCTGTCAATCACCGCTGGTTCTTTACGCAGCCGACGACGGTGGCCCTTGGCCACCGACTGCATCCTTTTGCCGTAGACTGATTACCATGCCTACCGCGTCGTCCATCGAGACGTTTCTCAACCCGCGACCCGAGCGCGAATTCGAGATCGCGATCAACTGTCCCGAGTTTACGTCGATGTGCCCGAAGACGGGCCTCCCCGATTTCGGCGTCATCCACATCCGCTACGTGCCCGCTGACCGTTGCCTTGAGCTCAAGTCCCTCAAATACTATCTGCTGGAGTTCCGGAACAAGGGAATTTTCTACGAGGCGGCCACCAACCAGATTCTCGACGATCTGGTGGGGGCCTGCGCCCCGGTTCGGATGACCGTGATTGGCGACTTCACGGCGCGCGGCGGCATCACCACCAGGGTGACGGCCGAGTACTCGAAGGTAGCGCACCAGGCCGGTGCCGGACCTCGGTAGGCTAGAGCTAGTTCCGGGCCGCTACTCCGGACTGCTGATCTTCGCCATGGTCGCCGGCGTCATGCCGGGCGCGGCCGGCGCGGCCGCCGAACAGCGTGCGGGCAATCGCGTCGAGTTGGTGATGCAGTTCCGCTGATCCGCGGAGCGTCGACACGGGCACGCCGGAGTTCACGGCCGAAGCCACCGTGCGGTAGTCGCTGTTGACGCTGTAGTCGATCTTGCGGCCGAGCACCCGTTCGATTTGCGCGGTCGTGAGCACCCCGAACTCCGACGCGCGGTTCAGCACGATCTTCAATCGATCGCCGCCCACTCCTGTCAACTTCACCGCATCGATCAAACGCTGCAGGTTGCGCAGGCACGGCACGTCTGGATTGGCGACCAGCATCACCGTTTCCGACAGTTGCAGCGCCATGGCGCCACACGTGCCCAGCGAGCTGCCGACGTCGACAATGACGAAGTCGTAGAGCGAGTTCAGGCAGCGCAGCATTTGCTCAATGCCGTCGACATCGCGAGAGGCCGGACGGCCAAAGTCGTCTCCGGTCGCGAGCACGTGCAGGCCGCACTCGTGATGGACAACGAATTTGGAGACGGCGCCGGGATCCATCCAGGTTAGTTGATCGATGGCTTGCAGGACGGTGTGGCGCGGCCGCAGGCCGAGAAACAGCGCGACGTCGCCCGGCCCGGCCTTCAGGTCGACAATTACGGTGGGCTTGCTGGTGAGGCGGCGGATATCAGCGGCGCCGTTCACGGCCAGGGTCGTGGTGCCGGTGCCACCCTTGGTGCCGAGATAACTGACGATCATGCCGGGAGTAGAGGCAACTCGTGTGCCAGAGAGCGCGTCACGCGCGGCTTGCTATGAGAAAGTGCGCAGGGCTTGACAGGGGCCGCGCGCGCGTCTTGCACAAATGTAACTGCGTCAACACGAATGGTGGGCGTGTTGTGCCTGGGCGTACGGTGACCGAATGCGGGAGGAGGCGCTAACTCACAGGAACTGCTCGGGTTGGCGGGCCTGATGGCAGCGATGAGGCTGCGGCATGTAGCTTGCTCTCAGGTCAGCGCAACCCTGAACCTAGGATTTATGGCCATGACCAATACGCAGACATTCTCGCGTCCCGCCAAGGATGAGTGGGGCGTCTACGATCCAGAGCAGGCTGGTCTCGCGGCATTGTTCGCGCGCATCGACGCGCGCGTGAAGCCGGCGGGGAACGACAGCCCGGTGGCCGCCACGAGTTCCGCCGCCCTCGAGCGGCCGACGCTGCGCGACGCGAAGTAACCAACCGCTCTTTCCTCACGTCCCTCTAGGGTGCCGTCACCACGGCACCCTTTTTTTTGGTCGGTTCCCTGTCGCGGCGGGCCGGTTGCGCGAAGACGATATGATCGCGCGTGATGCGCGCCCGATCGACCTGCCTGTTGCTGGTTGCCGCTGTTTCCATTTCACTCGGCGCGCAAACGCCGGCCGCCATCCCGACGCCGGAAGCGGCGTTCGGATTTCGCATGGGAGCCGACCGCGAGCTGGCGGACTGGCCCGGCCTGCAGCGTTACTTCGACACCGTCGCGGCGGCCTCCGATCGCGTCGAGCTCGTCGATGCCGGTCCCACGACCGACGGCCGGCGGTTAATCGCCGCAGTCGTCTCGGCGCCAGAGAATATCGCGCGCCTCGAACAGATTCGCGCCAACGCGCTTCGGCTGGCCGACCCGCGAACCCTTGACGAGCCGGCGGCGCTGGCGCTGGCGGCACGCCAGCCCGTGATCGTGGCGCTCGGCATGAGCATTCACGCCACCGAGATTGGCGCGACGCAAGCGGCGCCGGAACTGCTGCACACGCTTGCGACCTCGCAGGATTCGGAAGTCCTGCGATCGCTGCGCGACGTCGTGCTGATCCTGTTTCCCTCGCTCAATCCCGATGGTCACGTCATCACCGTTGATTGGTACCGCAAGTGGAAGGGCACCGAGTTCGAGGGCACCGGCATGCCGTGGCTCTATCATCGCTACGTCGGCCACGACATCAATCGCGACGCGTTCATGATGAACATGGCGGAGAACCGCTCGCTCGCCGAGTTCTTTTACCGGCGCTGGCATCCGCAGGTGTTCCTGACCATGCACCAGATGGGGCCGCGCGGCGCGCGCTTCTTCGTGCCGCCAAACCTCGATCCAATCGATCGCAACTACGACCCGCTGATGTGGCGCCAGGCCGGCCTGCTCGGCCACGCGATGGCACTCGCGCTCGAGGAGGATGGCCACCAGGGCGTGCTGCAGAACGCACTGTATGACTACTACTGGCCCGGCTACGAAGACTCGGCGCCGCTCGGCCACAACACCGTCACGATTCTCACCGAAGCCGCGAGCGTCCGCATTGCGTCGCCGATCAAGGTGGCCGCAGATCAGCTCACCGGCGGCCGGGGCTTTCCCGACCACTCGCCCTCGACGACGTTCCCAAACCCATGGCCCGGTGGCGACTGGCGCCTGCGCGACATCGTCAATTACGACTTGTCTGCTGCTCGAGGCATGCTCGGCGCGGCCGCGCGGTATCGCGAAGAGCTACTTCGCAACTTCTACCGCATGGGCAAGCGGCAAGTCGAACTGGGGCTCAAGGGCGGCCCGTTCGCATTCATCATTCCGCCAGGACAGTTCGACCCGCAGGCGGCGCGCAAGCTCGAACAACTCCTGATCGAGGGCGCGGTGGAGGTGCGCCGGACGATCGAGCCGTTTCGGATCGCCGAGACGGTCTATCCGGAGGGCACCGACATCATCCTGATGGCGCAGCCGTTCCGCGCCTACGCCAAGACGCTGCTCGAGACCCAGGACTATCCGGTACGCCGGCTCACGCCCGGTGCCCAAGTAGACCGCCCGTACGACGTCGCCGGCTGGACGCTGCCTCTGCAGATGAACGTCAAGGTCGATCGCATCGAACAGTTCTTCGAGCCGCCCCCGACCACGCGCCTCGAGCGTGCCGAGATCGCACCCGCCCGCGTGTGGGGTGAAACGCGAAAGCCTACGGCCTACGTCATCGACGGGCGCGGCAACGGTGCAAGCCTGGCCATCAACCGCCTGCAGAAGGCGGGGGCGCGCGTGTCGTGGCTCGCGTCGGCGATCGACATCCAGGGCTATAGCTACCAGCCGGGCGCACTGGTCGTGGCCGAAGGCAAGGGTGTGCGAGACGCCGTCGGCGCCGTCGCTCGCGACCTCGGGTTGCGAGTCACCGGATTGGCGGGGCGGCTGCCGGCAGACGCCAGGCCGCTCGGGCGCGCGCGGATTGCCCTCTATAAGCCGTGGGTCGAGAGCATCGACGAAGGCTGGACCCGCTGGCTGCTCGAGCAGTACGAGTTCGCATTCGAGAACATCTCCGATGCCGATGTCAGGCGCGGCGGGCTGCGTGCGCGCTTCGACGCGATCGTGATTCCCGACCACAGCGCGGAGCGCCTGCTGACTGGACACCCCGCCGGGACCATGCCGCCGGAGTACGTGGGCGGTCTTGGCATCGAGGGCGCGGAGATGCTCAGACAGTTTGTGGTCGGGGGCGGCACGCTCGTGACCCTCGATTCGGCCAGCGAGCTTGCGGTCGACTTGCTCAGCGCCCCGGTGACGGACGTCACGCGAGGCCTGCCGCCGAGTGAGTTCTTCTGCCCGGGTTCGGTGATCAAACTCGAACTCGAAGCCGATCCGCTTACTTACGGCGTGCCGCGGGAGACCGCCGGCTTCTGCTCGTTCAACAGCGCGTTCGACTTACTGCCGGCCGCGTCGGCGGCAGCGGCCGGCGGCCCCCCGGCGACTGCACGCATCGTCGCACGCTACGCCAGGAGCGGCGTGTTGTTGAGCGGCTGGCTTGAAGGTGAGCGGGTTATTGCCGGCAAGGGTGCGATGGTGGAGATCACATCGGGCCAGGGCCGCGCCGTCTTGTTCGCGTTCCGGCCACAACACCGCGGGCAGTCGCACGCAACATTCCGGTTGTTCTTCAACACGCTACATACTTCGCGATAGTGCAGTAGTTGCGATCCGCGACAGTCTGGAGCGTGGCAGAAACTGTGTCGCGCTCAGGCAGCGCGTCACAAAACTCACGACAAACCGGGGATCAGCGTGGGGCTGGTCGTTTGCAGTTCTCATTGCATGCGACCAGGCGACATCGTAACCGTTCGCGACGAGATTTGGACGGTGGCGCGCACCGAGACATTCCCGCACTGCACCCTGCTGACGCTGGAAGGCCGCGGACCTGGCAACACCGGGCGCCTCTTCTGCGCCGTCGCGCCGTTCGAACGCATCAGCGCATCGCAGCTCCACCATCCACGGCGGCGCACACGCCGGGCTGTGCTTGGCCGCGCGCTCGGCGTCATCGCGCAGGAACGGCCGGCGCTCGGCTTGTGGACCGTGGCTGCCGCCAACCTGGATCTGCTCGCGTATCAACTGGAACCGGCGCTGGCGGTGCTTCGCGGTGCGACGAGGGTGCTGCTCGCCGACGGCGTCGGCCTGGGCAAGACGATTCAGGCCGGGTTGATCCTGGCCGAACTGCGCGTGAGGGCGCTCGCCGACCGAACGCTGATCCTGTGCCCTGCTGGACTGCGCGAGACGTGGGCGAGCGAGCTGAGGCAGCGCTTTGGCATCACCGCCGCCGTACTCGATCAGGCCTCAATTGCCGTGACCCTGCAGGGACTGCCGGCCGACATCAACCCGTGGGCCGCCCATCCGGTCATCGTCGCCTCGATCGATCTCGTCAAGCGTCCAGAGGTTCTGGCCGCGGTAGAAGCAGTCGCCTTCGACCTCGTGATCGCCGACGAAGCGCACCACCTCACTCCTGCCAGCGAGCGCGGCCACGCCGTCAATCGCCTGGCGTCTCGAGCACCGTGGCTGGTGTTGGTGTCGGCGACGCCGCATTCCGGTGATCAGGCCGCCTTCTCTTACATGACGGCCACCGGCTCGCTTGGCGATCCCCTGGTCGTCTTTCGCCGCGGACGCCGCGACATCGGCCTGCCTGAGGATCGGCGCGCACGCCTGATGAGCGTGGTCCCCACTGACGACGAAGCGCGTCTGCTGCACGCGACGGATGACTACGCCAGGGAGATCTGGCAGGCACAGGGCGGTTTGGACCCCTCGGTGCAACTTGTCGCCATCACCTTGGCCCGTCGCGCCGCCTCAAGCGCGAGCGCCCTGGCGCAGACCCTCGCGCGACGCCGGGCGCTGTTGTCTGAGACACCGCCGCCGGCGCCGCGGCAGGCCTCGTTGCCCTGGGACGAGGTCGACGAGGACGACGGCGACGAGCCCGATGACAGGCTCGGCCTCCCAGGCATGGCTAACCAGCAGGCGGAGCGCGCCCGACTCGACGAGCTCATCGAATTGGCGCGACTTGCGTCGGCGCGCTCATCGAAACTGCGCCGGCTGCAACGGTTCCTCGCTCGGATCGGTGAGCCGGCCGTCGTATTCACCGAGTATCGGGACACGCTGCAGGCAGCGGCCGACGTGCTCGCATCGCGGTTCCGTGTGGGGTCGATTCACGGCGGCGTGCCGGCAGCGATGCGACACGAAGTGGTGCGGCGGTTCGAGAGTGGCGACCTCGACGTGCTGCTCGCGACCGATACCGCCGGTGAGGGTCTCAACCTTCATCGCCGGTGCCGGCTCGTCGTCAACCTGGAGCTGCCGTGGAACCCGTTGCGTCTCGAGCAACGGGTGGGGCGCGTCGACCGGCTTGGCCAGCAGCGGCGCGTTCACGCCGTGCATCTGCTCCACCGCGGAACCGTGGAAGACCGCGTGTGGCGTCATCTTGAGCGTCGCCGCCTGCGTGCCAGCCACGCCTTGGCCGATCACGGCGCGTTAACCGTAGACGATGTCGCCCGCGCAGTCTTCGACGAGGTGGCCTTGCCGAGTGCAGTGGGCAGCACGCTGACTTCAGCGCGAATCGAGGCAGCCGCGAACGAACGCGATCGCGTCGTCGAGTTGCGCCGACTGCTCCCCTATGCAACTGCGACTTTCGACCGGCCGGTGTTCGCACTGCCGCGGCGCCAGGACCGGAGCGCCGCGATCGCCATCTTCGAACGCACACACCTTGCGAATCATGGCGGCCTGGTCGAACGACGCGTGAACGCTGTCGTTGTTCATTTAAGGGAAGTGCGCTCCGCCAGCGCGTGGCGCGAGCTCGCCATCAACCTTCACGGCACCGGAGAAACGAGCGGCACCTGTTCGTCGCTTCAGCCAATGCGAGTCGCGGTGCTGGCGCGGATCGCAGCGGCGAGAAGCCTTCTCGCCGCAGCTCCGGCGATGCACCAGGGGTCGCTGTTCGATCGCCGGAGTGAGCGTGCCGCGGGCGCCCGGCGAGAGACCGGCGCCCGATTGGACGCCGCGCTGGTCCGCCGGGCCGCTTCGCTCAGCCTCGCCGAGGCCGCCCCGGCCTACACGCGGCTGGTTGCGCTATGGCCGCTTCGGTTAGAGCCGTGATTCCTGGCATTGGCGGCCAACTCGTTTCGCATGCCTATCTCGAGCAACACGTGTTGCCCGCGCTCAATCCGGGCGCTGCGGCGGCATTTGAGAAGCAGGCGGCAAGATGGTGGCGATCGGTGTCGCGGTCGATCGGACCGTCGGCCGGTGCACGGCAGGTGTTCGACGTGGCAACCGCCCCGCTGCTCGAGGCGTTGGGTTACGCCGTCCCACGGGTTCGGCCGATCGGGGACGTGCTGGTCGGCCTTTCAGAACGTCTCGGCACGCGAGCCGCGTTGACGATCACGCTGCCGTGGGCGGCGGCCGTGGATGGCGCGTGGCGCGAGGCTGTGCGTCGCGGGGGCGTTGCCGACGTGGAGTGGGCGCTCATCGCCAACGGCCGGACTCTGCACATCGTGGACTGCAGCCGCCCGTGGGCCAGGCACACGCTGCAGGTCGATGTCGCTGCGCTGCTCGCGCATTCACAAGGGGCGCACCTGCTGTGGATGCTGGCCGGCTCGCACGCCACGCTCGACGCGTGCGGTCGACACTCACTGCGGGCGCGCGTCGACGCGTCCAGCCTGCATGCCGCGCGCGTGTGTCATTCGCTCGGTGACGGAGTGCTGGCGTCGCTGCCGGGCCTGGCCGAGGCCCTGTCATCTGGAACAGCGGGCACAAGACGTGGCGGACAACCTTACGCTCAGGCACTGACCGTCGTCTATCGTGTGCTGTTCCTGCTTTTTGCTGAGGCGCGGGGGCTCGTGCCGGTCTGGCATCCGGTCTATCGCGAGGCCTATACGATTGATGCGCTCTACCGGCGCTCGGTCGCTGGCGGCGCGCCGCGCGGCTTGTGGGCGGGACTGCAGGCCATTGCGCGGATGGCCCACGCCGGCTGCCAGGCGGGCGATCTCGACGTCACGGCGTTCAACGGCCGGTTGTTCTCGCCGCGCCATGCGCCACTCGTCGAGCAGCGCCGCGTTCCCGAGAGCGTAGTACAGGCGCTGGTGCAGGCGCTAGCGACCACCGCCTCTCCTGCGGGCAGACGAAGGATTGCGTATCACGACCTGGGAGTGGAACAACTCGGCGCGGTTTACGAGCGGGTGCTCGAACACGAACCGGTGGTCACGGGGGCGGGCCTGGCGTTGCGGCGCACATCAACAGAGCGCAAGGCCACCGGCAGCTTCTACACGCCGCGATCGATCACCGAGTTCCTGGTGCGGCGCACGCTGCATCCACTGGTACAGAACCGGCCGGCTCGCGACATTCTTGCGTTGCGCGTGGTCGATCCCGCCATGGGCAGCGGCGCGTTCCTGGTCGCGGCCTGCCACTACCTGGCGGAGCAATGTGAACACGCGATGGTCCGCGACGGCGAATGGAGCCCACAGAACGTCGCCGTAGCCGATCGCGCACACCTGCGGCGTCAGGTTGCGGAGCAATGCCTGTACGGCGTTGACCTGAACCCCACGGCCGTGCAGCTCGCGAGGCTGTCGCTTTGGCTCACGACGCTGGCGGCGGGCAAGCCGCTGACGTTCCTCGATCATCACCTGGCGGTCGGCAACAGCCTGCTGGGCGGGTGGCTGGCCGATCTTTCGCGGCCGCCGCTGCGCGGGCGAGTGATCAACCTGCCGACGTTGCCGTTGTTTGATGACGACGCTTCGGAAATCGTCGCCGAGCACGTGTTGCCGGATCGACTGCGCCTCGCGCTGCAGCCATCGGACTCCCTGCAGGCCGTCCGCGACAAGGAGCACGTACTCGACAGGTTGACGGCGCCGAACGGGCCGTTCGCGAAGTGGACGCGCGCAGTGGATGCCTGGTGTGCGGCCGCGCTGTGGCCGGGCACGCCGCCGTCTCAGGCGACCGTGAACGAATGGATTGCGGCGTCACTGGGCGGCGAGACGACGCTGCCACCGAATCAGTTGGCGCCGTGGATCGCCAGGGCGGCGGAGCTTGCCGCCAGCCACGCGGTGTTCCATTGGGAGCTGGCGTTTCCAGAAGTGTTCTTCGACGCGCACGGGCAGCGGCGCGCCGATGGCGGTTTCGATGCCGTGTTTGGCAATCCACCCTGGGACATGGTGCGGTCCGACACTGGTACGGCCTCGGCGCGAGGTGCCGATCGCATCCGAACGGCGCCCGTTCGGCGTTTCTTTCGCGCGTCGGGGATCTACACCGCGCAGGGCCAGGGTCACGCCAATCGCTATCAGTTGTTCCTCGAACGCAGCTGGCAACTGACGCGCCCGGGCGGGCGCTTTGGCCTGATTCTTCCCTCGGGCATCGGCACCGATCACGGCAGCGGGCCCTTGCGGCGCCGGCTGCTCGATCGCTGCGCCGTCGACACCTGGCTCGGTCTCGACAACCGGGCCGGCATCTTCCCGATTCATCGCAGCGTGCGCTTCGTGGTGCTCGCGGCCACCAATGCCGGCCGCACCGAGATGCTGAGATTTCGCTCGGGTATCCAGGATCCAGCCCTCCTGGATCGCTGCGCCAGCGATCCACGGCAAGACGAGGGCGATGCGTGGCTGAGCGTGTCGCGCTCACGCCTGGAAACGTGGGACCCGGAGCAGCTCAGCGTTCCCGCCGTGACCTCATCTGCGGCGCTCGCCGTCCTGACCACGGCATCGGCGGCAGCACCACCCCTTGGAGCCGCGAACGGGTGGAACGCGCGATTCGGACGCGAGTTGAACGCCACCGACGACCGCGAACACTTCGTGTCGCGGACGGGTGCAGGCCGGCAATCAAGGTTGCCGATCATCGAGGGCAAGCATCTCGCGCCGTTTCGAGTCGACGTCGACGCTGCCACCCACGCCGTGCCGCGCGCAACCGCGGCTTCGTTGATCGATCCGCCGGCGAGCTTCGAGCGCGAACGGATTGCCTATCGCGATGTCGCCAGCGCCACCAATCGCCTCACGTTGATCGCGGGGCTGCTGCCAAAGGGCACACTCTCCACGCACACAGTGTTTGTCTTGAAGACACGACTCGCGATCGACGCTCAATGGTGCCTGCTTGGCTTGCTGAACAGCCTGGTCGCCAATTATCTCGTTCGGCTGAGCGTGACTACGCACGTCACGACCGCGCTCATGAGCCGGCTGCCAGTGCCACGGCCGCCGGCCGGATCGGCGGAGTTTCGCGAACTGGTGGCCCTTTCGCGCCGGCTCTCGACCACGGGGATCGAATCCGCGCCAGGCGCCTATGCGCGGCTGAACGCGATTGCTGCGCGCCTCTATCGTCTCAGTGATGATGATTACGGGCAGGTGGTGGCGAGCTTTCCGTTGTTACCGCAGTCGCTTCGCGATCGATGTCTCGAAGCTAGCTCTTCACCGGACCAGACTCCCAAGCCTTGAGGACGGCGTACAGCGTTGAGGTGATCGGCACCGGCACGCCCAATTTCTGTGCCCGGCGCACGGCGGCCCCCTGCAGCGCTTCCACCTCGATGCGCTTGCCTTGCTCGAGGTCGATCAACAACGACGACCGCGTCGTGGGCGGGATGTGATCCATGTAGTCCTTGAGCGTGTCGAAGCGATTGGCGGAGATCGTCACGCCTTCCGCCTTCGCAATCGCCGCGATCTCGCGTGATGTTGCATAGAACATCTCCTGGACCTGCGGATACTTCCACACGTGCCCGATCGCGAGTCGTGACGCGCCGGTAAATCCAGAGAACGCCACCAGATAGACGAACTTGTCCCAAATCGGGACGCGCGCGTCAGCCACCGGCGTCACCTGGATGTCGGCCGTGGCAAAGATGTCGGCAATCGCCTGCACGCGCGCCGAAACGCGGCTGCAATCGCCGAACACTTCGCCGAAAATGATCGAGCGGTGAACACCGGTCTGAACGATCAAACCCGGCCCTTCGAGAGCGGTGGCGACGTAGGTCGTGCCACCGAGCACATGCGCTTCGCCGACAATGGCGGCGACCTCGTTCACGCTGTCGACGCCGTTCTGGAGTGTCAGCACAACCGTATCGGGCCCAATCATCGGGGTCAGCATCGGCAGCGCGGTCGCGTTGTCGTAAGCCTTCACCGAGACGACCACCACATCAACCAGCCCGACCCTTGCGGTGTCACTTTCAGCAGCAGCCTGGATCTGGAAGTCGCCCAGTGTGGGACTTTTCACCTGCAGCCCGGTCGCGCGAATGGCCTCGAGATGGGCGCCGCGCGCAATAAACGTAACATCCTGCCCCGCGCGTGCCAACTTGGCGCCGAAATAGCCTCCAACCGCGCCCGACCCCAGAATCGCGAACTTCATTGAACCTCCGCAGACGTTTTAGCACAGTGCTAGAATTTGCTCATGGCGGCCCGCATCACGGCCTATCTCGTGGCCAGTATCGTTGGCGTCACGCTGATTGCCGGGCTGATTGTCGGCGCACAGCGTGCCGACGATGACGCGGTCGATCTGATCGTGATCAACGGCAAGGTCTACGCCGGCAACGACGCCTCGGAGATGGCCGAAGCCGTCGCCATTCGCGGCAACAAGGTGGTACGGGTCGGCTCCAACCGCGACATCCAGCGCTTGAGCCGCGCCCAGACCACGACGATTGATGCCAAGGGCGGGGCGGTGGTGCCCGGCTTCAACGACGCGCACACGCATTTCATCAGCGGCGGCCTGTCGCTCGATCAAATCAACCTGCTCGAAGCGAAAACGCTCGACGAGATCAAGGACACGATTCGCATCTGGTCCGCGGCGCATCCTGAGCGCACGTGGATCACGGGCCGCGGTTGGTATTACCAGCCGTTCGCGGGCACCATGCCGACGCGGCAACTGCTGGATTCGCTGGTTCCGGATCGGCCTGCGTACCTGGTGGCCTACGACGGCCACACCGGCTGGGCGAACAGCAAGGCGCTCAGGCTCGCCGGCATCACGAGGCGCACCAAGGACCCGGTCAACGGCGCGATCGTCAGGGACGCCCGCGGAGAACCAACCGGCGCCCTCAAGGAAGCGGCCATGGCGCTGATGACGGCCGCCCCGCAGCCGACCAACGAAGACAGAGTCGCCGCGATTCGCGCCGGAATTATTGAGGCTCACCGGGTGGGCATCACGAGTGTGCAGAATGCCGGCGGCACCGCCGAAGACCTCGATTTGTACGACAGCCTTCGCAAGCGCGGAGAATTGACGCTGCGCGTCTACCAGGCACTCTCGGTCAACGCGATGACGACCGACGCCGATCTCGCCCGGCTCGCGGCCGTGCGCGAGCGGTTCGCGGACGACCCGTTGCTGAAGACCGGTGCGGTGAAGCTCGTCGCCGACGGTGTGATCGAGTCGCACACTGCGGCCATGCTCGAGCCCTACGACAACCGACCCGCGACGAGCGGTACTCCCCGCTTCACAGCCGAACAGCTTAACAAGACCGTGACGATGCTCGACCGCGAGGGCTGGCAGGTGATGACGCATGCGATTGGCGATGCCGCCGTGCGAATGACGCTCGATGCCTACGAAGCGGCAACCAAGGCGAACCCCAAGCCAGAGCGTGGGCGCCGGCATCGCATTGAACACATCGAAACCATCGACCCGGCCGACATCCCGCGATTCGGCAAGTTGGGCGTCATCGCTTCGATGGAACCCGCGCACGCCACGCCCAGCCCGACGCCGGGCGACGTGTGGAGCACCAACATCGGTGCCGAGCGCGCGGCACACGGATGGCTCTGGGCCAGCATCGTGAGGGCCGGCGGACGGCTGGCCTTCGGCAGCGACTGGCCGGTGATGACACTCGACCCCCTCATGGGCTTACATGTCGCCGTGAATCGTACGACGGTCGAGAATTTGCCCGAGGGTGGCTGGCTGCCCGCAGAGCGGCTGGCGTTGCGCAAGGCCATCGACGCCTACACCAGCGACGCGGCGTGGGCTTCGTACGACGACCAGCGCAAGGGCGTGCTGGTGCGCGACATGCTCGCCGACCTGGTGGTGCTGTCCGACGACATCTTCGAAGGCCCGCCAAGCCGGATCACCGACGCCCACGTCATGGTGACAATCGTCGATGGCAAGGTGGTCTATCGCCGCGACCCGATTGAAACCACCGCGACGGCCCCTTAGCCACCTGCTTCCCCACCCGCGTGGCCTGCCCCCCGTAGCCCCCTGGGCGAAGGGGGGAACTGACGCAACCGCGAGTTCGTCTGATCTCAAGATCAGACCATGCGCACCAAATACCTCGTCGCCCTGTTCGGCCTGGCGTTGCTGACCACGGGAGTGTGGCGTCCGGCTTTGGCCGGATCATTTGCCGTAGAGTTCGCCCAGTCGGACCTCGACGCGTTCATGGAACGCGTGCTGGCCCGCCGCGACGACAACTGGAAGAAGCTGCAGCAATACGTGCTCGAGGAGAAGGAAGCCTTCGACCTGGTGGGACCGGGCGGGCTGCCACTCTGGGGCATGCGGCGCGAGTACTCGTGGTTCATCCGCCAGGGCATCTTCGTGCGCAGTCCCGTGAAAGCCAACGGCGTCGCCCTGTCGGAATCCGATCGCCGGAAGGCCGAAGACGAGTGGCTGAAGCGAGAGCGAAACCGCGAAGAGCGCCGCAAGAAGCGCGCGGAGCGCGAGCAGCAGGGCCTGCCGCCGGAGCCGGCGAACCGCGCCATCGTGATCAGCCCGACCGGCATCGACGTGACGGAAGACCCGGCGGCCACCACGCCAGCCGACCTCCCCTCGAATGTCGACGATCTGCTTAAGCAGGGCGGGGACCCGCAGTTCGTGTCGGCGGCGTACTTCCTCAGGTTCCGATTCGAAAAGGGCCAGTACGCGCTCGCCGGCCGCGAGCAGGTCGATGGTCGTGACGCGCTGAAGATTGAGTACTACCCGCGCACGGGCCTGTTCAAGGACGGTAGGGCAAAGCCCGATCGCAAGGTGCGCGACAAGGACGTCGATGTCGAAGAGAAGATGAACAAGGTGTCGCTGGTCACCCTGTGGGTGGATCCGAAGACACACCAGATTCTGCAATACACCTTCGACGATATCGACATGGACTTCTTTCCAGGCCGCGCCCTCGCGCGCGTGAGCGACCTGAAGGCCACGATGCGGATGGGCCAGCCATTCCCTGATGTATGGCTTCCGCGCAGCATCGAGATGCGGTTTGGCATGATGTTCGCGCTGGGCGCCATCGATGCGTCGTACCAGGTCGATTACCTCAACTACAAGCAAGCTGACGTCACCTACAAGATCAAATGATGGGTGGGGTGGGTTGGTTGACGTGCGCGGTGTTCGCGCTGGCGCTGTTCCTGCCGGGCCCCAATGTGGTGTCCGGCTTCGGCCGGACCTTCACCGCCCAGACCTCGCCGGGCGTCGTCGCTGAGATCCGCGTCCACGGCAACCACACGACCCCCGACGCCGACGTGCTCGCGATCGTTGGCGAAGTCGTCGGCAAGCCGGCCACCGAAGCCCTGGTGGCCGACATTCGGACACGCCTCGAGAAGAGCGGGCGGTTTGAAGGCGTCGAGGTTCGCAAGCGCTTCCGCTCGATCGACAACGCCGACGACATTCTGCTGATGATCGTGGTCGATGAAATGCCGGGCATCACCGACGACGACCTCACCCCCAGCCCGTGGAAGAAGCTGAAGAGCAGCGGGATGTTCCTGCCGATTCTGCGCAGCGAGGATGGTTACGGCATCACCTACGGCGTGCGCGTGAGCTTCGTGGATCGGCTTGGGCCGCGCAGTCGCGTCTCGTTCCCCATCTCGTGGGGCGGCGAACGGCAGGCGCGCGCGCAAGTCGAGCGCACCTTCACGCGCGGGCCAATCGCGCGCCTCTCGGGTGAGGCGGGCATCGGGCGCCGCGAGAATCCGCACTTCGAGCTCGCCGACACCCGCACGTCGTTTCACGGGCGCGTTGAATCGTCGATTCGGCGCTGGCTGCGGGTTGGCGCCGGCGGTGGCGTAGAGCAGGTGAAGTTTGGTGAGTTTCGCGATCGCCTGGTGCGGACGAGCGGCGATGTCACCCTCGACACGCGCATCGATCCCGCGTTTCCGCGCAATGCCGTGCACGCGGCCTTCGGCCTCGAACGGTTGTCGTTTGACGCCGGTCGCGCCAATCGACGGACGGCCGACGTTCGCGGCTACCTGGGTCTAATCGGCCAGAGCGTGCTCGCAGTGCGCGCGATGTCGCTCACGGCAACGGCCTCCCTGCCGGAGTACGAGAAGGGCCTGCTCGGCGGCGGGGCGACCATCCGGGGGTACGACGCCGGGTACCGGGCGGGTAACAACATTGCCGCTGCCTCAGCGGAACTACGGGTGCCCCTCACCACGCCGCTCTCGGTCGGGCGGTTTGGGCTCAAGGCGTTCGTCGACGCGGGCACGGCATACGCGCATGGCGAGAAGCTCAGCGACCAGCGCCTCGACCGCGGCTACGGCGCTGGCGCCTACCTCCACCTGACGATTCTCAGCCTCTCGCTGGACGTTGCCCGCGCCCAAGAGACCGGTAACGTGCGCTGGCACTTCGGCATGGGCGTGACTTTCAACTAGCGGTTCGCTATTTCGCTTTTCGCTGTTCGGGTGTGGACGTAGACTGCGCCAATGGGCACACTGAACGCGCGCCGACTGACCCTTGCTGCCGCCATTGTGACCATCCTGACCGGGGTCATGTTCGCCTCGCCGCGATCGGCGGCGACGATGGCCAGGGCCGCAGGACAGTTCCTTGACGGCCTCACGCCCGAACAGCGCGCCAAGGCCGTGTTCGCCTTCAATACCGACGAACGCCTGCGCTGGCACTTCATTCCCAACGAGATGTTTCCGCGCAAGGGCCTGATGATCAAGGAGATGAGCGAGGCGCAACGGCGCCTGGCCCACGACCTGCTGCGCACCGGCTTGAGCGCGCGTGGCTACAACAAGGTCACGTCGATCATCCAGCTCGAGGACGTGCTCAAGGTCGTCGAGGCGGGCGGGCGCTTCGCGCGCAACAAAGAGGAGTACCTCTTCTCGGTGTTCGGAACGCCAGGACCGAAGGGCGCCTGGGGCTGGCGCATCGAAGGCCACCACATCTCGGTGCGCTTCACGATCAACGACGGCTCAGTGACCAACCACGTCTCCAGCTCGCCGATGTTCCTCGGCAGCAACCCGGCAGAAGTGCGCGAGGGCGACCAGAAGGGCACGCGCGTCCTCGGCGAAGAAGAAGACGCGGGGCGCGCCCTCGTGCAAGCGCTCTCTCCCGACCAGCTGCGCATCGCGGTCGTCAACGCCACGGCCCCCGCCGACATCCTGACGATGAACAAGAACGACATCACGCCGCTGCCGGACGAGGGAATTCTCTACTCGGCGCTGCAGCCGAAGCAGCAAGAGATGCTGGTGCGTATCATCGATGTCTACACGTCAACGATGGAGGCCGACGTCGCGGCCGAGCGGATGACGGTTGCCAGACGGGCGGGTCTCGACCAGCTACGGTTTGTGTGGGCTGGAGAAACCGACAAGGGCAAGAAGCACTACTACCGCATCCAGGGCCCAACCTTCCTGATCGAGTTCGACAACACCCAGAATGACGGCAATCACGTGCATTCGACCTGGCGCGATTTCACCGGCGACTTCGGGCGGGATCTGCTACGCGAGCACGTGGCGATGGTCGCGCACTGACTACCAGCGCATGACGCGCGTGCCCCGCCAGATTGGACCTTCCCGGACGTAGCGCCACTCGGGGTTCTGATCGACAGCGCGCAGCGATTGCAGGACGTCGTCAAACACCGGCAGCGCCTCGTCCTCGCATTCGAAATAGGTGAGAAAGTCGAATTCGTTCGGCCGTTGGTAACCGTCGGGGTTGTGGTACACGCGGCGGTACAGCGCCGGAATGCCTTTCTCGGCGGCTACCGCGTGGCCCTTGACCGGGCAGGCGCTGGCTTGATCGACGTGGGGATAGAAATAGGCATGCCGCTCGAGCGGGCTCATCGCCCACCACTCCGCCGTCTTAAGAATCGGGACAATGATCGCATTGCGGCTGGCGCGTCCTGATCGGCGCGGTGGGGCACCCTTGCTCGAGTAGTGAACCATCTCCGGGCTCGAGTAACGCGGCGTGCGCGTGGCGCCTTCGAGCGTCATCACCTCAGCGGATTCGCCCATGCGGCGGCGAAGTTCCTGGTCAAGCTCCTGCAGGCGCGGACGGTACTTGCTAGAGACCTGTACCAGGTGCCGGGCCCTGTTGATGCACGGGCCGACGCACGACGGCGACGGTTCGGGCGGGTCGCCATCGCGGACGAAGAACTGGATGGTCTCGAAAGGCTGGGCCTGGTTCTCGCGGCTGTCGTCGATGTCGAAGTCGTTGAAGAAGCTGCGGGCAATGTTCTCGCCGGCCGTCCTCAACCGCGCGCCATGGGCCTCGTCGTCCGTGCGTGCCATCACGAACAGGAACTTCGTGTAGGCCAGATTGGCCCCCACACTGTTCCCGTTGCGGTGCCCCTGGCCGCAGCCGCTGCTTTGTCCCATGACCCACCGGCTATCGGTGTCAGGCACAGCCGGCTGTATGAGCTGGAGTAATAGTGTGCAATCAAGGAATGAACCGATCGATGGCCTGGGCGAGACCGGCGTGGTCGTTGGTGCCGGTTTCGTGGAAGGTCGGGTGCTTGAGCTCAGGCTCGGCGTTACCCATCACCACGCCTTGACCTGCCCATTCGAGCATGTCGCGATCGTTGTGGTTGTCGCCGACCGCCATCACCTCGGCTTGGGCGACACCGAAGAGGCTGGCCAGAGCGGCAAGACCCGAGCCCTTGGTGATGCCGGCGCTGCAGACATCGACCATGGAGAAGTTGCGATGGGGATACTCCGTGAGCGTCACTTCGAGGTGTGGCGCGACCGGATGGGCCGCCAGGTGGGCTGCGACCGACCGCATCCGTTGCACGCCGCCGTTGAAGGTGACCTGCACCGGATCTTCGCTCACCGCGTCCTCCAGCCGCTCGACGGCCTGGATGATGGCGGCATTGCGGCTCATGAAACCGGAGCGGCTCGGGTGGCTCCAGTCCATGCGGTCGTACAGCAGCTGGCCCGCCAAGGGGCGATCGAAGACACAGGCTGTGTCAGGCCGCCACTCGACGGTGGCCTCGAGCACCTGCCGGGCCACTGCCTGCGGCAACAGCCGGCACAGCAACGTCTCCCCAGAGCGTGAACGGGCGATCGCGCCGTTGTAGACGAGCAGCGTGAGGTCATCAGGGAGATCGCCAAGCGCCTGCAGCGCGAAATGAAAGCTGCGGCCGGTGGCAATCACCAGGCGGACGCCGCCCGCGGCGGCGCGATGGATGGCGTCAAGGTTCGCCTGCGGCACACGCCCCTTGCTGTTGAGCAGGGTGCCGTCGATGTCGATGGCAAGCAGCCGGATCACTGGCTTATTTGATCCGCTTCAAGAACGCCTCGTAGGCGGTCTTGTCCTGCTTCTTGAACTGCTTCTTGAACTGCTCCGCGAACTCGTTACCAACGGTCTCGAGGTGCTTCAGGAAGCTCGGGTCCTGGTAATGTTCGCGCATCGACGGCAAGTAGTCGCGCACCCGCTCCCACACCAGCAGTAGCTCGCGCCCGCTCTGGAAGAACAGTTCTTTGTTGAGCACGCCTGAGGTCATGAACGACGCGACCAGGTCCCAGTAGGACGTGACCATGCGGAGCGAGGCGTTTTCGTCGGAGCCGCCGGGAGCCAGCTTGATCAACTCCTGGTAGCTTTTCGCCTTGCAGTTGGCGGTGAACCAGGCGCGCGCCTGTCGCATGCGCTCTTCGCGACGCATCTCATAAAGGCGCAGGATCAAGTTGGCGTCGTCATAGGTCGGTTTTTGCGTCATTTTTTGTCTCGGTCGCAACCATGCTTGTCAACGATGGCCGGAAGGGCCTCGCGGGCCCGCCCGCCGTAGCTCAAACCGCGAAGGCGGGATAAAGTAGGAAGGTTATGAACCCGTGGGACCAGTTTACCGGGGCCAATGCGGGGTATGTCTACGAGTTGTTCGAGCGCTACCAGCGCGATGCCTCGTCCGTGGACGAGGCGACCCGCCGGGCGTTTGCTACCTGGACGCCCGCCGACCCCTCAGAGCCTGTATCAAGACGCGACTTGTCGACCGCAGCGCCGTCAGGCGCGGAGGTGGACGCGAAGGTGGCCATTGCCGCCTTCACCCTGGCGGGCAAGATCCGCCGGTTTGGCCACCTGGCGGCGCAACTCGATCCGCTTGGCTTCCATGATCCAATTGGCGACCCTTCACTGTCGGCGCAGTCGCACCACCTGTCAACCGACGCGCTGAAGCGGCTGCCGGCGTCGATTGTCTCGGGACCGGCCGCCGCGGGAGCGGCGAATGCGTTCGAAGCCATCGCGCGCCTGCGCGAGATCTACTGCTCAACTACCGGACATGACTACAGCCACGTGTTCGTTCCCGATGAACGCGCGTGGTTGCGCCAGGCTGTAGAGTCGGGCCAGTTTCGTCCGCCGGTCGATCCGATCAACAGCGCCGAGTTACTCGACCGGATCACCCAGATCGAAACCTTCGAGCGCTTCCTGCACCGGACGTTCCCGGGCAAGACGCGGTTCTCGATCGAAGGCCTCGACATGATGGTGCCGATCATCGACGAGATCATTCACGACGCGGCCGAGGGTGGCGTGCAGCACGTGATGATCGCCATGGCCCATCGCGGTCGTTTGAACGTGCTCGCGCACATCCTGCAGAAGCCC
Source organism: Acidobacteriota bacterium (assembly GCA_031364805.1). Taxonomy (GTDB): domain Bacteria; phylum Acidobacteriota; class Vicinamibacteria; order Vicinamibacterales; family UBA2999; genus 12-FULL-67-14b. The sequence continues at coordinate 49,730 of JANLWW010000183.1, forward strand.
TATACCCAGATTCTCGCCGAGTTCAAGGATCCAATTTTCTCGAAGCAATTGCGCGTCGACCTCGGCTGGATGGGCGACGTGAAGTACCACGCTGGCGCGCGTATCGAAGCGCAACCCGACGGCTTGCCGAAGCAGGTGGTCATCTCGATGCCGCCCAACCCGAGCCATCTGGAAGCGGTCGATCCGTTGTTGAACGGCATGGCGCGCGCTGCCGCGACCTCGGTGGGCCAAGCCGGACCGGCCGTGGTCGACAAGGGCAAGGTACTCGCGATCCTCATCCACGGCGACTCCGCGTTCCCGGGCCAGGGCGTGGTGGCGGAAACGCTAAACCTGTCGCGCCTCGACGGCTACGACGTCGGCGGGATCATCCACATCATCGCCAACAACCAGCTTGGCTTCACGACCGATCCGGACGAATCATTCAGTACCAGCTACGCCAGTGGCCTGGCGCGCGGGTTCAAGATCCCGATTACCCACGTCAACGCCGATGATCCGGTCGCGTGCATCGAGGCGGCCCGGCTGGCCATTGCCTACCGCCAGCGCTTCAAGCTCGATTACCTGATCGACCTGGTGGGCTACCGCCGCTACGGGCACAACGAGGGCGACGAGCCGGCCTTCACACAGCCGGCGGTTTATCAGATCGTCAGCGCGCACCCGACCGTTCGTGAGCAGTACGTGCGCGCGCTGGTTGAGGCGGGACAGGTTTCGCAGCAGCGCGCCGAGGAAATGGTGCGCGAGCGCATGACCGCGCTCGAGCAGGCGTATGCGGACGTCAAGCCGGAGCAGGACTACATTCCGCCCGTCCCGGCAATGCCGCCGAGCGGTGCGGCCACCAAGGCGAAGACGGCCATGCCGCTCACTCGCCTCGACGAGCTCAACACCGCCCTGCTGCAGGTGCCCGAGGGCTTCACCGTTCACCGCAAGCTTGAACGCGGTCGCGAGCGGCGCAAGGCCATGTTCGCTAATGCCGGCGAACGATCGATCGACTGGGCGGCCGCCGAAGAACTGGCGCTGGCCTCGATCCTGGCCGATGGCATTGCGATTCGGTTCACCGGCGAAGACGTTGAGCGCGGCACCTTCAGCCACCGCCACGCCGTGTACCACGACGCCGTCACTGGCCAAGAGCACGTGCCGTTGCAGCGCATCACCCAGGCCCGGGCGGCCTTCGAAATTTGCAACAGCCCGCTGTCCGAGTACGCCTGTGTCGGCTTCGAGCTGGGCTATAACCTGCAGGAGCCAGGCCGGCTGGTCTTGTGGGAAGCGCAGTACGGCGACTTCATCAACGGCGCCCAGATCATCCTCGACGAGTACCTGACGTCGAGCCGAGCCAAGTGGGGCATGTCTCCTTCGCTGGTGCTGCTGCTGCCCCACGGCTACGAAGGACAGGGGCCGGATCACTCCAGCGCGCGCCTCGAACGCTTCCTGAACGCGGCCGCTGACACCAACATCCGCGTCGTCAACTGCACCACCGCGGCCCAGTATTTTCACGTGCTGAGGCGTCAGGCGTTGCTGCTCGAAACCGATCCGCTGCCGCTGATCGTGATGACGCCCAAGAGCCTGCTCCGTCACGGCTTCACGGCGTCGACCCCGACGGAACTGGCCGACGGCAAGTTTCAGCAGGTCATCGACGACGACATGACGGCGGTGCAGGCGGGAAAAGTGCGCCGGCTGGTGTTGTGCAGTGGCAAGGTTGCCGTTGACCTGTTGACCAGCGAACAGCGCAAAGGCAACTCGAACGTTGCCATTGCCCGCGCCGAGCAGATTTATCCGTTCCCGGAAGTGGCCGTCCGCGAGGTCATGGCGCGCTATCCGAAACTGCGTGAGGTCTGCTGGGTGCAAGAAGAGCCACAGAACATGGGCGCGTGGGAATTCGTGCGCCCGCTTCTGGAGCAGTTGATCGACAAGCGCTGGCCGCTGCGCTACATCGGCCGCGTCCGCAACTCGAGTCCGTCGGAGGGCTCCTCGAGCTGGCACGCGGTGAATCAACGGGCGATTGTCGAACAGGCCTTCGATGGCAAGGCTGAAACCAAAGAACTCGATCGCGTTCTGTCCAAGCAGGTTTAGCGAACATGTCTACGAATATCGTGGTTCCGGAACTGGGCGAGTCGGTTGTCGAAGCCCGCGTCGCGAAGTGGCTGAAGAAGCAGGGCGACAGCGTGGTGGCCGGCGACGCGCTGGTGGAACTCGAGACCGAGAAGATTGACCTCGAGGTGAGCGCGGATCGCGCCGGGGTGCTGGGCGCAATCAAGCACCAGGAAGGCGCGGACGTGAAGGTCGGTGAAGTGCTCGCCGTGCTGGAAGAGACGGGTGAGATGGGTCAGGCGGGTGGGGCTGGTAAGGTCGATACCGTCACGCCGCCGGCAGCTGCCGCGGCGGCAGCACCCGCAGACAAGAAGGCCACCCCGACGGCGAAGAACGTGGCGAAGGCGCACGACGTCAATATCGATTCTGTCGCGGCATCAGGAGCGCGCGTGACGAAGCAGGACGTGTTGAAGGCCGCGACGCCTGCGGCAAAACCTGCCCCACCTGCCCCACCTGCCCTACCTGCCCTGCCTGCCCGACCTACACCGGCAAGCGGCGACCGAAGTGAGACCCGCGAGCGCATGAGCAAGCGCCGCGCCACGATCGCCCGGCGCCTCGTCGAAGCGCAGCAGACCGCCGCCATGCTCACCACTTTCAACGAGGTGGACATGAGCGCGCTGATGGCGCTGCGCGAGCGTCGCAAGGAAGCCTTCACCAAGAAACACGGTGTCGGCGTTGGCATCGCATCATTCTTCGTCCAGGCGGCGATCGGCGCGCTGAAGGCGTTCCCGCAGATCAACGCGGAGGTCCAGGGCGACGAGATCGTCACCAAGCACTACTACGACATTGGCATGGCGGTCGGCGCCGAGGGCGGCCTGGTCGTGCCGGTGCTGCGTGATGCCGATCGCCTGGGCTTTGCCGGCATCGAGTTGGGCATTCGCGACTTCGCGGCCCGCGCCAAGAACGGCACGCTCACCCTCGAAGACCTCAAGGGTGGCACGTTCACCATCACCAACGGCGGGGTGTTCGGCTCGCTGATGAGCACACCGATCCTGAACCCGCCGCAGGTCGGCATTCTCGGCCTCCACAAGATCGCCGACCGCGTCGTGCCCGTGAACGGCCAGGTCGTGATCCGGCCGATGATGTACCTGGCCCTCAGCTATGACCACCGGCTGGTCGATGGCCGCGAGGCCGTGCAGTTTCTCGTCAAGATCAAGGAATACATCGAAGACCCGGCCTGGATGCTGCTGGACGCATAGAATGGCAGGCCAATGGCGCGGACAGCAACGACGCGGACAGCAACGGCCCGGACGCTCAAGCAGCTGATCGCTGAGCGGGAAGGCACGCGCGGGCTGCTGATCGCGTTCGAAGGCCCCGACGGTTCCGGCAAGACCACCCAGCGCAAGCTGCTCAAGAAGTGGCTCGAAAGCCGCGGCGACGAAGTGGTCTCCACGCGGTGGGCATCATCCGCGCTGGTCAAGCCGCTGCTCAAAGTCCGCAAGAAAATCCGGACGCTTGCCACCGAGGAGTACTCGCTGTTGCATGCCGTCGATTTCCGCCATCGCATCGAGACGACTATTCTCCCGGCGCTGTGGGCCGGCAAGACGGTGCTGGCCGATCGATACCTGTTTACGGCGCTCGCCCGCGACGCTGCCCGCGGCCTCGACCTCGACTGGCTGCTGCACGCCTACTCGCCACTGTTGTGGCCCGACCTGGTGATTTACTTCTCGATGACGCCAGAAGACTCGCAGCGCCGCATTGCCTCGACGCGGTCGCCGCATTTTTACCAGGCCGGCCAAGACGTCACCGGCATCGACGACCCTCTCGCCAGTTACGGACGCTTCATCGATCGCGTGGTCACCGAATACGAGAACCTCGCGCTGGTCTTCAAGTTCGTCACGGTGGACGCCGGCGAGGCGGTCTATCGCCAGCACACTCGAGTACGCGAGCTGGTGGAGGCCACAGAAAAACGGCCGTGGCCGGTGTTCAGCAAGGACGCGGTGGAAGAATGGCTCACCACTCACAAGGCACCGCGCGGCTGATCGCGATCGACGGCTCGCGGGGCGCCGACCTCGGGAGGTCGGCCGATCGTCTGGCTGCCGCCCTGCGGCAGCGTGGCGTTACCTGCGTGATCAGTCGATGGGACGCCTCGGGGCTGTTCGGTGAGCTGGCACACACCAGTGAGCGTTCGACCGCGTCGCCGCGAACCCTGTCGCTGGTCTACGCTGCGGATTTGGCTTTCCGATTACGGTGGGAGATCCGCACCGCGCTCGAGGCGGGCGCGGTGGTGATCGCCGCGCCCTACGTGGAAACCGCGGTTGCGTTTGGCGCCGCGTGCGGCTTGCCCGAACAATGGTTGCGCGAACTCTTGCGGTTTGCGCCGCAACCCGAGGTGCAGGGCCTGGCGCGCGAGCGCAAGCTCGGTCGCCAGTGGAAGCCCCGTCTCGATCGCGGTTATCCCGAATACTGCTCGGCCCTGCTCGCGCCGGCCGCTCCACGGCTGATCTCGAAGAAGACCCGTGCGGCGGTGATCGCCACGCTTGAAGAGGCGCGGGGCGGCCGAGTCTTTCAGCTGTCGGGACGGGGCATCGACAAGGCCGCCCAAGCGATCACGAACACCCGACCGGACGCGTCGTCGCCAACCTCTTCGCGACCTCGCACCGCACGTAAGTAACGCGGGCGGGCCCGAAGGCCAGCATGGTGTCGCGGGCGGTGGCGTGCTCGGCGTTGGTGTATGGCTTCACCGTGTCCGCCTGCATGGCGTCGGCGATCATCAGGAGCTGGCGCTGCGTCTCACCCTGCAACCAGTCGCTGGCCGAGGTCGCAGCCTCTTGCAGGACACTGAAATACTGAGAGCTGAACGCCGGCAACTGCATGGTGTTGCGCGTCAGGATGTTGTCGTCGAAGCGCGTCGTGACCTGGAAGTCTGGCGCGAGAAAAGCGTTGTCCTCGTCCCAGGCAATGAACACATGCTTGGCGCTGTTCTCCAGCCGGTAGAAGTAGAAGTTGTTCATGCCGTCGTAGCCATTGAAGCCGTCGTTCTGGGCGATAAAATTCTGCGCGGCGAGGTAGCGGACGAAGGCCGCGAGGTCAAGCGAGGCGCCAACGACTTGCTCGAAGCTCGCCGACGGCGTGGTGTTGACCAGGCGGACCAGCTCTTCGAGCGGTCCCCAGATGGTCGAATCACTCTTGCTTTCGTTGGTCTTGATGGCGAACCGCTGCTTGTACGCGGCGAGGTCGGCACCTTCGTAGCCGAACCGCCACGGACTGCCGATCACGTAGTTGTACTCAAACAGGTAGCCATCGTTCTGGACGTCGTCGCCGATGCTGCCAAACACGCGGCCCATCATTGTCTTGTCGACCGACTCAACCAGCGCGTAGAGGCCAAAGTAGTTACCGTTGACGTACACCCGGGTGTGGGTTTCGCGCGGCGCGGGAATGCCCATGCGCGCGAAGAACCGCATGGCCACGGTTTCCTTCACTCCCGACTGGTCTTGCGTCAGGTTGTCGAGGACGAACGACTTAAGCCCGAGAAACGTCTGGCTCGACGAGTAGCGGTCGAAGTCAACGCGCAAACCAGGCTTGCTGCCGCTGCGCGAACCGAGGCCGCGCGAGCGAATGCCGACGTTGCGCACCGTCTGGCCGTTCCAGACCACGTCGGCGGGATAGTAGGTGTTCTCCTGGAAAGCGGACTTCAGCTTCGACCAGTCGGCGGCGTTCAACCAGAGGTCAAGGCGCTGCAGGATCTCGGGATTGAAGAGGTCGTCCGAGGTCTGGGCGGCCGCGGGAACCGCGACCCACACCACAACCGCAACGGCGAGCAGGCAACGACGGAGCAAGCTCATGTTTTCATCCTGTGCGGATTAAAAGACAATTTGCAACCTCAGCAGTCCCGACCAGAACGACGAGATGCCGGGATCCGGAGACCTCGATGGGTCGGCGAACTCTTCGTGGATCGCATTGGTAATCACACGCACCCATCGGTTCAACAACCAGTTCACGCCGAACGTCCACACCTGGTCGGTATTGGCGAGCAACGGGTCCGCGCGCGGATTGGTAAAGGCGGCGCCGGTGTTGTTGGCGCTGCTGAATTCCAGTTGGTCGTATCGGGCGCCAATCTCAATCGCACCAATGCCGCCCTGAAAGATCGGGTTACGCGGGTTGACGTTGTCGTCCTTGTCTTCGCCAGTCACGAACCAGGTACCGCTCACATACCAGCCAGTGCCAATGAAATCCGACAGATCCTCGTTGCGGTTACTCTGGCCCAATCGCTGCTCGCGTGACTGCATCCATTCCGCCTTCAGGCCGGCCGGGCCCGGCGTCCAGTCGAACTGCGCGCCGAGTCGCTGCCGGCGGCCCTTCACATAAACCGGCTCGAAAAAGTCCTCTGTACCCCACACCGACTGACCCCTCAGGCTGTTGAGACCTTCCGGCACGCTGGCGTTGGTGTAGGCGACCCCGAAGTTGGCGCTCTTGAGCTTATTGGGCACCGGCAAGGCGCGGAACAGATCGCCGGTCAGGCGCACGGCGAACGACGGACCCACATCCTTGAGGTCCTCGCCGGCTTCGACGAACTGTGGCTCCTTCAGTTCCCCGTTGTCGCCGTCATCATCAAAGAGGCCCACCTCGTAGCCGAGGCGGCCAAGCTCGCCGTAGGCCATGACGCCGCGATCGCGGGCGGGCGCAATCGTCGAGGATGCCAGGCTGCGGTAGGCGAAGTCGACATCGGTGGCGCCGGTGTTTTGCTCGAGGCCAAAGGGCATCTTGAAGCGGCCGGCCTTGACCCGGAGAATGTCGAACGTCGACCAGTTCAGGTAAACGTCCTTCCATTCGCCGAACTTACCTTCCTGCTCAACGGCTCGTTCGATCTCGTAATCGAAATGCTTGGTGAGATCGCCCTTAAGGCCGACGCGTGCGGTGCGGAAGTCGAACCTGTCTTCATCAATCTGGGGGTCGAACTGGCGCCAATCGAGCTGCAGCTTGCCGCGAATCTGTAGCGTGACGTCCTTGCCGAACACGATGGTCGGGCGGTCGTCCCAGACCAGGCCGCGCTTGTCCTGAGCTGCCGCGGTCGTTGCACTGGCGGCGAGAACGAGCACGGTCACCAGGATTTTCCTCATGCGATGCGGTCTCCCGGCAGGTGCGACGCGGCCGCTCCGGCGCGCGCGCTCAACTGTTGATAAGCCATATTGAGTTGCTTGACCAGCGCGGGCCGGTGAATCACCACCGAGACCTCGCGGCGGAAGTCGAGGCTCAACGTCGACAGCGCGGTGCTGCCCAAAATCGCACGCTCTTCGTCGATGATCATCATCTTGCCGTGCGGCTCGACCGGCCCCATCGGATGGCGCCCAATCACCGTGACGATGATGCCCTCGTTGCGGCGGTCGCGCAGCAACCCGACCAGGTCGGGATCGGACAACTTGTGGTCGAGAATGCGAATGCTCTTGCGGGCGCCGGTAATCAGTGCGCGGATTTCAGAGCGCGAACGTTCGGGGCCGATGATCAGGCGGCGGCTGATCGGCCGGCGCGAAGACAGCGGCTGATCGGCGGCATCGGCACGAAACAGCGTGAGCAAGCCCTTCACCACCGAGGGATCCTGCGTGATCAGGACGGCGTCCCACGTGCGCGTGAAACATTTCCTGGTTGGGTTAAGGGTGGTGACAACGGCGGTCGTCTCGTCGGCCACCAGGTACTTGGCGTGGTATTTCACCACCGGGTCGCCATAGCGTGTCACGACCGCGCCCATCTCTTCGAGCGCGCTCCACAATTTCTTCAAGCGCTTCTTGCCACCCTTGGCGCGCTTGGTGAGAATGGCTTCGACCTCGCAGCCACGCTCGAGGGCGGCGGCCAGGGCATCAAGCACCGAAAAATCGTCACAGCGGAACAGCGAGAGCACGAGTCGCCGCTCGGCTCCGGCGATCACGGCGAGCAGCGCGGCCTTGCGTGCCGCCGGATCGAGAATCAGCGTTTCCCTGGCGGCCGCGGCCCGGCGGACGGGCGCCCGGGCGCGGGCCTTACGCGCGCTTGGGCGGCGACCAGGAGACATTCTTGATGCCCTTCTTGCCATCGCCCATCAACTGACCGCTCACATCCTCCAGCGAGTCGGTCGGCTTGAGCGTGGTCAGGTACTTCGCGGTCGCCTCGTCGCCCTGCGAGACTTCGCGGGGCTCGAAGATAATGCCGTTCACCGCGAACACGTGATGCACGTGCGCGGTCGGAAAGTCACGATCCTCCGAGATGATCTCCACCATCATGGTGCGCGGGCGCTCGGAGCTGAAGATGTTGAGGATGGGAATCATCGCGCACAGGAAGAGCGTACCCATGCCCGCGACCGCCAGCGCACCGAGGCCGGCAGCCATGCCCAAGCCCATCAAGATAAACAGAATGGTGATGTCACGCGCATCTTCAACCGGAGTCCGAAAGCGGATAACGCTCGCGGCGCCGGCAATGCCGAACGCGCGCGCCACCGAGTTGCCAATGATGATCATCATCAGCGCGCCAGAAATGCATAACAGCACCTGCGCCTGATCGAGCGCCGGATTGGCGGTCTTATCGGTCCGGTACTGCCGGTGCACGACCGTCACGAGCATGCCGACGACGGCGGACGCGATCAATTTGCCGAGCTCGAACAGCGGATTGGCCATGCCGCTAGTGGCCTGGCCAGCCTGCCCGCCCTGGCCGAGGGGGAACGAGCCGCCAGGAGGAGGCACTCCCTCCAGGCCCAGGTCGGGCCATCTCACGCCGACACCAACCAGGGCCAGGCCGACGAACGCCACCGCCATGCCAGACCAGACCCGATCCCATGGAATGGTTTGCGTCTTCGCTTCAATCAGCGTGTCGACGATTTCGAGCACGTTGGTCAACAGCGAGAGCTCGAGCAGCTCGCGCACCAGCGGATTGGGCGAGACCAGCGTAAACCTGCGGTTCAGGCGCTGCGCTGAAGTGTGCCCGCGCACGAGCGCGCGAATGCCCGCGCTGTCAGCGTTCGGCACGCCGCGCAGATCTATGACCACGTGCGCGTACCCCGACTTGAACACCTCTTGAATGCGGCGTTCGAGTTCTTCGGCGCGACCTCCAGCCACCAACGGCTCTTGTGGCGACAGCAGCAGCCGATTCGACTTGGCGTTACGTTCGGAGGTAGTCATAGCCGCTGTGCGCCCAGGGTGGCGGAACGCTACCACGTATGTAACGATGGTGAAAAGGCCGATGCGATACCCATCTTCCCGCGCCCGGCTCCTGTCATATGTCACCCTCGTGGCGTCGCTTGCCCTGGCGGTGGCTTGCTCCAGCTCGCCATCGGGGCCGACGACGGGCGGCGGCACCGCGGGGACCGGTGGCGGCAACGTTCCCTCGACCGGGCTGACGGCGGTGGTGCTCGGCGTCGGCGACATCGGCATGTGCAACCGGCCGGCGGTCGCGCAGACCGCCAGGCTGGTCGCCGGCCTCGAAGGCCAGCTGCTGCTCGCGGGCGATATCGCCTATTTCCAGGGCAGCGCCGCGAACTTTCGCGATTGTTTCAATCCCGAGTGGGGCCGCTTCCGCGGCCGCTGGCACGCCTCGCCCGGCAACCATGAGTATGAAAGCGCCGGCGCAGGTCCCTATTTCGATTATTTCGGCGACGCCGCCGGCGCGGATCGCACAGGCTACCACTCGTTGATGGCGGGCGACTGGCTAATCCTGATGCTGAACTCGAATATTCCGGCGGGCCGCGGATCGGCGCAGTGGGAGTTTGTGCGCCAGCAGCTCGAGGGCCAGCGCACGCCGTGCACGATGGCCGTATGGCACCACCCTCTGTTTAGTTCCGGCCCCAACGGCAACAACACCGTAATGCGCGACATCTGGTCGCTGCTCGAAGCCTCGCGGGCCGAAGTCGTCCTCACCGGTCATGACCACCTTTACGAACGCTTCGCGCGCCAGTCGGCGAACGGCACCGCCGATCCGGTCAACGGCATTCGCCAGTTCACGGCGGGTACCGGGGGGGCGGACCTCTATGACTTCGTTCGCACCGCGCCCAATTCAGAATCGCGCCTCATGCAGTACGGAGTCGTGCGGTTCACCCTCAAGCCAGCGCAGGTCGAGTGGGCGTTCCTGGGCGTAGACGGCTCGGTCAACGACCAGGGCCTCGATACTTGCCGGTAGCGCCATTCGCTATTCGCTATTCGCCATTCGCCATTCACTTCCGCTTGCGCCGCAGCGGCTCGGCGGTCCACGATACGTTAATGACTCGTCTTATTTCGACCGTTGCACTCACGCTGGTGATGGCCGCCGCGCTGGTGGCCCAGCGTCCCGCGCCAACGCCGGTACCCCCGCCGGCCGATGTCGCCGCACCGCCTGCCGATGCCGCCAAGTCCGCCTCGGGCCTCGCGTCGAAGGTCCAGAGCCCAGGCAAGGGCACCACCAAGCCCGGCCCCACCGACATGGTCACGGTGCATTACACCGGCTGGACCACCGATGGAAAAATGTTCGACAGCTCGCGGTCGCAACCAACGCCCGCGACGTTCCCCTTGAATCGCCTGATTAAAGGATGGGGTGAAGGGCTGCAGTTGATGGTCGTGGGTGAGAAGCGCCGTTTCTGGATTCCCCAAGAACTTGCCTACGGCGGGCAGCCCAATCGTCCTGCCGGCATGCTCGTGTTCGACGTCGAGCTGATCGAGTTCAGCCCCTCACCGGGCACGCCGCCGGCGGACGTCGCGGCGGCACCCGCAGATGCGAAAAAGACCTCCTCTGGTCTCGCCTACAAGTCACTGCGTCCAGGAAAGGGTGGACCGTCGCCGGTCAAGAGCAGCAACGTGACGGTGCATTACACGGGCTGGACCACCGACGGGAAAATGTTCGACAGTTCCGTGGAGCGCGGTCAACCCGCGACCTTCGGTCTGGGCGATGTCATCGCCGGGTGGACCGAAGGCGTGCAGCTGATGACCGTCGGCGAAAAGATGCGCTTCTGGATTCCCGAACGCCTGGCCTACAAGGGAGAGCGACCCCCGCGCGGCATGCTGGTATTCGACGTCGAGTTACTCGCAATCAAGTGAGCCCGAGGGGTGCGGAAACTCATTTCTGCACCCTTCTTCCTGCCCTTTCGTGTCCCAAAAGAAGAATCAAGAATCAGAACGGGACACTAGTCATTTAAGTGTCTTGTTTACATGTATTTATGCCTAGCTATTTAGGCAGATGGTCCCGGAACAGTGGGCTATTTTGAATATTTTCTCGTGTTGTCGTATTACTTCTCTCTAGGGCAAAAAAGCCTGGTGTCACTAAATCATCAATGAAGTTGAGTTAATGTGACTTTATATGACACTGATGACCATTAACTGTCTATTGGCGTCTTAATTGCTTTAGAGTCGCCGACATGCGATTCTCGCCCGCCTCCCTCATTGCCTGGAAGAAAGCCGTATGGGGCCGTTCCATGCGTCTGGCTCTGCTCGCGGCACTGCTGGCATCCCCCGCCGCGGCGCAGACCACGACCGACATCACGTCCAAGTTCGATGATGCGGTGAGGGAGGCGTGGAATACCGGTTCGTTCTCGCGCGTCATCATGCGCTTCGCGACGATCGGTGATCGCGACCGCGCGTATGACGAGTTGCTCAACAACGGCGCAGCCGTGCGGAAGATGGACAACGAGGACACGCCCTCGCTGAACGTCTTTGCGAGCCCTGCCGCGTTTGGTACTGTGGACTACTTCGAGCGCATCTCTTACGACGCCCCGGTAACGGTCGCGGCAGCGGCCCAGGCGCGAGCCACGTCCGTGCGCGGCCTCGGCGCCAGGGTCGCCAAGGCGACCAACAACCGCCGCGGCACGGGCGTGACCGTTGCGGTTATCGACTCGGGATACCAGCCGCACCCTGACATCGCGCCCGCGCGCATTCTCAAGTTCAAAGACTTCGTCACCGGCGGCACGATCGCGGTTGACGGGTGCGGTCACGGCACCCACGTGGCAGGCATCATCGGCGGCAGCGGCATTTCCTCGGACCACGAATATGCCGGCATCTCGGACGAGTCGAACCTCGTCATCGTTCGCGTGCTTGGCAACGACTGCTCGGGCAAGAGCAGCGACGTGATCGACGCGTTGAACTGGGTCCTCACGAATCGCGCGGCGTACGGGATCAAGGTCGTCAATCTTTCACTCGGCCATCCCATCTTCGAGCCGTCGGCCACCGACCCGATGGTCAATGCCGTTGAGCGCCTGGCCGAGGCCGGTATTGTCGTCGTGACCGCCGCCGGCAACATGGGTCTTAATCCCAAGACCAATACGGTGGGCTACGGTGGCGTCGGCGTGCCGTGCAACGCACCTCGCTCGATCTGCGTCGGCTCGGGCAACACGCAGAGCACCGAGGGGTTCGACGACGACCGCGTGGCTGATTACAGCTCGCGCGGGCCGTCGCGTTTTGACTTCTTCGCGAAGCCCGACCTCGTGGCGACCGGCCACAAGGTGATCTCGCTGTCGGCGCCCGGCAGCCACCTGTTCACCACTTTCACCGACCTGCACGTCACAGGCGGAAAAGAAACACCTGGCTCTCCCGCCTCCTACATGACGCTCAGCGGCACCAGCATGGCGGCACCGATGGCGGCCGGAACAGCGGCCCTCGTGCTTGCCGCCAATCCGAGCCTGTCGGCCAACAGCGTGAAGATGATTCTGCAGTTCACCTCGCGCACCATGCCGGGTGTGGACTCGCTCACGCAGGGCGCGGGCTACCTGAACGTCCTCGGCGCGACCCACTTTGCCGGCATGATCAACCCTAAGGTCAAGGCCGGCGCCTATTGGCTGCGCCGCGGCTCGGTGCCCGGTGTCAACGAAGACAAATACGGCCAGAGTGTGAAGTGGGGCCAACGCATCATCTGGGGTGACCGGTTTGTCACGGGCGATGCCGCCTACATGCACATGGGCCGCTGGGACGACAACATCGTCTGGGGCATGGACACGTTGATGGACAACATCGTTTGGGGCAACTGCGCCAAGGGATGCGACACCATCGAGTGGGGCAACTACTGGGACGAGCTCGACAACATCGTCTGGGGCAAGGTCTCGATTGCCGACAACATCGTCTGGGGCGACAACATCGTCTGGGGCGACAACATCGTGTGGGGTTACTGGGCCGACAACATCGTCTGGGGCTTCTGGGTCGACAACATCGTGTGGGGCAACGTCCACAAGCACAACCAGGACAACATCGTCTGGGGTAACGACTGGCTGGATAACATCGTCTGGGGCGACACCGCCGCCGACAACATCGTCTGGGGCGACAACATCGTCTGGGGCAATGCGTTCGGCCTTTCGCACAAGGTGTTAGGCGGGAAGGTCAAGTAGTGGAGAGCACGGCAATGGTGAACGTCACGACGACGACGACCAGAACGACGGTCACGACGACTGACTGGAAGGCCGGGCTGCCGGTGCTGACCGGCACCGGCTTCACGCTGCGCGAACTGCGGCTCGACGACGCGGCGTCGCTGCTGGCGATGCTGACCACCGAGGAAGTCGCGCGCTTCATCTCGCCGCCGCCGACCACGGTCGACGGCTTCGAGCGCTTCATCCTCTGGGCGCAGC
>JANLWW010000060.1:0-121558 GCA_031364805.1 Acidobacteriota bacterium
AGCCGTTGGGCGCGCTTACCTGACTGTGCGACGGCCTCGGCAACAGTATTGGCCGAGGTCCCGTTGTGCGACTCGGGCGCCACGACGTCGACCAGGCGCTTGCGCAACTTCTCCAGGCGAGACGGAGTGATCTCCGCCAGCATCTCGGTGCGTCGCTGGCGGCGTTCGGCGACGACTGCGTCGCGCACCAGGCCGATGGCCATCGTCGATGCCGCCCCGCGCTCTTCGAACTCGGCCAGCAACAACAGGACGACGTCCAACTCGCGAACGGGACCAAGCGCGCGGGTAATGCGGCGCACCCGGCGATCGACGCGGTCAAGTGCGTGGGCATCGGCGCTGGCGCCAAGCATCGGCAACGCTCCGCGCAGCCGGCGCGACGCGACCCGCGCCTGATGCACGGAGCTTTCATCGCCCGACTGGGCCGCGGGCATGGCCGACAGTAGTGTGACGAGGCGTTGGCGGAGGATGGCGACGGAGAGGGCTGAACGCTCCATGCTAGGATGAACTTCCGATTATACCGCCACGGCCTGCGCCACGGCGAGTTCCCCCATGCGCCTCGCCGCCATCGACATCGGCACCAATTCGGTCCACATGATCGTGGTCCGCGTACGTCCGGATTTTTCCTTCGAAGTCGTGGACCGCGAAAAAGAAATGGTCCGGCTGGGGGCTGGCGGCCTGGACGGCAAGAAAATGACGCCGGAATCGATGAATGCCGCCCTCCAGGCGCTCTCAAAGTTCCAACGCCTTGCCACCTCCCATCAGGTTGACGAGATTCTCGCGGTGGCCACAAGCGCCACCCGCGAAGCGGAGAATGGCGGCGCGTTTCTCAAGGCAATTGAGCGCAAGACCGGCATTCGCGCGCGGCTGATCACCGGCACCGAAGAAGCCCGCCTCATCCACCTGGCGGCGGTCTACGGCGTCGACACGCCGAAGCGCGCCGTGGTGATCGACATCGGCGGCGGCAGCGTCGAAATCACGCGCGGCAGTGGCAGCGCCGTCGAGTTCGCTCGCAGCTTCAAGCTGGGCGTCATTCGCCTGACGGAGCGGTTCGTCGACTCCGATCCGATCTCGAGCCGCGACGAACGGAAGATGACCGAGTTCATCAGCGAACAAGTCGACCGCTACCTTGGCCACATCGTCGAGGCCGGCTACGACCGGGTGATCGGAACGTCGGGCACGATCCTGTCGTTGGGCGTGGTCGCGACTGCCATCGATCGGGGCACTGCGCCGGAGGAAGTGCGCAACTTGCGCGTGCCGGCCAAGAGCCTGCGCCGGCTGCGAAAGACGGCGGTCGAGATGGACCTCGAAGAGCGCATGCACCTGCCCGGCCAGGATCCGCGGCGTGCCGACCTGATGGTGGCGGGCGCCATCCTCCTGGATACCCTGCTGAAGAAGCTCGGGGCCGATGAGCTTACGCTATGCGACCTGGCGCTGCGCGAGGGTGTGCTGCTCGACTACATCCACGCCCACCGCAAGGACATCGCGCGCGTGGACTCGTATCCCGACGTGCGCCGCCGGTCGGTCATCGAGCTGGCCGAGCGCTGCAGCTGGGAAGCCGAACACTCGCGCCAGGTCGCCGCCCTGGCCCTGACGATGTTCGACTTCACCAAGCGGATTCACGGCCTTGGCGATCGCGAGCGCGAGTGGCTGGAGTACGCCGGGTTCCTGCACGACATCGGCAACCACATCAGCTACGAGAAGCACCATCGGCACTCGTACTACCTGATCAAGAACGGCGATCTGCGGGGCTTTGAACCTGAGGAAATCGACATCATGGCGCTGGTGGCGCGGTATCACCGCCGCGCGACGCCCAAGGATGATCATCCGGGACAGGAAGATCTCGACCAGGACCTTCGTCACAAGGTCGAGGTGCTGGCGGCGTTCCTCCGTCTCGCCGAAACGCTCGACCGCAGCCGGCACGGCGTGATCCGTGGCCTGGAAGTCCGCGAGCGGCTAGGCCAGCTGCGCATCAAGGTGCAGGCAGTTGGTGATGCCGAACTTGAAGTCTGGGCGGCAAACAAACAGGCGCGGGCGCTCGAGCTGGCGCTCGACCGGAAAATCCGAATCGAGAAGGTGCCGTACCGTAAAGGCCTGAAGGGCGTTAACACGGAATTAACACGCCAGAAACTACCGCGAAACCCTCGCCGCATACGCTAGTGGCTATGTTGCTGTTACCCATTCGTCACGTCGCGCCTTTCGTGGTGCTGGTGTTCACGCTTGCTGCCTGTGGCGGCGGCTCTTCGTCCAGCGGCACGGCCCCATCCGGAGGCACGGTGCTTGTGACACTCGACGGGTCCAGCACGGTTTTTCCGATCAGCGAGGCCGTCGCTGAAGAGTTCCAAAAGAGCACCCAGAACGTGAACGTGACCGTGGGCATCTCCGGCACCGGCGGTGGATTCCAGAAATTCTGCCGTGGCGAAATCGACATTGCCGACGCTTCGCGTCCGATCAGCGCCAGCGAGGTCGAGGCTTGCACCAAGTCGGGCATCGAGTTCATCGAGATGCCGGTGGCCTACGACGGCATTGCCATCGCGGTAAACCCGAAGGCCGCGTGGGCCGACAAGATCACCGTCGCCGAGCTCAAGAAGCTGTGGGCGCCCGACGCCCAGGGGCAAGTCAAGAAATGGAACCAGATTCGGGCCTCGTGGCCGGATCGCGAAATCCACTTGTTCGGCGCCGGCGTTGACTCGGGCACCTACGATTACTTCACCGAAGCCATCAACGGAAAGGCCAAAGCCAGCCGGGGCGACTTCACGTCGAGCGAAGACGACAACGTGCTGGTGCAGGGCATCAGCAGCGACGACCTCGCGCTGGGGTTCCTGCCCTTTGCGTATTACGAAGAAAACGCCGCCCGGCTGAAGCTCGTGCCGGTGGACGATGAGAAGGCCGACAACGGCGCAGGCCCGATGCTGCCGTCGCCCGACTCGATCAAGACCGGCACCTACCAGCCGCTGTCGCGTCCGGTGTTCATCTACGTCTCGAAGAAGGCCGCCGAGCGTCCGGAAGTGCAGAAGTTCGTCGAGTTCTACATGAAGAACGCCGAAACGCTCGTGCGCGAAGTGAACTACGTCGGCCTCGGCGCGGAAATCTACGGCATGGTCAGTGACCGCTTCGCCAAGCGCCACACCGGTTCGGTGTTCTCGGGACAGAACACCGTTGGTGTCACCATCGACCAGCTGCTGAGCAAGGAACGCGCGCAGTAGCGCGGAGTCATGACGACCCGGACGCTCGAATGGATCATCGAGCGGGCGCTGTTCCTCTGCGCAGCGCTCTCAGTGCTCACGACGGCCGGCATCATCGCCGTGCTCGCGCTTGAAACCTGGGAGTTTCTGCGCGAGGTGCCCGTCCTCGACTTCCTGACCGGGACCGAGTGGACGCCGCTGTTCTCGAACCGGCAGTTCGGGGTGCTTCCTTTGGTGGCCGGCACCATGCTGGTATCGACCATTGCGATGGTCGTCGCCCTGCCCATGGGCCTGCTCTCCGCCATCTACCTGAGCGAATACTCGCCGAGCGGGTTCCGCCGGGTGGTCAAGCCGGTGCTCGAGATCCTCGCCGGCGTGCCGACCGTGGTCTACGGCTACTTCGCGCTCACGTTCGTCACGCCGCTGCTGCAGCAGATTTTTCCCTCCCTGTCTGGCTTCAACGCGCTCAGCCCTGGCCTGGTGATGGGCCTGATGATTCTGCCGCTGGTGTCGTCGCTGTCTGAGGACGCGATGCGCGCGGTGCCACAAGGCTTGCGAGAAGGCTCCTATGCGCTGGGCGCGACGCGCATGCAGACCGCGCTCAAAGTGGTCGTCCCTGCGGCGTTCTCGGGCATTACCGCCGCCTTTATTCTCGGGGTGTCGCGCGCGATTGGCGAGACGATGATTGTGGCCATCGCGGCGGGCCAGCAGCCGCGCTTGACCGGCAATCCGTTCGTGCCGATCGAAACCATGACCGCCTACATCGTCCAGGTGTCGCTCGGCGACACGCCGCAGGGGACGCTCGAGTACCGCACCATCTTCGCGGTCGGCATGCTGCTGTTCATCATGACGTTCAGCCTCAACCTGATCAGCACCTGGTTACGTGAGCGCTTCCGAGAGGAATACGCATGAGGAAGCACGCCGACTTGATCTTCCAGTTGGTGTCATTGAGCGCGCTGGTGATCGCGCTGGCGGCACTGGCGGCGCTGGTATTCGACATCGTGTCCGACGGCGCCAGCCGCCTCAGTTTCCAGTTCCTCACCAACATCGCGTCACGCAAGCCCGAAGAGGCAGGCGTCTACCACGCGTTGATGGGCAGTATCTGGGTGATCGCCTTGACCGGCGCCCTGGCGCTGCCGATTGGCGTGGGTGCGGCAATTTTTCTCGAGGAATACGGATCGCGCAGCCGTCTGTCGCGCTTCATCGAACTCAATATCTCGAACCTGGCGGCGGTGCCGTCGATCATCTACGGACTGCTCGGCCTTGGGCTGTTCGTCCGGCTGCTGGCGATGGGACAGAGCGTGCTGGCCGGGGCCGCGACGCTGGCCCTGCTGGCGCTGCCGGTAGTGATTCTGTCCACCCGCGAGGCGTTGCGAACCGTGCCCAACTCAATCCGCGAAGGTTCGTACGCGCTCGGCGCCACCAAGTGGCAGACGATTTGGAACCAGGTGCTGCCGATGGCGATGCCTGGTGTTCTCACCGGCCTGATCCTGGCGCTGTCGCGGGCGGTCGGCGAAACCGCTCCGCTGATCACGATTGGGGCACTCACTTACATTCCGTTCGCGCCCGATGGGATCTGGTCAAAGTTCACCGTGCTGCCCATTCAGGTATTCAACTGGGTGTCGCGTCCTCAACCCGAATTCAAGGCGAACGCCGCCGCTGGTATTCTTGTGCTTATGGTGCTGCTGCTCTCGATGAATGCCATCGCAATCGTGGTGCGCGACCGCCAACAGCGCCGGGGGCGGGTATGAACGCTCCCAATCGCCCGGTGCCCGCCAGCCTGGCCAACGTCGCGAGCCGCTCGGGCCAACCCCAGGCGGCGTTCGACGCTCCAGTCAAGATCGATGTTGACGCCCTGAACTTCTACTACGGCACCAAGCGCGCGCTCGACGGCATCTCGATCCAAATCCGCTCGAACCTCGTCACCGCCTTCATCGGACCGTCGGGGTGCGGCAAGAGCACCTTTCTGCGCACGCTCAACCGGATGAACGACATCATCCCGATGACCCGCGTCGAGGGCAAGGTGCTGATCGACGGCGAACCCATTTACGACGGCGGTGTTGACGTCGTGCACCTGCGCCGAAAAGTCGGCATGGTGTTCCAGAAGTCGAATCCGTTCCCGAAGTCGATCTTCGAGAATGTGGCCTACGGTCTGAAGATCAACGGCCTGGTCAAGTCGAAGGCCGAGATGGCCGATCGCGTCGAAGAGAGCCTTCGCCAGGCGGCCATCTGGGACGAGGTCAAAGACCGACTGCACGACTCGGCGTTGGCGCTCTCGGGCGGCCAGCAGCAGCGGCTCTGCATTGCCCGCGCCCTTGCCATTCGCCCGGAAATCCTGCTCATGGACGAGCCCGCCTCGGCGCTCGACCCAATCGCGACCCAGCGTATCGAAGAACTGATCTACGAGCTCAAGAAGCAGTACACCATCGTCATCGTTACGCATAACATGCAACAGGCGGCCCGGGTCTCGGACTTCACGGCCTTCTTCTGGCTTGGCAGGCTCATCGAGTTCGACCGAACCGATCGCATCTTCACGGCGCCGGCTGAGAAACTGACCGAAGACTACGTAACAGGCAGGTGCGGATAATGGAACGCGTGTTTCGACACTTCCAGGACGACCTCGACGCGCTCAAGCAGCGGGTGCTGGCCATGGGTGGCCTCGCCGAGGAACGGGTGCGCGAAGCGGTGCGCGGGTTGATGGACCGCGACAGCGCGGCGCTCGACGCCGTGCTGTCCGGCGACCAGCCGATCAACGACCTGCACATCGAACTGGACGACCGCTGCTTCAAGCTGCTAGCGCTGCACCAGCCAATGGCCGCCGACCTGCGTGTGATCGTCGCTGCCGTCAAGATCAACACCGACCTCGAGCGGGTCGGCGACCTCGCGGTGAACATCGGCGAGGCCGGCAAGCGCTACCTGCGCCATGCCCCGGTGAAACCGCTGATCGACATTCCGCGCATGGGCGAACTGGCCCAGTCGATGCTGCGCGACTCGCTCGACGCCTTCGTCCGCCGCGACATTGCCCTGGCCGAGGCCGTGCTGGCCCAGGACGACACGCTCGACGCCCTCAAGACCCAGATTTTCAGGGAACTGCTCACCTACATGCTGCAGGACCCGGCCACCATCGAGCCGGCGCTCGACTTGATCCTGATTTCTCGCCATCTCGAGCGCATTGGCGACCACGCGACCAACGTCGCCGAAGACGTCATCTTCATCCTGTCGGCCAAGGATGTCCGGCACCCGGGGTCGACCGCCAAGACCGAGTAGCCCGGCCGGCCGGGGGCGGCTCCCCCGCGGCCCGCTCATCGCACCAATAAGCGTTCTCGATGGGTGCCGCGCACTCAATCCGTGACGACGATGGGCGGGTGATCTAGAATGAATCGGATCACCCTATGCCTGAAACGCTCTCTATCACCGACAACCGCACCGGGAAGACCTACGAAGTCCCGATCGCCGAAGGCGCCATCCGCGCCACTGACCTCAAGAAAATCACCACCGGCGGCGACGATCCGGGGCTCTGTACCTACGACCCGGCGTTCATGAACACCGCCGCCTGCAAGAGCAAGATCACGTTCATCGATGGCGACCAGGGCATCCTCATGTACAGGGGATATCCGATCGAACAGCTGGCCGAGAGCAGCACCTATCTCGAAACGGCCTACCTGATCCTGTTCGGCGAGCTGCCCAACACGGGCCAGCTCGACGAGTGGACACACAAGATCACCATGCACACGATGGTGCACGAGAACATCAAGAAGTTCATGGAGGGCTTTACCTACGATGCCCACCCCATGGGCGTGTTCATCAGCACCGTCGGCGCCATGTCGACCTTCTACCCGGACGGCAAGCAGATCTTCAACGCCGAGTCGCGGCAGAAGCAGATCCTCCGCCTGATCGCCAAGACCCCGACCGTGGCCGCCTACGCCTATCGCCACAGCACCGGCCGGCCGTACGTCTATCCCGACAACGACCTCAGCTTCACCGGCAACTTCCTGAACATGCTGTTCAAGATGACCGAGGTGAAATACCAGCCGAACGCCGCACTCGAGCGCGCCCTCGACGTGCTGTTCATCCTGCACGCCGACCACGAACAGAACTGCTCGACCAGCGCCATGCGCGCGATCGGCAGCTCGAACGTGGACCCGTTCTCGGCCCTGGCCGGCGCGGCGGCGGCGCTCTACGGTCCGCTGCACGGCGGCGCCAACGAAGCCGTGCTGCGCATGCTCAAGGAAATCGGCTCGGTCGACCACATCCCGGCCTTCATCAAGAAGGTCAAGGCCGGCGACGGCCGCCTGATGGGCTTCGGCCACCGTGTCTACAAGTCGTACGACCCGCGCGCGAAGATCATCAAGCGCACGGCGTACGAGGTGTTCGAGGTGACCGGCAAGAACCCGCTCCTCGAGATCGCCCTGGAGCTCGAGCGGATCGCGCTCGAAGACGAATATTTCGTCAGCCGCAAGCTCTACCCGAATGTCGACTTCTACTCCGGCCTGATTTACCAGGCGATGGGGTTCCCGGTCGAGATGTTCGCGGTGCTGTTCGCGATTGCCCGCACGGTCGGCTGGGTGGCACAGTGGGAAGAGATGCTGCTCGACCCGGAAACCAAGATCGCGCGCCCGAAACAGTTATACGAGGGCGCCACGGCTCGCGACTACATCCAGATGGCGAATCGATAATTTGGTGAGTTAGCAAATTGGTGACCTCGTGATTGGAATGCGTCGGTTCGCGGTTGGCGCCCTGCTCATGCTCGTGGTGTCGGGCACGCACGGACAGGGCGCCGGCGCATTCGATAGCTCCAAGGCATGGGAACACCTGCGCCAGCAGGTCGCCCTCGGCCCGCGGCCGTCCGGCTCGCCTGGTAACTTCAAGAACCGCGAATACATCACCAAAACACTCGCGGCCATTGGCATCAAGACCGTCGAGCAGGCGTGGGACGCCACCACGCCGATCGGGCCGATCAAGATGGTCAACCTGATCGCGACCATCCCCGGTCAGCGTAGCGAGCGCATCGTGCTGGCCAGCCATTTCGACACCAAGCTGTTCCGCGAATTCCGCTTCGTCGGCGCCAGCGATGGCGCCTCAAGCACCGCGGCGCTGCTCGAACTGGCGCGCGTAATCAAGGCGCGTCGGCAACTTCCTTTCACGATTGAATTGCTGTTCCTCGATGGCGAAGAAGCCACCGGCGAATGGCAGGGCACCGACAATACCTACGGCAGCCGCCATTACGTGGCGGTCGCGAGCAAGGCGGGCACGCTCAAGTCACTGCGCGCGCTGATCCTGCTCGACATGATTGGCGATCGCCAGCTGAACATCCGGCGCGAAACCAACTCCACGGCCTGGCTGACCGAGATCGTCTGGAACGTCGCGCGGCGCCTGGGGCACGAGGCCAGTTTCACCACCGAATCGATGGCGGTCGAAGACGATCACCTGCACTTCTTGAAGGCGGGCGTGCCGTCGATCGACATCATCGATCTCGACTACCCGGCCTGGCACACCGCGCAGGACACGCTCGACGCGGTCTCCGCACGTAGCCTGCAGGTGGTCGGGGATGTGGTGGTGGCGGCGCTCCCGGACATTGAAGCGCGCCTGCTTAAGAATTAGCCACAGAGGACGCCGAGAAGACCCTTTTGGGGAAACATAAGTACTGCTCAGTCAGCAGCATTTGTATTTAGAAAAGCCGTTTCTCTGTGCTCTCTGAGTCCCGTGTGGCTAGCGGTACACTTCCGCCAGAATCTCTGCTTCCGTCAACACCGTCATCGACTCTTTGGCTTTCGCGAAGACGCGATCGACCACCGGGTCGCTGCACGGAATACCGTGCTGCTCCAGCCAGAACAAGACGTTCGACTTCCCTGACATCGGGCCGACTTCGATCTCCTGGTGCCGGCCGACGAGGCTGGCCGGGATTGACGAATACACCGCGTCCATCAGTTCGATGTCGCCCTTGCGCCAGGCCTTGACCACTGCCGCGGCGTGAACGCCGGTTGCGGTACGGAATGCGTCCCTCCCCACTACCGGGTAGTTGTCGGGAATTGGCACGCCGCAGGCCTCCGACACCGCGTCGCAATACGGCATCAGCGGCGTCAGGTTGCGCTCGATGAACCCCATCACGACCAGGTTGACGAGCAGAAGGTCCATGGGGGTGTTGCCAACGCGCTCGCCAATGCCGAGGGCGGCCGCGTGCACACGAGAGGCGCCAGCTTCGAGGGCGGCGATGCTGTTGATGATCGCCAGGTCGCGATCGCGGTGGCCGTGCCAGTCGATGCCGACGTCGGCGGCTTCGTCCTTGATGACCTGCGCGGCGAACTTCACCACGGCGGTGGCGCCCCACGGGGTGGCGTGCCCGACGGTGTCGGCGAGACAAAGGCGCTTGGCCCCGGCGCGAATGGCGCAGACGAACAGCCGGCGCAACGTTTCCGGATCCGCCCGCGTCGTGTCCTCGGTCACGTACATCACATCGAGGCCTTCGCCGACCGCAAACGTGATGGCGTCTTCGGTGCTCTTCAACAGCCAGTCGATCGTCCATCCCTCGGTGTACTGGCGGATTGGCGACGAGCCGATAAAGGCGCCGACCTCAATCGCCAGGCCGGTGCGCTGGGTAATCTCCGCGATCGGCCGGATGTCGCTGACGGTCGTCCGTGCCGCGCAGTTGGCGCGCACCTTCAACCGCGCGCCGACAATCTCACGCGCGAGCCGCTCGACGTCCGCGACAACATGCGGGCCGGCTCCGGGCAGGCCAATGTCGGCGGTATCGATGCCGAGCTGATCAATCAGGTGAATAATCTTGATCTTCTGGGCGATGGTGGGCGTCTTCACCGACGGCGACTGCAAGCCGTCGCGCAAGGTCTCGTCGTCCAGCATCACCCGCTTGGGGATTGCCGGCGCGCCGATCTTGTTCCAGTCGTAAATCAGCGAATCCAACATCTACTTTTCGGACGCTCGCGAGGCCGCGGCGGTCGCGATGACGCCGGTGCTCAGGATGAGGCCCAGCCAGCCGCTCGACCGCAGTGCGGCCGAGCGAACCATGGGACGGAAGCCGTCGTTGATGGTGGCGATCGGCAGGCCGGCGGCGTGACGCCGCACCTGGCTGCCGGCGAACTGTAACCCCGCCAAGCGGGTCTGCCAGTCGAAGGTGACGCTGAACACCGCACACGCGAAGACCGCCCACAGTCCGATGGCGACGCGCGCCGGCTTGGTCATGACGGCCCGGTGTACTTCACGATCAGCGCGGTCACATCGTCATACTGCTCGGCGCCGTGAGCGAACGCCGTGACGGCGTCAACCAGCTTCTCGAGCACGACGGTCGCCGGTTCACTGTGATGGCGCTCGAGCACCTCGACCATGCGCTCTTCGCCAAACTCGTCGCCGGCGACGTTGTGCGCCTCGGTGACGCCGTCGCTGTAGAGCACCATGGTGTCGCCGGGCTTCAGGTCCACCGTATCGGCTGAGTAGGGTGCCATCTCGAACAGGCCGACCGGCATGCCGCCGGCTTCGATGCGGCGCAGGCCGTCGACGCCGTAGATCAGCGGTGGATTGTGGCCGCCGTTGCAGAACACCAGCTTGCCGGTGGGCGCGAGCTGGCCGTACATCAGGGTCGCGTAGCGCGCGTCGATCTGGCGGCGGGTCAAGACCTTGTTGATGTGATTGACCGTCTGCGCCGGATCATCGCCGATCGACGCGAAGGCCGAGAAGATGCCCATGATCTTTGCGGTCAGCAGCGCCGCTGCCGGTCCCTTGCCGGCGACGTCGCCAACCAGAAAGCCGAACATCCCGTCTGGCGTGTCGATCAGGTCGAAGAAGTCGCCGCCGATCGAGCGGGCCTGCAGCGAGGTGCCGGCCGCCTCGAAGAACTTCCCGGAATGGGTACCTTCCGGCAGCAACGCGCGTTGGATTTCTGCGGCGATCTTCAACTCGTGCTCGAGGCGGGCCTTATCGAGGGTCTGCCGGTAGAGGCGCGCGTTCTCGATCGCGACACCGGCCTCGGTGGCGAGCGTGTCGAGCGCCGTGCGGGTGTGCGGCGCGAGCAGGCTGCCCTTCTCGCGGCTGTCGAGATACAGCACGCCGATGTTCTTGGTTTCGCTGGCCATGTCGGCGCGATCCAGGTAACGGACCAGGCGCAGCGGGATGCAGGCGACGTGGCGAATGCCGAGGGCGACGGTGCCCATGTGCGCGTTGGCGAGATCGCCGTCGAGCAAATCGGCGACGATCTTGAGCTCGCCGGTGGCGAACACTTCTTCGGGAATCTTGCGGCTGGTGTTGAAGCCGGTCGCGGGCAGCGTGATGCGGCCCTTGGCGCGCGCCAGCTTCAACTCGAGCGGCTGGCCGGTGGCGGCCAGCATGATGAACCCGCGTTCGGCGCCGGCCACGTCGATGGCGGCATCAAGCACGAGCGCCAGTACTTCGTCGAGCACGCGGCCGGAGCCGAGCGCGCGCAGACCTTCGAGCAGCGCGGCGAGCTGGCGCAGGTCGTTGACGGCGCTGGCGTGCGAACGGTCGGTGTGCGCGGGTGCATCACCGGTGAGGAAGACCACATCGGCGCCACTGGCCCGGCCGAACTGGACCTTGTCGCCGTGGGCGAGTTTGTGTTCGGTGACCGATTCGCCGTTGACGTAGGTGCCGTATCGCGAGCCCTTGTCGCGCAGCAACCATTGGCCATCGACTTCGACGATCTCCGCATGTTCACGGGAGACATCGCTGCCAACGAGGCGGAGATCGCTCTCCGTTCGCCGGCCAATCATTAACTGGGCCTTCGTAATGGGAACGATTCGCTGGCCGAGGCCGTCGTTTACTTCGAGCCGCGCATTTGCCATAGGGACGACCGGGCGCCACCTTCGGGGTCCGGACGCTTCATCATAACAGGCTTCCGCACGCCACCTGGCGGGCGACGGCGGCCAGCGCGAGTCCGAGCAGGACCAGGCCGGCCCACGGCAGGCGCGAGCGGCGCGGCCGCAAGGCGGGCGGCGTAATTCGGGGCTCGGCGGTGGCGGTTCCGCACTTGTAGCAAATGAGTGCGTTGGCCGCGATCTGGGCGCCGCACGAGCGACATTTCATCGTTACGCTATTCTAGCTGAAGGCCGTTCATGATTCCGCTGCGCGACGTCATTCCCTCCCGTACACGACCCGGCGTGACGATCGGCCTGATCGCGTTCAACCTGCTCGTCTACCTGTTTCAGGCAGCGATGTCGGCGCGCACGGCTGAATCGTTCCTCGAAACCTTCGGCGTGGTGCCGGCGCAGTTTTCGCTGGTGGACGTGTTCACGTCGATGTTCGTCCATGCCGGCTTCTGGCACATGGCGGGCAACCTGTTGTTCCTGTGGATTTTTGGCGACAACGTCGAAGACCGGCTCGGGCACGGCCGCTTTGCTGTGTTCTACCTAGCGTGCGGCTTCGTCGCGGCTTTCGCGCAAACGGCGCTCAATCCCGACTCGTTGATTCCGATGGTCGGCGCGAGCGGCGCGATTGCCGGCGTGATGGGGGCCTACCTGGTGCTGTATCCGCACTCGCGGGTATTAATGCTGTTCCCCTTTCCGCCGCTCGTGTTCGAGCTGCCGGCGGTGTTCTTCCTCGGCTTGTGGTTTGTCATGCAGTTCCTGAACGGGATTGGATCGCTGCCGATTTTCCAGGCCGATCAGATTTCAGGGGGCGTCGCCTTCTGGGCGCACGTCGCCGGCTTCGTGGCCGGCCTGGCCCTGGTCATTCCACTGCGCCGGCGCGAGCGAATGGAAGTCGCGTGGTGGGACACCCACGCGAGCTAAGACTTCTTGCGAATCTCGGCCGACACCTGCGCCAACTCCAGCATCAGTTTTTCAAACTGCGCATTCCATTCAGTGTCGGGCATCACGCCCTTGAGTTGCTTGTGCTCTTCGGCCTGTGCCTCGAGCGTGCGCCGGCGTTTCGCCAGGGCGGCGAGCTCCGGGCTCGCCTGCTCGGCGGCGCTCTCCGCATCGAGATATGCAATGCGGGCAATGCCGCCGTCGGGCCCCTCGGCAGTTGCTTCGCGCCCCTTGCCGTCGCCGTTGTCGTCGATCACCGCCCGCTCGGTCGCCAGCTGGCCCTTCTGATCGTAGTGCTGCTTCACGGCGGCGCTGGCCGCAGCGAACACTTCAAACAGCGACGTGCGGCCGTTCTTGTCGAGGTCGGTCGACGCTTCGCGCATCGCCTTCACGAAGTACTCGGGAAACACGGTGGCGTACTTCTGGGCCGCTGAATCGGTGGCCGTGATCACCACCCGGCCCTTGGCGGTCAGCGATTCGAGAAACGGGAAGCTGGCCTCGGTGGTGTTGACCAGCGCCAGGCGGCCTGGCACTCCGGCCAGCATGTCAGTCCAGTCCTTGGCGGTGAGGTCCGGGCCCACGAGGTTGAACTTGGCGACCTCGCCGTCGTAGGTGCCGTGGCCCAGCAAGATCACAAGAACGAAATCGTCCTTGCTACCACCCTTCTTGATCTCGGTAAACACCTTACGCACGTTCTCGGCCGAGCCCTTGTCACCCGTGGCGACCGATTCGTCGACCAACAGGCGCACCTGCTCGGCCTTGAAACCATAGCGATCGACCATCGCCGACCGCAGGCCTTCGCGCCAGTCGCGCATCTGCTCGGCGTACTTCTCACCACCCGACGCGCCAGAGATAATGACGGCCCACCGCGCTTGCGCAGCGGCCGGCGCCGGATAGAACGCCAGCACCGCGAGCAGCACGGCCAGGCATTTGATCTCAGTCATCTGTGTCATCCACCTTCGCCCGACGCGCTTCGGCGGACAGGTCGGCGGCCCTGCATTCGTAATCGGCGTCAGCGGCGTCATGCCAGTCCTGCTTGTCTACGTAGTAGCCACTCGGCGCCCAGCAGCGCGACCAGCGCGAGAAAGCTCCAACCATTCTGCCAGAGGTCGCGCTGTTCGGGTGCGCCCGCATCGGCTCGCGATTGCCGCAGCAGCGCGGGCAGCTCACCGGCCCGGTCGGCCGGCAGGTAGCTGCCCTTGGTCTCGGCCGCCAACCTTCGCAGCACCGCGTCGTTCAATCGCGGTTGTGCCATTTCGAGGTCGGTCCCGCCGACCAGCACCTGTCTCGATGCCGTGCCGATGCGCACCCCCGCGCGCGCGGCCGTCGCGTCAAGGCGGTAGACTCCGGGCTGATCGAAGCGCGCGGCCACGCTGTAACGGCCATCCCGTGGACTCGAGAGCGCCGGCGTCAGCGATCGGGACTCGCCGTTGGGGGCGGTCACGGCCAACGTCACCTCGGCATTGGCCACCGGCGCGAAGTCGTCGTTACGCACGGTGACCGAAATGCGTTCGGTCACTCCCGGCACGGTCGGCGTCATCGCCGCAATCGCCACGGGCGCAGCAGCGCCTGCCGTGATCCAGCGCGCCACCTGCCGCCAGATGGTTTCGTAGCTTTGGTCCGTCGCGGGACGCATCATGCGCCAGCGCCACGACGCTTCGCCGGCAAACACCATCGACCGGCCCTGGCCGTAACGCTGTGCCGCCATCAAGGGCTGCGGCGCGCCACCGGGGGCGGTCGCCACCACCAGCACCTGGGCACCTGGGCGCGGGCCGCCCATCGGCGCGACCGACGCCAGCGCCGGAAGCTGCGCCCACCGCTGCCGGCTCTCGTCACTAGTCACCGCCAGGCGCGTGGCGGGATGCAGCGCCCCGTCAACGGTCAGGATCGATGAGTTGGGCGGCGCGGCGTCGAGGGCGTTCGAAACCAGCGCGACCGCCGAGCGACGGTCGGTCAGGTCGATCGGTAATACCTCCTCAAGCGGTGTTCCCGACAAGCCCTGGCGCTCGAACGATCGCGCGCCGATGACCAGTAACCCGCCGCCGCGCTCGGCCACGAATGCCTGGGTGAGTTCCAACTGCTCGCGGGTGAAAAAGTCGGCCTCGATGTTCCCAAAGATGATGGCATCGTAGACGAACAGCTCTGAGCGCTTCGCGGGGTAGCCACCCGCCAACGCCGCCACCCTTCCTGGCGCGGCCTGCACGTAGAACGTATCCCGGCCATCGTCATTTTGGCCCTTGCGAACTACCGCGTCGACATCAAGGCCTGGATCCTGCGCGAGCGCCCGCTTGAGGAACGTGTGGTCATAGCCGGGAGCGCCTTCCACCATCAGGATCTTCCGGCGTCCGGTTTGCGCTGGGACCAGCACGCTGCGCGCGTTGTTCTCAGTCGAGAGCTCGCCGTCGGCCACCGGAATCTCGATCGAATAAACGGTGGCCGCGTCGAGTGAGGGCGACACGGTGAACACTTCGTGAATCGGGGCGCCATCAGCGGGTGGAGTCACCCGGCGCACCTCGATGGGCCGGCCATTGGCGCTGATGCGCAGCTCCACTGGATCGGTGCCGAAACCGCCACTGGTTGCCGAAACGCTCAAGTCGATCGAGGCGCCGGCCAGCAGCGGCTCTCCGGCGGTCAGGTTGAGCACCTCGCGATCACGCAGCGCATCCGCGCCGCCAATCCCCACGGCGAGCACCGGCGCATCCACCAGCCGCGCGCCGGCATTGCGCTCTTCTGGCGAGGTGTCGCCACCGTCAGAGAGCACGATCACGCTCGAGACCCGATCCCGCTGGTAGCGATCGGCCAGATCGGCAAGTGCGCCGCTGAGGTCGCTACGCCTCGCGGTGGCCGACAACTGATCGACAGCGCCTGGGGCCAGTGCTTCGCCAAATGTCAGCAGCTCAATCTGGTATTCGCTCGACACCTGTGCTTGAAGATCGCGAACGATGGCGCGGGCGCGCTCGAGCCGCGTTGGCCCACCACCATCGGTCAGCCGCATGCTGCGCGAAATGTCGACGAGCACTGGTACCAGGCCGTTCTTTGCAGACGCCGGGGGCGCCAGGACAATCGGTCTCAGCAGGATCGCAATCAGCAGAATCAACGTGGCAGCACGCAGGCCGGTCAGCACCAGCCGCCGGCCGCCCGTCAACGCGATTGGCACGCGCGCGTAGGCCAGCCACGCGAGCACCAGCGCGCTGCCAAAGACCAGCGCATAGCCCCACCATGGGAGGACGACGGCAAAGCTCATGCGGGTGTCACTGGTTCAACCACCTAGCGATCGGGCTTGCGTGGAGCGGCCAGTGATTGGAAATAGCGGTCAACCAGCTCGCGATAGGTCTGCGACACGGCGTCGTGCCGGCCGGCATTGAGGCGCTCTTTGTTCTCCCGGGCGCGCAATTGATCCGACAGCTGCGACTCGGTCTTCTCCAGCGCGACCAGCAGGTTCTTCTTGAGCGACTCCCAGCTGGCAAAGTCCTGCTTGAATGCCTCGGTTCCAGGCGCCGACACGCTGCGCGACCACTGCTCGGGCGTCGTGCCGCGCGGCATTTGCGGATTCTCGCGCTGCACTTCCGCGGCCAGCTTCTGGGCGTCGCGTAACTGGTTGTCGGCGTCGCGTTGCAGGCGCGACACAGATTCGCCGCGACCACCCTCGGCGCTGCCCTGCTGCCCGCTGGCACCCTTCTGCCCTGGCGAAGAAGACGATTGCTGGCCGCGTTCACCGGGCTGGCCCTCGCGCGATGCGCCGGACTGCGACAAGGCGTCCATGGTGCGTTGCAGTTCACCGAGGCGGTCGCGCAGCTCCTGCGTGCGCGCCAGCTGCTCAGACAGCTTCGCCGCCTCGCCATCCTGGGCGCCGTTGGCCGACCCCAGCCGCTCGGCGACCTTGTCGAGAGCGCGCGCGAGGTCATCCGGCTTGCCGGCGGAGTTCTCACCTGGCGCCTGCGGTTGCCGCATCGCTTGCGCTGACTGACGCATGCCGTCACCAATCTTCTGGCGATCGAGTTCGCGCGACCCCTCGGCCATGGCCTGGCGACCGTCCGCCTCGGAATTAGCCGAGCCCCTTGCGAGCTGGCGCACAGATTCACCCAGGCGATCGGTGCGCTCCGCCAGCCGTTCCTGCTCCGCGGCCAGCCGACGGCGCGCATCGACTCCGGCGGGACCGGCCCCGGTGCGGTTCGCCTCGTTCCCCAGCCGGCGCTCGGCATCAGCCAGCTGCCGCGCTTCCATCTGCAAGTCGCCGATGGCGCGGCGACGTTCATCGGGCCGCGCGCCCTGCATCTGCTGCTCGAGACTTCGCAACTGCTGGGACGCGCGCTCGCCACGCGCGCTCGCTCGTTGCGGGTCCTGGCGGCGCAAGTCGCTCTCGGCGTTGCGCATCTCCTCGGACACTTCCCTCAGCTTCTGTTGCTCGGCCGACGAACCTGGCCCACCCTGGCCGCGCTGGCCTTGCGAGCCGCGCCGCGAGCCATCCTGGCCGGGCGCGGCTTGCGACTGTTGCCGCAGCTGTTGCGAGAGTTCTTCGGCCTGCTTTCGCAACTCGTTTTGATCGCGGGTCAGTCGCTCGAGCTGCCGCTTGATTTCTTCTGGACTAAGCCCCGCCTGGCTGTTCGTCAGCTCGCGTTGCTGCCGCGCCAGGGCCTCTTGACGTCTCGCCAGTTCGCGAATGCCGGCCAGCGGGTCATCCTCTGTCGTGGCATTCTCCGCGCGCGCTTCGCTCGTGGACGGCGTCTCGTAATTGGTCTGCTGGCGCTTGCGCAGCTCCTGCTCAAACAACGTCGACAGGTCGAGCGACTGGCGATTGCCGTTGCCACCGCCGCCTTGCGCTTGTTGCATGGCCACCTGGCGGCGACGAATCTCCGCCTGCGCCTTCAACAGGTGACCGAGGGCAGTCTCCTCGAACGGCAGCGATTTCGCGGTGTTGAAGCGATCGAGCTCGGCAACGGCCTGTGCCATTGCCGACACTGCCTGTGCAATCGGTTCATCCCTACCCGGACGCGACAGCCCAGGCTGCGTGCCGCGACGGCGCCGCTGCTGGGCGAACGCGGCGGCCGCCAGGTTGGCAGCAATCTCCTGGGCCTTGTCCTTGACGCCCGCCTGCGCCACCGAGACGGCCGTGATGTCGCGTTCGGAACGGGCATCACGAGCGCGGCGGGCGCGCGCGTCGAGCTTCCAGGTCGCGGCGATGATGTCCTTCTGCTGGGCAATCAGATCCTCGAGACCGGTCTGCTCGCCCTGCATGCCGCCCATCGCTTGGCTTTCCGAGGCGGTGAACTCCTCTTCGTACGGCTTCACTTCAAGGAAGAAGATGTCGCTGCGCGCCTCGGTCGACCGGCGACCGCGTCCAACATCGCTCGCCCGTGCGTAGTAGGTCACGAAGTCCCCAGGGGTGACGCGCAGGTCCTCGAGAAACACGGTGTGCGCACCGGCGGCCACCGATCCCGTAATCGGCCGGCCCAGTGGCACCACGGTTTGCTTGCCGGCCGAGGTCTTGAACACCAGCTCCAGCGACTGCACGCCGTAGTCGTCGTCTGCCCGCGCTTCAATCGCCACTTCCTCGAGCGGGGAGACGTGCTTATCGCCCGCAGGACGCAGAATGCGAACGTCGGGTGGCCGATCGTTGAGCATCCGGATGAAGTACTCCGTACCCTCGCTCGCCAGTCCGTCGATGTCGTTCAGCGCAATGCGGTAGGAACCGTCTTTCGCCACCGTCAGTTCGGCCGACAGTACCGTGCCGTGACCCGCCAACACCACAGGTGCGCTGTCCGAGAGTGTGAGCTGGCCCTGCTTCACGGCCTTGTCGGTCGTGATGGTGAGGTAAGCCTTCGTGCCTGCGGGCGCGTAGATATCGCCGGTGTCTTCTTCGGTCTGCGGCGGCAGGCCCACGCCCTTTGGATACTCGTAGCGCACGTCGACGCGGGCGACGCGAACGGGACGAATGACCTCGACCTGGAACTGCGCAGATTGCGCGGCGCCAAGCGCAACCAGATACGTGAACGGCGCTTCGATGTTATTCAGCGTGATAGTGAACTCGCCGTCGTCGGCACCCGGCGCCATGCGCGCGGACCGCGCGGCATCGCCTGCACCCACCGTGATGTCAGGCGCGAGCCCCCCATCAAGGCCAGGAATGCGCGCGATCACCGTCAACGGCTGGCCTGCCCTGACCCTGGCCGAACCGGGCACGACGGTGATGACGTACCGCTGCGGGAACAGATACGCACCGACGACATCCGCTGCGCGCCCCGCCGAAGGGGCGAAGAACGCCGTCGACACCACCAGGGCCAGACTGCCGAGCACTGCGCCGGCGAGTGCCTTTCTGAGTGTGGCTGGGCTGACAATCGCCTCGCAGTTCACCGCCCGCGCGGCGCGAACCGCGTCGGCTACCAACACCTGGCTGATCGGTGACGAATCGAGGTTGCCCCTCTCCACGGCCGTCACGAGCACATCGTCCAGGCCGCCCGACTGTTCCTCGATGAAGCGGGCGATCTGGCGGTCGGACGGCGGCTGCCTGAGCGGCAACAACGCGACCACCAACGAAATCAACGAGAGAAAGGTGACCGCCGTAACCGCGAATACTAGCGGAGCGCCTTCGCGGGCGACGAGCCACACTGCGAGCAGTCCGACCAACAGCATGGACGCGGCCGTGAAGGCGCCGAGCGTCCACGCGCGCAAGAACGCGCGGCGCGTCCAGCGCGTCCTGGCATCCGCGAGAATGGTCCGAAGCTCGACGAACCGTTCGCTCATGATTCCCTGTGCCCCAATCGTAGCTTACGCAGCGCGGCGTCCAACTAACGCTTCCCCGGCGAGCGCCGCCAGCATTACCAGCAATCCCACTTGCCACCAACGCTGCCGATCTTCCAGCTCGCGTGCCACGTTCACCGGCGCCTGGCGGTCGGACCGCGCGGTGCGCGTAATGCCATTCGTAAACTCATCCACGGTGGTGACGGCCGGGCTCGACTCGCGCACATCGACGTTCACCATCATGCGACGGGATACTGCGCCGTCACTGGTCACCACCACTCCGGGCGTCGCGGCAGCACCTGGCGGCACGTCGGGCAACGTCCATTCCTGGCGCTGTTGCCGGCCGCGCGTCAGGTAGCGCGCGGTCTCGACGGCAAACGGCACAAACGCCGGGTGCAACGGGAAGCGGCTCCATTGATTGTCCAGGTCCGAGGTGAACACCAGCAACCGTCCCTGGCCCACGACCTGTTCCATGAGCGCCGGATCGCCGCCAGACAGACTCGCGAGCACCGTGCGGCCTTCCTGACGTTTTAGACGCCGGTGCTGATCCACCTGGACGTCCGCGAGCGCACCGGACGGAATAAGGAACGGACGAAAAATGGGATGGCGGCTGTCGCTGACGACCAGGGTTGCGCCCGCTGTCCGCACCGGGTCTGGCACGATGCCAAGGTCGATGCCGACGACATCACCGAGCGTGCCCGGATCGACATCGGGCCCCAACGTGAGCAGCACCTGTCCGCCACCCGACAGATAGGTTTTCACCAGTTCTCGTCCGGCGCGATCGAGGGTGCGGGTGCCAAGCACGACCAGCGCCGCGTAGCTCGACATCTCCGTCGTGCTCCACTTTGACAACACCCGGCCATCGGCGACGGTGACGGCGAACTCGCGACCCTCGGCCGCTACCGACAGCGCCCGCTCCACGTAAATACCGCCGGTCGTGCCGGTCGGGTCTGCGACGAGCGCGGCGATCGGCACCGCCGGCGGCGGGTCGAGCGCGACGAAGCGCGCGTTGTCAGGCTGATAGCCCACGGCATCGGTAATGATCACCTGCGCGGCTGCAGCATCGCCAAACGCACCGCGCAGCTCGACATCGGCCGCCGCGAACGGCGCCATGACGGCGGTCGTACGGGCGACCTCCTTGCCGTCCACGATCAGCTGCACGGTCGCCCGCGACTCGTCGGGTCCATAGCTCTGCACGGTCGCCATCACCGCGCCATCGCGGCGCGCTGCTGATGTCACGGCGAGGTTGCTCGGCGGTCGCGCGACAGCGACGACCTCCACCCCGACGCCGTCGGGCAATCCGCCCTCATCGTTAGCCTCCCAGCCGGCCTGCTGCAGGTCAGTGACAATCACGACGCGGCCCTCGCGCGCACCGATCACTTCGCTCGCGCTCGCCAGTGCGGTGCGATAGCGGGTGCCGCCCGCGCCGGCAGCTGCGGCGGCAACCGCCGCCAGCACGGCGCCACGATCGGACGAGGGCTGAACCGCGACAGTCGCCGAGTCGGCAAACGTGATGAGCGCCACGGCATGCGAGGCGGGCGCTGACGACACCGCAGCCGATGCGGCTTGCTGCGCCCGCGCAAACTGGCCTGGTGCTGACAGGCTCATCGACGTATCGAGCGCCACCACCGTCACCGGCGCTGACATCGGCGCCTCCGCACCGGCCAGATAGGGCCGCGCGAACGAGACGGCGAGCAACACCAGCGCCGCCACTCGCAAGGCGAGCAGAATCAGTTCCCGCAACTGCCGGCGGCGATGTTGCTGCACCGGCGCCCGGGTCAACATGCTCACGGCGGGAAAGTCGATCACCACATCGGTCTTGCGATGGAACAGGTGCAGCAGAATGGGCACGGCCGCCGCCAGCGCGCCAATCAGGAAGAGCGGTGAGAGAAAAGACACGCCAAACATCACAGCACTCGGCGACGGGTCATCAAGTACGCCATCAGCCCGAGTTCGAGCGGCTGCGAGGTGTCGAGCAGGCAGTAGTCGATGCCCACCAATCCGAGCTCGCGCTGGTAGTGCGCGATCATCGCCTGCATGCGCTCGAGATAGTCGCGGCGAACCGCATTGGGCACCGCCATCACCTCGTCGGCGGTCTCCATGTCGCGGAAGCGGGCAGCGTGCTCGAAGGGGAACTTGAGTTCGAACGGATCCAGCACGTGAAACACCACGACGTCCGTGCCGCGAAAGCGAAAGTGCTTCAAGCCGTCGAGCACTTTCTTGGGATCGTCCAGCAGATCCGACACCAACACCACGAGGCCACGTTTGCGGACCGCCGCGGCCAAATCGTGCAGCGGCTTCGCGACATTGGTGCGAGCGCCAATCTTTAACCGCTCGAGCGCGAGCAGCACCACTCGCAGGTGGCCGCTACGGGCACTGGCCGGCAACAGCGCGGCAATGCTGTCGTCAAACGCAATCAGCCCAAACGCGTCGCGCTGCCGGTTCATCAGGTAGGCGAGCGCGCCGGTCAGGTACGACCCGTACTGCAGTTTGGTGACGGGCCCGGACCCGTAGCCCATCGACCCGCTGACGTCGAGCAACAGGTGGCAGGTGAGGTTGGTGTCTTCTTCGTATTTCTTGACGAAGTAGCGGTCCGATCTCGCGTAGACCTTCCAGTCCAGTGTCGCCAGGTCGTCACCGGGCAGGTACTGGCGATACTCGGCGAACTCGACGCTGAACCCCCGGTAGGGACTGCGGTGCAATCCGGTCAGGAATCCCTCGACGATGGTCCGCGCTTTCAGGTCGATCGTGCCCAGCCGGGCGACGACCGCCGGATCGAGGTAGCGCGCCTCGCCAGCCATGGGCTACAACCCGCTGGCAGGCACCGGGACGGCGGCCACGAGCTGCTCGACAATCTTGTCGGCGGTGATGCCTTCGGCCTCGGCATAGAAATTCGGCAGCACGCGATGCCGCAAGATTGGCTTGGCCAACGCCTGGATGTCCTTGACCGACACATGCACGCGGCCGTGCAGCAATGCCCGCGCCTTGGCGCCGATCACCAGGGCGTGCGAGGCGCGCAGGCCGGCGCCCCATTTCACCCACTTGTCGATGAACTCCAGCTTGGCGCCGCGGCCCGGACGCGAACTGTCGGCGAGGCGCACCGCGTAGCGGACGACTTCCTCGGCCACCAGCACTTGCCGCACGCAATCCTGAATCTCAAGGATCTCGGCGCCGTCGAGCACGCGCAACGGCTCCGCCTTCTTGATACTGGTGGTGGCGGTCACCACCTGCACCTCATCGTCTTCAGACAGGTAGGTCATGACGACGTTGAAGAGAAAGCGATCGAGCTGCGCTTCGGGCAGCGGATAAGTGCCTTCCAATTCAATCGGGTTCTGCGTCGCCAGCACGAAAAACGGCCGTTCGAGCTGGTAGGTGCGGCCCGATGCCGTCACCGTGTACTCCTGCATGGCTTCCAGCAACGCCGCCTGGGTCTTCGGCGGCGTCCGGTTGATTTCGTCGGCCAGGATGATCTGGGCGAAGATCGGTCCATGCACGAACCGCAGCGCGCGATGACCGTGTTCTTCGTCCAGAATCTCGGTGCCGGTGATGTCGGCCGGCATCAGGTCGGGCGTGAACTGGATGCGCTTGAAGCTCAGGTCGAGAATCTGCGACAGCGTTTTCACCAGCAGGGTCTTGGCCAGGCCGGGCACGCCGGTGATCAGGCAATGGCCACCACAGAACAACGCCATCAACACTTCGTCGACCACGTCGTCCTGCCCGACAATCACCTTCCGCAGCTCGGTCAGGATTTTCTGTCGGCTCCCAGCGACACGTTCCGCCAGGCCTTCAACCGCCACGTCCGTCATCCGATTCATGAGACCTCAGTGTGTCAGCGAATAAATCACTTCGTTGATAAGCATCTGGTAGGCCTGCGCGGTCCACTTGATGTAGCCCTGGTATTCCTGCGCATTCGACCATTCGACGCCGTCGCCCATGTCGGTGTTCCAGTTGATCAACACCATGGGCCTGCCGGCGTCATCCAAAATGGCGCGCAACCGCGCCACGAAACCGCCCTTTTCCCAGGTCCGGCCGCTCAAGAATGATCCCAGCCCCGGAATTTGCGGATACTTCTCGAGGCGATAGAAGCAGTCGTAAATGGGGTGTGGCGGCGCGATCTCAACGATCTGGCGGTCTGGGAAGACTCGCTGCAGTTGCCGCACGGTCAGGTCCCACTCGTAGGGACCATGAAAGTCGTCCATCGTGAGCGTGCCGCCGCGCAGCAGGAACTCGCGCAGAATCGGCACTTCCGTCTCAGACAGCACCAGGTTGCTGGGCTCGACGATGTAGATCCAGGGATACTGGAAAAGCTTCTCGTCGTCGAGGGTCAGCACTTGGGGCTCGCCCACTTCGATCGCGGTCACTGACTTGATGCGCCGCGACAGGTTCTGTTCCGCCGCCGGGGCGTCAATCGCCCACGGCTCGTCCCAGTAACTCAGCTGCGCGTTGCGGGCCGCGCCTTCGCCTTCATACGATCCGTACTTGATCCGGACGAACGTCCACTTCAGGCCTTGGAACTTATCGCCGCCGATGACAGGGATTTGCGCGCTGACCTCGCCTGCCAGCCACACCAATCCCACGAGCAGCGCGATGGCGGTGACCCAGCGAGGCTGGCGCATTTAACGACTTCCCTGCGCGAGCCTGAGCAGCAGGTCTTGCGCCCGCGTGAAGGTGGGCGCAATCTCAAGCGCAGCCAGCGCCTCTTTCTTCGCCTCGTCTCGTTGCCCGTTCTCGGCCAGCGCCTCTGCCAGGTCCGCGTGCGCGCCCGCCCGGTCCAGCGGCTTGGCGGCCAGGGCGACCCGGAACATCCGGATGGCATCGTCCAGGCGCTTGGCCTCGAGGTCGATGCGGCCGAGCGTCGAGTGCGCGACGCTGTCAAACGGATCGACGGCGACCACACTCTTGAGCGCGAGTTGCAGTCGCGCGCGATCCCGCGCCGGATCGGAGAGCGTCGCGAGTTGTCGCGCCGAGGCAATGTCGGTGTTGCTCCTGGCGGTGAGCGCTGCGAGTGCGGTGCCGGCGCGAACCTTGTCGCCCTTCTTCAGTGCCACCGCTGCGATCAGCGCCTCCGGACTGTCTTCGCCGGTCACGTTTGGAATCAGCTTCGCGGCGCGCTCGAACGCGGCGATGGCGCCGTCGGGATGGCTCTCGATCTGCGCCTCACCAAGCGCCATCTGCGCGGTGTAGCTGTCGGGGTTGGCCGACGCAATAACCTTCACGAGCTGGAGCGGCGTGTCAGCGGTCAACCCCTCGGGCACCGCCAGCGCCTTTCGCATGCCGGCGTACCGACCTTCAAGAAAGCCATCAAAGGTCTTCTGCAGGGCATCAATGTCAACGCCCAACGCCGTGCGGATGGCGGCTTCCGTATCGGAACCATCGGCGTAGGCGGCAACCAGCGCGCGGAGCTTGGGCTGGCCATAGACGTCGACGATGTGTTCGACCACCAGTGAGGCCTGGTAGTAGGAGAACGAAATTGTCTCCGGGTTGCTGAAGCCGGAGTTCAGGTCGCGCAGGCTGATCAGTTTGCCGCGGTCCATGGCGCGCGCGAACGGGATGTCCATTTCCCGTCCCCACTGCTGACGGGCACGGCGCTCTTCGTAGACCGAGGCGCCTTCGCTCAACCACCGCGGCAGGCGGTTGTTCGACAACTGCAGCGTGATGACGTGGGCCATCTCATGCCACAGTGTCTCGGCCCAGTTGAAGCTGCCGGGCTCGCGCGCCCTCGGCGAATCGACGGTGACGACGCGACCGAAGCAGGCACCGAGCGCGCCGATCATGCCGGGCAGGCCAAGCGTGCGAACTGCGAAGTCGTCATGATTCGGGAACATCTCGATCAGAATCGGGCCCTTCGGCGTGAACTCCCAGCGCTTGCTGAGCGCGTCCATCGATTCCTTGGCGAGCTGCGGCACGTACTGCCGCATGACGTCCTTCTCGTCCGGGTGCAGTCGAATCACCATGTCGCCCTCGCGGATGGTGTCGAACGGCTCCAGCGTGTCGAGCAACGCCAGCAGGTTGAAGGTGACGACGTTCCAGGGGTCAACCTTGAAGGCGGTCTCGAGCGCGCGGCGGGCGTTGCGCTCGTCGCCCGTGCGCATCAAGTGGGCGCCGAGGTCGGCGTAGGACTTCGAATTCTCGCGATCGAGAGCAATGCCCTTGCGCACGTGCTCGACGGCTTCGTCGAAGCGGTAGTAGTGGGCCGTGATCGAGCCGACCACGCGATGCACTTCGCCGTAGGTGGGGTGAATCCTGAGGGCCGCGGCTACCGCCGCATCATGATCAGCCGTGCGCCCTTCGACAAACGCGAGTGCCGCCTGCATCGACAACGCTTCGAGGTGCTTCGGATTGACGGCCAGCACCTTCTCGATCGACGCCCGCGCGTCTTTCTTCTTGTCCTGGTAAATCGCCATCTCGGCGAGGAACAAGTGGGCACCGGGATCGTTCGCGTTCTGCTTGAGGGCCTGCTGGGCGAAGCCGATGGCCTGGGTCGGATTCTGATCGGCGACCGAACGCGCCAGGCCGAGCAAGGCGGGACCGTACTCGGGATCGGCCTTCAGTGCCTCCTGGAACGACCGGGCCGCGTCCTTGTTGTTGTACTTCTCAACGAACAGGTCGCCCCATTCACTGTTGATCCCGGGGTCGTTCGGCGCCTTGCCATCGGCATCCCGGAAGAACGCGTTCGCATCTTCGAAGCGGCCGAGGGCGCGAGCGGCGCGGCCGGCACGCAGGTCATCGCGAGCGGTGCGATTGCGCTGCTCGCCCATCATGACCAGCTGAAGACTGCGGCGGGCCTCCTCCCGGCGTCCGGTGAGTTGCTGCAGCAGGCCGACCTCGAGGGCGGCGTCGCCAGCAGGGTTGCCGGCGGCGAACGGCTGCAGCATCTGTTCCGCGCGGGCGTAGTCGCCGCGGGCCGCCGTGGCCCGGGCGCGCAGGACGGCGAGCGGTTCGTCCTTTGGAAAAGCCTCGGCGAATTTCTCGATTTCTTCCAGGCGCCCGGCCCGCCACGACTTGTCGGCGTTGGCGCGCACCGCGGCGACGTTCTGCGACTGCTCGGCCGTGACGAACGGCGCGAGCGCTATGGTTAGCACGACCGAGGCCAGGAGCAACCAGACGCGGCGAGACATGGTCTTGGGTCGAGTATAGCCTTCGCGCACGTGATTTGGACGCCCCAACAAGCCCCACAGCCTGGGCGCGGGCGGACCGTCCCTGATAACATCCCGGTGGATGGCCCCGCCGAAAGCACGTCCTGAGCGCACGACACCTGCCGATTCCTCGGAGGCGGTCGACCAGTTCATGATGAAGCTCAAGCATCCGCACAAGGCGGCGATCGAGGCGCTGCGTCACATCATCAGCGCTGCGGACCCCGCGATCGCAGAGGGCGTGAAGTGGAACGCTCCCAGCTTCCGGACCACGGAGTATTTCGCGACGACCCACCTGCGCGTGAAGGATGGCGTCGGCGTGATACTACACGTGGGCGCGAAAGTGCGCGAAACACCCTCGTTCCAGATCGATGATCCGCGCGGCCTGCTCAAGTGGCTCGCCGGGGATCGCGCGATCGTCAGCTTCGCCGGCGTCGCCGATGTCACGGCGCACGGGCCCGCGCTGCAGGCCATCGTGCGGCAGTGGATTGCGTCCGTCTAGAACAAAGGACGCCAGGTAAAGAACATCACCGCGACGAATCCTTGCAAGCACGCGAAGCAGGCGATCCACGCCGTGCGGTGACGCTCGGGAATGGCGCCAGCCATCCAGAGAAATGCCGGGAACAAGACCGACGTGACCCGGCCCATCGAGAGCAGACCGCCCGCCGCCATCGGCGGCAGCGTGTTGACGATCAGCAACACCGCATAAGGCAGGCCGAAACGCCGATACACCGGCCACACGGAGCCAATCGCAAACAGCACGGCCAGCAAGTAGAAGAAGTCGATGGTCTGTGTTGACGCGTAGTTGTAGAGACCGTTAGAGGCGATAAAGCCAACCCGATCCGACACCAGCGAATCGAGCCCTCGATAGACCCTGCCCCACGCCGCGTTCTGCATGGTCCACTTGAAGGGATGGCCCGTGAGTTGGTAGATGTACGCCGAGAACGCGAGCATGCCGAAGCCCGGCGCCGCGGCCGCGAGCAATCGTTTGCCAACGTGAGTCCAGCCGGCCGGCGGCGGAAGAATGGGGCGCCACCGCGCGGCGTCCCACATCGGCGCCACTGCCATCAGGCCAAGCACGATCGACAGGAAGGACCCGTTCGGCCGAGTCAGGCCGCACACGAACCCCCAGGCGGCGGCACGCCACAACTGGTGATGACGAAAGTGATAAACCGCGCCGACCAGGGTCAGCAGGAACAAGGCTTCGGTGTAGGCCGCGCTGAAGAACACCGCAAACGGATAAGCCGCGAGCAACATCACCGCCGTAACCGCGGCGCCCTCGTCGCGCAGTTCGTCGCGGGCCAGGCGCAGGAAGTACCCCAGGGCGAGAAAAAAAGCGACCAACGACACCCCAACACCCGTCCACAACGGTTGCCGGCCAAGCACGGCCGACAGGTATTTCACCGTCATCGGGAAGGCTGGAAAGAAGGCGATGTTCTGCTGTTCGTTGGCGGGTGCTCGAGGCTCGAAGCGATATCCGTCGGTGGCGATCCCGAGATACCAGCCGGTATCCCACCGCGCCGGCAGATCGAGAAAGTCGTTCGAATAGATGCGCCACCGCGACGTCGCCTCGGGCGGGAACCCGATCAGGATCACCGCCAGGAAGCCAACGGCGAGCACGCCGCCGCGCGTCGCCAGGTGGATGGGAAGTACGGTCTTGGTGACCGGATCGCGCCACCAGCGGATGACTGCCTGCACCACGCGTTGTGGCAGCGGGTGCCGCCGGATGACGAGGTGGCGAACGACCAAAGCGACGACGCTCCAGAGCGCCGGACGCCACCACTCCGTGACCGAGAGACGGCCACCGAAGATCGTGAGCCGGAAACCGCCGGCAATCAGGACCGATAGCGCGACGATGGCCATCACGACGGCCACGGCGTCGAGCGCCGTCGCCCACTTGGGCAGTTTCACGGAGGCTATTGTATCCGGCCTAACGCCCTATCCTCGACGCGGATGCGGGCGCGCATCAGCAACCCGAACCCGAACACGGCGAGAACACCGGTCATGGGGGCCGCCACGATCGCGGCGACGCTCACCAGTTCACCGATGACGGCGAGATAATTGGGATGCGATAGAAAGCGATACGGACCCGACGTGACCAACGGCGCGCCGGGAAGAATCAGCACCCGGTAACTCCACCGGGGGCCGAGCGACGAGATCGCCCAGACCTTGAGCGCCTTGGCGACGCCGAAGAGCACGAGCCCAACGAGCAGGACGGAACCGGGCGACGGTCCGAGCAGTGATCCTTCAACGGCCATGGCGACGAACGACACCGGGTACGCCCACCGCATGGTCGCGATCACATCCCCGGGTGGCTCGATCGCTCCCTTCGCGCGCAGCTGACGCTCGTTGAACCGGGACAGCACCAGCTCGCCGCCCATCATCAGTAACGCGGCCGCCACGGTGAGCACGGCAACGGCCATCGCCTGGGAGGTCATGACGAGGGGCAGTCTCCTGCGTAGCGGATGATGGACGCGAACACCGACGGCACGGCGCGCGCGAACATGGCGGCGCCTGACACGCCCTGCGGCGAGGTCACCAGCGATCGTAACGTGCGATTGAAGCGCCACTTCGAGGCGAACGCCTGCCGGCGCCGGCGCGCCAGCTCGAGATGAGCAGCCGACGCTGACAGTTTTCCCGACAACACTTCCAGGGTCACCGCGGCTGCCAGCTCCGCGCCCGCGAGCGCGAGACGTAAGCCGTCGCCGGTCATCGGGTCGATGAAGCCCGCCGCATCGCCGGCCAGCAGCAGTCCGGGTTCACCTGCCGCATCGGCATCCACCGCCATCGGCCCGAGCATCACCGGATCGCCTTCGGGCCGGGCATCGGCAAATCGAGCGCGCAACGCGGGATCAGCGGCGAGCCGTGACCTGATCAACTCGCCTGGCGAGCCAAGCGGCTGATCGCCCGACTTGTACGGCAAGACCACGCAGACATTGGTGAGACCACCCGGGACCGGCGCGACGCCAATGTAGTAGCCCTGGCGAACGTGCATCTCGCCAACCGCCTGGCAACCGGTCGCGCCGGAGAAGTATCCCCCAATCGCCCAACGTCTCGGCCGCGCCGGCTGGTGCGCCAGTCCGCGGCCAAAGGCCAGCGTCGAGCGACGGCCGTCGGCGGCCACCACGAGGCGACTGGGATGAACGACTTCCCCACCGCCGCGCCGCGTGACGCTGACCCCGCTGACGCAGCCCCCAGACACCTGGGCGCCCTTGACCGCGACGCCTTCCTCGATGTGGGCCCCCGCGGCGCTCGCGTGCCGTAGTAACCACTGATCGAACACGCTGCGAGTGACCGCACGGCCGCCCAGGCCGGCACCATAGAGGGCGCGCACGGAGACGCCGCCCGGACCGGTGAGCAACATGCCGTGAATGTCGCCGCTGCTCGCGATCAGCGATGCGGTCTCGACGCGCTGCGCAAGCACGGCGAGCGCACCCGGATTCAGCGTGTCGCCGCACAACTTGTGACGGGGGAAACGCGCGCGCTCGAA
This sequence comes from Acidobacteriota bacterium, assembly GCA_031364805.1. GTDB lineage: Bacteria > Acidobacteriota > Vicinamibacteria > Vicinamibacterales > UBA2999 > 12-FULL-67-14b. Next base: position 30,311 of record JANLWW010000060.1, read on the forward strand.
GACGCGCACCCTGGCACCGGCGCGCGCAAGAATCAAGGCCGCCCAGGCGCCAGCCGGTCCGCCCCCGGCAATCACGACGTCATCCATGAGAGCGGCCGAGGACCAGCGCGCTGTTCTTGGAGCCAAAGCCCAGGCAATTACAGAGCGCCGCTTCAGGCTGGGCCGCGCGGCCTTGGTTGGGAATGAAATCGAGATCGCAGTTGGGATCCGGGTCGGTAAGGTTGATGGTCGGGTGCAGGAAGCCCCGCGACAAGCTGAGCGCGGTGGCGACCACTCCCGCCGCCCCGCTCGCGCCCTGCGGGTGGCCAATCATCGACTTGGTTGCCGAGCCGGGGATGCGTTCTGCCAACGCGCCGAACGCGAGGCGGGTGCAGCGTGCCTCGATGGCGTCGTTCAACTGCGTCGAGGTGCCGTGGTAGTTGATATAACCAATTTCTTCGGGCGCGCGTCCGGCGCGCGCCATGGCGGTGTGCATGCACCTGACGATCTGCTCGCCGTCGGGATCCATCTGCACGCGGTGATACGCGTCGCAAGTCGAGGCATAGCCATCGATGGTGGCGTAGATTTTCGCGCCGCGCGCCCTGGCCCGCTGCTCGAGTTCCAGCGTCAGCATCCACGCGCCTTCTCCCAGCACGAAGCCGTCGCGGCCCCGATCGAACGGCCGCGAGGCCTCGGCGCCGCGATCGTTGTAGTGGGTCGAGACCGCGCGCATGCGCGAGAAGCCGAAGATCATGCCCGGCAACACGCAGCCGTCGGCCCCGCCCGACAGCAACACCTCGCACTCGCCCTGTTTGAGCAGCATGCAGGCGTAGCCGAGCGCATCGGTCGAACTGGTGCAGCCGGTCGATAGCACGTGGCTGACGCCGCGGACGCCGAGCGCGATTGAGATCTCGCTCGAGACCATTCCGCAAATGCCAATCGCGATCGCGTACGGCGTGACGTTCTTGCCGCCGTTGGTGAAGAAGTCCTGGTACTGCCGTTCGCCCACGTCGATGCCACCACCGCCGCTGCCGATGATGACGCCGGCATTGGCCTCGCCGAAGACGAGCCCGGCATCGTTCCAGGCTTCGCGCGCCGCGACCACGCCGAACAACGCCGCGCGTGAGTAGCGCTTGGGATCGGCTCGCGAGTCGCGAGGCCCGGCCTCACCCGCCAGCGGCATGGCCGCGGCCATGTCGATGGGCGGCACCGGCGCCGCCACCTTGCAGGGGTAGGTCGAAGCGTCGAACTCGGTAATGGCGCGCGTGCCGCTTTGCCCGCGTCGAATCGCGTCCCAATACGGTTCACGTCCGGCGCCGAACGCAGAAACGACTCCGATGCCGGTGATGGCGACCTTGTTAGTGCTCAACTAAACCCTATAATACCGTTCGTGCGAGACGCATTCGTCTGGCTTGGGGCGTTGATCTTCGCGGTGTCACTGGCGTCGTTCGCGGTCGTCTACGGCTACCTGCTGCGGGTAGCGGCCCCCATCACGGACGAGCCGGTGTGGCCGGCGGTGCTCATCAACATCGCCCTGTTCACGGTGTTCGCGCTCCATCACAGCCTGATGGCGCGGACCGGCGCCAAGGCCTGGATCACGCGCACCATTCCCGGCGACCTCGAGCGGAGCGCCTACGTGTGGGTGGCGAGCCTGATGTTCCTGGCGGTGTGTTGGCTATGGCAACCGCTGCCCGGCGCGGCCTGGATCATCACGGGACCACTCACATGGGTGATGTTCGCGACCCAACTCGCGGGCCTCTTGCTGACCGAACGCGCGGCTCGCTTCATTGGGGTGTGGGAACTGGCCGGCGTTCGCCAGGTGAGCCGTAACCAGGCCGTCGAGTTCAAGGTGACCGGCCCGTTCGGACTTGTGCGCCATCCTATTTATCTTGGCTGGGTGCTGATCGTGTTTGCGGCGCCGGCGATGACCTACAGCCGATTGCTGTTCGCGGTCGTGAGCACCGCGTATCTGGTCGTCGCCATCCCGTGGGAAGAGGCGTCGCTGGTGGCTGCGTTCGGGGAGAAGTATCGCGCATACCAGCGACAAGTGCGATCGCGCCTGTTGCCAGGCGTGTGGTAGTTACCCGCGCCACCCTTTGGTGGGCCGCGTGAACCGCGCCGGCAGGGCGGCACGGGTCGTGGCATCCATGGGCTGGCTCGGCGCCGCTGCCTCAGTTTCATCCTCGTCGACGTCTTTCGGCAGGCCGTCGATCTGATCCAGGAACATCATCGAGTGCAGCGACGGGATCTCGAACTTCTTCCCGCACGTCTTGCACGTCACCTCATCGTCCAACCGCAGCAGGTGATCGCGCAGCTTGTCGAATTTCTTCCGGTCCTCGGCATTCTGCGGCGCGCCCTTCTTGGTGCGACGCACCCAGCGGATGGTGTACTCGTTGGTCCGCTTGCAGCGCGGGCACGGATACTTGGCCGGCCTGGTCTCAGGTTTCTCGCTGAAGAAGGCGCGTTCGTCGAAGCTCACCAGACGATTGTATCTCGTATGATCACAGGCAGGTGACGGTCGCCTTCTACGTTTCGGGCCACGGATTTGGCCACGCTTCGCGGTCGATCGAGGTCATCAATGCCCTGGTCGATCGGCAGCCGGATGCCCGGGTCATCATCCGCTCGGAAGTGGCGCCGTGGCTGGTGCAGCGAACGGTGCGGCCGGGCGTTACGCTCGAGCCGTCGGCGTGTGATACCGGCGTGGTTCAGATCGATAGTCTGACCCTCGACGAGCCGGCCACGCTGGCGCGAGCGCGGGCCTTCATGGCGACCTTTCATCAACGCGTGGACGCCGAAGTGAAATGGCTACGGGCGATTGGCGCCACCCTCGTCGTCGCCGATCTGCCTCCGCTTGGCATTGCCGCCGCGCACGCCGCCGGCATGCCGGGACTGGCACTCGGTAACTTCACGTGGGATTGGATCTACGGCGGCTATGCCGGCAGCGCCGATCTCGTCGAGGTCCTCGGCGCGGCCTACCGCCACACCACGTTGGCGCTGCGGCTGCCGATGTGGGGCGGGTTCGCGACCATGGCGACCGTGATCGACCTGCCCTTCGTCGCGCGGCGATCGACGCGCGACCCGCTTGAGACTCGCGACCGGCTCGGCCTGTCGCGCAACGTGCGGCTCGTCCTGGCTTCGTTCGGCGGCTACGGCGTGCAGGGACTAAATGTCGAGGCGACGCGGCGCACGGCCGGCTACCAAATCCTGTTGCCGGGAGACCTCGACGAAGCCGCGATGTATGCCAGTGGCGTGCGCTACGAAGATCTCGTGCGCGCCGTGGACGTGGTGGTCACCAAGCCGGGCTACGGCATCATCTCGGAGTGCCTGGCCAACGGCACCGCCCTGCTCTACACGTCACGCGGACGATTTGTGGAGTACGACGTGCTGGTCGCGGCCATGCCACGCTTCCTGCGAGCCGCGTTCATCGATCACGCCGACCTATTCGCCGGCCGCTGGCAACCGCACCTCGACGCGCTACTCGCGCAGCCGGCGCCGCCCGACACGCCGGCCACCAACGGTGCCGAGGTCGCCGCTCAGTTGATCACCGAGCGGTGAGGGTTTCGTCCTTGAGGACGATGAAGAGGCCATCGGCTTGGGCGATCGGCTGGCCGCTCGCACCCGACATCTTCGCCCGCAGGTAAATTTTCCGGCCTTCAGTACTCTCGATCCACGCCTCGACGATCGTCTCGCTCTCGAGTTTCAACATCTCCAGGAACGACACCGAGATCTTCGCGGCCACCGTGCGGTGGCCGTTCATCCAACAGGCGCCGCCCATGGCTTCGTCGAGCACCGCCGCGATGGCGCCGCCGTGCACATGGCCGGGCGGGCCCTGCGTCTCGCGGCCGAACCACGCCTTGCTGTAAAGATTCGCGGACTCGGGCCGGCGGAAGTAGGCAACGCGCACGCTGTCGCCAGACGGATTGGCGACGAGAAATGAGTGAACATCCAGAGACGGAAACGGCTGGACGGGAGTCCAGCCGGGTTCAGGCGCAGCGAGCGGTGGCGGCAACTACTCGGCTAGTCCTTGACGACCGTGATCAGCGTCCACATTTTTGGGATGTTCACTTTCTCGAGCGACACCGGATGCAGATCGGCCTGCTTGAGGAACTCCTGCAGGTCGAGATCGGCGGTGAAGCCGATGTGCACCGTCAGCGGTGAAATTGCCCGCTCGATGCGGCCCATGATCGGGTTGGCGCTCTTGAAGTGATTGAGGATAATCACCCGGCCCCCGGGACGGCACACCCGATACATTTCGCGTGCGACCTTGATCGGTTCTGGCACGACGCTGATCACGTAAGGCGCGTAAACGACATCAAACGAGTTGTCGGCAAATTTGAGTTCGGTGGCATCCATCTCCGCGAGGTCGCAGTGATGAAGACCCTTCTCGTCGATGCGGCCCTGGGCCTTCTCGAGCATCTTGCTGGAAAGGTCGATACCGGTCACCCGGCAGTTGCGCGGATAGAGTCCGAGGTTGATCCCGGTGCCGACACCCACTTCGAGCACGTGCGTGCCCGGGCGAACCGCCATCTTCTCGATCGCCTCGAGCCGTCCGGGATGCAGGGTGGGACCGTAGGTGTAGTCGTACACGCTGGCGATGCCTTGATAGACCTTCTCGACGAAGTCGGTCTCGACTGTGGTGACCGACAACGCCCTGGTGGCCGCGTCGCCCGAGCGTCGTGTTTCTTCGTTAAATAGGCCCATTTTTTGCAGTCTCCGAACCGAACCGGACTATACCACGTCGAGCACGTCGAGGGCGGCGTCCAGCCGGCCTGACGGCGTCGAGATCTGCACACCCGCAGCCATCCCCTTGATGGCTGCCACGAGTTCCCGCGCCACTTTCACGCCCTCAGCGGCCGCCGCTTCGGCACTGGTGGTGCGGCGCATGCGTTCCACGATCGCATCAGGCACCGTCACGCCGGGCACTTCATTGGCCATGAACTCGGCATTGAGTGCGCTCTCGAATGGCCAGATGCCGACGATAATCGGCACGCCGAGCGGCGCGACGCGCGCCAGGAAGCGTTCGAACGCCGACACATCGAACACCGGTCTGGTCACCGCAAACTCGGCCCCGGCTTCAACCTTGAACTCGAGGCGCCGCAACTCCTGGTCGAGATCGCGCGACGGGTTGACCATCACGCCGGTATGGAACGACGTCGGTTCGCCAATCGACTGGCCGCCAATGTCGAGCCCATGATTCAGACGCGTAATCACGTTCGTTAGTCCGATTGAGTCGACGTCGAACACAGCTGTGGCGTCGGGGATATCTCCCAGGCTGCGAACATCGCCGGTGATGCCGAGCAGGTTGCGCAACCCCATCGCGTGCGCACCGAGTAAATCCGACTGGATACCAAGAAGGTTGCGGTCACGACACGAATACTGCAACAGCACTTCCACTGCCGCATGCTGTTGGACAAGGACGGCCAACGACAGTGCACTCATGCGAGCACCCGATCGCGGACCATCGGGAATGGTCACCACATCCACGCCGCATTGGGCGAGGCGCGCCGCGTCGGCCAAGGCCGCGCTGGTGGCGTGCCCTCGAGGCGGCACCAGTTCAATGGCGCGAATGAACCCGCCGTTCGCCAGCTTGCGGCCCATGATCGACTTCGACTCGCGCGGCTGAGCCGGACGCGCGTTTGGCTGGCTGGCCACCGGGGTGCGCACCTCGGCGGTGCCGGCGTGACGCGCCAGGCCGGGCGCCATCGACTTGGCGGCCAGGGCAATCTGCCGAATGTGCTCGGGCGTGGTGCCACAGCACCCGCCGACGAGGCGCACACCCGAGGCGATGAATCGCCGCGCGTACGAGGCCATGTATTCCGGCGAGCACAGGTAGAGATTGCGGCCCTCGATGTCGCGAGGCTTACCGGCGTTGGGTTGTGCCGACAGCCAGACGTCGGTGATCTCGCTGATGCGCTCGATGGTCTCGAGCATCGGCGCCGGGCCGACGCTGCAGTTGACGCCGACAATGCTCGCGCCGCGCGCGATCAGGTCGGGAGCGAACTGCTCGGGCGGCGCGCCGTCGAGGCTGGTGCCGTCTTCTTCGGTCGTCATCTGCGCCACGATCGGCAGGTCGCAGACGCTGCGCACCGCGGCAATCGCCGCGCCGATTTCGTTGAGATCGCGGAAGGTCTCGAGGATGAACAGGTCGACGCGGCCGTCAACGAGCGCCTGCGCCTGCTCGCGGAACATGGCTTCGGCTTCGTCCACACCGGTCTTGCCCCACGGCTCAATGCGCACGCCGAGCGGACCGATGGCGCCGGCCACGTACGCCGCCTGGCCCGATTTCTCGACCGCACGCCGCGCCAGCGTTGCCCCGGTGAAGTTGATCTCGCGCACCTGGTCGCCGAGGCCGAAGCCGCGCAGCTTCATCCGGTTTGCACCGAAGGTGTTGGTCTCGATGACGTCGGCGCCGGCCTTCAGGTAGTCGCCGTGGACATCCACCACCAGGTCGGGCTGGGTCTGGTTGAGCGACTCGAAGCAGCGGTTGATGAACACGCCCTTGGCGTACAGCATGGTGCCCATGGCGCCATCGCACACGAGCACACGATCATCCAACGCAGAGAGGAAGGGCTTCACTGGTCAAGTGGTTCGGAGGGGTTCTGGCACGTTCTGACGGGTTTTGGAAGGTTCTGGTTCCGAAGGCGAACCTCACAGAAACCTCTCAGAACCATTCAGAACCGTTCTGAACCGTTCTTACGTCCGCGCGGGCATCGGCGCCTTTTGATCCGCCGCGGCGGGCACCAGCAGCTCGGTCTTGTCCCACACGAAGTCGTCTTTGCTGTAGACCGCGAGCTCGTAGTCCTTGCCCATGAAGATCGCCGACACCGGGCAGGCCTCTTCGCAGTAGCCGCAGAAGATGCAGCGGGTCTTGTGAATCTGGTAGGTGGACGCGTAACGCGGCCCTGCCATCACCGTGCCGTCGTTCTCGGCAGCCTCGAGATAAATCGCGTCGGCCGGACAGGCCACCGCGCACAGGCCGCATGCCACGCATTTCTCCAAGCCCGCTTCGTCACGCATCAGGACCTGCTTGCCGCGATAGCGCGGAAACATGGGGACCTTCTGGTCTGGGTAGTTCACCGTGATGGGACGGCGGAACAAGTGCTTGAAGGTGAGGGCAAAGCCTTTGGCGAGCGGACCGATCATAGACGGAAATGATACCATTTCAAGGGCGCTGTTCGCTGAAAGTTCGCCCATGCAGGACCCTAGACTCCTCACCGCCGGGCAGTTCCTGCTCACGACCCTGGTCGTCAAACTCGCAGCCATGGCCGCGCTGGCGACGATGCTCGCCCGCTATCGGCGCTTTCGCCACATCCTGATCTTCGAGCAGCGCAACTGGCCCGACCGCCTGGTGTTTGCCTTGGGCCTCGGCGTGCCGCTGACCGCCGGAGTGGCCGCGCGAGTCTTGCTCAACTACGACGCCGCCGACCTGATGCTCGAAGGCGCCTTTCTCGCCGGGCTGATCGCCGGCTCCTACACCGGGGCGTTGGTCGGACTGGCTATCGCCATGCCCGCATTGGCGGCCGGTGAGTATGCGGCGCCGTTCTTTGCCGTGGGCTGCGGCTTCGCGGGGGGCGGCCTTCGCGAAGCCTGCCCGAAGCAGGAGATCTGGAGTTTCTCGCCGTTCGTTCTCGTGAGCATGCCGCGCTACGTGTGGCGGATGGTCCGCCGGGTCGAGGTGAACTGGCCGGTCGTGCTACTGCTGGCGATTATCGGCCTCGAGGTCATCCGACAAACGATCGGTGCGCGCTATTCGCTGCGCCTGTTCCATTTCTCGAGCCCGTCGCCGTGGCTCACGCTGCTGGTCTATCTCGCCACCATTGTCACCGTGTCGACGCCGATCAAGATCTGGAACAACGCGCGCATCGAGCATCGCCTGCAGGAACAGGAAAAGCTGCTGCTGGCCGCGAAGGTCGAGGCCCTCAAGAGTCAGATCAACCCGCACTTCCTCTTCAACACCCTGACGTCGGTGTCGGCGCTGATCCGCTCGCGACCGGAAACCGCGCGCGAGGTCATTCAAAAATTATCCGGCCTGCTGCGCAAGCTGATGAGCAACCATCAGCAGTTCGTCACGTTGCGCGAAGAGCTGGCCGCCATTGACGAATACCTCGACATCGAGGTGATTCGCTTCGGTACCCGCCTGACGGTCCGCAAGTCGATCGCCCCTGATACGCTCGACATCATCATTCCCAGTCTCCTGCTGCAACCGCTGGTCGAGAACTGCATTAAGCACGGCTTCGCGCGCAAGGTGGGCCCCGGCACCATCACGCTGCGTAGCCGGCGCGAGGGCGTCACCGCCGTCATCGAGATCGAAGACGACGGGCTGGGCATTTCCCAAGAGCGGCTGCCGCACGCGCTGTCGAGCGGCATCGGCCTCAGCAACGTCAACGAACGTCTGCGCGTCCTCTACGGAACCACCGGCCGCCTGGTGCTGACTGGCTCGCCCGGCAAGGGAGCGTGCGCGCGCGTCGAGATTCCGCTCGACCTTGCGACCGAACGAATCACCGCATGACTGCCCTGCTCCTGACCGTGGTGATCGCCGACGATGAGCAGCTGGCGCGGGACGAGTTGTGCTTCCTGTTGCAGCAAATGGGTGGCCTCGAGGTGGTGGGCCTGGCGGCCAACGGCGTGGAGGCCCTCGACGAGATCGCCCGTCACACGCCCGACGTGGCGTTCCTCGACCTGCAAATGCCGGGGCTGACCGGGTTCGAAGTCGCCCGGCGGCTGCTCGAACTGGAATCCGGACCGGGTGTGATCTTCGTCACGGCCTTTGACCAGCAGGCGGTCGAAGCGTTCGAGGTCAACGCGGTCGACTACATCCTGAAGCCCGTCGACGCGCGGCGGCTCGAAATCGCCGTGGCGCGAGCGCGCAGCCGCAAGGGGCAGGCCGGGCCCCTGGCGGGCCAGCTGGACCGGCTGGTGCGGATGATGGCCAGCCAGAAAGACCGCCGGGAGCAGGTCGCCGTCAAAGTGAGTGACCGGTTTGTGCTGGTCCAGGCGGACGACATCATCATGCGTCGCTCGTCGAAGATTCGATTAATATTGTGACCAGCCAGGTCTCGGGAACGTCGAACGACCGAACCCTGGACGAACTGCATGCGAGGCTCGACCAGGACGTGTTCTGGCGGGTTCATCGATCGCACCTGGTCAATATCAATAAGGTCAAGGAGATCGTCCCTTGGTTCAGCCGGAACTACATCCTGCGGATGACCGACGCGAAGGCGACGGAGATCCCGGTCAGTCGATCGCAGACCCGCCGGCTTCGGGATTACCTGAAGCTGTAGTCCCGGTCGCCATCATGGGCGACCCGGTCGCCACGATGGGCGACCTCTACGCCGATCCCGGCGACGAGACGACGCCGGTGCCGGTCACCGCGGCCGACGCACTCGCGCGCGAGACGCCGTTGCCCCTGGCAACCGACCAGGATTCGGCACAGGTGATGCGACGCCTGGAAGTGTGGCGGGACGAGTTTTTCGCGTGGGTCCGCACGCTTGCTTCGGCTGCCGTCTATGCCACGCTGATCGTGACGTTTGGTTTTCAGGTCGCCCGCGTCGAGGGCCTCAGCATGGCGCCGACGCTGGCCGATCAAGATCGGCTGATCGTCAACAAGCTGCGCTATCGGCTGACGTCGCCCCAGCGTGGCGACATCGTGATGCTGTACTACCCGGTCAATCCCGACAAGTCGTTCGTCAAGCGCGTGATCGCCGAAGACGGCGACACCGTCCGTGTCGTCGATGGCCGCGTCTACGTCAACGACGTGCCGATGCGCGACGACTTCGTGCCGGCCGAGTACCGCAGTCATGACGACTGGGGCCCGCAGGTCATTCCCGAGGGCTACTACTTCGTGATGGGCGATCACCGGAACAACAGCCTCGACAGCCGGCACTGGGGCTTCGTGCCAAAGAAATACATCATCGGCAAGGTCCAAATCCGGTGGTGGCCCGTGCCGAACGCGCGGGTGTTCTAGCAGCCCGATCGGGCGTTACGTGATGCAACCAGAACTGCCAGACGTCGTCCTTCAGTCCGAACCCGTGACGCCTGTCGAGGCGCCCGAAGCAGTGCCGCTGGCAGCGCCGGAGGTGGCCCGGCCGGCCCTTGAGGCCAGCGGACGTCTTCACGTGTGGCGGGCCGAGTTCCTGGCGTGGGTCCGCACCCTGGCGCAAGCATCTGTCTACGCGACGCTGGTCGTGACGTTTGGTGTGCAGGTGGCGCGGGTCGAAGGCCAGAGCATGGCGCCGACCCTCGCCGATCAGGACCGCCTGATCGTCAACAAGTTGAGCTATCGCCTGCGCGCGCCGCAGCGCGGCGACATCGTGATGCTGTACTACCCGCTCGATCCTGACAAGTCGTACGTCAAGCGCGTGATTGCCGAACAGGGCGATGCGGTGCGCGTGGTGGACGGCCGCGTCTACGTCAACGACGTGCCGATGCGGGACGACTTCGTGCCGGCCGAGTACCGCAGCCACGACGACTGGGGTCCCCAGGTCATTCCCGAGGGCTACTACTTCGTGATGGGCGACCATCGCAACGGCAGCTCCGACAGCCGCCACTGGGGCTTCGTGCCGAAGAAATACATCATCGGCAAGGTCCAGGTCCGCTGGTGGCCGGTGCCTCACGCCAGGGTGTTTTGATCTGAAGTCCCGCTACGGCCAGGTCTCGCAGGTCCTCTGGCGAGTCTTGTTCCTGAACCTGATCGTCGCGGCCGCAAAGATCGCGCTCGGCCTTGCCTCGGGCGCGGTCAGCGTGCTGTCCGACGGTTTTCACTCCCTCACCGACACAGCCTCGAATGTGGTCGCGCTGGTCGGCGTACGCATTGCCAGCCAGCCGCCAGACGACGACCATCCGTATGGTCACCGGAAGTTCGAGACCATGGCCTCGGTGGGCATCCTCATTTTCCTGATACTGGTGCTGTTCGAAGTGCTGTCGGCCGCGGTCGAGCGGCTGCAATCGGGCGGCGAGCCCGTGATCACCGCGCTGACGTTCGTGGTGATGGGCGCGACGTTCCTGGTGAATCTGGGGGTGGTGTTCTACGAACGCGCGGCGGCACGCCGCCTCGACAGCGAAGTGCTGCTGACCGACGCCCACCATACGACCAGCGATCTGTTGACCTCGGCGGCCGTGATTGGCGCCTTGATTGGCGTGCGGATGGGCTATGCGTGGCTCGACCCGGTGGCGGCGCTCGTGATCGCCGGGTTCATCGGCTACGCCTGCTGGGAGATCTTCAAGTCGACGTCAGGCATCCTGGCCGATCGCTTTGTCATTCCGGAAGAGGCGATCCGCGAGGTCGTTCGCAGCGTGCCCGAGGTAGTGGGCTGCCACCACATCCGCACCCGCGGATCGAACGACTTCGTGTTTCTCGACCTGCATCTGTGGATGGATCGCGACATGCGCCTCGATGAGGCGCACCGGCTGTCGCACGTGGTGAAAGACCGGCTGATGGCGCGCTTCCCGCAAATCAAGGACGCGATCATTCACATCGAACCGCCACCGCGGACAGCAGGAGTCTGACCCTTCAATACCCGAGGTCGGGATCAACCCGGAACCGCAACGCCTCGCCTCGCTCGAACCGCCCGAGGTTCTCTGCGAACAAATCCACCACCTCTTCCCAGTGGCCCTGGCGGAAGCCGGAAGTATGCGGCGTCAGGATCACATTCGGGCATGACCACAGCGGATGCTCTGGTGGCAACGGTTCCTGCGGATAGACGTCAAGCGAGGCGCCACCCAGGTGTCCTGAGTGAAGCGCGGCGATCAACGCATCGGTGTCGACGATTTTCGCGCGGCCCACGTTCACGATCACGGCGCCTTTCGGCATCAGGGCCATTTGCGCGGCGCCGAGCAGGCCGATGGTCTGTGGCGTGAGCGGCGCGGCGATCACCAAGACGTGGCATTGCTTCAGGAACGCGTCGAGCCGGCCTGGCCCGAACACTTCGTCCACGGCGGGCAGCTCGCTGTGGCCGCTGCGCCGCCGCATCGCTGCCACCCGCATGCCAAAGGCCCGCGCCCGCGACGCAATCTCGGACCCGATGGTGCCGACGCCGATCAATCCGAGCGTGCGGCCCTTCAGTAACCACGGCAAGTGCGGCCCCATGAAGTCGTTCTGTGCCCAGTGGGCGTTGCGCTGGTGGTCCAACACGAGCGGCAATTGCTTCGACAAGGCAAGCACCACGGCCATCGTGTGCTCGGCAATTGGCACGGCCTGCACACCGCGCGTGTTACTGACGACCACGCCCCGCGCGAACAGGTCGGGCAGGCACAAGGTTTCAACGGCCACCGCCGAGGTGTGAACCCATCGCAGCTTGCTCGCTTGCGCGAACTCGGCTGCCTTCAGAATCCAGGTATAAGCCACGTCGCAATCGGCGAGCCCCCGGGCTCGGTCGTCATCCGAGGTGGCGTGAACGAACTCAATGTGAGGGAACCGTGCGCGCAGAGCGGCGACGCCTTGGGCAGGAACCTGCCACTGCTTGACCGGCTGCTGGATCGAGATGAGGACTTTCACGCTATTCGCTATTCGGTGTTCGCTATTCGGTGTTCGCTGTTCGCTGTTCGCTATTTGCGGCGGTAGTGGCCCGAACGGCCGCCCTTCTTCTCGACCAGTTCGATGTTGCTGATGGTCATGGTCTTGTCGACCGCCTTCACCATGTCATAGAGCGTCAGGGCGGCGACCGCGACGGCCGTGAGCGCCTCCATCTCGACCCCGGTCTGTCCGGCCGTGCGCACCCGGGCCTCAATGGCGTAGCCGCTTCGGGTGGGCGTCAGTTCCACCGACACATGACTCAGAGCCAGCGGATGACAGAGGGGGATCAACTCGCTGGTCTTCTTCGCTGCCATGATGCCGGCGAGTCGGGCGGCCTGCAATGGATCGCCTTTCTTGACTGCGCCGGCGCGAATCAGCTTGCGCGCGACGGCCGACATCGCGATCGACCCGCGCGCCACGGCCTCTCGAGAGGTCACGAGCTTGTCGCCGACATCGACCATGCGAATGCGGCCCTTGGCGTCGATGTGACTCAGCTTGTTAGCCATCAACGTCAATGCCCTGCGCCAGGTAGAACGACAGGCTTTCGAGCGACACGGTAAGATCGACGCCCTTCATCTTCACCCCGGGTGGGACCTTCAGCGAGCCCGGTGAGAAATTGAGCACAGCCTTGATGCCGGCGGCGACCACCTGGTCGAGTACGTGCTGGGCCGACTCGGCCGGCACGGCGATCACGGCAATGTCGATGTGTTCCTTGCGAACGACCTTCTTCAGGTCCTTCAAGTCGTGAATGGGGACGCCGCTGCGCGACTCGTCGCCGATCTTCGCGTCGGCCACGTCGAACATCGAGACAATCTCAAAACCTTCCCGTTTGAAGCCCGGGTAGTCGGCCAGCGCCAATCCCAGGTTGCCGGCGCCCATGACCGCGACCCGCAGCTTGCGGTCGAGGCCGAGAATCTGGCGCAGGTGGCGCTTGAGGTCTTTGACGTAATACCCGACACCTCGAACACCGAACTCGCCGAAGTACGCGAGGTCCTTGCGAATCTGGGCGGCGTTAAGGTTGAACTGCTCGGCCAGGGCCTGCGATGAAATGGTGTCGACTCCGGCCGACTCGAGCTGGGTGAGGCAGCGAAGGTACACCGACAGCCGATTAGTGGTCAGCTCGGAAACGGGCTCGGCGGCCAGTCTCCGCTTGTTCGGAGAATTCACAAGCAGCGTTCAGAATAGCGCAATCGACGGGGCGAAGCGAGTATCATCCGGCCCATGGCCGACCCCTCGAAAGGTTTTCAGCCCTACATCCCGGCATCGCAATCCCCAGCCGAGTTCACCGCCAAAGCCATCGTGCTTGGGGTGCTCTTTGGCCTGTTGTTTGGCGCCTCCACGGTCTACCTGGGGTTGCGCGCCGGACTGACCGTCAGCGCATCAATCCCGATCGCGGTGCTCGCCATTTCGGTGCTGAAAAAGCTGGGCGGCTCCACCATTTTGGAGAACAACATCGTCCAGACCATTGGCTCGGCCGGCGAGTCGGTGGCCGGCGGTGTGGTGTTCACCATTCCGGCGCTGATCTTCCTGCTGCCCGATGGTCCCAAGTACTTTAGCTATACGCAAATCACCATGCTGGCGTTTGCCGGCGGCATTCTCGGCGTGCTGATGATGGTGCCCCTGCGGCGCGCGCTGATCGTCAGGGAGCACGGCGTGCTGCCCTACCCCGAGGGCACGGCCTGCGCCGAAGTGCTGGTCGCGGGCGAGCGTGGCGGCAAGCTGGCGACGCTGGTGTTCAGCGGGCTCGGCATCGGGGCCTTGTGGAAGTCGCTGTCCTGGACGTTCAACATCTTCCGGCAGGAAATCGGCTACTCGATGGTCCGCACCAGCCAGTTCCCGAACGCAACCCTTAACGTCGACATCTCCCCTGAGTACATGGGCGTGGGCTATGTGATTGGGCCGCGCATTGCCGGGACCATGTTCGCCGGGGGCGTGTTGTCGTGGCTGGTGCTGCTGCCGCTGCTGTCGCTGCTGGGCGCGGCCATCACGACGCCGTTTCCACCCATCCATCCCAACTTCGCCAATAACCCGGCCACCGGGCTGCCCTTCTTGATCTCGGAAATGAGCCCGGGACAAATCTGGAGCGCCTACATCCGTTATATCGGCGCGGGCGCGGTGCTGGCGGCCGGCCTGATTACGCTCGCCCGCACGTTGCCGACTATCATCGCCTCGGCACGCGAAGGCCTCAAGGGCTTCGGCGCGGGCGCCGGCGGTGAGCAACTGCGCACCGAGCGCGACGTGCCGATTGCGGTCGTCCTGGTGGGCTCGTTGCTGCTGGCCATCTTCCTGGCCGTCACGCCCGGCCTGCCGACCCAGGGCAATGTCCTGGTGTCGATCCTGATCGTGCTGTTCGGGTTCTTCTTCGCCACGGTGTCGTCGCGGATCACCGGCCTGATCGGGTCTTCGTCTAACCCCATTTCCGGCATGACCATCGCGACGCTGATCATCACCTGCATGATCTTTGTCGCACTCGGCTGGACCGGTGATGCCTACGGACCCGTCGCACTCTCAGTCGGCGCCATCGTGTGCATTGCCTCGGCCAACGCCGGCAACACGTCGCAGGACCTCAAGACCGGCTACCTCGTCGGCGCGACGCCGATGTATCAGCAGATGGGTCTCGCGATCGGCGTGGTCACGTCGGCCTTCATCATCGGCATGACGGTGCTCTACATGCACCAGGTGTTCGGCATCGGCTCGGCGGATGTGCCGGCGCCGCAGGCGACGCTCATGGCGACGTTGATCAAGGGCCTGCTGTCGCAGAACCTGCCGTGGGGTCTGGTGCTGGTCGGCGTGTTCGTCGCAGTGACTCTCGAGTTGTGCGGCATTCACTCGCTGTCGTTTGCAGTCGGCGCGTACCTGCCCATTGCCACGACGGCGCCGATCTTCGCCGGCGGGCTGGTGCGCTGGTGGGTGGAACGCAAGACTGGTGAGAAGAGCGACTCGGACCTGAGTTCAGGCACGTTGTTCAGTTCGGGCCTGATCGCGGGTGGCTCGCTCGCGGGCATTCTCTACGCCGTCCTGGTGGGCGCCAACTGGTTGCCTCCCTTCCAGGTGGTCGCCGACCTGGTGCCGTCGCTGCGTGGCGAAGAGGCGTTCGGCCAGATTGCCGGCGCGCTGCTGTTCTTTGCCCTGGCGGTCGTCCTCACCCGCTTCGCGCAGCGAAAGGTCTGATGCGACGGCCCGTTTTCGCGGTCATCGTCGGCCTGCTGGTTGCGCACGTCGCAGCGCAACCGGCGGCGCGGCGCGCAACCACCATTACCGCGCTGCGCAGCTATCCCGGTTTCTATCACCAGCAGCAGGTAGCGGTAATCGGCGCGGTCAAGGCCGAAAGCGTTGACGACGCGTTGTTCGCGAGCGATGAAGCTACGGTGCGCCTGATTGCCCGTGAACTGCCCCGTGAGGGCAAGCTCGAGGCCCGCGGCCAATTCCTTGATATTGGCCGGCTGTCTCCCGACGACCCCAGGCTGATTCCGTTCAACCTGGCCGACCGCGTCCGCAACAGGTTCCCCGACCGCTGGCCGCGACCGGGCGAAGAGTTGGTGCTGATCCTTGCCGGCACCATGCCGCCGCCTGCGGCTGCGGACGCAACGTCGCCGCCGCTGCGCACGGTTGCGCTGGAGCCCACGCGATTCGAGGGCCAGCGCGTCTCCATTCTCGGGCAGTTCCGCGGCCGCAATCTGTTCGGCGACTTGCCCGAAGCTCCGGCGCCTGCCAAGTGGCAGTTTGTGTTGCGCTCAACCGACACCGCGCTCTGGGTGATGGGCCTGCAACCCAAGGGCAAGACATTTAATCTCGATCCAGCCAAGCGCATTGACACCGGCCGATGGGTCAAGGTGCAGGGCATCGTCCGAACCGCAAAGGGCCTCACGTGGCTGGAAGGCACGACCATCGAGATGGCGCAAGCGCCGGCGGAGTCGGCCACCGAAGTTGAGATTGCCGCCCCGCCCCCGCCGCCGGTGGAGATCCTGTTTACCGCGCCCACCGAAGGCGAGACCGACGTGCGCCTTGGAGAGCGGGTGCGCATGCAGTTGTCGCGTGACCTCAATGCCGCGTCACTCAAGGATCGCGTGCGGATCACCTACGCCAGGACGCCGGCGGCGCCCGCATTGACATTTGTGGCGACCTACACGAAAGAGAACCGCGCGCTGGAGGTCAAGCCGTCGGAGCCGCTCGCACCGTTTCAACTCGTGAAGGTGGAATTCCTCGAGGGGATCACGGGAACCGACGGCGGCGCGCTGGCACCGTTTACCCTGACGTTTACAACCGGCGGATCGTAAGTGAACCTGCTTCACTTTTACGGTTTACGTAAAAGTGACGTAAAAGTGAAGCAGGTTCACTTTCTACGGAACGATCCGGAAACCGTAAGTGACGATTTCGGGCTGGCCGGTTTTCTTGATCGCCAGTTCGAGCACGTACTCACCAGCCGCGAGTGGCGACAGTACGACCTCTGCGACGCCCAGCGTTAGCTTCTTCGCTTCGTCCACGCGCGTCGAGTAGGTCACTACTAGCGGCATGGCCGCCCCCTCGCGCGTCAGCATGCGGCCGGTCGCCTCGGCCGAGGCATCGGCCAACGCCACCTCAATGCGCAGCCGCTCGGTTCGGCGGAACCGCGGATCCGCGGTTGGCACGTAGGCCAGACCGGTGCTCGGTCCGCGGCGCAGCGCGAGGGCCGCGGTACCGACCACGGCCGAATCGGGAGGGACCGTCACGAAGGTGCTCACCTGAATCGGCATTCGTCCGGAGCGGGGCGTCAACTCCGCACGCACGAGATAACGGCCCGCGGCCAACGGCGAATCGGTGCCATCAACCGGAATACTCCGCTGACCGGGCTCAATGGCTACCGTCACCGTTTGCGACGAGGCAGAGGAGCCGGAGGAGCCGGAGGCGCCGGCGCGTTCGGGCTCCACCGTCAGGCGCAGGGTGCCGCCGGACAACCACTCTGGCTGTTTCGCAGTGGCGGCGTCGAGTTCCACGACCGCGCGAACAAGGCCCCGACCACCAGCAGCCTGGATGCGCACGGGGAGATTGCCCCGGCCAGGCGCAATCGCGTCCAGCGCACGCGTAACCGATGGCGCGGGCGTGGGGCGGCTGCCCGCCGGCCGTTCCGGAGTCGCGCCCGCCGCGCGAGCCTCGGCCTCGGTCGGAGCGAGGTAGCCGGGCCGCGCGCGCACATCGGCCTTGTCGCGCTTGACCTCGACACGAATGCGGCGGAAGCGGCCATCCAATTTCGAGTTCGAGGAGTAGTAGCTGGCAAGGTAGTACGAACCGACATCGGCGAAGATCTTCTGCATGGCGCCGGCGATGTCGTTGGTGGAGTCAAGAACAGCCTGACCGTCTGTCTGTGAAGCCATCGTCCGCAGATCGTCGTGGCGATCGCGCAGCCATGCTGCGTCGACCGAGGGCGGCAGGTCGAAGTTGGTCGGCTGGTCGAACACGATCAACCCGCGAGCGTCAATGGGATAGAAGCTGACATTCGCCCGGTTGGCGCGCTGCAACAGCTCACGAAACTTCAGTTCGTGGTCGATGAACGACAGCATCACGCGCTCGCGCTCGCAGGCCTCGAACGACTGCGATAGGCCGCTCGCCGGATCGGCGGCGCCCGGTTTGCGAATGCGACCGGACAGCGGATCGGCACCAAGCGGATCCTGCCTGGGCGCCTGGCCGTCGAGGGGACCACCAAGGCGCTCGCTCCGCTGATAGAGCGGCCACCCCTCA
The DNA here is from genome assembly GCA_031364805.1 of Acidobacteriota bacterium. Classification (GTDB taxonomy): domain Bacteria; phylum Acidobacteriota; class Vicinamibacteria; order Vicinamibacterales; family UBA2999; genus 12-FULL-67-14b. The sequence goes on from JANLWW010000060.1 coordinate 48,516, forward strand.
GTGAAGACCATGGCAAACTTGCGCTCCGGCCGCAGTCCGTCCAGATGGGTGACCAGGTCCTCCAGCGCGTCCAGCGTCTGCTGCTCTCGCAGGCGAGCGACCATTTCGTCGGCCACGTAGCCATATCGCACCGTCGGGTAGCACTCGTGGTATGCCAGTTCCTTGGCCGACTGCACCACGACTTGGTCCTTGGTACCCCACGCCCAGGTGTCCTTAATCATCCGTTCGATGCTCGCCGTCCGGCGGCTGAACGTGATCGAGCTCGGCGACATCCCGGGCGTCATCACGCCGATCAGGTCATCGGGGCCGATGACGCGGTCGAGGGTCTCGACGATCGGCTTATTGGCGTGATACGACCCGGCCACCGAGACGTGGGGCCGATCCATGAAGATGGTAAAGAGCCGCGCCGCATCGGCGGCGTCCTGCCGCATGTCGCGGACGTTGGTGGGATCGATCCGTTCCGATTGCGGCTTCGGCGCGCGAGCCTCGATCAGCTCGAAACTCTCGATGCGCTGCAGCTTGTCGTCTTCGTAGACCTCGAAGTCTTCCGCCTTGAGGTCGGTGAGGGCAACGCCGTCCACCGACACATAAGCGTCAACACGGACCAGGTTGGCGCCGGCCCGGAACCGTGGCAACCGTTGTTCTGGCTGCTTGTCCTGAGCGATGCCTGCTATGCCAGAGTCGAAGGGCTGTGCCGTCAGCGCCAGCGTGGCCGCCGCGACTCCGAGTAGGGTCAGCCGAATCCGCATCTGGCCACTCTACCCGAGATTCCTATCGACGTTCTAAGCCGGCTGCGCGGGGTCGTCAGGGCGTAGCCAGCGCCACACGCGGCGCGCCACCCACCCGATCATCGCGAGAATGACCACGCTAACCACCAGCGCCAGTAGTGGGAACTTCAACGTCAGCAGGCTCAGGCCAATCACTAAGGCATCTTCCGCAAGGCTCGCAAACCAGTTGGTGAACGGTTCTGGGCTGGTGTTAATGGCGACACGCGTGCCGGCCTTGGTGAGGTGACTGCCAGCCGCCGCGGTGCCGCCGAGCAGCGCGATCAGGCCGACCATCACCGGCGACGCATCGCCGAGCGCGGCGACCGCGATCAAGGCGCCGCCCACTGGCCGGATCACGGTGTGCACCGAATCCCAGATTGAGTCGACCCACGGGATTTTGTCGGCGACAAACTCGACTACGTAGAGCACGCCGGCGACGCCGATCACCCAGGGGTTGTCGAAGATCTGAAACTGTTCGGGAAGTTGCACCCAGTCAAAGCGCGCCGCCAGTCCAAGCACCGCCACTGTGGCGTACAGGTTGACGCCCGCGGCGAGCGAGAACCCCAGCGTGCGTCCGAGGGTGGCGAGTATCTCCATAGGACCATGGGGGCCAGCCCCCTTTACGTCTTCAGCAACGCTTCGATTCGGGCGCGCACCACTCCGATCAACTCGTCGCGATCGTCAACGCCCATCCCGGTCGTTTCCACCGGCTCGCCAATGCGAATGCGGCACATGACGGGCCGGACGAACCAACTGCCCTTGCGCATGGCATCGCGGCCGCCAGAAATGGCCACTGGCACAATCGGCGCCTGCGCCTTGATGGCCATGATGAAGCCGCCCTTCTTGAATGGCAAGAGCTCCGAGGTCCGGCTGCGGGTGCCTTCCGGAAAAATCAGGAAAGAGTTACCGGCGCGAATGGAATCGGCCGCGCGATCGATCGATGCCATCGAAGCCTCTTTGCGCTCGCGCTCCACTGCGACGAAGCCGCCAGCCAGCATAACCTTGCCGAGGATGGGCAGCTTCTTGAGCTCGGCCTTGAACAGCACATGCAACCGACGGTGCAGCGCCTGAAACAGTACGGGCGGGTCGACGTTGCTTTCGTGGTTGGAACAGAAGACCACCGCTCGCCCGGCCGGGGCCTTCTCCGCTCCGGTCACCCGGTAACGGATTCCCGCCAGCCCCAGGGCGAGGCCGACGCCGATGTGCCCAAGCTCGTAGAGCACACCTTTAAGTTTGAAGGGAATGGCGATGCCGAGACCAATGGGGCCGGCGATCAGGACGTACACGGAGACGACGAGGTAGGTCAGTACAGACCTGACCCCGGCAATCAAAGACGCCAGGCTCATTTCTTCCCTTGTTTCAAGGAAAAATGAACCCGGCGTCCTAGGGAATTACGACGCGCGGGCCTGGCGACGAGCCGGAGCCGCCACTGGCGTCACGCGTGCGACCGCTTTCGCCGGGGCGGCCTTGGTCGCGCGGGTCGCGGCCCGCTGCGCCGAGCGCGCCTTCTGGACGAAGCACTTCTCGAGCGCGGTGTTCACGCGCTCTTCGATGTCGGCCGCAGTGGTCCGCATCACTTCGGAAATCTCCGAAACGATCAGGGCCTTGGCGCGATCGAGCATGCGCTTTTCGCGGAACGACAGGCTCTTCGACTTGGCCAGAAACGTGAGGCTCTTCAGCACATCGGCCATGTCGTAAATCGAGCCGGTGCGCATCTTGTCGGAGTTGTCCTTGAAGCGACCCTTCCAGTTCTGGTGGTTGTCGATCTTGCCGTCGCCCAGCAGCTGGAACAGTCGTTCAACTTCTTCATCCGTAATCGCGCGGCGCAATCCAACGTTGTCGACGTTAGCTACGGGCACTAAGACGGTCGTTTCGTTCGAAAGAATCCGAAGGTGAAAAAATCCACAAGTGGTTCCGAGAATGGTCTTCTCTTCGACCTTCTCGACAACCCCGAGCCCATGATTCGGGTAAATGACCTTGTCACCGATCTTAAATCCCACGTGCCCCTCGTTTCGAGATGGTGATACTGGCAGGACTGAGTGCGCTATCAAGTTCAGTGAGTATAGCCGAGAAAACAGGCAAAATCAACGGAAATAGGCCAAAAAAGGCTCCTTTTCGTGAATTCAAGGCGACCACACCCGCCCCGAGTAACCCCTGATTCGACACACGGTTAGGCGCTTTTACCCCCCTGTTAAGAGGGCCTTGATATGCTCACGCACATGTTCAAATTTGTCCTGCAGCTCGGCCTGGCCACCATTCTGACTACCGGCACGTTTGCAGACAGTCAGGCCCCAGCGCCCAAGCGACCCGATGCCCCTCAACTGGCCCCGTATGTGCCGACTCCACCGGAGGTCGTCGAGCGGATGTTGACGCTGGCCGGGGTCAACAAGAGTGATGTCGTGATCGATCTGGGCTGCGGCGACGGCCGCATCCCCATTGCCGCGGCCAAGAACTACGGTGCGCGCGGTGTTGGGGTTGATATCGACCCGCAACGCATTGCCGAGGCGAATGCCAACGCGAAGGCCGCTGGGGTCGAGCACCTCGTCTCCTTCAAGCTGCAGGACGCGATGACGACCGACGTATCGGGCGCGTCGGTCGTGACTCTCTATCTGCTCTCGGCGTCGAACCTCAAACTGCGCCCCATTCTCACCAAGCAGCTCAAGCCAGGTGCTCGCATCGTCGCCCACTCGTTCGGCATGGGCGACTGGACGCCGGAGAAGGCCGACTCGTTTACCGATGCCGAGGGCCGCAGCCGCATGCTGTTCCTCTACCGGGCAGACGGGAGGGTGCGCCAGTGACCGACTTCGAAAAGCTCGGCCTGTTCTACCTTGGTCGTGAGGTCGACCCGGCCAGCAGGACGCGCGGCGACCTGCCGGTGCTGTACGACTCGTCCGACATGGTCACTCACGGGGTAATCGTCGGCATGACCGGGAGCGGCAAGACCGGGCTGGGCGTAGATCTGATCGAAGAGGCCGCCATTGACGGCGTGCCCGTCATTGCCATCGATCCAAAGGGCGACCTCGGCAATCTGCTGCTGACGTTTCCAGGATTGTCGGCGGCGGAGTTTACGCCGTGGGTAAACCCCGATGAGGCTCGTCGGGTCGGTCAGTCACCCGAGGCGTTTGGGCAGGCCGAAGCGGCGCGGTGGGCCAAGGGACTGGCCGAGTGGGGCCAGGACGGATCGCGGATCCAACGGCTGCGCGACGCGGCCGAGTTTGCCCTCTACACGCCCGGCAGTTCCAGTGGCCGGCCGATCTCGATCGTCAGGTCGTTCTCGGCGCCCGAGCCGGCAATTCTGAACGACCCGGAGCTGCTGTCGGACCGGGTGACAACGGCCGCAACCAGCGTGCTGACGCTGGCCGGCGTCAACGCTGAACCGTTCCGCAGCCGCGAGCACATCCTCGTTTCCACCTTGTTCACCGAAGCCTGGAGGGCCGGTATCGATCTCGACCTGCCGGCGCTGATTGCGCAGGTGCAGTCGCCGCCGCTCACCAAGGTCGGCGTGCTCGATCTCGAATCGTTCTACCCCGCCAAGGAACGCTTCGAGCTGGCCATGCAACTGAACCAGTTGTTGGCGGCGCCCGGCTTCGGCGCGTGGCTGCAAGGCGAGCCGCTCGACATCGACAAGCTGCTGTACGGCAACAACGGGCGGCCCCGGGTCAGCATCATCACCCTGTCGCACCTCGACGATCAGGAGCGGATGTTCTTCGTGTCGCTCCTCTTGAACGAACTGGTTGGCTGGATGCGCAGCCAGCGCGGCACATCGAGCCTGCGAGCCCTGGTCTACTTCGACGAGATTTTCGGCTTTCTGCCACCGGTGGCCAATCCGCCGTCGAAAGCGCCATTGCTCACGCTGCTGAAGCAGGCACGCGCGTTTGGGTTGGGCCTGACGGTGGCCACGCAGAATCCGGTGGACCTGGATTACAAGGCGCTCGCCAACGCCGGCACGTGGATGCTGGGCCGACTGCAGACCGATCGGGACAAGGCCCGCGTGCTCGATGGCCTTGAAGGCGCGGCCGGCACGGCCGGCGCCAGCTTCGATCGCGCCCACCTGGATCAGCTGCTGTCGTCGCTCGGCAAGCGCGTGTTCCTCTTGCACAACGTGCACGAGAAAGAGCCGGTGGTCTTCGAAACCCGTTGGGCGCTCTCTTATTTACGAGGGCCGCTTGGACGAGACGAGATCAGGACGCTGACGGCTTCGTCAGTGCCAGCTGTGGCCAAGGTACCGGCCAACGCAGCCGAAGGCCAATCTGGCGAGACCTCACCGAAGCTCGCTCAGCAAACCAACGCGAGCGCCGGCTGGCCGATCCTCGATCCCGGCATTCAGCAGTACTTCGTGCCTGGCGGCGACTCGTCTGTGCCGATGGTGCTTGGCGTCGCGAGGGTCTCGTACTCGGATGCCAAACTCGGGCTCGATGAAACGCGCGAGATCGCAGTGCTCACGCCGATCGCGGAGGGTCCGGTCGCGGTGGACTGGGAGCAGGCCGAACCGGCTGACTTCGCGGTGAAGGACCTGCTGACGTCACCTGAGAGATCGTCGGCCAGGTTCGCGCCGCTGCCGGCGGCCGCCGCGAAACCCAGGAGTTACGCCACCTGGGAAAAAGACTTTGCGCGATGGGCGGCGCAGTCGCAGTCGATTGAGCTGTTCAAGAGCCCGCGAGCCAAGGTCCTGTCGGCACCCGATGAATCTGAGCGCGACTTCCGCATCAGGCTTGGCAGTGACGCGCGCGAGGCCCGCGATGCCGCGCTGGCCAAGGTCCGGGACAAGTACGCGGCCAAGCTCACCGCGATTGAGGACCGCATTCGTCGCGCCGAGCAGGCCGTGCAGGTGCAGAGCGAACAAGCGACGGGCGCCAAGATGTCGGCCGCCGTGTCGATTGGCGCGACGATTTTTGGCGCCCTGCTCGGCCGCAAAGCCGTGAGCGCCAGCACGCTCGGTCGCGCCACGACGGCGGCGCGTGGCATGGGCAAGGTCGGCCGCGAGGCGCAGGATGTGACCCGCGCCTCGGAGAACGTGACCGCGCTCACGCAGCAGCAGACGGATCTGCAGGCGGAACTCGAGACCGATCTGCAGGCGGTGTCGGCCGACTGGGACCTGTCGGCTGAAGCGCTCGAGCGCGTGCTGGTGAAGCCCAAGCGCGGTGGCGTGTCGGTGCAGTTGGTCGCACTGGCATGGGTCCCCCGCCCATGACCCACCCTCTCGCTCGCGGCTGCGCCTGAGCTTGTGTGGGCCTGCGGCCAGCGCTACCCTCGATCCCGGAGGTCGTGTGCGTCGACTTTGGTTATCAAGTTTGATCGTTTCCCTCGCGGGGGTGGCAGCGTGTTCCAGTTCGCCCTCGTCGCCCACTCCCGCGCCACCGCCCACGGCGGCATGCTCGTACACGCTCGGCAGCACGACGCTGAGCATGGCAGGTGTCGGCGGCACTGCATCAATTGGCGTCACCACCAATAGCGGCTGCGCGTGGAGCGTGACTTCGAGCGGATCGTTCTTCACGGTAACGTCAGCGACCAGCAGCTCGGGCCCCGGAACGGTGGGCATCACCGTCTCTGAGAACCTGGGTGACGCCCGCAGCGCGACGCTGACCATCGCCGGGCAAACGGTCACCGTGAATCAAGCCGCTGGCGATCCGGTGTTTGGCAACTGGGCCGGAACCATCACCAAGGGGGCCGGCTGCGCCGCCAGCCTGCCGTCATCGGTGCAGTGGACGGGCTTGCTGCGCCGAAATGCCGGTGGGTTCCACGAGTTCGTCATCAACATCCCCGCGGTGCAGGTCGTGAACCAGACCGTGAACGTCACGATCACTGGTAACACCCTGCAGTTCGCGGTGATCGTTGACGCGCTTTACACGTTCACCGCAACGTTGGCCGCGGACCGGCGGTCGCTGACTGGCACTTTTACGGGAGGGACCTGCAACGGAACCTGGAGCGGTTCGCGCCAGTAACCAAACCTTGGCAGCGGCCTGGTAGGATTCCTACCAGTAAGAGTCTTACCATGCGAATTACCAGTAAGGGCCAAGTCACCATTCCGCAGCACATCCGCGAAGAGCTGGGCCTGCACCCCAACACCGAGGTTGAGTTTTCGGTCGAGGACGGGCGAGCCGTGCTCAACCCCAAAGCCGATCCGCCTGAGTCCAGGCGAGAAACTGGTGAAGCATATTCGCGCGAGTGGGACGGGAAAAATGATCATGAGCAGCAAGGAATTGATGGCGCTGCTGCGTGACGAGCCCGATGAACTCGACGCTGATTGATTCGAACGTCCTGATCGATCTCCTGGACGACGAGTCGGAGTGGCGATCCTGGTCGGACGCGATGCTCCAGTTCTGTCGGGACCGGGGGCCCGTCGTCATCAACCCCATCATTTTTGCAGAAGTGTCGTCAGGCTTTACCTCGGCGGACAGGCGTTTCGCGTGTATCGCCGACGTGGCGGCGAGCGCCGGTCACCCCTGCCTGACTTCTACATCGGCGCGCACGCTGCAGTGGCCGGCCACACTCTCCTGACCCGCGATGCCCGCCGGTATCGGCATTACTTCCCCAAGCTGCGGATCATCGCCCCTTAACGAGGCCGCCGGTCAGGCTATAATTCCAAGTTCGGGCCGGAATGGCGGAACTGGCAGACGCGCGGGACTCAAAATCCCGTACTCGCAAGAGTGTGTGGGTTCGACCCCCTCTTCCGGCACCAACCTTCGCTCCCCCAGTTCCGAGGGAGCTTCACACCGCGACATTGGCACGTCACGCCAAACTGACCCAGCACACCAGGGCCGCCCGTGCGGTCCAGGCGACCGTGCGAATCCAGTTCGTCGACACCAACCGCCGGTGGACGTCAGGAGAAAACCCTTTCGCGAGGCGCGCGTGGCACGGCACCTGTAGCGTGAACGTCGATACCCAAATGATGGTCAGCAACACCAGGCCCGCAACTGCCGTTGGCGACACACTTGGCGCCAGCGCAACAAGCGCGACGGCTGTGCCGAGTTCGATCACCATCGGTGGGACCACCACCCAGCTGGTGCGCGCGGCGTGGGCGTGCTCATAGTCGGGGAACGCCGAAGGTCCGGCCTGCGCGAACAGCGGGTAGTGCACGATCTGAACAAACCAGATGATGCCCGCCATCACCAGCGTCGATGACATGTGGGACATGAGCAGCCCCGCTATCAGCGGATCGCTCGTCAACGTGACCGCTCCCACTCCCCCGACTCCACCAGGCGTTTCGTGGTCTCGTGGCGGTAAGCAAACATTCGCTCGATCTGTCGCGTGATCAGCCAGCCCCCAAACCACTGTCCCAGCATGCCGAGAGGCGGGGCGTAGTCCACCTGATCACGCAGGATGGTGCCGCCGGCACCGTCATCCAGGAACTCGTGACGGTGATGCCACTGCGCGAACGGACCCGACACTTGTCGATCGGCAAACAGGTGCGGCGGATCATAGTCGGTATGCAGGGCAACCCAGGTGACTGGCAGTAATCCCAACATGCGACCCTTAAGGACCACACGGCTGCCCGGCTTCAGGGACCCGCTTGACTCGGCGACGCGCATGTTCTCCCAGGGCGGAATCAGCGACGTCAGCGCCGAGGGGCTCTCGTGGAAACGAAACACCACGGCCGGAGACGCGGCGATGCGCGACTCCTTGATGAACCGCGTCACGGTTGAACCGAGACACCCTTCCAGAATGCCACCCGGCCGGCGACGTGGGCGGCCTCGGGCTTCGGCGCTGGATAGTACCAAGCCGCGTCAAGGTTGTCCTGGCCATTCACCGACACGGTGTAATACGACGCCAGCCCTTTCCATCCGCAGACCGTCGTCTTGGCGCTGGCGCGGAAGAACTCGGGCTTGATCGCGTCGGGCGGGAAATAGTGATTACCTTCGACAACTACGGTGTCTGCGCTTTCGGCGATCACCACGCCGTTCCAGATAGCCTGCATATGGAGTGTAGGACGCGGGCCCGGTCACCAGTGGTTCATGGCCGCGGCCGCGCCAATAAGACTAGGCGCAGTTCGGGCACGACCTCCACTCGCCCACAGCGTTTCGCGTCAAGGACTTACCGCACTCAAGGCATTGCGCAATGTGGCCTACCGCTGGACCGGCTCGCGGCGTGGGCTTACTGGCTTCCAGTTCCGCCGCCGTCACCACCTCGAGAAATTGTTCGGCGAATGAGGTCTTGATGGTCTTGAGCTGGTCACCGAACCGGACGAACACACTCTCGCCGTTGGCGCCCTCGACCTTGCCAATGCCCCACTCAGGCCGTGATCGATGCCGTACGTGCTTGCCTGCGTCAATTGCCATCGCTATCAGCATAGCGCCTCGCAACTGACGCGGCATCCAGGACGTGAGTTGATACGGATCAGGCCAAGCGAAGGCGCTTCAACAGGCGCACGATCCTGGCCCGGAAGCGGTCATCGACCCACTCCTCCTTGACGTCGCGCTTGTCGTGTTGCGGCTGGCCGTCGGAGATCTGCCCGAACATCAGCAAGCGTGTCGCCTCGAGCAGGCCCTCAGCGCCGAACGGCTTCTCGATGAACGATTCGCCATCACCCAGTTCGTTGACACCCTGGAACAAGGTATCGGGAAAGCCGGTCACGTAAAGCACGCGCGTTGACGGATAGCGTTGACGCACGACATTCGCCAACTCGCGCCCGTTCATGTGCGGCATCATCAAGTCGGTCACCAGCAGATCGACGCCGAGGAAGGTCGGCATGTCGAGCAGCCGCGCCGCCTCGACGCCGGACTCGCTCGATTGAATCTCGTAGTTGTCGATCGACAGCACGCGCACCATCAGATTCAATACCGGCTGCTCGTCGTCGACGACGAGCACGCGCTTGCGAACGGTGAGCGGGGGACGCGACAGGGTGGCAGATGCGGGAACGTCCCCAGGCCGGTGAATCAGCGGGACGTTTGGAACCGGCATTTGAGCCGTTGGCTGCGGAGGACCGGCGGCGACCATCGAACGTGTATCTTACCGCCTGGGGATGGGTTTGATTGTCGGGGATCGAAGTGCCAGCGGGACAGTTAGCAGACACCAGATGACGCAGGGGACATATGCCCCTGCGCCACCTGTCCGAATCGGCCGCGCTTAGCGCTTGGCCGACTCGTAAATCGTCGCCGCACCACCACCGATGGCGGCGCCGATGAGCGCGCCCTTCTTGCCGCCGATCAAGCCGCCGATGCCAGCGCCGCCGCCGGCGCTGCCGCCGATGATCATCGCGGTCTTGCCCCACGAGCGGCCCTCACGCCGATCGGCCTCGCGCACGACCGCGCGTTGGCGATTCACAGCCGGTCGCGCCGCGGCGCGCGTGCGCTGCACCGGCATCGAGACCATCTCGGACGCGTACATCGGCTGAGGCGCGTAGGCGGGCTGCGGCGCGTAATACCCAGCCTGTGCACCAGTCGCGGTCGCACAGGTCACTTCTGCCACCTCGCGGCCACCGACGATCACGCGTCGAACCACCGGTTCCTGGTACGGCTGGCATTGCACGGACGCGCCCTGGCTGAGCGCACTCGGATTGGCCACCGTCATGGCATACGGGCTATTCGGGTCCGCGCCCATGACGGGAGCGGGCGTCGATCGCATCTGTGCCGACACACCGAGCGCCACTGCGCCCGCCATGAGCCCCCCAATCGCCGATCCCAAAATGGTTCTCATCATGATCGTGTCTCCTCTGACGACAATCACTTACAAGGCATGTGCCAGCGTTTACCGGCGAAAAACGACTAGTTGTGAGGACGAAAGTCAGGGATCTCAGACGAGAAGCTGGGATGGATGTGCCGCCTACAGGACAGCTCAGCAGTTGTTCAGGGCAGCCAGGACAGGAAGAAAGGCTTCTTCACGAGGCCGCCCCATTGCGGACCACTTAGGGAGAAATCACCCACGCGAGACTGACGCCAAGTGACACGCGCCAAAAGCCGAAGTTGTCGGGACGCCGCAGGTCAGGGTGATCGGCGAGAGTCCGGAAGTAGCGCGCGTCGCCGCGCACCGCGACGAGATCGTTCACGGCGACCACCGCGCCGCCGCCGGCATTGATGCCAAGATCGAACGTCCTCGCCGGACGGGTACAAGGAAAATCGCAGCCGTCGGCCTGAATGACACCCGCGCCCGCCGCGACGAACGGCCGCACGCGGCCCTTCGGCTGAATCCAGTTGCCGTTGAACATGTAGGTCGCCACCTCGAGTTGTTGACGGCCGGCATCGAGGTCGGCCGCATAACCGAAGTCGAACTCGGCGCCCCAGCCGCTCTCTTCCTGCACCGACACCGAGACGCCCGGCGTGAACACCGGAGATGAGACGTCGCCGCCAGTGGCCCAACCGGCGTGCCCGGTGAGGTAGCCGCGAAACGCGCCCATGCTCATCTGAGCTTCCGCCCGCGTGACGCCGGCCGCCACCAACCCGCACACACACATCGCGAACACAACTATCCGCTTCATCAGGTCTCCTAACACTCACCGCTTGCGGGTGTCCCGGTGAACAGCCGCTGCCCGGCACTCAACAACCACTGGCGCGCCTCCTGGTGACGCGGACACACGGCGCGCACGTGCCGCCAGAACCGCTCCGAGTGGTTCAACTCCCGGCGATGCATCAACTCGTGCAACATCACGTACTCGCGCACGAAGTCGGGCACAAGGATCAACCGCCAGTTCAAGGTGATGGCTCCGGCGGCCGAACACGCGCCCCATCGTGAGCGCTGGTTGCGCACCGAAATGCCGGTCACCGAAATACCATGCGCAACGGCCAGTTCGCGCAGCGCCGGCGGCAACTCGCGAAGTGCACGCTTGCGCAACGCCGGTTCATCCGGATGCACCAGGGCCGGCCGGGCCATTCGCGACGCCCGCTGGCTGTCAATCCACGGCTGGCTCTTTTCGACAAACGCCAGGGCCGCGCGCTTCGAGCCCCAGCGCGGCAGCGTCACGCGGAGCGTGCCGTCATCCAAGACGCGAAGGATGTAACGCCGGGCCCAACGGTGACGCACGAACACCGTGGGCGCGACCCGAAGCGGCAAATCCAGCTGCATGAGAGGACTCTAAGATAGCAGTAAAGTAGCAGCATGGCCTCAGGCTTCGACGCCCTCGCAGACCTGGTGCGCGGCGCCACGTTCGACGACTTCCTGCTGCGTCCGCACTACAGCGTGATCGAGCGCCGCGACCCATCGGTCATCGACCTGTCGTGCCGCTTCTCCACGAACATCACGCTCAGGCGTCCGCTGGTCTCGGCCAACATGGATACGGTCACGCGCGCGCCGATGGCGATTGTGCAGGCCGAAGAGGGTGGCCTCGGCATCATCGACCGCGGGTTCCGCAACGGCGACATCGAGCCGCAGGTGCGCGAAGTCGAGAAGGTGAAACGGATGCAGCACATCATCATCCGCGATCCCTACGCCGTGACACCGGAGACGTCGTTGGCCGATGCCACGCTGCTGATGAGGCGGGCGCGCGCGGGCACCCTGGTGGTGGTTGACGATCGGCGCCGGTTGCAGGGACTGCTCACCGAGCGGGACGTTCGATTTGTCGACACGACGCAAGGCGCCGTCGCGTCGCGAATGACGCCCGTTGCGTCACTCGTGCTCGGACATGGCGAACTGTCTCTGGCGCTGGCCGAGCGCCTGATGGTCGAGCGAAAGGTCAAGAAGCTGCCACTGGTCGATGAGCACGGCACGCTGATCGGACTGATCACGGCGAAAGACATCGACCGCCAGGAGCGCCTGCCGTTTGCGACCCGCGACACGCACGGCCGTTTGCGCGTCGGCGCCGCGATCGGCGCGACCGGGGACTACCTCGAACGCGCGGCCGAACTGGTGAAGGCCCACGTTGACGTGATCGTCATCGACATTGCCCATGGCCACTCGACGGTCATGGCTAAGGCGATTGACGCCTTCCGTCTGGCTTTTCCGGATCTCGAACTGGTGGCCGGCAACGTGGCGACGGCCGACGGCGTGCGGTTTCTCGCCGAGCGCGGCGTCAATGCGATCAAGGTCGGCATTGGTCCCGGCGGCGGCTGCACGACACGGCTCACCACCAGCTTCGGCGTGCCGCAACTGCAGGCACTGTTCGAATGCCGGCAGGGCGCGGGAGATCTCGGGGTGCCGCTGATTGCCGATGGCGGCATCAAGCGGCATGGCGCCATTCTCGAAGCGCTGCTTTTCGGCGGCGATACGGTGATGCTGGGCAGCATGTTTGCCGGCACCGAAGAAACGCCGGGCGACGTCGTCCAGAAATCGGTGGTGCTGCCCGATCAACAACGCTCGGTGAAGGTGCCGTTCAAGGTGCTGCGCGGGATGGCGTCAATCCAGGCGATTCGCGATCGGCTCGACGTCGAAGACGACGAAGTGGTGGATCTCGAAGCGCTCGGCGCCGAAGGGACCGAGGTCAGCGTTCCGGCGCGCGGCTCGGTGCGGCCAATCGTGCAGGATATTCTCAAGCACTTGTGCTCGTCGATTAGTTATGGCGGAGCCAGGAGCCTCGACGAACTGCGGCAGATGTTCCGCGCCGATCCGCTGCGCTATCTGGTCAAGTTGTCGGCGTCGTCCAAGCGAGAAAGCTACGAGCGCTAGCGGGACGAACGGCGCGACCAGCCCGCCAATAAGACGTGACTGTTCACGCCGGGGTTCGACGAGAGCTGGTTGCCGTTCGAGAAGTGCTGAAAGCGGTACGACAGCACCACGCTGTCACGCGGTGAGGTGTGCCACCTGGCGCCGCCGCCCCAGTGCGCTGTGAAGTTCACCGACTGGGTGTTCTCCGGGATCGGTTCGGTCGTCCACAGTCCGCCCATTGCCAACTCGCCAAATAGCGACCACCTGCGCAGCGGCAGGAAGTTCCAGCGCCACACAATCGGCGCGACGCCAGCGCCGTAAAGTCGCGATGGCTCGAACTGAACCATGAGCGGTGTCGCCTCAACGGCCCACGCAAAGCAGCCACGCAGCCAGCCGGGGCCATGGGGCCGGGTCAACGAGCGGCCCCACGACACGGTCTGCACACCGTAGTGGCGGTCACCGGTGGAATCGAACAGTGCCACGCTGCGAGCGGCGCCTGCCGACACCATCCATTCCGAGCGCACTTCTCCGGTTCGTCCCGGTTGTAGGCAGGTCGCAACCGGCACTGTTGCCAACTGCATGGCCAGCAGCGTCGTCAGGATCATCAGTCGCCGGACAAGCGTTGCGCGAAGGTGATCACGTGGCCATCCGGGTCGGTCACCGCGAACTCGCGCATGCCGTAGAACTGCGTCTTGAGCGGCATCACGATGGTTGCTTGCGGTGCCACCATCGCGTGCAGCGCGTCAACGTTGGTGACGATGAAGAACATGGTGCAAGTGCCGCCGGACGGCGTCGACGCCATCGCGGGGAAATCGTGCACAGCGGCGGTCACGTCGTTGAGGAACACAGGCACGCCATCGCGCTCGAGGCCGACAAACACATACGGCGCCGCATCGGGCACGCTCATGCTAATGGTGAAGCCAAGCACATCGCGATAAAACGCCAGGCTTGAGGCGAGATCGCGCACCACAAGGTTAGGGGTTACGGAAGTAAAGCGGGTCATGGGCACACTCCGGCCGTAACTCGCGTTACCTCCATCCGCCGATCTGCGAGAAGAGATCGTCGAGTAGGGGCGCTGTTTGGGCAGCCCCGCGAGGGACCTGACCAGTTTATCAACCCACGCCGGGCGCTGCCAGCCCGGGGCGGCGACCAGGGCCCGCGCCGCTGGTTACGGGGGGATCAGGCCCTCTGGCTTGGTCGGATCTGCTCGAATGCAGCAACTGCTATGCTCCAGGTATGGCGCGCGGCTGGGAGAGCAAATCGATCGAGTCGCAGCAAGACGATGCCGGTCGCAAGGCGGCGGGCGGCCCGGCATTGACGCCGGAGGAGCAGGCGCGAAATCTGCGAATAGCCGGGCTCCGGCTGGCCCTGGCTGAAACCCAGGCCCAAATGGGTGCCGCCTGCCGGCCAGCTCATCGGGAAATGCTGAAATTACGCCTTGAGGCGATCCAGGCTCAACTGAAGGACTTGTGACGAACGGGTAGATTTGCTAAGCTCATCGCCCAAGCCAAAGACAAACCAACATTCCACATCCACGTTGGATTTGACCACGATCACCCAATTGCCTTCAGCCGTCACCCGTTAGAGTTCACCAGTGCCACCAGTCCGATTGTTCGTGGGCAATTTGCCCTATCAGGCGACCGAAGACGACCTGCGTACCCACTTCGCGCAGGTGGGCCCACCCACTCAAATTGTGCGTCCGCTCGACCGGGAAACCGGTCGCGCGCGCGGATTTGCGTTCGTTGAGTACGCGGAGCGCGCGCCTGCAGAAGAAGCCATCAAGAAATTCGACGGCCAGTTGTTCATGGGCCGTCCGCTGGCTGTCAGCGAAGCCCGCGCCCGCGAGGCCGGAGGCCCGCCGCGACCTAGCGGCGGCTTCGGCGGCCCGCCTCGGCCCGGCGGCTTCAGCGGTGGCGGCGGATTCAGTGGTGGCGGCGGGTTTAGCGGCCCGCGACCAGGCGGGGGCTTCGGCGGCCCGCCTCGTCCCGGCGGATACGGTGGCGGCGAGGCCACCGGTGGCGCCAAGAACTTCGGTCCCCCGGCCCCGCCGAAGGACAAGAAAAAGCCCTTTACCAAGAAGGAAGACAAGCCGCGCGGCCCGATTCCCACCAAGTTCACCGGTCGGATGTATGACCTGGATGATTCGGAAGAAGACGCCGTCGACGCCATGCCCGACTTCATGAAGCACGAGGATCCGGACCCCGACGCGCCGGACCCGGCCGTGGAAGCGGCCCCGGACAACGGCGGCGAACCCGAAGGCGGCAACGAACCCGACGGCAGCGGCAACCCCGAACGCGGCGACGACAAAGAGTAGTCAGGAGACTGACGCGTCTTGGGCGCAGGTCGTTCTTGAGCGTGTCGAACCGGTCGGCCGCAGACAGGTATGATTCCGGCGAACATGACTGAATCGCCCATCCTCGCGGCCGCACTCGACGAATTCCAGAAGATCAAAAAACTGGCCGACAAGTCGATCGAACAACTGTCCGACGATCAACTACACACGAAGATCGACGCGGACGGTAACAGCGTTGCCGTGATCATGCGGCACCTGGCCGGCAACATGCGATCGCGGTGGGTCGACTTCCTAGCCAGCGACGGCGAGAAACCCGATCGCATGCGCGATCGAGAGTTCGAGGAGGTCGCGCAGACGCGCGCCGAACTGACAGCGGAGTGGGAGCACGGCTGGCAGTGCGTGTTCAGTGCGCTGACGCCACTCACCGACGCCGACCTGCAGCGCACTGTCATTATTCGCGGCGAGCCGCACTCGGTCTATAAGGCCATGAGCCGGCAGGTCGCGCACTATGCCGGCCATGCGTATCAGATCCTGTTCCTGGCCAAGCACCTGCTGGGGCCGGCGTGGAAAACACTGTCGATTCCGCGCGGGCAATCCGAGGAGTTCAATCGGCGCATGCTGGCGAAGCTGAGAGCAGCAGGCTGATGGCCCTGCGCTGGGGCATTCTCGGCACGGCGCGCATCAACCGGCGGCTGATTCCGGCCCTGCGGCTGGCGGCGCGCAGCGAGCTGGTGGCGGTGGCGAGCCGCACGCGGACCCGAGCCGACGCCTACGCCGCCGAGTGGAACATTCCGCGCGCGTTCGCAGGCTACCAGGCCCTGCTCGACCAACCGGGCATCGACGCCGTCTACATCCCACTCCCCAACAGTCATCACGTGCCATGGACGCTCGCCGCGGTCGCCGCCGGCAAGCATGTGCTGTGCGAGAAGCCGATGGCCCTGGCTCCTGCCGATGTCGATCGCATTCACGCCTCCGCGTCGGCCGCGAAGGTGGTCGTGGAAGAGGGCTTCATGTATCGCCACGAACCGCTGACGGCCAAGGTGCTCGAACTCGTCCATGGCGGGGCAATTGGCAGGGTGCGCGCGATCGTGTCTGGATTCACGTTCGCGTTGACCAACGCCTCCGACCCGCGGCTCGATCCGGCGCTCGGCGGTGGCTCGCTGTGGGACGTCGGCTGCTACCCGGTGACCTACGCGCGGCTGCTTGTGGGACGCGATCCCAAGATGGTGTTCGGCTCGGCGCATTGGCATACGACCGGCGTGGATGAAGAGTTCACGGGCATGCTGCGTTTCCCTGGCGGCACGACGGCGACGATCTATTCCGGATTTCGCGCGGCGCTGCGCACCTGGCTCGAAGTGCTGGGTAGCGACGGCGCGTTGACGGTGCCGAACCCTTTCAAGCCCGGTGTCCGGGAATCCCTGGTAATCGAGCGGGGCGGCCGCGTCGAAACCATCGAGGTCGCCGGCTCGCCGGAACTGTTTGTGCGGCAGATTGAACACTTCGAGCAGTCCGCCCTCGACGGGGCGCCATCAGTCGTGACGTTCGCCGACAGCCGTTACGCCGCCGCAACATTGTCGGCCCTGCTCGACTCGGCACGCGACACGACGGCGTTGTATCCTGAGTAGGTGCAGTCGGCAGCTCCGACCATTCTGTGGCGGTTGTTTAAGACCGGACGCGAGCATGCCCGCGCGGTGATACTGCCCGGCGGTCCGCCCTACACCCTGGCCTTCTTTTCCAGCGACCAGATGGACCGGGTCGAGAATTACGAGACGACCGAAATCGCGGTCTTCCGCGCGGACGAAATTAAGCGGTCGCTGGCCGCTGAAGGCTGGACTGAGGAATAGGGGCTTGGGGGCTTGGGGGCTTTGGGGGCTTGGGGATTTGCGCATGTTGACGATAGACAAGCGGCATCGAACGGTCGGCGTCCAGGTCGGTAACGTCATGGTCGGCGGCGGCGCGCCGGTCGTCGTGCAGTCGATGACCATGACCGACACCGCCGATGCGAAGGGCACCGCCCAGCAGTGCATTGAGCTGTGGCAGGCTGGCTCGGAGATGGTGCGGGTCACCGTCAACGTGCCCGAAGCGGCGGCCGCAGTCCCCGAGATCAAGCAGCGCATGCTTGACGCCGGCTGCACGGCGCCGCTGATCGGCGACTTCCACTACAACGGCCACCTGCTGCTCACGCGCCAGCCCGATTGCGCGCGCGCGCTCGACAAATACCGCATCAACCCTGGCAACGTCGGCACCGGCAAGCGGCGCGACGAACAGTTCGCCACCATCTGCCAGGTCGCGATCGATCACGGCAAGCCTGTGCGCATTGGCGTCAACGGCGGCTCCCTCAATCAGGAGCTGGTGATGGCGAAGATGCAGGAGAACACTGACCGCAATCTCGGCAAGGAATCGGATGACATCATTAGTGAATGCATGGTGCTGTCGGCCGTGCAGTCCACGGAGCTGGCGATCGAAACCGGCCTGCGCCCGGATCAGATCATCATCTCGTGCAAGCTGTCGCGGCCTCGGCACTTGATTGACGTCTATCGCGCGCTGGCGCGCCAGACCACGCAGCCGCTTCACCTTGGGTTGACCGAAGCCGGCATGGGCACCAAGGGCCTGGTGTGGTCGTCGGCGGCCATGGGCGTACTGCTCGCCGAGGGCATTGGCGATACGGTGCGCGTGTCGCTGACGCCGCGCCCCGGCGGCGATCGGCGCGAAGAGGTCTATGCCGCCTGCGAACTGCTGCAGTCGCTGGGCATCCGTACGTTTGCGCCCAGCGTGACGGCCTGCCCGGGCTGCGGACGCACGACCAGCAGCACGTTCCAGGAACTGGCCGAAGCGGTGCAGGGCTACATCCGCCAGCAGATGCCGGCGTGGAAGAAGAGCTACGAAGGCGTGGAGACCCTGACGCTGGCCGTGATGGGCTGTGTCGTGAATGGTCCCGGCGAATCGAAGGCGGCGAACATCGGCATTTCACTGCCGGGCACGGGTGAGGCGCCCCACTGCCCCGTGTTCATCGACGGTGTGCACGCGACCACGCTAAAAGGCACCTACGAAGAGTTGGCGCTCGCCTTCCAGCAACTGTTGGACGACTACGTCGAGCGTAAGTATCCGAAAAAGGCGTCGCTCGTCGCCGGATGACCATTCGTCCCGCCCAACCGTCCGACCGCGACTTCGTGCTCGCCATGGCCGATCGCCTGGTGTCGTTCGAGGTGCCGGCCTTTCGCACGAAGGACGAACTGGCGGATGGCGATCGGCGCGCGCTTGCCGAATGGTTCCGCGATCCCAAGCCAGATGAGGCGTTGTTCGTCGCCGAGACAGATGGCCGGCAGGCCGGTTGCGCATATCTGGTGACCCTGGTTGATTACTTCAACGAGCGGCCGCACGCGCACCTGTCGGTCCTCGCCGTTGCCGCTGACGCCGAGGGAAAAGGTGTCGGCTCGGCCTTGCTCGATCGCTCGGAGGCCTGGGCCAGAGAGCGCAATTCAGATCGGCTGACGCTGAGCGCCCTGGTCACCAACAGCCGCGCCCGTGCCCTGTACGAACGCCGCGGTTTTAGTGGCGAATACATTCGCTACGTCCTGCCACTCAAGGGATAATTCGCGCCATGCGCTTCGCACGCTTGGCACTCTTGGCACTCTTGGCTCCCTTGTCGTTGGGTGCCCAAGCCCCCACGTTCGACATTCTGATTAAGAATGGTCGCGTTCTCGATGGCACCGGCAATCCCTGGTATCGCGCCGACATCGGAATCACCGGCGACCGCATCCGCGCCATGGGCACTCTCACCGATGCGACGGCGAAGACCGTCATCGACGCGGCCGACCGGTTCGTGACGCCCGGCTTCATCGACGTGCACTCGCATGCCGGCGAGGGACTGGCGACCGAGGTGTTGAAACATGGTCAGCCACTGCTGGCGCAAGGGCTGACGACCGTGTTCGTGAATCCCGATGGCGGCGGTCCGGTTGACCTGGCCGCCCAGCGCGCCACTTACGAGAAGCAGCGCATTGGCACTAACGTCGGCCAGTTCGTACCGCACGGCTCGATTCGCCGCGCGGTGATGAACATGTCAGACCGCGATCCGGACGCGGGCGAAGTCGCGAAGATGGTCGAGCTCACCCGCCAGGGCATGCTTGCCGGGGCGGTCGGCTTGTCGAGCGGTCTCTACTACGCGCCCGGCAGCTATTCGAAGACCGCGGAGGTCGTGGCGATGGCCAGGGCCACGGCGCCGTTCGGCGGCGTCTACTCCAGTCATATTCGCGATGAATCCGACTACACGATCGGCGTGGTCGCCGCGGTCCAGGAAGTCATCGACATTGCCGAACAGGGTGGCGTCACCGGTGTGGTGTCGCACATGAAGGCGCTGGGGCCCGCGAGCTGGGGGTTGTCGAAGACGCTGATCGAGCGAATTGAAGCGGCGCGCGGCCGGGGCGTCCAGGTGTTTGCCGACCAGTATCCCTACGAAGCCAGCGGCACCGGCATCGTCGGCGCCCTGATGCCGCGCTCGGCCCAGGTCGGCGGACGCGAGGCGATGATGAAACGCATTCTTGGCGAGTTGCGCGACGAGATTCGCGCCGACGTCAAGACCAACATCGCCCGGCGCGGCGGCGCCGAGACGCTGATGATCAGCCGCTACACGGCGGACCCGTCGTTCGAGGGGCAGC
The DNA here is from genome assembly GCA_031364805.1 of Acidobacteriota bacterium. Classification (GTDB taxonomy): domain Bacteria; phylum Acidobacteriota; class Vicinamibacteria; order Vicinamibacterales; family UBA2999; genus 12-FULL-67-14b. Next base: position 68,741 of record JANLWW010000060.1, read on the forward strand.
GGCTTGCCACGCTGGCCGCGAGAGCCGGGATGGCGCCCGAAGAGTTTGCGCTCAAGATGCTGGAAAAGGGAGATGCCAGCCTGGTGTCGTTCAATATGTCCGAAGGCGACATCGAAGGCATCATGCGGCAGCCGTGGACGATGACCTGCACCGATGGCGACCTCGTGCCGATGGGCGTCGGCGTGCCTCACCCGCGCGCCTACGGCGCGTTCGCGCGCAAGCTGAAGCGCTACGTCCGCGAGCGCGGCGCCATCGACATTGCCGGTGCCGTGCGCTCGATGACGACATTACCGGCAACGGTGTTTGGCTTGAAGGACCGCGGCCAGCTACGCGCCGGCGCGTTTGCGGATGTCTTGATCTTTGACCTGGCGAAGGTGAACGACGCGGCCACTTACGAGAAGCCGCACCAACTCGCCGAGGGGATGAACGACATCATCGTCAACGGCGAATTGGTGCGGCGAAATGGTGCGTTTACCTCTGCCCTGGTTGGACGGGTTTTGCGCCCTGAGCGGCGGTAAAGCCTAGTTCCAGGGGATATCAACCTCGGGATCTTCGGTATAGCCATTGGCCGTCACGTTGTACTTATAGCGGCCGTCCTTGGCGCCCTGGCAACTGACCCTCGCATTGCCGCCCTTGATATAGATCGGGGCGTCGCCCCAAGGTCCGCCCTCCGGCCAGCTAATTTCAACATCGACGTGCTCGTCGGAGGTGAGATTAACCACCGTCCACTCGATGAAACCGGGACCAGCCGGTAGCAACTGCGGCGAGGTGCGAACGCGATGGCCGCCGTCAGTCTTATACAAGAAGATCGTCGCCGCCGCGGTGCGGTTGCTCGGAACGGCAGAACTTACTGCCGGTGTCGGGGCCTTGCGTGCCGCCGCTTTCTTCCTGGGGGCCGCCTTGCTGGGAGCCGATTTTTTCATCGGCGACTTCTTGGCCTTGCTTTTTGTTGCTGGCTTCTTTTTGCTCATCGCTTCACCTCAGTTGGGGTTGACACCAGCGCCACAAAACGCGGCATGGTTCGTAGTCGTGCAAAATCTTCTTCGTCGGCGATCAACCGTGGCGACAAGCCGGCGGCAACTGCGCGCTCGATCGCGTTCAGCGATTCAGTGGTGCGGCCCGCCAGGACATGAACCACGCCCGCGCGCTGCAGCACTTGCTCGTCGCGCGGCGCCAATTCCTGGGCCCGCCGCAGGCTGTTCAGGGCGGCGGCATCGTCGCCGGCCTTCGCCTGGTACACCGCCAGACGCGCAATGGTTCGTGCGTCGGAGGGGCTGACCGACACCTCGGCTTCAGCCCGCGTCACCGCCTGCCGGTAAGCCCGCATGGCATCCGCCTTCCGGCCAAGATGCGCGTACGCATCGCCAAGGTTCCGATGCTGGATCGCTCCCATCGGGCGAATCAGCAGTGCTCCTTCGTAGGCGCTGGCAGCTTTTGCATGGTCGCCGAGCCGATAATAGATCGTTCCCATGTTCGAAAACGTCTCGGCGCGCGGCTGGATGGCATTGGCGCGTTCGTAGAAGCCGAGCGCCTGCTGGTCGTTCCCCATCATTTGCGAGGCCGAGCCCGCTCGAACCAGGCTCACAGCCGAACTGGGTGACAACTGGATGGCGCGCTCGAATGCCTCGAGCGCCCCTGGATAGCGAGCCGCGGCGTAAAGGGCCAGACCCATGTCGCTGAACAGCGATACTGAATTCGGTCGGATCGTCATCAGTCGCTGAAACTCGGCCAAGCCGCGGTCGAGATCGCCGCTTCGCATCAGCACGGTGGCATGCAGGCGGATGGCATCTTCGTAAGTCGGCTGTAGAGCCAGGGCCCGTTCGACTTCGGAATTCGCTGCCTGGAATCGGCCACTGCGGAACAGTGTCAGCGCAGCGATATACCGTACGCTCGGGCGCTCCGGCTCTAACGCAATCGCCCGGGTCGTCGAGGTCATTGCGCTCTCGGCCCAACTCTGGTCGTTGGTCTGCGTATACATGGCCCATTGCGCCTCGGCCAGACTGGCGTGAGCCACCGCAAACTTGGGATCGATCGCCACTGCATCACCGAATTCCTTCAGTGCCGCCTGAATGCTGCCAGTGAGATCGCGTCGATCGAGGTGCGCGCGGCCCTTCCAGTACGACATCTGGGCCGGCTCACTGGCGGTGGTGGGCGCGGCCGGCGCCACTCGCTCGGCCGACGGCGTCTGGTCGGCAATCGCGTTACCGAGGGCCGTCGCCAGACGGGTTTGCAGCTCGAACAGTTCCTTGACCGGCCCCTCGACCGTTTCGCCCCACGCCACTGACGCATCGGGCCGCTCGAGATTCAGCGTGACCCGCAAACGGTCGGCGATCGATTGCACGGAGCCGGTGACGATATAGCTGGCGTCGAGGGAGCGCACGAAACCGGCGCGATCGGGATTCTGCTGGCGGCTCTCCTCGACCGCCGATCGCGACAGCACGGTGACGCGGGGCACGGACGCGAGACCGGTAATCAGGCTTTCGGCAAGGCCGGCGCCAAGGTAGTCGTTGGCGGGATCGCCGCTTGAATTGGTGAGCGGCAACACGGCGATGACCGGCGCTTCAGGCCCCAGGGGACGCGCGTTCCATTGCAGCCAGACGACGATGGCCGCCACCGCCATCAACGTCAGTGCCGCGACCACCAGCGTGATGGTCGGGACGTGCTGGCGCACCAGCACCGTGCGGCGCGCCAGCGGCGACGACTCGATGTCACGAAGCGGACTCAGTTCGATCAACACCTCTTCGCCAGAGGCCGGCCGCCGCGATGGCTCGCGCTCGAGCAGCCGCTCGACCAGTTGCGCCAATTGCGGCGGCACCCACGGTCCAGCGCTCGTCAACTTCGGGGCATCGTCTCGGAGCACTGAGCTCGCGAGACGGATGGCGTCGCTGCCGGGAAATGGGCGCCGCCCGGCGACCATTTCGAAGAGCATCACGCCCAGCGAGTAGAGATCGGCGCGGCCATCGACGTTACGCGATAGGTATTGCTCCGGCGCCGCGTAGCCAGGGGTGCCGACCAGGCCGCCGCCCACCGTGCCGGGTGCGGTGGCCGACAGGTCGGCGCCGGCCGGCACCAGGCGGGCGATGCCGAAGTCCAGGACCTTGGCGCGGCCGTCGGGCCCCAGCACCACGTTCGACGGCTTGAGGTCGCGATGGATCACACCTTGCGCGTGCGCGGATGCCAGCGCGTCGGCGAGCTGCCAGGAAATTTCAACCGCCTCGGCCACCGACATGGGGCCGCGCTGCAGGCGCGCTGCCAGCGTGTCGCCCTCCACGTACTCGAAGACGACCACGACCTGGCCGTCGACATCGAGCACATCGTGCACGGTGGCGATGTTGGGATGATTGAGAGTGGCGGCGGCGCGCGCCTCGCGCATCAAGCGCTGGCGGCCGTCAGTGGTATCGGCGTCGGCGCCCTTGACCGTCTTCAAGGCGACCTTGCGCTGCAGCCGCGTGTCTTCCGCCAGCCACACGACGCCCATGCCACCAGCTCCTAGCTGGTGGACGATCTGGTACGGTCCGACAACGGTTCCGGCGTGCACAGCTCTAATGGAAAATAGGTTCGATAAGTAAGCAGGCCGCTTTATCGGAACAGCCCAGAATCCGTCGACGAGCGGTTCTGCTCATCGCTGCGCTTTCGTCGAGAGGCCCCACTGAAGGTCCCCGAGCAGAGGAGGATAGCACCGAACGCGCGACCGCTTGCGCAATCAAGAGCCCGGGTTGCGCGTAATCAGCCGGACACTTCGCTGGTGGGTGAGATAAGCCGCGGCCCACTGCAGCAAGACGGACAGGCGATTGCGGAAGCCAATCAGAAACAACACATGTACGAATAGCCACATCAGCCATCCAAGGAAACCAGATACTTGCAGGAAGCCGAAATCGGCGATCGCGTTCGCCCGGCCGATCGTGGCCATGTTACCGGGATCGAGGTAGCGAAACGGCCGGGTCTGCTCACCGCGAATCAACCGGGCGATGTTGCGAGCGGCGTGTGCGCCCTGCTGCTTGGCCACTTGCGCAACCCCCGGCAACGGCTTGCCGGTTTGGTGCAGGAAGCTCGCAAGGTCGCCGACCACGAACACGCCGGCATGGCCGGGTGCCGACAGATCGGGCTCGACGTTGATGCGCCCCGCGCGATCGAGCGCAGGTCCGAGGTCGCGCGCCACCGGCGCGGCGGCCACGCCGGCCGCCCACATGATGGTGTGTGCGTCGATGCGCTCACCGCCCATGCTCACTGCCCCTTCCTCCACGTGTGTGACCGCCGTGCCTTCGAGTACCTCGACGCCGAGCCTGGCGAGGGCGCGCCTCGCCGACGCGCGCAAGGTTTCCGGAAACGCGGGCAGGATCGAGGGCCCCGCCTCGATCAGCAGGATCCGCGCCGACGCGGGGTCAATCGCGTCGAACTCGGACCGCAGCGCCTGCTTCGCGATTTCGGCGAGCGCGCCGGCCATTTCCACGCCGGTCGGGCCGCCGCCGATGATCACGAACGTCAGCAGGCGGCGTTGCCGGGCGCCGTCAGGTTCACGTTCCGCCTGTTCAAACGCCAGCAGCAGCCGCCGCCGAATCGCCAGCGCATCGTCCAGGGTCTTGAGGCCGGGCGCAACCCTGCTCCATTCGTCGTGGCCAAAATAGGAATGCGTGGCGCCCGCCGCCACGACCAGGTAATCGTACGACAGGGCGTCGTGACCGTCCATCCAGACCTGGCGCGCGCTGCTGTCGATGCGTTCAACGGTACCCAGCAGCACCCGCAAACGCGGCTGTTTGCGCAGGATCCAGCGAATCGGCGAGGCAATGTCGCCCGGCGACAGGCCGGCCGTGGCTACCTGATAAAGCAGCGGCTGGAAGACGTGATGATTGTGACGATCGATGATCGTCACCTCGCAGGCCACGTTACTGAGCGTGCGTGCCGCCGACAGCCCGCCGAAGCCGCCGCCGATGATCACCACTTGGGGTAGGCGTGCCATCTCCTCTATTCTAGGAGCGTATGGCGAAGCCAGGCGCTGCTCCCACGGAATCCAACGTCCAAACCGCGTGTCCGCTCGATTGTCCCGATGCCTGCACGCTGGACGTGACACTACGGTCGGGCCGCATCACGAAGATCGATGGGTCGAAGGACAACCACATCACCAACGGCTACATCTGCGCCAAGGTGCGGACCTTTCACGAGCGCGTCTACGGCGACGACCGCCTACTCTACCCGGCAATCCGGCGCGGCGCCAAGGGGGCCGGGCAGTTCAAGCGCGTCAGCTGGGACGATGCGCTCGACTTGATCGCGACCAAGATGCGGGAAGCGAGCGCCTCCGGGGGAGCCGAAACCATCCTGCCACTTTGCTACGGCGGCTCGAACGGCTTCATGACACAGGACTACGCGGATGCGATCCTGTTCCGCCGGCTTGGGACCTCGCGCCTGTTGCGCACGGTGTGCGCGGCGCCGACCGGCGCGGCCAACCAGGGCCTGTACGGCAAGATGGCATCGGTCAGCTACGAAGACTATCCGTCGGCCAAGATGATCATCATCTGGGGCGTGAACCCCGGCGTGTCGGGCATTCACTTGATGCCGTTCCTCAAAGACGCACGCGACAATGGCGCTTATGTCGTGGTGCTCGACCCGCGCGCCACCACGGTGGCACGGCAGGCCGACTTGCATCTGGCGGTGAGGCCCGGCACCGACCTCCCGGTGGCACTGGCCATTCATCGCTACCTCTTTGCAGAGGGCTTCGCCGACCAGGCTTTCCTCGATCAGCACACCAACGGCGCCGGCGAGCTGCGCACGAAGGCCGAACCGTGGACGTTCGAGCGGGCCGCTGACGTGAGCGGCATCGATGCCGGGCAACTGCGCGGACTGGCCGAGCGCTATGCGAAGGCGTCGCCCGCACTGGTCAAGTGCGGATGGGGGCTTGAGCGCAACCGCAACGGCGGCAGCGCCGCGGCAGCCGTCCTCGCCCTGCCTGCAGTCGCGGGCAAGTTCGGCGTGCGCGGCGGCGGGTTCTCGATGAGCAACTCGGCATCGTGGAATATCGATCGCACGTGGCTCACCGATGCCGAACCACCCACCCGCGCCGTCAACATGAACAAGGTCGGCCGCGTGTTGACCGAGCCGGAAGGCACGCCGGTCAACATGCTGTTCGTCTACAACTGCAATCCCGTCGCGATCCTGCCCGATCAGCGCCGCGTAATTCGCGGCTTCGAGCGCGAAGATCTCTTCACGGTAGTGTTCGATCAGGTGATGACCGACTCGGCGATGTATGCCGACGTTGTGCTGCCGGCTACTACGTTTCTCGAACACTACGACTTCGCGCGCGGCTACGGCCCGATCACCCTGCAGTTGGGCAAGCCGGTAATCGATGCGGTCGGCGAATCGCGGCCAAACAGCGATGTCTTCCTTGAGTTGTCCCGCCGCCTGGAACTGTCAGTCGAGGGGGACCCCGAAGACGACCTTGAATCGATGCTCGCGGTGCTCGGCCACCTGCCGCAGCAAGTTGGCAACGACTTACGCGAGAACTGGAAAGCGGCGCCGCCGCACGACGGACGTCCCGTGCAATTCGTGGACGTGTTTCCGAAAACCACTGACCGCAAGGTCGACCTGTTTCCCAAAGCGCTCGATACGCAGGCACCGATGGGCCTCTACGGCTACCAGCCGGATCCCGGCACCTCGGAGTTTCCCCTGGCGTTGATTTCACCTGCAAGCGATCGCACCATCAGTTCAACCCTCGGCGAATTGCCTCGCCCCGAAGTGCGGTTAGAAATGAACCCGGACGATGCGTCAGCGCGCGGGGTGCAGGAGGGCGATGGGCTGCGGGTCTGGAACGGGCTCGGGGAAGTACGCATCAAGGCGCACCTCACGCACCTGATGAGGCCCGGCACCGTCGCCATGCCTAAGGGGGTGTGGCGTCGTAATACGGCGAACGGCTACACGTCGAACGCGCTCTCGCCCGACAGCTTGTCGGATTTGGGTGGTGGCGCGTGCTTCAACGATGCGCGCGTGCAGGTTGAGAAGACTGAGAAGGCTTATTGAGGGAAGGGACGAGATGGTGAGAAGTGAGAAGTACCGGCCAGGGGTAGGTGGCGCAGCACTTCTCTCTTCCCGAGTGTCGTGTTCTTACAAACGTGCCAGAAAACTATCCGACAGACGGAAGCTTGCCCCGTCCGCCTCGGCTGGCTTGGCCACCCTTGCGTCCGGCGCGTCGCGCTTCATCGGCTGACCATTCGTGCGCGGTTCCCTTGGCATGAGCGGCTCGGCCGCCTTTGCTGGCAATTTCGCGCTGCTTCTCTGCTGACATCGAGGCAAAACCCCGGCGTGCCTTTCGAATCTCAAACACGGTGACCTCCCATTGGTCGAGTACGCCTTTACTTACCTCGGTATTAGCTAATTTCGTGCCAGCTCAACAGACTTCACGATCGCGTAAGATGTTCTGTGTCAGTCGTTTGCGAAGATACAAACTGAGACACAATAGCCGTAAGCCCAACTGTCTGCATTGAAACATTACAGTTGGGCTCCATACTGCCGAGGATCAATACAAACCGATGATGACCAAATCGAAGCTGGCAGTGGTCTTCGCAATCGCGCTGCCGCTGGTCGCCGGGGCCGCGATCCTAAGCCCGCGAGGTCGGGCATTCGCCAGCCACCTCGACGAAAATCGGCGCTGCTGCCAACTGACATTTGGCCGGGCATTTGTCATCGCCGTGCAGGAGACGCTGGGCAACCCGCCCTATCCGTCAGAGATCGGGCAGGACAAGTGGGTCGCCGAAGTGATGTTCCCTGAGGTTCAGGACGGCGTCTTCCTGGACGTCGGTTCCGGTCACGGCCAGATCGGCTCCAACACCAAGGCGCTGGAGGATCGAGGCTGGACCGGCATCTGTGTTGACCCCTTCCCAACCGCCATGGAAGGACGTGACTGCCAGATGGTCAAGGAAGTCGTCTCGAGCGAGGCCGGCAAGAAGGTGTCGTTCCATACCCACGACGGGCTGGGCGGCATCGCCGATACGCTGGGGAAGTGGAAAGATGAAGCCTCAAAGGCGCCCACCGTCGAGCTGGTCACGGTGACGCTGGCCGACGTCTTGGCGCGAACCGGTGCGCCCGCATTCATTCACTTTCTCAGCCTCGACATTGAAGGCGCGGAACTCGAGGCACTGCGCGGCATCCCCTTCGACAAGTATCAATTCGGCGCGATGGCCATTGAGCACAACGAAGAGGAGCCCAAGCGCGGCGACATCATTGCGTTCCTGGCAGAACGTGGCTACCGGCGCGTCCATACTTACAAGCAGGACGACTTCTTCGCCCCGGCGACGGCCCAGCGTTAGGAATCGCTGGCCTGGCGCTGGGCGCGGCGCGCCTTGAAGACGTCGCAGTCTTCGCAGTTCCTGAGGTCAAACTCGTAGCGGACGACGGGCCAGTACATGGGATGAGCGCAGTAGACCAACTCGCCGTCAACGATCGTGTGCGAGCCGAGGTCCTCGGGCAGATCGGCGGTGCGCCGGCCGTACCAGCAGCACCGGTGACGTTCCTCAGGCTCCACAACCGTGATGATAGCCGGGATGCGCCGTCGGGGTAAGATTGGAACGAGGCGATGTCTTTATGAGCATGTGTGGAGGACCGACGGGTCCAGCAAATGAACCGGCCACCAATAAGTCGGGCCGCAAGGTTTTTTGCGTGAAGTTCCAGAAGGACCTTCCTGGCCTCGACGCGGCGCCCTGGCCGGGTGAAATTGGCCAGCGCGTTTACGAGAACGTCTCAGTCCAGGCGTGGAAGCTCTGGGAAGAACGCCAGAAAATGATCCTCAACGAATACCGCCTGATGCCCTGGCAGAAAGAGGGCCAGGAGGTCATTCGCAAGCAGATGGAAGAATTCTTCTTTGGGGAAGGGTCGGCGCTGCCGCCGGACTTCGTGCCCCAGCAATCGAAGTAAGCCACCGATTGGCTGCAGCCCCAGGAGTCGGTGCAGCCACCGATCAGACGCCGACAGATTTATCGGTTGACGACGTCCAGCCAGGGGTCGATGGTCAGGCGCAGGCAGGCATGCGCGTTGCGCACGGCCTGCTCTGCGCCGTCGGGTGTCGGCGCATGCGCGAAGATGAACCCGAGATAGCTTGACCCCTCAGGCAACGCCAGCAAGTGCTGGTCCGCCTTCGCCGTGATCAGTACCTCGTCCACACCCGCCACCGCCTTCGCTTCGTCCACGCCAGCCGCGCCGCGAAACAATCCGCTGCGCGGAATCGGGATCATCATCACAGCGGACGCTTCGCTCTCGCGGAGCCACTCGCCGACCGGCTCGCCGACTGCGTGGCGTAGCAGCAACTGTTCGAGGCCAATTGACGGCTCACCCGGTTTGACGAATCGCAAGGCTCTTGCACAGAGGCCGCCGATCGGCCGCGCCGCAACTTCCAACACGTAAACGCCCCGGCTGTTGACCCGGCACTCGGCGTGCAGGGGCCCATGATGCAGGCCGAGCGCCTTGGCGGCGCGCTCGACGACATCCTTGATCTGCCGCTCGGTGCCGACATTGACTCGCGACGGCGTCACGTAGATGGATTCTTCGAAGAACGGACCCTCCAGTGGATCCGGCTTGTCGAAGATGGCCAGCGTGTGGAACACGCCGTGTTCGAGAATACCCTCAAGCGCATACTCCGCACCGGGGATATAAGACTCGATCTGGATGACGTCCGACCCGGGATCGCGCAGCTCCTTGATGTCGTTCGACGCGAGCAGCCTCTGCACCCGGCCAAACGCCGTCACAAAGCTCAACGCATCGTCAGCGCGAATGACACCGCGGCTCGCGGAAAGCACGGTTGGTTTGACAACGGCCGGGAACGTCACCTTCGATAACAGCGTCGAGGGATCAATCGTCGTCGGCACCGCGAAATAGTCAGGCACCAGCAGTCCTGCGGTCTTCAGGCGTTCGCGCGAGAGGCGCTTGTCGCGGGCGATTCCAGCCGCCTCCGGCGAATGTCCGGGCAATCCGAGCTGCCGCGTAATGTCTGCGGCCATCACGCCTGGCCGGTCGCCGACGACCAGCACGCCCGACACGGGGCGCGCGTCCAGCGCCTTCAGCACCGCATCAACCGAGCGCCGCTCCTCGTGAAAGCGGACCGGAATCGCGCCGTCGCGCCAGGGGTCGGCCAGCTGATCGCAGCGGTCGGTCGCGTACACGACCTCGATGCCGAGGCTCGCGGCCGCTTCCGCGAACATGCGGGTCTGGTAGCCGGTGGTCGTGGCGAGCAGGAGTACTCGCCGGGTTTGCCCGGAGCGAGGCGTCACGCGAGTCTCCCGAGCGGGATATCGAGTCGAAGGGCGTGGCCTGAGCGAGGCATTACTCGAGTCGCCCGACCGAGTCGAAGGGTCATAGCAGAGCCAACTGCTCTGCGGTTGGTTCCGCTCAACAGTACCAGGGCTCGTTCATGTAAGGGATCGACGTGCGTGGATCCAGTGATGTGGTGATCTCGCGATCTCGTGGTTTGGCCAGATTGCGAATCGCGTCAAAGGTCTCGTGGCGTGGTGCACTGATGTGGGCACCAGCGATAGCCATGGCGCTGGCTTGCAGTTCATCAACGCGGGAATCGGGATGTCGCCACGGAAACGTCAGCGAGGTGCGATCGAAGGGGCCGACCAGCGCCTGGATGTCTGGCAACTCAAGCAGTCGCGATTGCCAGGTCACCAGCAACCGAATGCCCCACTGCACAGGGGCCACATTGGCGACCAGGCCCAGCTCGGCGACGACGTCAAGCAAATCGCGGTAGCTCTCGACTGTCGTCCACGGCGTGAAGGCGACGAATGTCGGCACCAGCGTCAGCCCGGCGTCGCGACACAACCTGGCGGCCGCATAGAAATCGGCGCGCGTGTGTCCCTTCTCGAGTTTTGCCAACACCTCGTCGTCCACCGATTCGACCGCGCTGGTCACGAACAGGCAACCGGTGCTGGCCAGTAGTGGCAGCAGTTCACGCTGCTGAAGCAGGTGTTCGACCTTGATGATGGCGTCGTAGGTCAACGCGGGGAACTCGGCATGCAGCGCTTCGATCAGTTTGCGCGCGTGCGTGGGACCATTCAGGAAGTCCGGATCACCAAAGGTGATGTGGGTCGCACCCAGCGCGACCTGCGCGCGAACGTCTGCAAGCACCACAGCAACCGGGATCACGCGGAACTGACCGTCGTAGACCGGAACGATCGGGCAATGCCGGCAACGATGCTTGCAGCCGCGCGTCGCCTCGGTGGCGCCGACTATCTTTTGAGAACCATCGGGCATCTGCAGGCTGGCGTACCGATCAAGGGCCGGTAGTCCAGTCCGGTCCGGTGGAATGAAGGCCAAGCGGGCCAAAGGTGCCAGATGTGCCTGGGGTGCCAAGGTGCCGGTGCTCAGCGCGCTGGCTGCGTTCACCATGTCCTGTTCGCACTCGGGACCGAGCACGATCGAGACGCCGTTCTCGCGCAGCAGTGCGTCGTTCAGGGGCGCGTACAAGCCGTAGGCGGCGATCGTGATCGCCGGATTGGCGGCTCGCAGGCGCTGCACGACGGGAATCGCCAGGCGCGTCGCCGTGTGCATGGGCAGGTAGATCGCGGCCAACTGCGTGGCGGCGACCACGTCGGCGGATAGTTTTTCGCGCGACAAGTCGACGCACGTCACGTCGAACCCGGCCCGCTTCAACCACGCCGCCGGCGAAGCCAGGCCGAAGGGCTGGCGGCCAAGGTCGTAGGTACTCAACAGAACGACGCGCACAGCTGCGATCTTACTCTGTGCGGTTCCGAGCTACTTCGGCGTCTGGCCATGCTGCGGCAGCAGCTTGCGAATTGACGGCACCAGCGCGAGCAGGATGAGGCCGGCGACGATGGCAAACGCCGCGACGGTGCCGAACAAATCCGGAAGCGCGAACGATTCGTAGAGGCCAGAGACACGACCGCCGATGAAATTGCCCACCGACGTGGCCAGGAACCAGACGCCCATCATGAGGCCGGCAATGCGCGCCGGTGCCAGGGTGGTCATGGCGCTCAGGCCCACCGGGCTCAATGCCAGCTCGCCAATCGTGTGGAGCAGATACGTGGCTGTCAGCCACATCGGGCTGACCAGGGCGCCCTGCTCTGCCATGCGGGCGGGGATCACGAGGATCAGGAAGCCGGCGCCGACGAAGATCAAGCCAAACGCGAACTTGGTCGGGCTGGTCGGTTCCTTCCCGGTCGATGCGAGCTTGATCCACAACCAGGCGATGATCGGCGCAAACGCGAAGATGAATAACGAGTTCATCGACTGGAACCAACTGCTGGGATAGGCCATGCCGGCCACTTCATTGCGCGTGCTGCGGTCGGCAAACAGGTTGAGCGTGGATCCCGCCTGCTCGAACACCGACCAGAACAGCGACGCGGCGAGAAACAGGACACCGATGACGTAGAGGCGCTTCTTCTCGTCGGGCGTCCACCCGCCAGAGAACATCAGCCAACCGAAGAAGCCGACCACCACCAGCAACAGGAACACGCCCGCGGCATCGGAGACCTGCGTGGCCGTCACCTGGATGACGCCAAGGTAGGCGGCCAGGCCGGCCACGATGACCAGCGCCGCGGCACCGCCGACCCAGGTCTGCACCTGGCGCTTCCACTGGGCTGCAATCGCCGGTGTTGGAGCGGGAGCAGGGGCGAGGCCGGCATCACCCAGGTTGGCACTGCCCATTACATACTGGATCACACCAATCAGCATGCCGACGCCGGCGGCGGCGAATCCCAGGTGCCAGTTCACTTGCTGGCCGAGGTACCCGCACACCAGCGGCGCCAGGAATGCGCCGAGGTTGATCCCCATGTAGAAGATCGAGAAGCCGGCATCGCGGCGAATATCGGTCGCTCCGTATAGCTTGCCGACGATCACGCTGACATTGCCCTTGAGCAGGCCGGTGCCAATCACGATCAGGAACAAGCCGAAGTAAAACATCGCCAGCGACGGCACCGCCATGCTGAAGTGCCCGGCGGCGATGATGATGCCACCATAGAGCACCGCGCGCCGCGGGCCAATTAGCCGGTCGGCAATCCAGCCACCCGGCAGCGTCGCCAGGTAGACCATCGAGGTATAGAGGCCGTAGATGGCACCGCCCTGGGCGGCATCAAAGCCCAATCCGCCCGCCGACAGCGGCGCGGTCATGTACAGCAGCAGCAGCGCGCGCATGCCGTAATAGCTGAACCGTTCCCACATCTCTGTGAAGAACAACGTTGACAGACCACGGGGGTGGCCGAAGAACGCGCGATCCTGAGCTGCAGGTGTGGCCATATGCGAAACGTATTCTACCCTCGCATTCTGCCGGCCGGACCCGGTATCAAAACCGCTTACGGCTCTCGAGGTTGGCCTCGATGTCGGCCTTCGTCCGCCACATCGGCCGCATCTGCTTGCGCGAGGCCAGCGGCAGCTGGTCGTCGATGTGCTTGGAGCCCTTCTTCGACCAGTTGCCGTAGTTGAGCAGCACTTCGGCGCGCTGCGGCACCGAGTACTCGATCACCGCGTAGAACGTGTCGCCCTGTACCGCCTCGACCTTGCCCTCCTTGAACGGGCTGACGCCGATGGTGCGGATGGCGCCGAGCTGCGACGGCGCGCCGTTGCCGGGTAGGTCGGTGTTGCCGCGGCGAAAGCGCATCACGTCGCCCCACTTCACCGACAGCGACCCGTATTCCTTCTCGACCTCACCGGCCACCTGGTCGAGCGCCGCCATCGCCCGGGACGGGTCCTTGAAGCCGCGCGGAGTGTCCAACGGACGCGCGTCGTCGGTGGGCACCTTGAAGCCGCCGATGTCACCGAACGCCGGTCCGGCGGCCGTCATGAACTTGTAGAAGAGCAGCATGCCGTCGCTGTCCACTTCGGCTTGACGGTCCCACTTGGCCAGCACGTCGGCGGCGCGCCTGGCACGTGCGGTGCCGCGGGCCTTGGCAGTGGCTACGAGGTCGTCCACGAACTGGTCCGCCGTCTCGACGCGGGTCGAGAGCTTCCACGACTTGATGTTCTCGAAGGTCATCTTCTCGGGCGCCGTGCTGAGAATACGGATGCCGCGCTGGGCGCGCTGCGTGATGCCCTGCGGCGCAGCGAAACCGGCCGCGAACTTCGTGGCATCGAGCGTGGCCGGATACGTGGACGTCCACGGCATGTCGTTCGAGTTCTGCACCCAGCCCTGCGGCGGGTCGATGACTTTCGGAATCTGGTCGTAGGGCACGATTTCGCGGCCGATCAGATCCGACTTGTCGCCGGGCACGACGCCCTGCCAGAAGCGGTAGTCGCCGGTGGCGTGCTTCCACAGCGTCGCGTTGTAGACGTAGGCGATGTGGCCGTCGCGGTCGGCGTAGGCCGTGTGAAAGAGCGGGAGCTGCTGCATGCGCATCGCCGCCTCCCACTCCGTGAAGTTCTTCGCCAGGCCCATTCGCCAGAACTGTTCGAACATCTTCGGGCGGTCCAGGGCGGCCACGCGCATCGCGATCGGCGCGCCGCCACGTTCCGCGACGACCGGCCCGTGCTCGCTGCGCCGCACGGTCAGCGTCTCTTCCCTGGTCGTGCCATCGGCCTGCCGCACCTTGATGGTCTCGCTATGGGTGTCAAATTGCTTGACCTGGCCGTCGAGCAGGTAGCCGCCGTCCTTCAGGACCAGCCGGTAGAGGTCTGATTGCGAGGGGTTGTTGGTGGTCTGCGTCCAGCCCACATACTCGGTAAAGCACTGTCGCAGCACCGGGAAGCCGACCCATACCGCGCCGTAGGAGGTGACGCCGGGAGCGGTCAGCTGCACCTCGAAGTAGGTGTGGATGTCGCCCCACTGCAGGTGCGAGTTGCTCATCAGCAGCGCCTTACCGGTAGCCGAGCGGGCCGGAGCGATGGCCCATTCGTTCGAGCCGTGCACGTCCTGTTCCCAGCGCGCCAGCCGGCTTTCGAGCCGGCGCGGGCTCACGACCCAGTCGTAGTGGATGACGCGCAGGCCATGCGCGTAAACGTCTTCGACCGTGATCGGCAGCACGCCCTTGGCCTCGGCGCTGATCTCGGCTTGGTGCTCGTCGGCCCACGCGTTCAGGCCCCTGGCAAAGGCGGCGATCAGCGGCGCGAATTCCTGGCTCTGCCCCGCCGCCCACTGTTTCGCCGTCGCCGGCAGGCCGTTGGTGCGCACCCAGCGGTCGGAATCGAGGTACTGCTCGCCGTAGAACTCCGCGCCGCGGCCTCGCGCCTGGGCGTAGAGGCGAACCAGCAGTTCGCTGTGGGCCTCCATTTGGGCGTAGCCGTACGCCTGGAACAGGCTCGGATGGTCGGGCGCGAAGATATGCGGGACGCCGTAAGTGTCCCAGAGGATCTCCGTGCCGGTGGCCGCGGCCTTCTGCGCTTCCAGCGCCGGAGCCGGATTGCAGGCGCCCAGCACCAGGGAGGCAACGACGACGGCCGACAAGCACGACGAGCGAACGAGACGGGCCGAGAACGATAAACGGGTCATGGGATCACTCCGTGGCAGCGGAGTCTAGCAGAACCCCCGCCTGGACTTGGGCCGGTTCCTCGATCGGGCGAGCAACTGCCGTTCAAGGTATTCTGCGTGACGCGTGGCCCTCGACGACTACCGGAAGAAGCGCGACTTTACCAGGTCGCCCGAGCCTGCCGGCGAACCGTCACCGCAGAAGAGCAAGGCCGGTGCGCCACTATTCTTCTGCGTCCAGAAGCACCTCGCCTCGCACCTGCATTACGACCTCCGGCTCGAGTGGAATGGCGTGCTGCTGTCGTGGGCGGTGCCCAAGGGGCCGTCGATCGACTCGCGCGACAAGCGGCTGGCCATGCACGTCGAGGACCATCCCATCGAGTACGGCACCTTCGAGGGCGTCATCCCCGAGGGCTATGGTGCCGGCATCGTGATGTTGTGGGACGTCGGCACGTGGGAACCTGAGGTCGACGTTGATGCGGCCTTTCACAAGGGCGACCTCAAGTTCCGCCTGAACGGCTACAAGCTCAAGGGCTCGTGGGTGCTGGTGAAGACCCGCGGTTTCGGGGGCGCACCGAACAGCTGGCTGCTGATCAAACACAAGGACGACTGGTCGGGCCCGATCGACATCGCCGAGTTCGCGCCGCTGAGCGTCAAGACCCCGAACGCCGACTTTGCCGAAATCCTGCAAGGCAAGACGCCGGACCTGTGGCTGAGCAACGCACCCGCCAAGGGCGGCGACACGGGTCAGATGTTCAAGAAGATCATCGCGCGCGCGTTGACGATGAAAGGGCCGAAGGTGACCACGAAGGACACGAAGGACACGAAGACCAAAAAGACCAAGGCTTCAAAACTCAAGGCGACGAAATCGCCGGCTAAGAAGCGCTAGGCCGTCGGCGATCGCCGGGTCTATTTCCGATAGTCCAGAGCGGGCTTTCGGTCCGCCAGCCTGGTCGAGTAAATGAAGTTCGGTCCGCGTCGCTTGTCGAATTCCTCCCGCGCCTTGGCGATGTGCGTGGGGTCGGAGAACAGATCGATCGCCATCAGGCTCATCGACTTGGCAGCCACCATCATGCCCTTGGCGCCAATCGACATGCCGCCGGCCGCCACCGCTTGCCAGCTGTGGGCCGGTGTACCTGGAACCCACGTCGCCGCAGTCAGCTGCACCGTCGGCACGCGCCAGCTGATGTCGCCGAGGTCGGTGGAGGCGCTGCCGATGCCGGCCTCCGGGGCGAACACCGAGTTGGCACTGTCGATCGGCGGCAATTCGCCCTCGAGCGACTTGCGAATGCCTTCCGCGAACTGGAGCTCAGCCGGCGTGTATTCATAGCCGCCGACCTTGCGCAGGTTCTCTTGCATCAGGCCAACGAGGTAACTATTCGGCAACACATTCCATACCGCGCCGGTCAGCTCCAGTTCCATGGTCGTGCCGGTCCCGAGCGCGGCTCCGCGCGCCGCGTTGGTAATGCGCTCCCAGATGCCTTCGAGCACCCGCATATCGTTGTGACGCGCGTAGTAGTACGCCTCCGCGAAGTCGGGAACGACATTCGGCGCGCGGCCGCCGTTGGTGATCACGTAGTGGATGCGTGAGTCGGAGGGCACGTGCTCGCGCATCAGGTTCACCATGGCGTTCATCGCCTCGACGCCGTCGAGCGCCGAGCGGCCGCGATCGGGCGCGGTGGAGGCATGCGCCGACAGACCGCGGAACCGGAACTTGCCGGTGATATTGGCGAGCGTGCTCGACGCGCTCGACGCATTGCGATCACCAGGATGCATCGTCACCACCGCATCGACATCGTCAAAGAGGCCGGCGCGGAGCATGTAGACCTTGCCGGCGCCGCCTTCTTCGGCCGGTGTGCCATAGAAGCGCAAGGTGCCGGACCGCTGGTTGGCGATCAGCCACTCTTTCACGGCGATGGCCGACGCAGTGGCGGCGGTGCCAAACAGGTGGTGCCCGCAGCCGTGTCCCGCGCCTTCGGGCACCAGCGCGCGACGATCCGCTTCGGCCGCCTGCGACAGGCCGGGCAAGGCGTCGAACTCGCCGATGATTCCGATCACCGGCTTGCCCGATCCCCACGTGGCGGTGAACGCGGTGGGAATTTCTGCGACGCCGGCGTTGACGGTGAAGCCGGCCGCCTTCAGTTGCTCCTGCAACAACGCGCTGCTCCTGGTTTCCTGGTAGCCGACCTCGGCGAACGACCAGATCTTCTGCGCGACGTCGCGATAGACAGCCGCCTTCTGATCGATCGATGCCATCACCGCGTTGGCATCCATCGTCTGGGCCGAGCCGGACGAGGCGCCGAGCAGGAGGGCAGCAACTACCGTCGCAATCCGCTTCATGCGAGCAATCTCCTTGAGAGGACGGACCAGACCGCGTACGACAAGCGCTGGCGATCGTGGCGCGCGATCTCCGAGCGCCAGAATTCGCCGGTCACGACTTCAGTGCCGGCCGGCGGCTGGCCAATGGCGAGCGGATGCTTGTGTTCGGCCGCATACTTGGCGAGGGCTTCTGCCGAGGGCTGGCCCTCGTTGGCAATCACGACATCGACGGGCCGGCCGATCGTGCGGCTAACCCACGACACCTCGTCGGCCGCGGTGAAGCCGTTCATGCCCTGGCCTTCGGTCAACAAGTTGGTGACGAGCACGATTGGCCCTTTGACGTCGGCCAGCACCTCAGCGACGCCATCGACCAGTAGCGTGGGCAACAAGCTGGTGAAGAAGCTGCCGGGGCCAATCACCACCGCGTCGAAGGTGCCGATGGCAGCCTTGACGCCGGAGTGGATTTGCGCCGGTGGCTCGAGCCACAGCCTGGTGACCAGGTGGCCACGCGCGTGTCCGGCATCGACTTCCACTTCGCCGCGAGTCACCTGCCCGTCGGCATACTCGGCGCACAGCGTGGCTTGTTCGACGCTCACCGGCCAGACGTAGCCGCGACACCCCAGTAATGCGCGAAGGCCATCCACAGCGGCGAGAAAATCGCCGCTGTAGCGTTCCATCATCGACAGCAGCAGGTTGCCACCGGTGTGCCCCCCCAGACGGGCGTGCTCGAGCGTCGGCAGTCGCGCCAGCAGCACCCGGCGCGCTTCGCCTTCGTTGCGCGACAGCGCCAGCGCGCAGCGCAACACGTCTCCGGGTGGCAACACGCCAAGCTCATCACGAAGCTGGCCGGAACTGCCGCCGGAGTCGAACATGGTGACCACGGCGTTGAGGCGCAGCCAGGGATTGCGCTTGAGGCCGCCGAGCAAGCTCGGCAGGCCGGTGCCGCCACCAAAACATCCCAGATTGATTTCGCGAAGACGCATATTCGAACAGCTGACCCGGAAGAGTCGTATTCTACAAGAGATGGACAGTCTGCACGGCGGGCCTCTCACAGCCACGCTTCACGATCTCCAACACATCTTCGGCGACCGGCTCGAGGCGTTTGTCGCCTATGGCCAGCCGCACGCCGCGCCGGCACCGAGCGTCGCCCTGGTGCGCACGCTGACGAGCGACGATCTCTCCGCGTGCGCCGCGCGGGCGGCGTCGTGGCATCGCGCCGGCAGCGCCACGCCGCTGTTGCTGACGCGCGACGAGTTTGCCGGGTCGCTCGACGCCTTTCCGGTGGAGTACGGCGAGATCATCGACACGCACCGGCTGCTGTTCGGTATCGACCCGTTCGCGGGCCTGACCATTCGCGCTGAAGATCTGCGGCGCGCGTGCGAGGTGCAGGTCAAGAGCCACCTGCTGCACCTGCGCGAAGACTTCGTCGAATGCGGGGGCCGGCCGTCGGCGGTCGCCGCGCTGGTCGGCGACTCGGCGCCGGCGTTTGCGCTGCTGCTGCGGCGGCTGGCGCAGCTGGACGGTCACGCGGCGGCGACGCTGGTCGATCTCGGCGCGTATGCCGAGCGCCGTCCGGGTCTCGACCCGCGCGTGGTGGGCGACGTCCTGGCGCTGACCTCGGGCCCGGCGTCGGGCGTTGACGCATCGCGGTTGTTCACGGCCTATGTGGCCGCGGTCGAACGACTCGCGCACTTCATCGATACATGGAAACTGGCGTGATCACGCTCGCCGTGTCCCGCCCCCGCCCCGGGCGATGGCGGGGACTTCGCCCGCTGTGTCTCGCTCTGGCGCTCGTCGCGTGCGCGCTGCCGGCGCGCGCCCAGACCCCGCCGCCCGAGCTGAGCGCGCCGGTCAACGATTTCGCCAACGTGATCGATGGCGCGTCCGAACAGGCAATCGAAACGCTGATCCGGCAGTTGCAGGCGGCCAGCGGCGACGTGCTGGTCATCGCCACCGTGAAGACCTATCAGCCGTGGGCAGACTTGAAGTCGTACGCCGTTCAGATGTTCGAGAACGGCGGCAAGGGTATTGGTGTCAAGGGTCAGGACAACGGCGTCCTGCTCGTGCTGGCGCTCGACGACCGGCAGGTGTGGATCGAATCGGGGTACGGCCTCGAGGGATTCATCACTGACGGCTTCGCCGGGGAAACCAGCCGCGCGATGGTGCCGTTCTTCCGAAGCGGCGATTACGGGCGCGGGCTGCTCGCGGGCGCCACCACCGTCGCACAGCGCGTGGCCCAGGGCCGCAACGTCACCCTCGACGTGGCCCCGATCCAGGCGCCGCGCGCCGAGCGCCGCGGGAGCAGTGGCGGCCGCTTTCCGGTCGGGCTGATCGTCATCCTGCTGATCATCTTCCTCAACATGATGGGCGGCGGACGCGGACGCGGCCTGCGGCGCGGTAACCGCTGGGTCAGCGGCGTCGGTCCATTCGGCGGCGGCTTCGGTGGCGGTGGCAGTTGGGGTGGCGGCGGTGGTGGCTTCGGCGGCGGTTTCGGCGGTGGCCGCTCGGGCGGCGGTGGCGGCGGCGCTGGCTGGTAAGACGCGAACGGCGAATGGCGAAAAGCGAATTCTGATAGAAAGGTAGCTATGAAGACTCTGAAGCGAATGCTCGTGGTTGTGGCCCTGGTCGGTTCGGCTGTCGCGACGTCGGGCTGTTCGTACAACAAGTTCGTCAGCCAGGAAGAAGCGATCAAGACGCAGTGGGCGCAGGTCGAGAACCAGCTCCAGCGGCGCAACGACCTGATTCCAAACCTGGTGGAAACCACCAAGGGGTTTGCCCAACAGGAAAAGGACGTCTTCCAGGCCATTGCCGACTCGCGGGCGAAGCTGGCGGGAGCGACCACGACCGACCAGAAGATGGCGGCCGCCAACGAACAAACGTCGGCGCTGGCCCGGCTGCTCGTGGTGGTCGAGAACTATCCCGTCCTCAAGTCGGACGCGACGTTCGCCCGGCTGATGGACGAGTTGGCCGGCACCGAGAACCGTATTGCGGTCGAGCGCATGCGTTACAACGAGACCATCCAGGTTTACAACACGGGCCGCCGCCAGTTCCCGGGCAACATTACGGCCGGGATTTTCGGCTTCAAGGACGACTACAAGCTGTTTGAGGCACCGCCCGAGGCGAAAGTTGCGCCGAAAGTCGAGTTTACGAAGAAACCGTAAGGGAAGGGGGGCAACCCCCTTCCAACCCTTCCTTCCCTCCCATCATCCAACCAGACGCTGGTGGACGACGTTGCCCTTGCGACCGAAGGGGATGCGGCGGCTTTCGAGCGGGTCTACCGGGCTCATATGCCGCGCATTTTCAACCTCGCGCGACGCATGGCCGGTCCCGACGCAGCCGACGAGCTGACGCAGGACGTCTTTGTCCGCGCATGGCAGAAACTCGCCCTCTTTCGCGGTGAGTCGTCTTTTTCCACGTGGCTCCACCGCTTGGCGGTGAACGTGATCATCGAGCGATTTCGGACGCTCGGCACGGCCCGCGAGCGGTTCCTCGCCGATAGCGAGGCGGTGCTCGAGATTGCGCACGCCAGGCGCACCAAGCACCTGGACCTGAGTATGGACCTGCAGGTCGCGATCGAACAGTTGCCGCACGGGGCGCGCACGGTGTTCGTGCTGCACGACGTCGAGGGCTACAAGCACGCAGAGATTGGCGACATTCTCGGCGTGTCGGCGGGAACATCAAAATCGCAGCTGCATCGCGCACGGCAAACGTTGCGCGGGTTGCTCAGAAAAGAAGTGTAGGGCAGAGACGACGCGATGACGGACCAAGGACAGTTCGGAGAACGCGACCACGAGCCGCTCGGCGCCGACGACATCTTGTCGCAGGCGATCGAGCAGTGCCGCGACGAGATGCCGGCGCAGGACCTGTGGCCGGCGGTGTCGGCCCGGCTTGAGATCAAGTCCGCGCCACGCCGATCGCAGATCTCTTTGACCCTGCCGCAGCTCGCCCTGGCGGCGTCGCTGTTGATGGCAGTGGCGTCTGGCCTGACGTGGCTGGCCTCGCGCCAGCCGCTGGCGCCGGCCGAGGCGCAGCCGATGGTGGTCGCCCAGGGCGAATCTGCCGGCGAAGTCGAAGGCGGCATCGTCAACGCCAACTTCGCCGATGCACAGTTCAACGCCGCGGTCATCGACCTCGAACAGATTCTTCGCGATGAACGGGACCGGCTCGATCCGCGGACCGTGCTCGTGATTGAACGTAACTTGAAGACCATTGACCTTGCCATCCAGGAAGCGCGGATGGCGCTCAACGACGACCCCGCCAATGCGTATCTCAATTCCCATTTGGCCGACGCGCGGCGGCGCAAGCTTGACCTGCTGCGTCATGCCACGACGCTTGCGTCTGCTGGAGGAAACTAACCGATGATTCGAATTCCCATTCGTGCCGACGGACCTGCAGGTCTGTCGATTCTGGCCGCCCTCCTGCTCGCGAGCGCGGCCCCGTTGTTCGCACAACCGCACGACGCGGCCGGTGATGCGCAGCAGCCAATCCAGGCCCGCCCGGGTGGCCCTGACACCAACCCCAAGTCCGACCAGACGGTGGATGCCGTCAAGGGCACGAGACTGGTGCTCAGCAACAACGCCGGCGAAGTCGTCGTGCGGTCGTGGGATCAGGACAAGGTCCGCATCCAGGCCACCCACGGCGCCCGCGACACCGTGACCGCCGAGACCACCGACCTGACGCTGCGCATTCGCACGCGTTCGGCCCGCGGGCCGTCAGGACTGGTGGACTACCAGATCACTGTGCCGAAGTGGATGCCGGTTAACTTATCGGGCACCTATCTCGACGCCACCATCGAAGGCACGGCCGCCGAAGTCACGGTTGAGACCGTGCACGGTAACGCGCGCGTCACCGGCGGCACCGGCTCGGTCACTGTCCGTTCGGTGGAGGGCATCATCACCATCGACAAGGCCAGCGGCCGCGTGCAGGCCACGACGGTCAACGAAGGCATTCGCGTCACTAACTCGACCGGTGAGATCACCGCCGAGACCACCAACGGCGACATCGTCATCGACAACGCACAGACGTCGAATCTCGAAGCCTCGACGGTGAACGGCGACCTGACGTTCAATGGCACGATCCGCGACAACGGTGTCTATCGCCTGACCACCCACGGCGGCGACATTCGTGTCGGATTGGGCGGCGCGGCCAACGCGACGATTTTCGTCCGCACGTTCCAGGGCGACTTCACCGCCGACTTCCCTATCCAGCTGCCTGACGGCCAGACCGCCCGCAGCGGCAGCAAGCGCTTCAACTTCACGCTGGGCACCGGCAGCGCGCGCATCGAGGCGCAGTCGTTCAACGGCGACATCGTGCTGGCGCGCAAGGCCATCGTCAGCAAGGACGACGAACGCCAGCGCCGCCGCATGGGCACGCCGATGGCTCCGCCGGCGCCTCCCGCTCCACCCGCGCCCGGCGCGACGCCGGCACCCAAGCCGCCCAAGCCGCCGATGTGGGACGCGCAATGGGACACGGTGTTCGAACATGACTTCGACTTCGCGGAGTTCGAGACCCAGATGGAAGCGTTCGGTGAGAAGTTCGGCGCAGAGTTCGAAGCGAGCTTCGGCAAGAGTCTTGAGAAGGACTTCGAGAACAACTTCGAGAAGGGTTTTGAGCAGGGGATCAAGGGCTGGCTCAAGGGTTTCGGCGACAACTCGAAGGGCGGTCCGGTCAAGCCCAAGCAGTAAGCGGATCTAGAATATCGGGATGCCGCTGATCGATTCGCTGCTGCCCGAGTTCGACCGAGAAATGGGTCAGACCCGCAAGGTGCTGGACCGGGTGCCGGACGGCCAGTTCGACTGGCGTCCGCACCCGACTAGCGTAACGCTCGGCCGCCTGGCCGAGCATCTCGCCGAAATGCCACTGTGGGCCACGACGACTATGGCCCAAAGCGAGCTCGACATGTTGACGGCGCGGCAGGTGGGCTACACCTCGCCCGGTACCCGCGCCGAGGTCCTGGCGATGTTCGACGGCAACCTCAAGACCGGCCGCACCAACCTGGTCAACAAGACCGACGGTGAATTCGACGCCCCCTGGAAGTTGAAGGCTGGCGGCAAGGAAGTGTTCACCATGCCGAAGGCGTCGGTCATGCGGTTCTTCGTGCTGAACCACATGGTGCATCACCGCGGCCAGATGGCCGTCTACCTGCGCATGCTCGGCGTGAGGATTCCCTCGATTTACGGGCCATCGGGCGACGAACAAATGTAGGCCACCGATGTAGAACAGCCACAGATTAGGCGCCGAACAGACACAGACTAAGACAGGTCACTTCTTGAATCAGTGCTTAATCGGTGTCGAATCTGTGGCTGTCTTCAGGTAATCTGCGGCCTATGAACGCACCAGTATCCCGTCGCGACTTCGCCCGCCTGTTTGCTGTCGGTGGCTCGGCTGCGCTGTTCGCCGACCCGGTGTGGGCGAAGACGGCGCCACAGGTGCCGGCGTTCAATCCCGGCACGGCGGGCTCGGGTGAAGCGTTCTGGAAGTCGGTGCGCGCGCAGTTTGTGATGCCGGCCGACCTCGGCGTGCTGAACGCCGCCAACCTCTGCCCCGCCTCGCGGCCCGTGCTCGAAGCGCTCCGGCGCGAAACCGACAGCGTCGACCGCGACCCGTCGGGCCAGAATCGTGCGCGCCTCTCCGGCGAGAAAGAAAACACGCGCACTGCGCTCGCGACGTTCCTGCGGGTCACGCCGGAAGAAATTGTGATCACGCGCAACACCAGCGAGGCCAACAACATGGTCTCGAGCGGCCTCGACCTCAAGGCCGGCGATGAAGTGATCGTCTTTCACGACAACCACCCCAGCAACCTGGTGGCGTGGAACGAGAAAGCCAAGCGCTTCGGCTTCACCGTCGTCGAGATCGCCCAGAAGAACCCGCACCCCGGGATGGAGTACTACCTGGATGCCTACAAGAAGGCGATCACCCCGAAGACCAAGATCCTGACATTCACGCATCTCACCAGCTCGGTCGGCGACCTGTTTCCGGCCAAGGAACTGTGCGCCATAGCGAAGGAACATGGCGTCATGTCGCTCGTGGACGGCGCGCAGACGTTCGGCTTGCTCGACGTTAATCTGGCCGACATCTCGCCAGACTTCTACACCGGCAGCTCGCACAAGTGGCCGTGCGGCGCGCGCGAATGCGGCGTGCTCTTCATCAACGCGCGGACCCACACGAAGATCTGGCCCTCAATCTACAGCGCTTATCCAGGAGCGGTCGGCATCGCGAAAACGTTCGAAAGCTTCGGCCAGCGCGACGAGGCGACGATGATCGCGCTGCGCGAAGCGCTGGAGTTCCAGGCCAGGGTCGGCCGGGCCGCCATCGAGCAGCGCTCACGGGCGCTGGCGAATCAGCTGATCGCCGGGCTCTCGAAGCTGCCAGAGGTAAAGGTGTGGACGTCGCCCAATCCGGCGTTGAACGCCGCGGTCGTCTCGTTCCAGCCCGGCTCGCTGAACGCGGCGACGCTAGGTCAAGTGCTGTATGAGAAGGACAAGATCGGCACCGCAGGACGCGGCCCCAACGATCGCGGCGGGCTGCGCGCCTCCCCGCACTTCTACAACAGCCCCGAAGAGATCGATCGCCTCGTCGGGGCTGTTGCCAAGTACTTGAAGTCGGGAGTCTAGCCCGCCTATTTGCGCAGAGTGGGATAGGTGATCCCGAGCTGCTCGAGGTAGCTCCCGAACTTGGTCGGGTCGTAGTAGAACTTCCGCATCTGCTCGCGGTACCTCTCGAGAATCGCCTTGTTCAGGTGCGTCGGCGCCGGCGTGTCCTTGGCGATGAACGGGATGTACTTCACATCCTTCGTCTGCACATCGTTGAAGTACGCCCAGGCTCCCTTCACCAGTTCCGGCTTGGTCAGCAGGTCGAGCACCGTCATCGCCTGCGCCTTGGCGCCGGCGACCACGCCCTTGTGAGCGATCGGCGTCGCGCTGGCAATGCCGCTCGACCAGTTGTGGCCGGGCAGTCCGGGAATGTTGGCCGGGTAGCTCAGCGTGATGGTCGGCATGTTCCACGAGATGTCGCCGATGTCGTCCGAGCCGCCGCCGTTGTTGTCTTCGAGCGCCACCGGCTTGCCGAGTTCGCCCAGCTTCACGGCCAGGCCGTTCTGCGTGGCGTTACCAAGTTCCTTCTGCAGGCCCTTGGCGAGCATCTGGTCCTGTTCACTCCAGGTCGGCAGGCCCACGGCCTGGATGTTGGCGTACATCGTCTCTGCCACCACCTTGTTCATGTGGCGAGGATAGGCGGTGCCGAGAATGCGCGAGGTGACCTTGGTGTTGGTCATCAGCGCGGCGCCCTCCGCCATCTTGTTGCCAATTTCCACCAGCTCCTTGATGTGCGGCTGGTCGATTTCTCGGAAGTAGAACCAGATGCTGGCATTGCGCGGCACCACGTTGGGCTGGTCGCCGCCGTTGGTGATGATCGAGTGCGAGCGCTGCGACAGGCGCAGGTGCTCGCGGCGATAGTTCCAGCCCACACTCATCAGCTCGACCGCGTCGAGCGCCGAGCGGCCGCGCCACGGCGCGCCGGCGCTATGCGCCGTCTCGCCTTCGAATGTGTATTCGATCGATACCAGGCCGGTGCCGCCCTGCTGGCCCCACGAGGTACTGAGGTTGCCGCCAACGTGCGTGAACAGGTTGACATCCACGTCCTTGAACATGCCGTCGCGGACGAACCACGCCTTCGAGGCGACCAGTTCTTCGGCGACGCCCGGCCACAGCATGATCGTGCCGGGCAGCTTGTCGCGCTCCATGATTCGCTTCACCGCAATGGCCGCGATGATATTGAGCGGCATGCCGGTGTTGTGGCCTTCGCCGTGCCCCGGCGCGCCCTCGATGATCGGGTCGTGGTACGCCACGCCCGGCTTCTGCGACGACTGCGGAATACCGTCGATGTCAGAACCGAGCGCGATCACCGGCTTGCCCGAGCCATAGGTCGCCACCCAGGCGGTCGGCATGCCCGACTGCCCGCGCGTGATCTTGAAGCCGAACTTCTCGAGCTGCGCCGTCAGGTACTTCGAGGTCTCGACTTCCTGCATGCCGAGCTCGCCGAAACTGAAGACGGAATCGACCATCTCCTGCGCCAGCTTGGCCATCTCGTCAACGCCCTTGACCGCATCCTTCTTCTGCTCGGACAACTTAGCGCTGTCCTGAGCCGACGCGGTCGTGCCGAGCGCGGCGAGCAGCGCCGCAATTGCCACCAAACGAACAGACTTCATCAACATTCCTCCACGGCGCCCTTGAAAGGACGCCCTACTGCTGCTGCGAGGGGGTCGTGCGAACAGTAGGGTACTTGATGCCAAGCTGTTCGAGGTAGGTCCCGAACTTCGTCGGGTCGTAGTAGAACTTTTTCATCTGCTCTCGATACTTAGCGAGAATGTTGGCGTTCAGATGCGTTGGCGCCGGCGTGTCGCTCTTCAGGAACGGGATGTACTTCACATCCTTGGTCTGGACGTTCTTGAAGTAGTCCCACGCCTGCTGCACCAGCTCCGGCCGGGTCAGCAGGTCGAGCACCGTCATGGCCTGCACCTTGGCGCCGGCGACCACGCCCTTGTGAGCAATCGGCGTCGCACTGGCGATGGCACTCGACCAGTTGTGGCCGGGCAGGCCGGGAATGTTCGCCGGGTAGCGCAGCGTCACCGTCGGAAAGTTCCACGACACGTCGCCGATGTCGTCGGAGCCACCGCCGGTGTTCTCGCGATCCGGGTTTGGCACGCCAAGGTTGCCGAGCTTCACTGCGAGGCCCTCCTGCGTGGGGTTGCCGAGTTCCTTCTGCAGCGCCTTAGCCAGCGTCTGGTCTTCCGTGCTCCAGGTGGGCAGGCCGACGGTCTTGATGTTCTCGTACATCGTTTCCGCGACCGTCTTGTTCATGTGTTGCGGATAAGCCGTGCCGAGAATGCGCGAGGTCACAGCGGTGTTGGTCATCAGCGCCGCGCCCTGCGCCATCTTGTCGCCGATCTCCCACAGCTCCTTGATGTGCGGCTGGTCGGTTTCACGGAAGTAGAACCAGATGCTGGCGTTGCGGGGCACTACGTTCGGTTGATCGCCGCCGTTGGTGATCACGGAATGCGAACGCTGCGACAGCCGCAGGTGCTCGCGCCGATAATTCCAGCCCACGCTCATCAGCTCGACCGCGTCGAGTGCGGAGCGTCCGCGCCACGGCGCGCCGGCACTGTGCGCGGTCTCGCCTTCAAAGGTGTATTCAACCGACACCATGCCGTTGCCGCCGCCTTCTCCCCACGACACGCCGAGGTTATTGCCGACGTGCGTGAACAGCACGACATCAACATCCTTGAACACGCCGTCGCGGACATACCAGGCCTTCGACGCTAGCTGCTCTTCCGCCACGCCCGGCCACAGCATGATCGTGCCCGGCAGCTTGTCGCGCTCCATGATCTTCTTCACCGCGATGGCGGCGACGATGTTCAGCGGCATGCCGGTGTTATGGCCTTCGCCATGACCGGGCGCGCCGGCGATGATCGGGTCGGGATAGGCGACGCCGGGCTTTTGTGACGCCTGCGGTATGCCATCGATGTCGGAGCCCAGGGCAATCACCGGCTTGCCGGAGCCCCAGGTTGCAACCCAGGCCGTGGGAATGCCGGCCACCCCGCGCTGAACCCTGAAGCCAAACTTCTCGAGCTGGGCGGTCAGGTAGCGCGAGGTCTCGACCTCCTGCATGCCCAGCTCACCGAAGCTGAACACCGAATCGACCATCTCCTGCGCCAGCTTGGCCATCTCGTCAACGCCCTTGACCGCCTCGGTCTTGTAGCCAGCGAGCTTGGGATTGGCCTGTCCGAATGCCGGACCGACCCCGGCCACCAACAACGTGACAACTACAGACAAGTATTTCAATGCTCTCATCACAACTCCTCCACCGCGCCTGCCCAGAACGGTCAATTCTAGTGTGTTCCCGCGATCAGAATCGCGGCGTAATACCCATGTTGTGCATGATGAATGCGTATATGTCGGCGGTCGCCTCGATCTGCTTCGTCACGTTGCTCGCGCCGTGCCCCGACTTGGTGTCAATACGAATCAGCACCGGATTATCTGGGCTCGCGAACTTCTGCAGCGAGGCCGCATACTTGAACGAATGCGCAGGCACCACCCGATCGTCATGATCGGCCGTCGTCACCAGCGTCGCCGGGTACTTCCCGCCCCGCTTGATGTTGTGGAGCGGCGAGTAGGCCTGCAGCGCTTTGAACTCCTCGGCGTTATCGCTCGAGCCGTAGTCGGCGATCCAGTTCCAGCCGATGGTGAATTTGTGGAACCGCAGCATGTCCATGACGCCAACCTGCGGAATTGCGACCCTGAAGAGCTCAGGGCGCTGGTTAATCACGGCTCCCACCAGCAGTCCGCCGTTCGAGCCCCCCTGGGCCGCCAGCTTCGCCGGTGACGTGTACTTGTTCGCGATCAGCCATTCGGCGGCGGCGATGAAGTCATCGAACACGTTCTGTTTCTTCAGCTTGGTGCCGGCATCGTGCCAGGCCTCGCCGTACTCGCTGCCACCTCGCATGTTGACGCTGGCGTAGACGAAACCCTGTTCGAGCAAGGCCACGCGCAGCGAGTTGAATCCCGGCGTCGTCGCGATGTTGAATCCGCCGTAGCCGTACATCAGCGTCGGATTGTTGCCATCGAGGACGAGGCCCTTCTTGTGCACCAGGAACATCGGCACTTTCGCGCCGTCCTTGCTGGTGACGAACACCTGCTTGGTGTCGTACTGGTTCACGTCGAGGCCCGGGATCTCCGGCGCACGGAACAGCGAGCTCTTCCGCGCGGCGACGTCGTAGCGGAAGATCGAGGTCGGATAGGTGAACGACTGGAACGTGTAGAACAGCGAGGTGTCGTCCATGTTGCCGGCAAACCCGCTGGCGCTCCCGAGGCCCGGCAGGTCGATCTCGTTCTCGAGCGCGCCTTCCAGGTTGTGGACATACGCCTTCGAGGTCACGTCCTTCATGTAGGTGGCAATCACCTTGCCGGCCGCGACGCGGACGGTGTCGATGGTGTCGGCTTTCGACGCGATAATCGTCTTCCAGCTAGCCGGCGCGGGATTCGCAGGATCGATGCGGACGACGCGGCCGTTGGGCGCGTTGTTGTCGGTGAAGACAATCAGTTCACCGCGGACGCTTTCGAGCACGCTGTAGGTGTCGTCGCCAATCGCCGCGATCAGCGGCGTGAACGTCGACCCGGGCTTCGACAGGTCCTGCACGAACACGGCGTTGCCCTGCTTGCCGGTGCCGCGGTCAGACACGTCGAGCACGGCAAAGCGCTCGTCCTCGGTCGTCTCAAGGGTGTGGAACCGCTGCGGGTTCTTCGGGTCGCTGAACACCAGTTCGTCGGCGGACTGCGGCGTGCCGATGCGGTGGTAATAGACCTGGTGGTTCTCGTTAATTGACGAGAGTTCCTTTCCTTTCTCGGGCTGAGGATAGCGGCTGTAGTAGAAGCCGTTGCCGCGCCAGGCAATGCTCGAGACCTTGACCCATTCCACTTTGTCGCTGAGCACCCGCCGGGTGCTCAAGTCCATCACGTTGTATTCCTGCCAGTCCGAGCCGCTGCGCGACACGCCGTAGACGGCGAGCTTCGCGTCTTTTGACGGCGCGAACCCCGCCAGCCGCACGGTGCCGTCGGCTGACCAGGTGTTGGGATCGATCAGCACTTCGGGCGTGCCGTTCAATCCCTTCTGGATGTAGAGCACGCTTTGGTTCTGCAGACCGTTGTTCTTCGAGAAGAAGTAGTACTCGCCCTTGCGTGACGGCGACCCGAACTTCGCGTAGTCGAAGAGCGAGTTCAGCCGCTTGGTCAGCGCAGCTCGATACGGGATCTTCTCAAGGTATGCGAACGTGACTCTGTTCTGCGCCTCGACCCAGGCCGCGGTATCGGCGGCGGAATCGTCCTCGAGCCAGCGATAGGGATCGGGCACCTTGGTGCCGTGATAAGTGTCGACATGGTCGACCGTGCGCGTGATCGGATACTGGAGCCCCTGGGCCGCGACGGCTCCTGACAGGGCGAGCAGTACCAAACCGACCTGCAGTGTCTTCATGCCGCATTATAGAATCAGTCATTACTTCCTACACGCCTCTTCCCCGCTTTGCCGGCGGGCACAAGATGACGCTGTATGCGTGGGCGCGCCGGCGGGCCTTTCCGGCCCTTGCCGCAGCCGAACCGCGTTACTTCGACGTGGCCCCGGATGCCCGCGTCCTGGCCCATTGCAACTGGCAACCGGACCGCGCGGCGGCCCCGACGCTGTTGATGCTGCACGGGCTCGAAGGCTCCAGCGAGGCGCACTACATGTGCGGCATGGCCGACAAGGCGCTGGCCGCCGGGTTTAACGTGGTGCGGCTGAACCAGCGCAACTGCGGCGGCACCGAGCACCTGTCGCGCGGGCTGTATCACTCGGGCCTCACCGCGGATCCCCTGTTCGTGCTGCGCGAGTTGCGCGACCGCGATCAGCTCACCCGTTTCGCCGTCGCCGGCTATTCGCTGGGCGGCAACATCACCATGAAGCTGGCGGGCGAACTGGGCGCCACCGATTTTCCCGAGGTGAAGGCCTTCGCCGCGGTGTCGCCGGTGATCGAGCTCGAAGCCTGCATGCAGTCGATCGAGCGGCGCGAGAACCGCATCTACGAGTGGAATTTCTGCCGCAACCTGCAGGGCCGCATGCGGCGCAAGGAGTTGGCCTTCCCGGGTCAGTTTGACCTGTCGGGGTTGTGGAAGGTGTGGTCCATCCGCACGTTCGACGATCGCTATACCGCGCCGCATCACGGCTACGATGGCGCGTCCGACTACTACCATCGCGCCAGCGCGATGCGGATAATTGACCGGGTCGCGAGGCCGGCGCTGATTCTGAGCGCGGCGGACGACCCCTTCGTGCCACCGCATATCTTCGACACGCCGGCGCTGCGGAACAATCCGAGCATCACGACCGTCGTAACATCCCATGGTGGCCACTGCGCCTACGTTGAACCCACCTCCGCTAAAGCTACGGTGGGTAAACCAAACGGCTATGATGGCTACTACGCCGAACGAACCGTCGTGGACTTCTTGAGGGCTCAACTATGACTACTCTGCGCGTCGCGGTCGCTACCGTCGCTATTTTGCTATCGGCATCCGCTGCTCACGCTCAACAGGCCGCGCTCGGCACCTGGGATCTCACCACCATCTCTCCGGAAGGTGAGTTTAAGTCCGTGATGGAGATCCGCATGGACGGTGACAGGCTGGTCGCGGTCGGCAAGAGCCCACAGGGCGAACGCAAGTACGACAGCGTCGCCGTCGAGGGCAGCAACCTCACGATGGTGATCACGATCGATTACAACGGGTCGCCGATGGTGATCACCTACGTTGGCAAGATCGACGGGCCCAAAATCGAAGGTTCAGCGGATTACGGCGGGCTGGCCACGGGAACCTTCTCGGCAGCCAAAAAGTAAGGCTCGCGGAGCGGCGGGTGCGGCCTACATTCCAGTAGGCTGCGTCCGATACGCATTGCATGGAGGAACCAGTCCCCGGGGATGCGCCCGCAGCGAAGCGCGAAACAGCGCAGTCGTATGCAGAAGCGGCCTTCGAACTCGAGGGCGGCGTCTGGGACGTTCCACTCGATTGGCAGCCCGAACTCGATGTTGCCCTAGAAACCATCGACTGCGGCTTGGTGAAGCGCCGGCGGGCGAGCGATCCTCCCGACACGCCGCCCTTCCCACGTGCGGAGGTAAGCGCGCTCACGTTCACGCCGGAAATTCTGGAGGCCCTGGCCAGCCGGGTCGCCGCCAAGCTGCAACCGGCCGAAACCCCGCCGATGAAAGCCGGTGCCATCGTCTCGATCCGGTTCCGGTGGCCGCTCTTCTCATTCACGCGTGGCAGACGCCGCTCTAGGGCGCGAGGGTAACCTTGTACTGGGGCGCTTTGCGCGCCTTGGTCGCCTGCTCCAGGGCATAGCCAAACCCGATCAGTTCGCCCTCACTGTAGGCAGATCCCATGAAGGTCACGCCGAGTGGCAGGCCATGGCTGGCACCAATCGGCACCGTGAGGCTGGGTGTGCCCGCGACGGCCGACATGCCGTAGCCGGCGCCGACAAAGTGATCGCCCAGCACGTGGTCGGTTGGCCACGCCGGCGACAGGCTCGGCGCGATCACCGCATCCAGTTGCTCTTTGGCGAGCACCGCCAACAGGCCGTCCTTCCCCGCCAGGCGGCGCGCCTCGCCTCGCGCCTTCTTGTAGGCCGGCTCGGTGAGCGGCCCCTTCGCCTGCGCCTGCTCGAAGATCTCCTGGCCGAAGATCGGCATCGCCGTCGCCGCGTTCGCCTTGTTCCACGCGATCAGCGCCTCGAGCGACGTGTGCGGCGAGCGGCTCTTCTTCAGGTATGCGTTCAGCCCGTCCTTGAACTCGTAGAGCAAGACGCTGAACTCGGGATCGTTCCAGGCGTTATAGGTAGGAATCTTCACGTCGATCACTTCCGCACCGGCGGCCTTCATGGCTTCGATGGCCGTGGCGATGGAGGCATCGACATCGGGGTGATACCCCATCGCCTGCCGGACCACACCAAAGCGCTTTCCCTTCAGTGCATCGGCCTTCAGGAAGGTCGTGTAGTCGGCGGGAATCTTGCCCACGCCGGCTGGCCCCGACGGATCCGCCGCATCAACCGCCGCCATGCCGTTCAGCATCAGCGCGACGTCGGCGACGGTCCGCGCCATCGGGCCGGCCGTATCTTGCGACACGGAAATCGGGATAATGCCGGTGCGGCTGACCAGGCCCACCGTGGGCTTGAGTCCCGCCAGACCATTCACTGACGCCGGGCAAATAATGCTGCCGTCGGTCTCGGTGCCCACGCCAACCGCGGCAAGGCTCGCGGCGATCGCCGAACCCGTGCCGGAACTCGATCCGCACGGATTGCGGTCGAGCACGTAGGGGTTCTTGGTTTGCCCGCCACGCGAACTCCATCCCGAGGTTGATCGCGTGGAGCGAAAGTTGGCCCACTCGCTAAGATTGGTCTTGCCGAGAATCACTGCGCCGGCGGCACGCAAGCGGGCCGCAACAAAGGCGTCGGCGGCCGGACGGTTATCGGCCAGCGCCAGCGAGCCGGCAGAGTTGACCATGCCGGCAACGTCGATGTTGTCCTTGAGCAATACGGGAATGCCGTGCAGCGGGCCACGCAGTGTGCCGGCCTTGCGTTCCGCATCCAGGGCCGTGGCCTCGGCCACCGCCTGCGCATTGATCTCGATAACGGCGCCCAGCATCGGACCCGCGTCGTCGACCATGGCAATGCGATCGAGATAGGCCTGCGTCAGGGCCGCTGACGTCAACTCGCCTGACGCCATGCGCGCCTTCGCGTCGGTCGCACTCAACTCGACGACGTCAACTTGGGCGGGTCGGGCAGGTGGGGCTGGTGGTGGCGCGCAGCCGACAGCGAGAACAAAAACCAAGACCCCAAGTCCCCCCACCTTCGCCAAGGCTACGGCGGGCAGGCAAGCCCCCAGGACCTCGCATGACATGACTCGTCTCTTCATTCCGTGATTCCCAGGTTTCGCATCATCTGTTGTCCAAACGCCGCCCCCTTCCCCTCGTCTTCGTGCTTGAAATACACGTAGACGTCTGAGCAGGTGGCAGCCAATTGTTTAGCGGTCTCGGTCCAGCGCGTGATCTCGGCGTCGCCGTAGCCTTCGTCTCGCAGCCGCAAGTACGCGTAGTCCGCCGTGGCAATCGCCGGGGTCTGGCGCGCCTCGCTGTCGGCAACGCACAGCGCGATGTTGCGCGCCCGCAGCGCGTCGAACACCTCATCGTCCAGCCACGAAGCATTGCGAAACTCGAACGCCGCGGTGGTCTTCGGCGGCAGCAGCGAGAGAAACTCGTTGAGCAGGACGATGTCCTTCTTGAAGTTGGGCGGCAGTTGAAACAGCAACGCGGCCAGCTGCGGCCCCAGTTCGCCGGCGACCGAGACAAAGGTCCGCAGCGAATCGGCGACCTCGGCAGCACGCAGCCGCTTGTCGTGCGTGATGCGCTTGGGCGCCTTCAGGGTGAACCTGAACTCCGGCGGCACCTGCGCCGCCCATCCGGCCACGATCTTCGAGGTCGGCATGCGATAAAACGTGTAGTTGATCTCGACGGTCTTGAACTTGCTCGCGTAGTAGGGCAGCATCTTCGCCGCCGAAAGATCCGACGGATAGAAGCTGCCCTTCCATTCCGGATAGTTGTAGCCGCTGGTACCAACCAGAATCATTTCTTGACCCAAGCCCCTCCGCCTTCGCCAAGGCTACGGCGGACAAGCATCGCCAAGTCCCCAGGACCTCAAGCCCCCAAGCCCCCGTACGCTACCACGCCCGCATGGCCTCTTCGAACAACCGCGCCAAGTCGTCGGGACCGGCGGGCCGCGGAGACAGCTTCGTCACGCGATGTTGCGGCAACGTGCCCGCAACCAGGTCCGGGATGTCAGACGATGAATAACCGAGCTCGGCGAGGCCGTTCGGCACTCTCAGCCGTTGCATGAACCAGGTGATGCGATCGGCAAGGATACGGCCCGCATCCGCCGCCTTTGCACCAGAGACATCCACGCCGAGCGCCTCGGCAGCCTGCAAGTGTCGCTCGGGAGTCGAGGGTGCCGTGAACCGGAACACGGCCGGCGCGTTGAGAATCACGGAGATGCCGTGCGGCACGAGCGGATGATCGGCCTCGTAGCCTGGCGCCCGGTAGCTTTTGACGCTGCCCGACACCGGATACGACATGCCATGCGGCAAGTGCACGCCGGCGTTACCGAAGCCGACACCGGCATACGACGCGGCCAGCAGCATGTTCGCGCGCGCCTCCGCGTCGGTCGGGTCGTCCACGGCGCGCACGAGGTACTGCGCCACCATGCGGAGCGCCTGCAACGACCAGACATCGCTGTTGGGGTTCGAGCCCTGATACGCCGGGCGCAGTGCCGGACGTTCCGGCAGCGGCCGGCCGGTGAATGGCAATGCCGTGAACGACTCGATCGCGTGGCTCAGGATGTCGAGGCCACTTGACGCGGCCACTTCCGGCGGCATGGTCCGCGTGTTGTCAGGATCGAGATAGCCGAGGGTGGGCTTCAGGCGCCGGCTCGCAATGCCCGTCTTCGCGTGCATCTTGCTCAGGTCGAAAATGCTGACGCCGGTCGTCTCGCTTCCCGTCCCGGCCGTCGTCGGAATCGCCATCAGCGGTTTCAACGGCCCGGGCACCGGAAGGCCCTTACCGATCGGCGGATTGACGTAGTCGAGAAAGTCGGCGGGTGGATAACAGGTGTAGAGGTTGACCGCCTTTGCCGTGTCGATCGTCGAGCCACCGCCGACCGCGACGATGGCACCGAATGGATGGCCGCGTGCAAACTCGATGGCGTGGAGGAACGACTCGTCGCTCGGCTCGATGCGGACCTGGTCGTAGAGATCGAACGCGATCCCGCTGGCCTCAAGCGACTCCACCACCGTCTGCACCGGCGCCAGACGCCGCACGATTGGGTCGGTGATCACCAGCGCCCGCTTGATGCCCAACTCCGCCAGGTCCGCGCCTACCTCGCGCGTGACGCCGGTGCCGAAGCGCACGGCCGATGCTGCCATCTCGAATGCGAAGTCGTTGGCCATAGCAGGAACCGGCGCAGACTATCATGTTCACGATGCATCGAGTCGCGTTGCTCCTGCTCGTTGGCCTGGTGACCGTCGCGGCCTGCACCCGCGAGCCCGAGGCGCCCACCTACCAGCTGACCGGCCAGGTGCTCGCCGTCAGACCCGAGACCAGCGAAATTCTGGTGAAGCACGAGGACATCAAGGGCTTCATGCCGGCGATGACCAGGCCCTACAAGGTCAAGGAGCCGGCGCTGTTGAAGGAGCTTGTGCCCGGCGACCTGATCACCGCCACGCTCCACGTGGCACCGGACTTGGCGTGGTTGTCGGCAATTACCAAGACCGGCTCCGCGCCTGTTCCAGAGGGTTCGGCGACCAGAATTCCAACCGCCGCCGGCGTGCAGCTGCTCAAAGCCGGCGATGCGGTGCCGGACACCGCGTTGCTCGACCAGGACGGCAAGATGCTGGCATTGGCAGAATGGCGCGGCTCGGCAATCGTGGTCACCTTTATCTATACGCGCTGTCCATTACCCCAGTTCTGCCCGATGATGGACCGCCGCTTCGCGGAGATTCAGGCACTTGCGGCCGCGGCCCCGGCGTTGAAGCGAAAGGTGCGATTGCTGTCGGTTAGCTTCGATCCCACGACCGACCGGGCCGCGGTTTTGCGAGCGCACGCTGCCAAAGCGGGCGCCGATGCTTCCGTGTGGCGATTTGCCACCGCCGAAGAAGCCGTCGTCGATCGCATGGCGGCGGCGTTCGGCGTCAACGTGATTCGCGAGCAAGACGGCACCATCACGCATAACCTGCGAACGGCGGTGATCGATCCGCGCGGCCGCCTGGTTTCCATCCACGACAACAACGCCTGGTCTGCCTCTACCATCGTCGATGAACTCACAGCCGCAGTTCTCGCGCGCTGAACGCGCGCTCGTCGCCCGGCTCAACACCCCGGCGAAGGTGCAGCGGTGGTTGAACGCGCTGCCCTACAACACCGAGCATGGGGGCGAAACCCAGCACAGCTTCCGCCCGGTGGTGCAGTTGCGCACGGCCCATTGCATGGAGGCGGCGCTGTTTGCCGCGGTGGTGCTCGAGCAGCACGGCTATCCGCCGCTCGTGATGAGCCTGGAATCGCAAGACTGGCTCGACCATGTGATCTTCGTCTACCAAGTGCGAGGCCGCTGGGGATCGGTGGCCCGATCGCGAGATCCCGGGTTGCACGGCCGTAAGCCGGTCTTCAGCTCACCGCGGGTGCTGGCGCGCAGCTACATGGATCCGTATGTGGATTACACGGGGCGCATGAAGGGGTTTGGCGTCGCCAACCTCGCGGGGACAATGGGGACGTACGACTGGCGGTTCACCGGGAAGAGTGTGTGGAAGGTCGAGCAGATGCTGATCGATCTCCCGCACCAGAAACTGAAGAGCTCGACGCGGCGCTATCGCCAGCTGCTCAAGAAGTACCGCGCCTATCGCAAGGCCAACAACGATCGGAAGCCGCTCTACTACCGCGGCCGCGAGAAGTGGGAGCCAATTCCTCCGGAGTTCCGGTAGCAGGCAGTGCCCCGAGGGCGGAACTTTAGTTCCGCTTGGCGCCTAATCGAGATCGAACCCGCGCAGCGGCTTGGTCGCTGGCGCCTTCTTGGCTTCCTTCAGCGCCTCTTCGAAGCGCTTCGACAGTGCATCGCCCTTGTTCTTTTCCGCCTCGAACGACTGCGCGAACAGCGCGTCGCGCCTGGCCGCTTGCTCGGCGAGAATCCGGTGCGCGTCGTTCAATTCGGGGCGATCGGGATTGGGCGGAGCCTCGTGATGAATGATACGGCCGAGGTTCAAGTCCACGGTCAAGACCGCCCCGCAGCACGGGCACGGCAACTCGCGTTCGCTCTCTAACTTGGCCATGGCTACAGCTTAGCGTGGAGTTGGGGGCTTGGGGGCTTGGGGGCTTGGGGGCTTGGGGACTTGGGGACTTGGGTTGGCGACAGGGTAGGATGAAGCTGATGCCAGTTGATGAGCCCAAGCGGACGCGGACGGTACGCGTTGCCACCTACAACATTCATCGCGGCCGCGGGCTTGATGGGCGCACCCGCCTCGAGCGAATCGCCGGGGTCCTGGCCGGAATCGACGCCGACATCATCGCCCTGCAGGAAGTTGTCGGCGCCAGCCCCCTGAAGGCGGGCCAGGCCGCGGAGCTGGGCGCCGCGCTCGGCATGGGCTGGGTGATGGCACCGACCCGCCATTTACGAACGGCGTTGTTTGGCAATGTCGTCCTGACACGGTTTCCCGTGCGGCACCACGTGCAATACGACCTCACCTGGAAGACCTGCGAGCATCGCGGCGTCCAGCGGGTCGATGTCGGCCTTGAAGACGACACGCTGCATTTCTACAATGTGCACCTTGGGACGTCTCTGTTGGAGCGCCGAAACCAGGCGGCGCGGCTGGCCACGCTGGTGCACGATCGCCGGGTCACCGGCCCGAAGATCATCCTCGGCGATTTCAACGAGTGGGCGCGCGGCATTGCGAAAGACGTGCTCGCCGAGCGACTCCAGAGCATCGATCTCAGCAAGCACCTGAGCCGGCGACGGACCTATCCCGGCATCTTCCCAGTCCTTCACCTCGACCACATCTACTACGAGGGCCAGGTCGAGGTGCTCAAGGTCACGCTGCCGCGCGACCGCATGGCGCTGATGGCGTCCGACCATCTGCCGCTCGTCGCTGACCTGAGAATCGGCTTCGACTAGGCCGCAGATTCACGCAGATTGACGCCGATCCTCGACACGGCGCCTAGCTGAGCTCGTCGCCGGCGCGCGCCAGCACGAAATGCACCAGGCCGAGGTTGCGCGTGCGGAACGCGGCTTCGCAGGTGGCCAGGTAATATTCCCACATCCGGATGAAGCGATCGTCGAAGCCCAAATCGCGGACTTGATCGAGCTGCGCGAAGAATTGACGCCGCCAGGCCAGCAGCGTGCGGGCGTAGTCGAGCGCGCGGTCCTCAAGCGCAACCAGTCCCAGCCTGGTATCCGCCGCACAGACACTGGCAATCTCACGAATCGACGGCAGCAGCCCGCCGGGGAAAATGTACTTCTGGATCCAGTCGCAGTGCTGGCGATACGCATCAAAGCGATGGTCCACCATGGTGATTGACTGGATGCCGGCCACGCCACCGGGTGCGAGCACTTCGTCAATCTTGGTGAAGAAGGCGGGCCAATAGCGCTCGCCGACCGCCTCAATCATCTCGATCGACACCACGCGGCTGTACTGTCCGCGCACGTCGCGGTAGTCGCAGAACTCGATCGCGACCCGGTCGGCGAGACCGGCCGCGGCGACGCGCTGACGTGACAAGGCGAGCTGCTGTTCTGACACCGTGATGCCGGTCACGCGGCAACCACGGGTCTGCGCGGCATGAATGGCGAACCCGCCCCAGCCGGATCCGATCTCCAGCACGTGATCGGTGGGTCCGATGCGGAGGGCCGCGCACCAGCGCTCGAACTTCTGGCGCTGTGCGTCTTCCAGCGCTTCTTCGCCCGAGTGAAAGACCGCGCTCGAATACGCCATGGTCTGGTCGAGGAATGTCGCGAACAGCTCGTTGCTCAGGTCGTAGTGCGCACGGATATTGCGACGGCTGCCGCGCCGGCTGTTGCGACGGCGGACGTGCAGCCAGTCGTTGGGCAGGTTGAGCGCGCGCGACAGCCAGGAATCAAGCGGCAAGTAGTTTTGGTTCCGCAGCACGACCTCGACAAAGCGGCACAAATCGTCGGTCCGCCAGTCACCATCCATGTACGATTCGCCGGCGCCGAGGTCGCCGCCCAGTGCAAATTTGCGGAAGAACGCATCGCGCGCAATCCACATCGTCGCGTGCAACTCTGCGTCAGGATCGCCGGCCTCGATGACCGCGGCGTCGGGCAGGTGCACCGTGAGCCGGCCCACCCGCAGCGCGGCCAGCGATTCCAGCAGCCGCCGGCGCGCGATCGGCGCGATCAAGCGGTCGGCGACATTGGTGGCCGCCGGCTCGGCGCGGTTGGCGGTCAATTCGATGCTATTCACTCTGAACTCCCAGTGCGGGCCGCCTCGGGG
The DNA here is from genome assembly GCA_031364805.1 of Acidobacteriota bacterium. Taxonomy (GTDB): domain Bacteria; phylum Acidobacteriota; class Vicinamibacteria; order Vicinamibacterales; family UBA2999; genus 12-FULL-67-14b. The sequence continues at coordinate 109,051 of JANLWW010000060.1, forward strand.
TCGAGGGGCGGTTTCGGGTAATAGGTGGCGCCCTTCCACCACAGGCGGAGGGCTTGCCAGTGGATCCGCGCGATCACGCCGAAGGTGACGAGCGGATAACGCACCAGCGCCCAGGCAAGACTGCGATCGGTCAACGGCCGCCGGGCGAGCGACAGCCGTGACACGAAGACCGGAATGCCCAGGCGATACAGGTCGATGCGGACATCGACGTGATCGGGCGAGACATCGAACGCGAAACGATACGTGCCGTCAAGCGTCATGAACGGCGAGACGTGAAACACCTTCTTGGCGGCCATCGGTTCGCCGTCGGGCGTGAGCACGTACGTGTGCGACTCGCCAAACGTGTTGTTGACCTCGACCACCACCGCCGCGAGCACCTCGTGCTCGTCGTAGCAGAAGAAGAACGACACCGGGTTGAAGACGTAGCCAAACACCCGACAGTGCGTCACCAGCTCAATGGCGCCCACCGGGGCCGTCACACCGTGCTCACGCAACCGTGCCGCCACGCGCTGGCGCAGCGTTCCTGGTCTACCGGGCAGGTGATCGGCCTCAAAGAACGCCGACGGCCGCCAACGATTGATCCCCAGCATTCGCAGGCGAACCGACAGCTCCGACAGCTCGTCGAGCGCCAGGCGATGCATATAGAGGCGATAACCGAAGCCATGCCGTTGCGGTGACAGGCGCTCGTGCATCACGCGGCCTACCAGCAGGGACGACCGCAGTTTAGAGATCAAGGCCGAAAGTCCTCGTCACGGCCAGCGCCGACATCACGCCGTCTTCGTGGAAACCATTACGCAAGTGCGCGCCGCAATAAAACGTGTGCCGCGCGCCGTTCAGCCGCGCAACCGCGGCCTGCCCCTCGAAGGCGGCGCCGTCGAGCACCGGATGCTCGTAGGTCATCCGCGCAAGGGCCACGCCGCTCACCGGGGTCAGGGGGTTGAGCGAGCACAACAACGGGCGTCCGGGCCGGTGCCCTTGCAGGCGATTCAAATCGTAGGTCACCGCCACAGCGGAGCCCTCGTCTCGGCAATCGGCGAGTTCGCAATTCCACGAGGCGCGGGCGGCCGCTACTGAAGGGAGCACGGTCTCGTCGCTGTGCAGCCAGGTGTCGTTGGTCGAATAGCGGAACTTCGACAACGCCGCGTGTTCGTCGCGGCTGGGGTCGCCCAACAGCGCCAGCGCTTGATTGGCGTGAGTCGCGATCACGACTCTATCGAATCGATACTCACTACCCGCCGCCGACGTGATGGTGACGCCGGTATCGTCGCGGACCACCGCGTGAACCGGTGTGGAGACGCGCACACCGGCACCAAGTCGTGAGGCCAGCGCAGCGACGTATCGCATGCTGCCGCCGACGACGGTCCGCCATACCGGTTGGCCCGCCGCGCGCAGCAAGCCATGGTTATCGAGAAAACGGAGGAACGACACCGCCGGAAACTTGCGGATGTCTGAACCGGGCGCCGACCAGATCGCGCCGCCCATCGGCAACACGAAATGCCGAACCAGACCGGGGCCAAAACCACCGCGATTCAGGAACTCGCCGAGCGTCAGCCGGCCGGCGCTGCCATCCTGCAGGGCCCGACGGCCCGCGCGAAAGAAGCGAAGCACGTCGGCCAGCATTCGCCAGTGCGACGGGCTGGCAAGTCGCGACGGCTGCGCAAACAGCCCACGCAGGCCCACGCTGGAAAACTCGACGCGGCATCGGCGGCAGCGCACGCTGAACGACATGTCGCTCGCGCGGCTGGAAATGCCCAGCTGGTCTAACAGCCGTATGAACTGCGGATACGTGGCTGGATTGAACACCATGAACCCGGTGTCGACCGGCCAGGTTTGTCCAGCCAACTCAACCTCGTGTGTGTGGGCATGCCCGCCCAGCCGGCCATCTTTCTCGAAAATCGTGACGTCGTGAGCCTGCGCGAGCACGAACGCCGCAGACAATCCCGACACGCCCGCCCCGACCACCGCAATTCGCACATGCCTTTAAACCCCTGAGCCAAGGCAGGTTATTCCAGCGGTTGACACCAGATATCCAAGTGATATCAAATTGAAATCGTCAAGGAGGACCCCAGTCCATGATTCGTGAACGCTCTTACAACGGTCTACCCGGCTTGCCTGTGCTCTTCGTCCTGATCCTGGCCGACGCCGGATTGCTCTGGATGCTGGTGATGAACATCCGGACAGAATCGGCGCCTGAAATCGTCACCGCTGCCGTCGGCATCGCTGTCGCCACTTTCCTGTCGGCCGGCCTGTTCATGGTCAACCCGAACGAAGGCAAGGTGCTGCAGCTGTTCGGGGCATACAAGGGCACGGCGAAGGAACAAGGCCTGCGATGGGCCAATCCCTTCTTCGCCAAGAAAAAGGTGTCGCTGCGCGTTCGCAACTTCGAGAGTTCCCACTTGAAGGTGAACGACATCGACGGTAACCCGATCGAGATCGCGGCGGTCGTCGTGTGGAAGGTGTTCGAGACCGCTGAAGCCGTGTTCGAGGTGGACGACTACGAGCACTACGTCAAGGTGCAGAGCGAAGCGGCCTTGCGCAACCTCGCCACCAGCTATGCCTACGACGCGCACGACGATGCGCAGGTGTCGCTACGAGGGCATACCAACGCGGTGGCCGATCACCTGAAGCGCGAGATTGGCGACCGGCTCGTGAAGGCCGGCGTCGAGGTAATCGAAGCCCGCATCAGCCACTTGGCCTACGCGCCGGAAATTGCCGCCGCGATGTTGCAGCGTCAACAGGCCGGCGCCATCATCGCCGCCCGCCAGAAAATCGTCGAGGGCGCGGTGGGCATGGTGGAAATGGCACTCGACATGCTGTCGCAGAAGTCGATCATCACGCTCGATGAAGACCGCAAGGCGGCCATGGTCAGTAACCTGCTGGTGGTGCTCTGCGGCGACCGCAACACGCAGCCGGTGATTAACACGGGCACGATTTATCAGTAGGTCCCGTGGCTGAACGAAAGCCGTTCCTTCTTCGTGTCGACCCTGCCCTGTTGGAGGCCCTCCAGCGCTGGGCAAACGACGATCTGCGCAGCCTGAACGGGCAGATCGAGTTCGTGCTGCGCAAGGCGGTCCAGCAGGCCGGACGCACGAAGGAGGGCGGCCCGGCCGACCCTTCGAACTCCTGATTGTGCCGATCGGCCGCCCAATCCGGCCGTACGCCCGGCCGTGTCGAACTCTCGCTCTCCCAAACGACGTCAATATGTAGGACTGCTGAAGAACACGTTGTTCTTCGCCTTTTGTTCGCATAGCATTATTGGTTTCCGAAGGAAGCCCAACCGTGACTGATTCGATAGACGACTTGTCGGCCCTTCGCATCGAGCGCGAACCGCTGCGTACCGGGGGCGCCCGTTGGGTGAAATGGGTGGTGCTCCTCGTCATTCTGGGCGGTGCCGGTGGCGGCGCCTGGTACTGGCTGAACCGCGAACGGCCGGTTGAGGTCGAGGTAGTAGCGGTCACGGAACGCGCGGCGGGGACGCAGGCGTCGGTCTTGAACGCCTCGGGCTACGTGACGGCGCGCCGGCGGGCGACCGTTTCATCGAAGGTCACCGGCAAGGTCATTGAGGTGAACGTCGAAGAAGGCATGGCGGTGCGCGAAGGCCAGGTGCTGGCCCGCCTGGACGACTCATCTCTCCGCGCGTCGATGGCGCTCGCACGCGCGCAGCTGGAAGCGGTGCGGCTGGCCGTGCCTGAAATCGAAGTCAGGCTTGCCGAAGCACGCACCAACATGCGGCGTCAGGAGCAGCTGATGAAAGACGGCCTGACGACGCCGTCGGCGATCGACCAGGCCCAAGCCGAGGTCAATTCACTGATCGCGCGAATCAGTTCGACGCGCGAGCAGATCAACGTGGCGCAGAGCCAGGTGGCGCTGCAGCAAACCGCGATCGACGACATGGTGATCCGTGCGCCGTTCAGCGGCGTCGCGCTCTCCAAGGACGCGCAGCCAGGCGAGATGGTGTCGCCGGTGTCGGCGGGCGGCGGTTTCACCCGCACCGGCATCAGCACCATCGTTGACATGCGATCGCTCGAAATCGAAGTGGACGTGAACGAAAGCTACATCAATCGTGTCAGCGCCGCGCAGCCGGTGACGGCCGTGCTCGATGCCTATCCTGATTTTCAAATTCCCGCCAAGGTCATCGCGGTGGTGCCCACGGCGGATCGGCAGAAGGCCACCGTGCTGGTCCGCATTGGCTTCAACGCACTCGACCCGCGCATCCTGCCCGACATGGGAGTCAAGGTGACCTTCTTGCGCGAGGCGGATGCCGCGACGCCGGTGGCGCAGGCCATGACGCTGGTGCCGAAGGGCGCGGTGAAAACCGACAACGGGACGAGCTACGTGTTCCTCGTGAATCAGGCCACTGTCGAACGGCGCGCCGTCAAGACCGGCGGCGCTGACGGCGACCGTATCGAAGTCACCGCCGGATTAAAGGGGGGCGATCGTGTCGTGGTGTCTCCCCCGCCTGAACTCGCCGAGGGCGTTCAGATCATCATCAAGTAGTGCCAGGAGGCCGGCACTTTAGTGCCGGCGATTAGGAGTCAGGCATGGAAGCACTGGTCAAGGTCAACGGCGTACACAAGTACTTCACCCGCGGCAGCGAACGGATCGACGTTCTCAAGGGCGTGAACCTCGAGATTCCAAAAGGCGACTTCCTCGCGTTGATGGGGCCGTCGGGGTCGGGCAAGACGTCGCTGCTCAACCTGATGGGTGGGCTCGACCAACCGTCGGCGGGTACCATCGACATTGGCGGCACCAACATCGCCAGCCTGTCGGGCAGTCAGTTGTCGCGGTGGCGTTCGCACCACATCGGCTTCGTGTTCCAGCTCTATAACCTGCTGCCGGTGCTGACCGCCGAGCGGAACGTCGACCTGCCGCTGCTGCTCACCAAGCTGTCCAAGGCCGAGCGCAAGAAGCGCGTCGAGATTGCGCTCAAGGTGGTCGGCCTTGCCGAGCGCGCCAAGCACTACCCGCGCCAGCTGTCGGGCGGACAGGAACAGCGGGTCGGGATTGCCCGCGCGATTGTCACCGACCCCACGCTGCTGCTCGCCGACGAACCGACCGGCGACCTCGATCGCAAGGCCGGCGACGAAATCCTGGACCTGCTGCAAGCACTCAATCGTGACCACGGCAAGACCATCGTGATGGTGACGCACGACCCGCGGGCGGCCGAGCGTGCCAAGCGCACGCTGCATCTCGAGAAGGGCGTGTTGCTGGAAGGAGCGCACGCATGAAGTTCCTGCCGCTGCTGTGGAGCAGTCTGTGGCGGAAGAAGATCCGCACGATCTTCACGCTGCTCTCGATTTTCATCGCCTTCCTGCTGTTCGGCCTGCTGATGACCATTCGCGGCGCGTTCTCGTTCGGCGTTGAGATCGCAGGCATCGACCGTCTCGTGCTGATTCACAAGGTCAGCCTGATCATGCCGTTGCCGGTCTCGTACCTGGCTCGGCTGAATACCACCGAGGGCGTGACCATGGCCACGCACAACACGTGGTTCGGCGGGGTTTACCAGGACCCCTCCAACTTCTTCGCGCAGATTGCGGTGGAGCCGGAGCCGTTCATGAAGCTCTACCCGGAATACCAGGTGCCGCCAGAGCAGATGAAGGCGTGGCTGGCCGACCGGCAGGGCGTGATGGTCGGGGTTGATTTGGCGAAGCGCTTCGGGTGGAAAGTCGGCGACCGTATCCCGATCGTCGGCACCATCTGGCAACCCAAGCAAGGCCAGGTGTGGGAGTTCAACATTGCCGGCCTGTACGACGGCGAGTCCGGCATCGACAAGACCCAGTTCTTCTTTCGCTACGACTACCTGGATGAAAACCGCAAGCAGGGTGAAGGCCTGGTGGGATGGTACATCGTCAAGATCGGCGATCCCGGCGCGGCGCAGCAGATGGGGGCAACCTTCGACGGCATGTTCGCCAACTCGTCGGCCGAAACCAAGACGACGACCGAGAAGGGTTTTGTCGAGGGCTTCGCGAAACAAGTTGGCGACATTGGCGCGATCATGATCGCCATCACGATCGCGGTGCTGTTCACGATGATCCTGGTGGCCGCCAACACCATGGCGCAGTCGGTGCGGGAACGCACGAGCGAGGTCGGGGTGCTGAAGACGCTCGGGTTCTCGAACCTATCGATTCTTGCGCTGGTGCTGGGTGAGTCAGTGCTGATTGCCGTGATCGGCGGCGGCCTCGGCCTGCTGGCGGCGTGGGCGTTTGTGCAGCAAGGTGACCCGACCGGCGGCATGCTGCCAATCTTCGTGCTGCCGACGCGCGACGTCGTGCTTGGCGCCGCGCTGGTCGTGACCCTCGGACTGCTGGCGGGCGTGCTGCCGGCCATGAATGCCATGAACCTGAAGATCACCGACGCCTTGAGGAGAGCCTAAGTGTTTCACTGGATCGGCCAGACCCTTGCGGTCACCGCGCTTAACCTCCGCACTATTCCTCAGCGCCTGGGCTCGTCCGGCGTGGCGATCGTCGGCATTGCCGGCGTAGTCATCGTGCTGGTCTCGGTGCTGTCGATTGCCGCCGGCTTCACCGCTGCGATGCAACATTCCGGGTCGCCGTCACGGGCGATCGTCATGCGCAGCGGCGCCGACAGCGAGATGACCAGCGGCCTGTCGGGCGCCGAGGTTGACGTGATCAAGCAGGCGCCCGGCCTCAGGCGCGACGGCCAGACGCCGGTGGCGTCGGCGGAACTCTACGTGATCATCGACATCCCGAAGATCTCGACCAACACCTCGGCCAACGTACCCATGCGGGGCGTGCAGCAGACCGCGATGGCTGTCCGAAACGAAGCCTCGATTGTCGAGGGCCGCATGTTCGAGTTCGGCACCAACGAAATCGTCGTCGGCCGTGGCGCCAGCGGGCAATTCGCGGGCCTCACCGTCGGCAACGAGTTCAAGTCGGGGCAGGACACCTGGAAGGTCGTTGGCATTTTCGAGACTGATGGCGGTGTCAGCGAAACCGAGATCTGGTGCGACTCGCGGGTGCTGCAGGGCGCATACCGCCGCGGCAACAGTTACCAGACCGTGCTGGCGCAACTCGACTCGAGCGACAGCTTCAACACCTTCCGCGACTGGCTGACCGCGAACCCGCAGGTCAATGTCCAGGTACGGCGCGAGGCCGACTACTACGCGCAGCAATCACGCGCGCTCAGCGGACTGATCCAGGGCGTAGGTTTTGGCATTGCCGCATTGATGGGGATTGGCGCCGTGTTCGGCGCCATCCTGACGATGTACACGGCAGTCTCGACGCGCTCGCGTGAAATCGCGACCCTGCGCGCACTGGGTTTCAACACCACGTCGGTGGTGGTGTCGGTGCTGGCCGAGTCGCTCGCGCTGGCCGCCATTGGTGGCGCCATCGGCGGCGTGGCCGCGTACCTGGGGTTCAACGGCTACCAGACCTCGACCATGAACTTCTCGACGTTCAGCCAGGTGGCGTTTGCGTTCCAGGTGACGCCGCGGCTGTTGGTGATGGGCCTGATCTACGCCCTGCTGATGGGACTGATTGGCGGGTTGTTCCCGGCGCTGCGCGCCGCCCGGCTGCCCATTCCTACAGCTCTCCGCGAGCTATAAGCCGACTTCGGGCGCCGCGCTCGACGGCGCCCGACTCTCGGCTTCCTTGTAGACGCGCTCCGGGACCGGCTGCAGGTCCCAGGCAAGACCGACGGCGGCCATCGCGCGCACGACCCAGAAGGTCGGGTCGAATTCCCACCAGTAGAACCCGTTGCGTGCCGCGCGTTGATAGCGGTGATGGTTGTTGTGCCAGCCCTCGCCCACCGCGAAGAACGCGGTCAACGCGTTGTTACGCGACTCGTCGATGGTGTTGAACCGCCGTGTGCCCCATAAGTGGTTCACGGTGTTGATGGCAAACGTGGCGTGAGCGAGCGTCACGGTGGGCAGGCAGAAGCCCCAGGCCAGCCACGCCGTCCCGCCATACCCATAAAGGGCGACACCCAACAACAGCGGCGGCAGCCAGAAATAGCGATCAAGAAAGCGCAGTTCAGGCGCACGGCCGAAGTCGCGCATCACAGGGTTGCTGTCGGGCAACGAGTTCCACTTGGAGTCGTTGAGGAACCAGCCGATGTGGGCGTAGTAGAAGCCGCTCAGCGAGGGGCTGTGCGGGTCGCCCTCGCGGTCGGCGTACTTGTGATGATCGATGTGGTTGCCGGCCCACCAGAGGGGCCCCTTCTGCATGGCGGCCGTGCCGAGCAAGGCCCAAAAGAAGCGGGCGCCGCGCGATAACTGGAACGCGCGGTGCGCCAGGTAACGATGAAAGATGATGGTGAGGCCGAGAGCGCGGAGGAAGTGCGAGCCGGCCCAGAGGCCGAGATACGACCATTCGAACGGAACCAGCAGAACGGTGACCGCGGACGCCTGAACCAGCCAGAACACCGCAATCGCTAACGCAGACGCCACTAATTCTCTTCTTCGAACTCTTCTTCGCCCGGAGGACCAAGGCGAGTCGACGGACGCAACGCTTCACGGTAGTCGTACAACGGCAGACCTGAGACGTGACGCGGGTTCACGCATCCGGTTGACTTGATCTCGAGCATGACGAGTACCGGGCTGCCCGCGGAGCCCTCACGAAACCCGAGCTGGCACCCGCAAGCGAGACGAGCGTGCGCGAATCCCTTCAACATGATTCGCTGATCTTACATCAACGCGATGATTTCTTTTTCAAACACCGACTTGGGCGCAATGCCAAGGTGCTTGCGACACACCTTGCCGTCCTTGCTGATCAAAAACGACGCGGGAATGCCCCAGATCGGCCCGTAGGCCTCCTGCAGTTCTTCGTGGCCCTCGCCGAGCAGGATCGGATAGTTGATCTTGTACTCGTTGGCGAACGCGCGGGCCTTGTCGGCGGTGTCATCAACCGAGAAGCCGACGATCACCAAGTCCTTTTTGTACTGCTCCTGCAACTCAACGAAACCAGGAATCTCGGCCTTGCACGGCCCGCACCAGGTGGCCCAGAAATTCAGCAACACGATCTTGCCCCGGTAGGAAGACAGCGGCACGCTCTTGCCGTCGAGGTCCTTGAACGTGAAGTCGAAGTTGGCGGGCTTGGCGTCGGCCATGCACGCGCCCGGATCGGTGGGAGCGGCGGAACCAGTGTCGTGCGATGCTGCCGGTGTCACTGCCGCGATGGTGGCGGCGGAGTCGGATTCGGCGTGGGGCTGCCACACGAACGGGATGCTGATGCCGAGCAGCGCAATCGCCGTAGCGCCAATTGCCACCAGGCGCATGTTCGAGCTGCCAGCCGGCTTGCCTTCCGAACCTGGACTCTCGTGAGAACCGTCGGGCTGTTCCATGCCGCTATCTTGCCTCATTCCGCAGGTAGGATGCTACGCGCGCCAACTCGGCGGTCGTCCCGGCGCGTGACACCAACATGTAGGTGCGATCGCCCTGCGTCCACACCACTTCGCTGTGACCGAGCACCTTCAATTCGGCGGCAGGCCGCACCAGTCCGGGCAGGATGAACAGCGACACCGGTTGACCGTGCGCACGATACAAGAGGTGCGCCGCCATGCCATCGCCGTAGAGGCAATGCCGCACGGCCATCAGTTCCACGCCTTCGGCGGGGGCTGACGCGGGCACGCTGGCGGTCCAACCGTATTCGCGCGCAATCGTCGCCTCGGCTTCGGCCTTGCTGATCGCCGCGCCGTCGCCATCGCCGTCGATCATGAAGCACTTGAGATGGTCGAGCGCCATTTGCGCCGCGAGCACCACGGTGGACCGCTCGGTGACGACCGGCAACAACGCGGCGCCAACGGTGAGCACCAGGACAGCCGCCGCGGCGAACGCCGTGAGGCGGCCACGCCAGCTGAGCACGCCGGTGGATTCGGGACGCTCGGCCCGGGCCGTTGCCAGGATGCGGGTGCGCAGTCCTGGCGGGGCGACCACCGACAAGTGCGCGGCCCGCGCCTGCAGCACCGTTCGCGCGGTGATCTGCGCGTGCAGGGCCTGCCGACACGCCGCGCACGACTCGAGGTGGTTAACGGTGGCGGCTTGCTCCGGCGAGACGCCACCGTCAGCGACGGCGGCCAGGCTCCCCTCGATCTGTTTACAATCCATGTCCAACTCTTTAGACGCTGCCTTTGCGTTCGCGTTGCACCGATAACCGCTCGAACAATTGCTTTCGGCCGCGCGATAGCCTCGACATCACCGTGCCGATCGGTACGGCAATCACGTTGGCAATCTCCTGGTACGACAACTCATCGACGTCGCGTAACCAGACCACCTCTCGATACGAGTCGGGCAGGCCGTCAAGCGCCGCCTGGAGGTCGGCATCGAGCGTCGCGCGTAGCAGTAGCGTTTCGGGACTGGCGACCTGCCCCACCGTCCCCAAGCCGGCACCCTCAGCCGCCAGCTCCACCGCCTCGGAATCGAACTCGACCCGCGACCGCGCCCCGTCGCGCTGTCGGTTTCTCCAAGTGTTGTGGAGAATCGTGTAAAGCCAGGCCTTGAGGTTCGTGCCTGAGGCGAAGCGCCCACGCGCGCGAATCGCTTTCAGGTAAGTGTCCTGAACCAAGTCCTGAGCCCTGTCCGCGTTTCGCGTCAGTCGTAACGCCGCCCCGTAGAGGGCATCCAATAAGTCGAGCGCCGCCACCGAGAACTGGTCCTCGTCTGGTGAGTCCTCGCTGGTGGTCCGTGGCCCAGAAAACATGCAGAAACCGGGCGGACTCCGATCAAAACCCCCGGGTGAGCCCGATTATTCCCGGCAGGCGTGCGACGGGGATCTGAATCTCATCCCGCTGGCGTCGCGTCCCAAGTATAGGACGAAGAGCGACGGATCGAATCTTGCTCCGCGGAACGTTCAAAGGCCACTCGTTTGCGGCCATCGTCAGAGGATCGGTAAGATGCAGCTAGGAGACACTATGCGCAGCCCGCAACGGAAAGCCTTGACGCCGGCCTTTAAACCACTGGCTCTGGCCTTGTTTTCACTGCTGGCCGTCGCCGCTATGGCGCCCGCGGTTGCGGAGGCGCAAACCGGCTACGTCCCGTACTTTGGGAAGAACCAGATCCGCTACGACAACTTCAACTGGCACACCTACCAGACCGAGCACTTCGAAATTTACTACTACCCGGAAATAGAGCCGCACCTCGAGCGAATTGCCGGCTACGCCGAAAGCGCGTATCAGCACGTCAGCTCGGAGTTGAAGCACGACCTGTCGATGAAGCTGCCGTTGATTCTGTTCTCGACCGCCAGTGAGTTCTGGCAACAGAACGTGATTCCCGGCGCCGCGCAGGAAGGCGTCGGCGCGTTCGCCGAACCTGGCCGCTATCGCATGGTGATGCCGATCGACGAACCCCCTGATCTGCTCTACCGCCTGATCGTCCACGAGCTGACCCACCAGTTCCAGTTCGACATCATTCCCACCGGCCTGATTCGCCGCAACATGCCGCTGTGGACCATGGAGGGCATGTCGGACTACATGACCGGCTATTGGCGCCCGCTCGACATCATGACCGTGCGCGACGCGGCGGTCTCGGACATCGTGCCGAAGATGAGCGAGATGCAAGATTACGGCGGCTTCAGCAATCCCCGCCTGATCTACAACCTGGGCCACGCCGCCTTCGAGTTCATGGAATCGAAGTGGGGGAAGGAAGGCGTCCGCGCCTATGTCTTCGCCCTGCGCCGCTCGGTGATTGGCGGCAGCGATGACGCCTACATGGAGGCGTTCCAAATTGGTCCGGAGGAATGGGACCAGCAGTTTGATCGCTACCTGAAGGAGCGCTTCAAGCCGTTCCGCGACAAGGAGCGGCCCGCCGATTACGGCCGCGACCTGGCGCCCGATCCGCGCAAGGGCAAGTTCTCCAACGTGCTGTCGATCGAGCCCTCGCCGTCGGGCGACCTGATTGCCGGCATGACCGGAAACGGCCGCGACCGCGAGTACGACATCGTGCTGATTTCCGCAAAAGACGGCGCGGTGATTCGCAACCTGACGAGCGGGTTCGACCAGGGCATGGGCTTCGAGTACCTGGCCACCCCCGGTGGCCGCTGGAACTCGGTGCCGTGGATGTCGTGGTCGCCGTCGGGCGATCGTCTTGCCTACTTCGTTCGCACCGAGAAGGACCGCTCGTTGATCGTGCAGAACGTGGTGTCGCGCAAGATCGAAGTGCGCGTGCCGCTCAACACCATCGACGCGCCCGAGTCGCCCGATTTCTCGCCCGATGGCAAGACGATTGTCTTTTCGGGCATGCGCGACAGTCAGGCCGACATCTTTGCAATCGACCTCGACAGCAAGGAGATTACCAACCTCACCAAGGATGCGTTCGCCAACTACGCGCCCACCTGGTCGCCCGACGGCCGCACGCTGGTCTACCTGGTGCGCGTCAGCGGCAACGAGAAGATCTTCCGCATGGACGCAGCCGGCGGCAACAAGACGCAGCTGACCTTCGGAACTCACGACGAGGGCGGCGCCCAGTTCCTCGATGCCAACACGCTGGTGTTCGCATCGACCGGCGTCAACCCGGCCGAGCCCATCGACCCGGACGTCGCCAAGAACGGCCAGATCT
>JANLWW010000090.1:0-5330 GCA_031364805.1 Acidobacteriota bacterium
GGACCAGCGAGTCGTATCCAGCCAACGCGGTCAGCCTGCGATCGATCTCGTCCGACAACTTCGTGATCACGGATCACACCGATGGCGCCAAGGTGATCGGCGAAACGGATTTCACGAGCGCGCTGTCGACGCTGCACCCCAAGGCCATTTACATGCTCGAGGGCAAGATCTTCCAGGTCGAGGAGCTTGACTTCGTCGGCCGCAAAGCCCACGTCAAGGAAGTGGACTGCGACTACTACACGACGGCAATCACGTATACCAAGGTGACGATCCTGGATCGTTTTGCCGCCGACTCGCCGAGCGTGGCGCTGCACGGCGAAGTGCATGTGGTGTCGCGGGTGGTCGGCTTCAAGAAGATCAAGTTCCACACCAACGAGAACGTCGGCTCAGGCGAGCTCGACCTGCCCGAACAGCAGATGCATACCACGTCGTACTGGCTGGAGATCCCGCTGCCGGTGATGAACGCGCTGCCCTATGCCACCGACGACCGTCGCGACGGGGTGGTGGGGCTGGCGTTTGCGATGAAGCAAGTGGCGCAACTGCTGCTGATGTGCGATGCCCGCGATGTGGGGCTGTCGGTGAACGCGGGCGAAACCGACGGTGACGATACGCCGCGTATTTTCATCTACGACGCTTATCCCGGCGGCATTGGCTTCAGCGCCCCGTTGTGGGGTATGCAGCAAGAACTGCTGTCGAAGACCAGCGCGCTGATCGCGGGATGCGAGTGTGAAACGGGCTGCCCGATGTGTGTCAGCCCGATCGGCGAAACCGGTCCGCTGGCGAAGACCGTCGCCCTGCGGTTGCTCGAGCACCTGCTGGCGCCGCGGTTGGAGGGCGATGGCATGTTGGGACGTTCGGAGGGCGATGGCATGCTGGGACGTTCGGAGGGCGATGGCTTTAGCCATCGCCAGGACGCTGACGAGGTGCCCTTCTGACCATGTCGACGACCCTCGACCGGCTGCGCGGAATTGTTCAGGGCACGCGGCCGTCGGCTGTTCCCGTGGTCGCGCCGGAGTTGGCTGGTCCGCCGGCGACGGCTGAAGCCGTCGCCCTCCGAACGTCTCGCTTGCCGGCGACGGCTGAAGCCGTCGCCCTCCGAGTGTCGCGCGCCGCCTCAACCCTCGGCGGCACCGTGGTCGAACGAGCCGAAGGCACCGTGATCGTCGTCGATCGAGAGTATCGAGCCAACGATTTGCATGGCCGTCAGCGTATTGGCGACGTCGTCGAGACCCTGCTCGAAGAGCGGGAGGCGCTGGCGACGATTGCGCGCGCGTGGCCGTCGGCGAAGGGCGTTGGAGCGAGTGGTTCGGCCGGGTCTGAAGACCCGCCCCTGCTGTTCCTGGACCTTGAGACGACCGGGTTGTTCACCGGCGCCGGCACCCAGGCCTTTTTGGTTGGCTGCGCCGCCATCGACGGCGACTCCATTCGGGTCCGCCAGTTCCTGATGCCGGGCTTCGAGCACGAACGGGCGGTCCTTGACGAGATGGCGGCATGGGCGGCCACGCACGGGGCGCTCGTCACTTACAACGGCAAGACGTTCGACGTGCCGTTGATCGAGACACGCTTCCTGTTTCACCGCCGGCCGTTTCCACTGGCCGAGACCCCGCACATCGACATGCTGCATGCGGCGCGCCGGTTGTGGCGCAACCGGCCGAACACGGCCGGTCCAGACCCGGACGAAAGCAGTTGTTCGCTCTCGGTGCTCGAAAAGCACCTGGCGGGCCTGCACCGCATTGGCGACGTGCCCGGCTTCGAGATCCCATCACGCTATTTCCAATTCGTTCGTGATGGTGACGCGCGGCCGCTTGAAGCCGTGCTCGAGCACAATCGCCTCGACCTGGTCTCGCTGGCGACAGTCATGGCGCGGGCGCTCACGCTGGTGAGCCGCGGTCCCCTTGAGTCGTCCAACCCACACGAGTGTTTCGGCCTGGCCCGCCTGTACGAGCGCGCCGGTGCAGCCGAGAACGCCGAGGCCGCGCTTCTGAGAAGCATTGACCTGGCAATGCGGATAGGCACCGAACCCGAGGTGCACGGCGACGCGCTCAGGCGCCTCGCCTGGTTGCGCCGCCGCGCGGGCAGGGTGCACGAAGCGGCTGAAACCTGGCGCCAATTGGCGGTGCTGCCGCGCTGCGCGGCTGTCCTGCGCCGCGAAGCCAAGGAAGCGCTCGCGATCTACCACGAGCACCGCTCGCGCGACCTGGGAACGGCCCGTTCGCTGGTGCTGGATGTCCTGAACGACGACCCGATGGGTCGCCGCAAGGCCGACGCCGAGCATCGCCTGCAGCGGCTCGAACGCAAGATCGCCGTACGCGAACAGGGCGGCCTCGTGGCCGCCCTGGACGACACGCTGCAGATCGGCTCTTAGCTCGGCTTCTTCTTGGCCGCCTTGGCCTTGATGTCCTTGACAGCCTTGTCAGCTGTCTTGCGTGCTTCGACCGTCTGCGCGCCGAACTTCTTGGTGAAGCGCGTGATGCGGCCTTCGGTATCGAGCAACTTCTGGCGGCCCGTGAAGAACGGGTGGCAGTTGGAGCAGACGTCTAAATGGAGGTCCTTGCTCGTCGACTTGGTCATCCACTTCGCGCCACATGCGCAGTGGGCCTCGACTTCGTTGTATTCCGGGTGAATATTCGGCTTCATGGTCAGCGTCCTTTCGCTGGATCCGGAGCTTCAATGGAGCGTCTCAACTAGTTCCTAGGGTTGAGCAACATGCTCAGCCAACGCTTGAAGGCCGTTCCTACGGAACTGCCGGAGCAAGGTCGAACGGACTCTCCACTAGACTCACTTTCCAGCACGCTAGGGAAACTCCGATTCTAGCATGGGGGCGACAGGCCTTCGGCCCGTCGGGCCCTCTGAGTGGGGCGGCCTGCTCTGTCGGCGGTGGGGCGCTTCGCCCCGCTCGGCGTAGGGTTCTAGAATTCCGGTATTTGCTGAGTAAAACAGTGAATCGCGCCTAAGCCCCAGATGAGAGCTCGGCAATCCACGCCCAAGACCTCGCGGGAGGGCAGGTGCCGCTGAATCAGGGCGATGGCCTTCTGATCCCGGCCGGACTGGCCGAAGGTCGGCACCAGCAGGGCGCCGTTCACGAAGTAGAAGTTCAGATAGGTCGCCGGAAGCCGCTGGCCTTCGAACGACACCGGCTTCGGCATGGGCAACTCGACGATGTCGAAGGGCCGGCCGTCCTGGTCACGCGCCTGGTCGAGGGCCCGACGGGCGCGCTGCAGCACGGCGTAGTTTGGGTCGCGCCGGTTGTCCTCCCTGCCAATGGCGATGGTCTTTGCGTCCAGGAACCGCGCGAGGTCGTCGATGTGACCGTCGGTGTCGTCGCCCTCGATGCCGTTGCCGAGCCACACTACGTGCCGCTGGCCGTAGTAGTCGCGCAGGAACGTTTCGATGCGCCGCTTTGCAAGAGCCTGTCCACCGTTGCCTTGGCGAAGGTGGGGGTTGCGGTTCTTGTTGAGCAGGCAGGCGGTCGTCGTCAGCACGGTGCCGGCGCCGTTGAAGTCCACCGCGCCACCCTCCATGACGATGCCTGGATTGAAAACCGGCAGGCCCAGTTCTTCGGCGATTCGCGTCGGCACGGCATCATCGGAATCGTACGGCGGATACTTGCCGCCCCACGCATTGAAGCCCCAGTCGACGATCGCGGCGTCGGTCTTGCCGCGCCGCGTCCGCAGCACGAAGGCCGGGCCGTGGTCGCGGGCCCAGCACTCGTTGGTGCGGATGTAATGGAACGACACCCGCCGCAGAGGTACCTTGCGGGCACTCAAGAACGCGCGAACGATGCGTTCGTAGTTGGCGTTGGGGACATTCAGGTGGACCTCTTCGCGCGTGACGAGCACGCGGAGCAGCCCGGCGATGTCTTCGATCGCCTCGTGATAGCGCTCGGGAAACGAAATACCTTCCGGCCGCGGCCAGCTAATCCAGGTGCCACGATGCGGATGCCACTCGGCCGGAAACGAGAAGCCGTGATCGGCCGGCGTTCCCTTGAGCGTGCGTGCCCGCCGCGCCATCAGTCTGAGAAACGCCTGGTGAGGTCGCCGTAAGCGTCGATGCGACGATCGCGCAGGAACGGCCAGTGCGTGCGGCTGAACTCAACGTTGGCCAGGTCGCAGGGCACCACCATCACCGCTTCCTTGTCGCTCGGGGCGCGCTCCACCACCTGGCCATTGGGCGAGGCGACAAACGACTGGCCCCAGAACACGAGCCCGTCCTTGTCTACCGGCGTCCCGTTCTTGTCGGTGACGTGCTCGTGGCCAATGCGGTTCGGGGCGCACACGTAACAGCCGTTGGCCACCGCGTGGCTGCGCTGAATCAACTCCCACGAATCGTGCTGCGCGACGCCGTACTGTTTCTTCTCGGACGGATGCCAACCGATCGCCGTGGGGTAAAACAGGATCTCGGCGCCCTGCATCGCGGTGAGACGCGCGCCTTCGGGGAACCACTGATCCCAGCAGATCAGCACGCCGATGGTGGCCACCTTGGTCTTCCATGCGCGGAAGCCGGTGTCGCCGGGTGTGAAGTAGAACTTCTCGTAAAACAGCGGGTCGTCCGGGATGTGCATCTTGCGATACACACCCATCAGCGAGCCGTCGGCGTCGATCACCGCCGCCGTGTTGTGGTACACGCCGGCGGCGCGCTTCTCGAACAGCGACACGACGATCACGGCGCGGTACTTCCTGGCGAGCTTGCCGAACGCGTCGGTTGACGGTCCGGGAATGCTTTCGGACAGCGCGAAGAAGCGGTGGTCTTCGACCTGGCAGAAATACTGGGAGCGGAACAGCTCCTGCGTGCAAACGATCTTCGCGCCCCTCTTCAGGGCACGCTCAGTCAGCGCCAGTTGCTTCGCGAGGTTCTTCTTCGGGTCCTGGCCGCACGCCATCTGCGTGAGGCCCACTTTCACCGTCGTCGAGGCGGCCATGGCCCTATCTTACTTGCCCTGTTGCATCGCCGACAGGAACTCGGAATTGGTCTTGGTCTTGCTCATCTTCGAGAGCAACAGCTCCATCGCTTCGACCGCTGACAGCGGTGTCAGCACCCGGCGCAGTACGTAGACGCGATTGAGGTCGTCCTTCGACATCAGCATCTCTTCCTTGCGGGTGCCGCTCTTCTGGATGTCGATGGTGGGGAAGACGCGGCGGTCGGCGAGCTTGCGATCGAGGTGCACTTCCATGTTGCCGGTGCCCTTGAACTCTTCGAAGATCACTTCGTCCATGCGCGAGCCGGTGTCGACCAGCGCGGTGGCGACGATGGTGAGCGAGCCGCCTTGTTCGATGTTACGCGCGGCGCCGAAGAAGCGCTTCGGGCGTTGCAGCGCGTTACTGTCGACACCG
>JANLWW010000120.1:0-20009 GCA_031364805.1 Acidobacteriota bacterium
GGCGAATCACCGCGACCGGTGAACTCGGTGATCATCGGCAGCGTCACGGGGAGCTGATCATCAGGGACGGGCACGACGCCGTCGACCGGACAATGGATCATCGGGATGGGCGTGCCCCAATACCGTTGGCGCGAGATGCCCCAGTCTTTCAATCGGAACTGCACGGTGCCGTCGCCGATGCCGCGTTCTTCAGCCTCCTCGGTGATCGCCTTGATCGCATCATCGGCGCGCATGCCGGTGTACTTGCCCGAATCGATCAGCACATCCTGGTCGTTGATGACCGGGATAATCGGCAAGTCGTACTTCGTGGCGAATTCGCGATCGCGGTCATCGTGGGCCGCCACGCCCATCACGGCGCCGGTACCGTACTCGGCGAGCACGTAGTTGGCGACCCAGATTGGAATGGGCTTGTTCGTAAACGGATTGATCGCAAAGCGGCCGGTGAAGAAGCCCTCCTTCGCCACTTCGCCGGTCAGGCGTCCAGCACGATCCTGCGACCGGAAGCGCTGGGCCTTCTCCATGAACGCCTTCTCGTCTTGCGACTCCTTGGCGAACGAGTTGACCAACCCGTGCTCGGGAGCCAGCAGCATGAAAGTGGCGCCGTAAATGGTGTCGATGCGAGTCGTGAAGACTTCAATCGACGCGTCTTCGCCCTGGATCGGAAACCGGACCTTGGCGCCTTCCGAACGCCCAATCCAGTTCCGCTGCATCGTCAAAACCTTCTCAGGCCACTGCGACAGGCCTTCGGCCGCATGCAGCAGGTCGTCGGCGTAGTGGGTGATCTTGAAGAACCACTGCTCGAGGTCTTTTTGCACCACGGCGGTGCCGCAGCGCCAGCAGGCGCCATCGACCACCTGCTCGTTGGCGAGCACGGTCGCATCCACCGGGCACCAGTTCACGGTCGAGCGGCGGCGATAGGCGAGCCCCTTTTCGAACATGCGCGTGAACAGCCACTGGTTCCAGCGGTAGTAGTTCGGCAGGCAGGTCGCCAGCTCACGCCCCCAGGCGTAGCTGATGCCCAGGCGCTGCAACTGCCCCTTCATGTGGGCGATGTTGCCGAGCGTCGAGGTCTCGGGATGAATGCCGTTCTTGATGGCGGCGTTCTCGGCCGGCAGGCCGAACGCGTCCCACCCGAACGGGTGCAGCACGTTGAAGCCTTGCAGCCGCTTCAGCCGCGAGACCACGTCGCCGATGATGTAGTTGCGGACGTGACCGACGTGCGCATGCCCCGACGGGTACGCGAACATCTCGAGGCAGTAGAACTTCGGCTTCGAGGGGTCTTCGGTGACTTCAAACGCCTGGGTGTCGGCCCAGTGCTGCTGCCATTTCTTGTCGAGGTCTTGCGGATGATATTCGGCCACGGTGATCCATCAAGAATACCGTACGGGCCCAGGGGCCTAGGGACTTGGGGACTTGCCGCAAGCTCTCAGGCCTCCAAGACCTGTATCACCGCATCAAGGCTGTCCGATAGCCAATTCGAGCTAGAATTCGCCGCGTTGACGCCTCCCACCGTTGCCCCGGGCACCCGCCTCGGCCCCTACGAAGTCACCGATCAGATCGGCGTCGGCGGAATGGGCGAGGTGTATCGCGCCACCGACACCAACCTCAAACGCCAGGTCGCCATCAAGGTCCTGCCGGCGTCAGTGGCTGCGGACGCAGACCGGCTCGCCCGGTTCCAGCGCGAGGCGGAAGTCCTCGCGACCCTCAACCATCCGCACATCGCCACCATTCTACGGGCTGGAGAAATCAGACGCGACGATCGCGCTGGTGATGGAACTGGTCGAAGGCCCCACGCTCGCAGACCGCATTGCGCAAGGCGCTATCCCGCTGGACGAGGCACTTCCGATCGCGAAGCAGATCGCCGAGGCGCTTGAAGCCGCGCACGAGCAGGGGATCATCCATCGCGATCTGAAGCCGGCGAACATCAAGGTCCGCCCGGACGGCACCGTGAAGGTGCTCGATTTCGGCCTCGCCAAAGCGATCGACCCAGCAGGGCCATCGAGCGCTGCGGCGATGAACTCCCCCACCATCTCGCTCCACGCGACGCAGGCGGGGATGATCCTCGGCACCGCCGCCTACATGGCGCCGGAACAGGCCAAGGGCCGACCCGTGGGCTCCGGCGGGCACCGCACGATTCTTCGAGATGCCGTCGCCGGGCGCGTCCTGCCCACAGGCCATCTCGTGTTCGTGCGAAGGGGCGCCTTGTGGGCGGTGCCGTTCGACCTCAGCCGGCTCGAGGCGGTTGGCACACCGGTGCCGGTCATCGAAGGTGTGCGCGTCGAAGGCGGCGGTTCGGTCCAATATGCAGTGTCTGACGAAGGTTCGCTGGCCTACATCCCGGGCGCGGTATGACCGACTTTCGTTTCGTCAGCAGGCCCGACGCTCGGCGAATCTACGACGTATCCGCGGACGGCAAGCGTCTGCTCTTCATCACGCGGGGAGATGGAGCAAGTGACACCCAGTCACGGCAGATTAACGTGGTGCTGAACTGGTTCGATGAGCTGAAGCGGCTGGTGCCGTTGAAATAGGGTCACGACCTGATTTCGATCGGGGCGCGCACTGATTAGCCACAGACGTCGATGACGGCCTGCAGGCTCTCCGCGAGCGCCTTGAGGTCGTAGCCCCCCTCGGTGACGAACACCACCCTGCCCTCGCAGACCTCGTCCGCCACATCCAGCAGCGCCTTCGTCAGGCGCGCGAACCCCTCCGTGGTCATGCGCAATTGTCCCAGCGGGTCCTGCTCGTGGGCGTCGAAGCCGGCTGAGATCATAAATAACTGCGGCTTGAACTCGCGCAGTCGCGGCAGCACGGTCTCCGCATACGTCCGCTCGACCACGTCATCACGGTCCCCCATCTTGAGCGGTACGTTGAGGGTGAAGCCCTCGCCTGCGCCCCGGCCTGTTTCGCTCGCCGCCCCACTGCCCGGCCAGAACGGATATTGGTGCGACGACACGAACAGCACGCTCGGATCTTCGTAGAACATCGCCTGCGTGCCGTTGCCGTGGTGCACGTCGTAGTCGACGATGGCGACGCGCGATAGCCCGCGCGACCGCGCATAGGCGGCACCGACCGCGATGTTGTTGTAGAGACAAAAGCCCATGGCCTTGTCAGCCTCGGCGTGATGGCCCGGGGGCCGCACGAGAGCCAGCGCGCGCGATCCCACCGGGCCGTCCAGCACGTGGTCAACGGCGGTGAGCGCAGCGCCGGCGGCGAGACGCGCGATGTCGTCGGAGTCGGGCGACGTGAACGTGTCTTCGTCGATAATCGACGCACGCCCGCGCCTGGCGACAATGCCGGCGATGTGCTCGCGCGTGTGGACGCGCGCCAGGTCCTCGTCGGTGGCCGACCGCGGCTCGAGCACCGTGCCGCCCGCTTCGCGGAACCGAGCGGCCACGGCCTCGAGCGTCTCCGCGCGTTCCGGCCGTTCCGGGTGTCCCGCCGGCGTGACGTGATCGACGAAGCGAGGAGAACTGACAACAACCAGCGGCATGCCCATAGGTTATGCCAACTCTGGCCAGCGCCGGAGTGGGTGCGCGAGGCGCGTCACGGCAACGATTCTCCAGTTATCATGAGGGTGCCATGCGCACCCCCGGCCTGCGGATTGAAGTCATCGACGAAGAGATGGCGGCCGCCCTTCGATTGAAGTCGGGAGCTGAGCGGCTGGAGATCGCCAGCCGCATGTTCGGCAGCGCCCGCCGGATGCTGCTCAGCCACTTGAGGTCCATTCACCCGGACTGGGATCAACGGCAAATCGAGCAGGAGGCGGCGCGGAGACTGTCCCATGGAACAGTCTGAGTTACTCCGGTTCATCATCTCCGCTCTGGAGCGACTTGACCTGCGCTATTTTGTCACCGGCGCGACCGTCACAATTTTTTACGGAGAACCACGGTTCACAAACGACATCGACATCGTCGTCGACCTGCCTGAGGGGGCCGTGCCGGCGTTCTGCCGTCAGTTTCCAGAGGACGATTTCTACGTCAGTCAAGATGCGGCGCTCGACGCCGTGCGCCGATGCTCACAGTTCAACATCATCCAGCCAAGCTCCGGCCTGAAAGTGGATGTGATCATCCCCACGCCATCCGATTTCAATCGCGCGCGGTTTGCCCGCGCGCGGAGAATCCAGGCGGGTGACGGTTGGGATGCGTCGTTTTCGTCTCCAGAGGACGCCATCCTGAAGAAAATGGAGTTCTTCCGCGACGGCGGCTCGGACAAGCACCTGCGTGACATCACAGGCGTCCTCAAGACGAGCGGTGGCGAGATCGACAGGGACTACATCGACGGCTGGGCCACCACACTCGGGCTGACGGGGATCTGGCACGCCATCCTCGACCGAATGCGCGAGTAGATGGGCGCTACTTCTTGAGCAACGACGTCCAGTTCAGGATCACGTTGATCGCGGGTGACTCGCCGGTCTTTGCTCCGGACGGCCGGTTGAGACTTGCCATTTCCCGTCGCCCTTGGGCAACGATCTCACGGATATCTGATTGGCGCCGCTTTCGCTGGACATGTATGCCAACCACTTGCCGTCCGGCGAGAACTGCGGAAAGTTGTCGGCGAACTTGGTATCGACGAGTGGCACTGCCGCTCGATCGCTACCCCGTTGAAGAAGCGAGATGTCCGACAACGTCTTGGGGTCGATGACACCATAGGCAATCGACTGCCCGTCTCGGGACCAGGCCATGGGGAACTTCACCAACGCCGATTCGATGAGCAGGGCTTCAGCGCCGCTGCCATCGGCGTTTTTTTCATAGAGACCCCACTGACCGTTTCGCAGCGATTGAAACACAATCCGTCGTCCGTCGGGCGACCAGACCGGCATGCCGTTGTCCTGAGACGGATCGAAGGTCAGCCTCATCGGCGCGCCGGTCGACGCGTCATACACCCAGACGTCGCCGCCCTGCTGCTCATGCCGGTGCACCGCGAACCGATTCCCGTCTGGAGACACATTGAGGCCTGCAAACCCTTCAGGCTCGCCGGCCAGATCGGCTACCTTGCCGGTTCGGTCGAACCAAGTCAGTTGCTGAACCCGGAGCCCGGACGCGCCGGGGACGAACACCAGCGCTCCGTTGTCAGAGGTGCTGAATTGCGATGAGGCTGAGGCATTGGTGGCCCTGGACACACCTTCGATGATCGGCACCGCGGCGCCCGTGACCGTCAGCCCTCGCGCGTCGAACGGAACCGCCCGAATCGTGCTGGCCTGGGCGTAGACAAGATGACCGCTCGGGACGTAACGAGCATCGGAGCCGCCTTCGACCAACACCCTACGCTCACCCGATGTCAGAGATTGAGCAACGACCCTCGCCTGTTCCCAAAAATCGTCGCCCACGCTGCCTTCGACAACCGATGCGAGCGTAAAGACGATCGCGTTACCGCCAGGCAGCATGATGGGCCCTCGGGCCAACTCTCCGTCCGCTACGGCGACAATCGTTTCCGGGGTGCCGCCGCTGGCCGGAACCCTGACAATCCCTCGGGCTCCCCTGACCGATCAGGATGACGTCGTCCGTCGGCCAACTAAGGCCGAACGGTGCGCCAATCGCGGCGATCGTAACTGCGCCGCCACCGGTCACCGCCATCCGCTTCAGGGCCTTGTCGGCGCTTGAGTAAAAGGCGAGCGACCGGCTGTCGGGAGAAAACACGGGATTCATGGTCGCCATCCCGAACTCGCCGACCTGAATGGCCTGTGACGACATCTCACTCATCGACTTGAGATACAGCTGATAGTTGGCGACATAGGCCAACTGGCTGCCGTCCGGAGAAATCGCCATGATCTGACGGCCCAAGTTTCGTGAACTGCTGGCCATCCGGAAGCGGACCGACGCAGGCCGGCTGGTGTTCTCTCAACCGGCCTGACCGGGGCAGATAGAACTCAGAAACAAGAGTGGGGCACTCTTGTTTCTGAGTTCCGTCTGCCCGGTCCGCGGGAGCGAAGCTCCGCGTCAGGCCGCCATGCATCTGTGTGAACCTGCCAAATCTGTGGCCCGTCAAAGACGCAGGCCGGGCGCTCGCTAGGCCAACAGGCTCCGACACTCTGCCCGCGCGGCAATTAGGGAAGCCTCCAACTCAAGCCGGCAGGCTTCGAGGGAAGCTGTGTCAGCGTCGCGCGGAACATGGATCGGTTGGCGGATGGCCATGGCGACCGTTGTGAACGGCTTGGGGATCTGCGTGTGATCCCAGCTATTCAGCGTCCACGCCGACGCCGCTTCGGAATGGAACGGCAGCAGCGGCTGGCCGGTGACCTTGGCCAACCAGAGCGCACCGGGTTGCGCGACTTCGGCCGGGCCCCGGGGACCGTCGAGCGTAAACGCCACTCCGTGAACCTTCACGTCCCTCACCAGCTGCCTGAGCGCCGCCGGACCGCCCCTGGATGTCGATCCGCGGGCTGCACCGTAGCCGAACTTGCCGAGCAGCCGAGCGATCCATTCGCCATCGAAGTTCTCGCTGGCCATGGCGACGATGCCGCGGTTAGCAAAGTAGGGAGTGGCGGCCAGGATACGACCGTGCCACAGGGCGAGGATTGGTTGGTGTCCGGCGGTGGTGATGGCGTCGAGGTGCTCGGCACCACTCACCTTCCAGGTCCAGGTCGAGGTCAGCGCGCGGACGACGGGATACCCCAAGGCAGCGATGGCAGACACTTCAGCGCGCTTGCGCGGCGACTGCCGCCAGTCTGGGGTGTTGGTCATCTTGGGGGCTTGGGGGCTTGGCACTGTAGGCACCCTAGGCACCCTGTCCTTACATCCCGTCGTACGAAGGGCCTTCCCCGCCTTCAGGAGCGACCCAGGTAATTACGCCGTAGGGATCCATGATGTCGCAGGTCTTGCAGTGGACGCAGTTGGACGCGTTGATCTGCAGCTTGAGCCCACCGGCACCGTTGTTGACCATCTCGTACACGTTGGCCGGGCAAAACCGCACGCACGGGTGGCCATACTCGGGCCCGCAAATGGTGTGGCAGACGTCGGTTTGCACGAGCAGGTGGACCGGCTGGTTCTCATCGTGATGGGTGCCGGAATAGTGCGCGCCAGTGACCTTGTCGAACGTGATCTTGCGATCGATGGGCGCGGCATTCGACGGGACGAGGATGTCCCTTTTGGTCATGCCGTAGTAGTCCCCGATCGTCTGCATCGCCTGGTGGCCTGGGTGTCCGGAGAGGTCGGGCAACCCCTTGCCGTTGGTAAACATCGCGATGCCGGCATAGGCACTGCCGGCCATCGTGCCGGCGCCAAACGCCTGGTGCACGTTGCGGACCGGATAGAGCTCGGTCTTGATGGCGCTCGCGTCAACCAGGGCCTTGTAGCTCGCGAGTGATGCGGAACTCGTGTCGCCCGACCGCACCGCGTCAAATGCCGCTTCGGCCGCGAGCATGCCGCTGCGCATGGCGAGGTGGATGCCCTTGAGCCGCGTCGAGTTCACGAAGTTGGCCGCGTCGCCGACAATCACGCCACCGTCGAAGTGCAGCCGCGGTTGCGTGTTCCAACCGCCCTCGGGCAACGCCTTGGCGCCGTAGCGAACGATGGTGCCGCCGTCGAGGATGCCGCTGATGAACGGATGCCGCTTGAAGTGCTGGAACGCCGCATGCGGATCGAACAGCGGGTCCTGGTAGTCGAGACCGACGACGAAGCCGATCGAAATGCGGCCGTCAGGCAGCGAGTAGAGCCAACTGCCGCCAAACTCCTCGTCGCGAAGCGGGTAGCCCAGCGTGTGGATGACGGTGCCGGGCGCGAGACGATCCGCCGGGATGTCCCACAGCTCCTTGATGCCGATCGCGAACTGCGCCGGCTCGGATGCCTCCGACAGGTGCAGCGTTTGGATCAATTGCTTGGTAAGGTGGCCGCGCACGCCGTCGGCAAACACAGTGACCTTGGCGTGGATGTCGGCGCCCGGCTCGAACGCGCCTTTCGGGTTGCCGTCCTTGCCAATGCCGCGGTCACCGGTGCGCACGCCAATCACGCGCGTGCCGTCGTAGAGTACGTGCTGGCCCGGAAAGCCCATGAACAGGTCGATGCCCTCGGCTTCGACTTGTTCGGCCAGCCACTTGGCGAACTGGTTCAGCGAAATGATGTAGTTGCCGTGGTTGCGAAACGGTGGTGGCGTGATCGGCAGCCGCACCTTCTGCGTTGGCGTGAGGAAGTAGATGTTGTCCTGGCGCACTTGCGTGACGACGGGCGCGCCCCTGGCTTGGAAGTCGGGGATCAGATCGCGCAAGGTTGACGGATCGAGCAAGGCGCCCGACAACTGGTGCTGGCCCGCGTTGGCGGCCTTCTCGATGACGGCAATCGCGAGCGGCTCACCACCCTTCTGCTTCTGCAGTTGCGCAAGTCGCAAAGCGGCCGACAGGCCTGCCGGCCCGCCGCCAACGACCAGGATGTCTACTTCAAGCGTCTCGCGCTCAGCCATTCGCTCTCGTCAAGCCCCCAAGCCCCCAGGTCCCCAAGCCTTCAGGCCTTCTGTAATTCAGCAATAATCGCCGGGGCCAGCTCGAACAGGTCGCCCTGAATGCCGTAGTCGGCCACCTCTAAGATCGGGGCCTCGGCGTCCTTGTTGATGGCGACGATCGTGCGCGAACCTTTCATGCCGACCAGGTGTTGGATGGCGCCAGAAATGCCGATCGCGACATACAGCTTCGGCGCCACGGTCTGGCCCGAGCTGCCGATCTGTCGCTCCATCGGCAACCAGCCGTTGTCACAAATCGGTCGCGATGCCGCGAGCTCCGCGCCAAACGCCTTGGCAAGCTGCTGCGCGATCGCGATGTTCTCCACAGACTTGATGCCGCGGCCGACCGAGACGATGCGTTCAGCTTGCGACAGGTCCACCGCCTGCTTGGCTTCCTGGAACGGGGCCTCCGGCTTCTGGCGAATCTTCGACTCGTCAATGGTGATGCTGGCCGCGACAATTGGCGCGGCGGCGCTGCCGCGGGCGGCGGCATCAGCGCGGAAGGCGCCGATCTGGATGCTGACCAGGTACGGGCTCTCGCCCTGCGGCACGACGTCGGCGACCAGCTTGCCCTGGAACATCGGCCGCGAGAATGCGGTCACAGTGCCGGCCGGCTTGATGGCCACGACGTCGGTCACCAACGCGCGGTCCAACCGCGTCGCCAGCGTCGCCGCGAAGTCGCGGGTCTGGTAGGTGTGCGAGAAGAACACGTAAGTCGGCGACACCTGCGCAATGACTTGCTGCAGCGCCTGCACGAACGCGTCGGGGGTATAGGCGGCGAGCGCAGCGTGCTCGACGGTCAGCACTTCGACGACGGCCGCCTGCGCGAGGTCCGCGGCGACGCCAGCCAGTGCCTGGCCGGCGATGGCGACTTTGATCGGCATCGCACCGCCGGCGAGCTGCTGCGCGGCGGCAATGGCTTCCCAGCCCGCGCGATTGAGCTTCCCGCCCTGTTGTTCGGCGATCACGAGAATCACAAAACCCTCGCTTCTTCGCGCAGGCGCTTGACGAGTTCCTTCGCCGCTTCCGCGGGCGAGCCGCCAATCATCACGGTTTGTTTAGACTTCTGCGGGGCGCTGAGCGCCACGATCTTCAGCCGTGGCGTCAGCCCGGCCGGTGCCGCGACCTTGGTGATCTCTTTCTTCTTCGCGGCCATGATGCCCTTGAGTGTCGCGTAGCGCAGCTGGTTGATGCCGCTTTGGATGGTCAACAGCGCCGGCAGCGGCATCGAGACGTGCTGGAACCAGCCGCCCTCGAGCTCGCGCTTCACCTTCAAATTGGCGGCGTCGACGATCACTTCCATGATGATGGTTGAGTGCGGAATCCCAAGTTTCTCGGCGAGCACCGGGCCGAACTGCGCGTGCCCCTGATCGTCGGACTGCAGGCCGGTCAGGATCAGATCGAACTGTTGCTCGGCCATTGCCGGCGCGAGCGCCGCGGCCGCGGTGAACGCGTCGGCCGCACCGAGCGTGTCGTCGTCGACATGCAGCGCGCGGTCGGCGCCGCGCGCCAGGGCTTCGCGGATCACCTGCTGCACGCGGGACGGCCCCGCCGAACAGACGACCACTTCACCACCGTGCTTCTCGCGCAGGCGCAGGCTTTCCTCGAGTGCGTACGCATCAGGCTCGTTCATTTCGTAGCTGACGTCCTGTTCGCGGACCCACGTCTTGTCGTCGTTCAGACGCGGCTGCCACTCGCGGGTAGGCACTTGCTTGATGCAGACGGCGATTTTCATGGTCTTGCGGTCCTGGGGTCCTGGGGTCTTGGGGTCTTGGGGTCTTAGGTGTTTCGGCCGAGCCACATCGGCGCTGCCAAAACCTCAGGTCCTCAAGACCTTCATGTTCCCTACTCTTCGTATCTCTTCATCAACAGCGAGCCGTTGGTTCCGCCAAAGCCGAACGAATTCGACAGCGCGTACTCGATCTTCATCGCCCTCGCCTTGTGAGGTACGTAATCGAGATCGCAGCCCTCGTCCGCCTGATCGAGATTGATGGTTGGCGCGACCATCTGGTGACGCACCGACAGCGCGGTAATACCGGCCTCGAGGCCGCCGGCGGCACCAAGCAGGTGGCCGGTCATTGACTTGGTCGATGAAATGGCGAGCTGTCGCGCGTGGTCGCCGAACACCCGCTTGATCGCGGTGGTCTCGATGCGGTCGTTGTGCGGCGTCGAGGTGCCGTGCGCGTTGATGTAGCTGACCTGATCAGGACGAATGCCCGCCGATTGAATGGCGGCGTTCATCACGCGGAACGCACCGTCGCCGTCTTCAGACGGCGCCGTCATGTGATACGCGTCTCCTGACATGCCGTAGCCCACCATCTCGGCATAGATCGTGGCGCCGCGACGCTTGGCGAACTCGAGTTCTTCGAGCACGACCATGCCGGCGCCTTCGCCCAGCACGAAGCCATCGCGCTCCTTCTCAAACGGGCGGCTGGCGCGCGAGGGGTCGTCGTTGCGGGTGGACAGGGCGCGCAGCGCGGCAAAGCCGCCAACACCCATGGGGCACACCGCTGCCTCGGCACCGCCGGAGATCATGGCGTCGGCCGCGCCGCGTTTGATGATCTCGTACGAGTCGCCGATGGCATGCGCCGACGCCGTGCACGCCGTGCAGGTCGCCAGATTGGGACCCTTGGCGCCATGGCGAATCGAGACCTGGCCTGAAGCCAGGTTGATGATCGATGACGGGATAAAGAACGGCGAAATCTTGCGCGGACCGCCTTCGAGGTAAGCCTTGTGCTCCCGCTCGATCGTGGTAAACCCGCCAATGCCCGAGCCGATGAACACGCCCACGCGATCGGCGAACTGGGGCGTAATCGCCAGGCGCGCATCGTCCATGGCGTACTGCGACGCCGCCACCGCGAACTGAATGAAGATATCCATCTTCTTCAGCTCTTTCTTCTCGATGAACTGGAGCGGATCAAAGTTCTTCACTTCGCCCGCGAAGCGGGTCGAGAATGCTGCCGCGTCGAAACGGGTTATCGGGCCGATCCCGCTGGTGCCCGCGCATAGCGCGTCCCAGTTCGCCTGAGTGCCCATCCCGACCGGCGACACCAGGCCCACGCCGGTCACTACGACTCGCCTGCTCACTTGACCTCCGAACGTGAACGGCACCCCTTCACAGGGGTGCCTGACCTGGTCGCGTGCTACTTTTTCTTGGCGTGCGACTCGATGTAGTCGACCGCTTCCTTGACGCGCGTGATCTTCTCCGCTTCCTCGTCAGGGATCTCGATCCCGAACTCTTCCTCGAACGCCATCACGAGCTCGACGGTATCGAGCGAGTCGGCACCCAGATCGTCCACGAACGAAGCATCCGGCGTGACTTCTTCTTCGTCCACACCCAACTGCTCCACGATAATGCTCTTCACCTTGTCGGCAACGGCCACGAGTCCCTCCTACATGTACATCCCGCCGTTGACGGCGAGAACTTGACCAGTAATATACGCTGCATCGTCGGACGCCAGGAAGCCCACTGCCGCCGCAATATCGTCCGGCGAGCCGAGGCGGCCCAGCGGAATCTGCGATGACCAGTCGTTCTTGACGTCTGCGGTGATCGCGCGCGTCATGTCGGTTTCGACCAACCCTGGCGCCACCACATTCACCGTCACCTGGCGCGACGCGACTTCACGCGCCAGGGCCTTGCAAAATCCAATCAATCCCGCCTTCGATGCCGCATAGTTGGCCTGGCCGGCGTTGCCCATCTGGCCGACCACCGAACTGATGGCGACAATGCGGCCCGCGCGCTGCTTGATCATCGGCTTGAGCGCAGCCTGGCACAGCGTAAAGGCCGCCGTGAGATTGGTCGCCAGCACGTCGTCCCAATCGGCGCGCTTCATGCGCAGCATTAACTGGTCGCGGGTAATGCCGGCATTGCTCACCAGGATGTCGAGCCGCCCGTGCCGCTCGATGGTGCCCTTGATCAGCGCTTCGACCGCCGCCGGGTCGGTCACGTCGGCGCCATGCGCAGACGCCTGAAATCCGCCGGCGACGAGGTCGGCCGCGGTGGCGTCGGCATTGGTGCCACGCGCCACGCACAGCACGGTGGCGCCACCGTAGGCCAGACGCTGCGCAATCGCGCGCCCAATGCCGCGCGAGGCACCCGTCACAATCGCGATCTTGCCGTCGAACTGTCTCAGAACAATGCCTCGATCGCCGCCAGGTCTTCCGGACCTTCGACGTTCATAATGGTGGCGCCCGCGACGATCTTCTTGACGAGACCGCTCAGGACTTTCCCCGGACCCACTTCAACATATCGGGTGACGCCCTCCGACGCAAGGCGTTGGACGACGTTTTCCCAGCGCACGGGCGAAGAGACTTGCGTGATCAGCGCCTCGATGGCGTCAGCAGCCGTGCGCTTGGGCTCGGCATCGACATTCGCAATCACCGGGACGCGCGGGTCGTGAGACGAGGCGGCGCGCAGTTCCGGTGCCAGCCGTTCTTGGGCCGGCTTCATGAGCGCGCAGTGGAATGGTGCGCTGACCTGCAGCGGAATGGCCCGCTTCGCGCCGAGTGCCTTGGCGCGCTCGCTGGCGCGGGCCACGGCGGCCGCCGATCCGGCAATCACGATCTGGCCCGGGCTGTTGAGGTTGGCGGGGCTGACCACGTCGCCTTGCGCCGCTTCCTGGCAGGCCTGGTTCACGCCGGCTTCATCCAGCCCGAGAATGGCGGCCATGGCACCTTGCCCCACCGGCACGGCTTCTTGCATGTAACGTCCGCGGTTGCGCACCAGTCGCACCGCGTCGGCAAACGCCAGCGTGCCGGCGGCGACGTGCGCCGAGTACTCGCCGAGACTGTGTCCCGCCACAAACGACGGCGCCAGGCCGCGCTCGTTCAACAGGCGCCACACGGCGACACTCATGGTCAGGATTGCGGGCTGGGTGTTCTCGGTCAGCGTCAGCCGGTCGGCGGGTCCGTTGAAGATGAGATCGCTGAGGGATTCGCCGAGCGCCTGGTCGGCTTCGGCAAAGGTGTTGGCGCAGATCGGAAACTGATCGGCCAGGGTCTTGCCCATGCCGACCGCCTGCGAACCCTGCCCGGGGAACAGACAGGCAATCACGACTGTGTCACCGCAATGGTTGCCATCTCGTGTCGAAGCCGCTCCACCATGTGATGGCCCGCCATGCGCGACGCCATTGCGACCGCATTGCGAACCGCCTTCACCGACGAGCGTCCATGCCCGACGATGCACAAGCCGGCGACGCCGAGGAGCGGCGCGCCGCCAAACTCCGAGTAGTCCACGCGCTTGCGAAACCGCCGGAACGCCCGTCGCGACAGCAGATACCCCATCTGGCTGGAGAAGGTGCTCTGCAACTCCTCGCCCAGCAGGTCTTCCACCATCTCGACCAGGCCTTCGCTCAGTTTCAGTGCGACGTTGCCGGTAAACCCGTCGCACACGATCACGTCGGCGTCCCCCGAAAATATTCCGCGGGCCTCGAGGTTGCCGATGAAGTCGAGCGTCGTCGCCTTGATCAGCTGATGCGCCTCCCGCGTCAGCTCGTTGCCCTTGGTCTCTTCCTCACCAATCGACAGCAGGCCGACGCGCGGATGCTCCACACCGAGGCCGACCTTCGAGTAGACCGCCCCCATCTGGGCAAACTGCAGCAGGTGTGACGGGCGGCACGAAACCGTCGCGCCAACATCCAACAGCACCGCCGATCCTTTCCGCGTCGGCACGGTCGGCGCCAGCGCCGGCCGATCGACGCCGGGCAGCATGCCAAACGCGGCATGCGCCGCGATCACGCACGCGCCGGTATGCCCGGCGCTGAATAGCGCGGCGGCTTCCCCCGACGCCACCCGCTCGGCGGCCACACGGATCGAGGCCCGGGGCTTGCGCCGCAAGGCCTGGGCCGGTGACTCGGCCATGTCGATCACGTCTGGCGCGTCGATCACGCGGACATCCAGCGTCTCGGCGTCGGGATGGCGTTGGAGCTCGGCGCGGACCTCGCCTTCGCGGCCCACCAGGTCGATGCCCAGACCCAGATAGCGCGCTGCCGCCAAGGCGCCATCAACCGGGCGCCCGGGTGCGTGATCGCCGCCCATCGCGTCAACCGCGATGCGCATTCGGATCGCTAGTCGGTGTTGACCGGACGCACCTGGCGCGCGCGGTAGAAACCGCAATACGCGCACACGCGGTGAGCGGCCTTGGGCTCGCTGCACTGCGGGCACAGGCCGGGCGTGGTGGCCTTGAGCGCGTCGTGAGTGCGGCGTTTACGGCCGCGGGTCTTGGAATGTCTGCGTTTTGGATTAGGCATCGTCGTGCTTTCGCTTCGTAATCAACGTCTTCAAACCAGCCATCCGCGGATCTTCCATCTGCGGATTGCAATCGCAGGGGGCGAGATTACGGTTGGTCCCACATTGCGGGCAAATTCCCTTGCATGCCGGCGAGCACAGCGGCTTCATCGGCAAGACCAGGTAAAACTGCTCCCGCAACACCTCGATCAGGTCGATCTGCTCGTCTCGGTAGTACGTAATCGAGACGTCGTCTTCTTCGACCTCGGCCTCGTCTTCGTCCTTGGCGGCATCGACTGCCGTTGACGGCAGGAACCGCAGGTCGAATGCACGATCGACCGGCAACACAAATGCTTCGAGACACCGGCTGCAATCAAGCTCGAGCCGGGTCTTGACGGTACCCACCAGCCGGAACCGGTCGCTATCCCTGTGGATAGTCAACCGCAACTCGACCGGCGAGATTACCCGATAGTCTTCGCCCTCTCCCGGCAAGTCAGCCGGTTCAAAGACCTTGGCAATCTCGGTCTCGGGCAGACGAATATGGGAAAGTTCGAGGCGCATCGCTAAAACTACTACCAGGCGGCACTAAAGTGCCGCCCTACTGGCACATCCCTAAAGGACGTCCCTACATGTACTTCCGGGAATTTCTCCGGCGTACAAGACTTTTCAGTATACCACGCTGGGGCCGACCCACGGCTTGGGGATGAAGAGACGCTCGAACAGGTTGACCGCGAACCGGTCAGTCATGCCAGCCACGAAGTCCTGGGCTGCCACGTCCACTCCCTCGACGGCGATGGTCCGGACGTCGAGGAACTCCTCGGGCCGTTGCTGGACCTTCTCCCAGAGACCGCCAAGAATTCCCGACGCCTTGGCGAACTCGGCAGTGGCGATCTGGTTCTCGTAGACGGCGTCGAACAAGAAGCTGCGCAGGTCAACCAAGGCGTTGAGGACCGGTTCGCTCATCCGGATCTCGGTCATACCCCCGTCCAGGGTCTGGTGCACGACGTCGGTGACCAGCCGGCCGATGCGCTCGGAGGACGAGTGCCCCAAGACGTCGGTAGCGGCCTTCGGCAGGCTGGCTTCGGAAATGATTCCCGCCCGAACGGCATCGTCGATGTCGTGGTTCACGTAGGCCGAAATGTCAGCCACGCGGGCGACCTGTCCTTCAATCGTGCTGGCGCGGTGTTCAGGGGGCGCGCCCACCGGCATGCCGTGCTTGCCCTTCGAATGGCGAGCAATGCCGTCGCGCACCTCCCACGTCAGGTTCAGTCCTTCGCGATTGTTCTCGAGCACATCGACAATGCGCAGGCTCTGCTCGTAGTGATTGAAGCCACCCGGAACCAGCGAGCTCAGCACGCGCTCGCCGGCATGACCAAACGGCGTGTGACCGAGATCGTGCCCAAGCGCGATGGCTTCGGTCAGTTCTTCATGCAGTTGCAGGACCTTGGCGATCGTCCGGGCAATCTGCGCGACCTCGAGCGTGTGGGTCAGCCGCGTACGGTAGTGATCGCCGGTCGGCGAAAAGAACACCTGTGTCTTGTGCTTCAGCCGACGGAACGCCTTGGTGTGGACAATGCGGTCGCGATCGCGCTGAAACGCCGGGCGAATCGGATCCTCGGTCTCGGCGCGGACGCGGCCCTTGCTGGCGGCGCTCTTCGACGCCTGCGGCGCCAGCGTCTCGCGCTCGCGCCCCTCCAGTTGTTCGCGAATCACCGGCCGCCCTGCGCTGCTCATCGCACCATTATGTGCGATGTCATCGCACCATTATGTCTGACAGGAAGCTGGTGCCGTGAGCCAGCGGGCCGACCCCAAACACCTCGGCCAGAGTCTGGCCCAGGTCGGCGAAGGTCGCACGCGTGCCAAGGTCGATGCCGGCACGAACCCGCACTCCATGCAGCAGCACGGGAACGTGTTCGCGCGAATGATCGGTGCTGGGTGTGGTCGGATCGTTGCCGTGGTCAGCGGTGATCACCAACAGATCATCAGGCCGCAGACGCGGCAGCAACTGGGCCAGCCTCGCATCGAACCGATCAAGGTTCGCGCCGTAGCCGATGGTGTCGTTACGGTGGCCATAAAGGGAATCAAAGTCGACCAGGTTGGCGAAGATCAATCCGCGGTCTTGCGTCTTCAATAACGCCTCGATGCGGTCCATGCCGTCGCCGTCGCTCGTGGTCGGGTGGGCGTTCGACACGCCGCGGCCGGCAAACAGGTCAGCGATTTTCCCCACCGACGTGACCTGCTGCCCAGACGCCGCCAACCGGTCCAGCAGCGTCTCGGCCACCGGCGGCATGGCGTAGTCGTGGCGATTTGCGGTGCGCGCGAAGGAACCAGGCAGGCCGATGAACGGCCGGGCAATCACGCGGCCGAGCCCGAGACCGCGGACCGCGAGGTCATACGCCGCGTCACACCATTCGTAGAGTTTCGGCACCGGCACGATGGCTTCGTGGGCGGCAATCTGGAACACGCTGTCGGCCGACGTATAGACGATCGGGAACCCGGTCTCCATGTGGTGAGGACCGAGTTCGTCGATGATGGCGGTGCCCGACGCGACCACGTTGCCGATCGACGGCCGGCCAATTCGCTCTTCAAACGCCTGAATCAACTCGCTCGGGAAGCCGGTCGGAAACGTTGGGAAAGCCCGATCGAGCACCACGCCCATCAATTCCCAGTGACCGGTGACCGAATCTTTACCCGCGGACCGTTCCGCCAGTCGGCCGAAAGCGCCGGTGGGCGCCGCCGGCGCCGCAATCCCCTTCAGCGGCAGCAGGCGCGGCAGGCCCATGGCCGCCAGGGTG
Organism: Acidobacteriota bacterium; assembly: GCA_031364805.1. GTDB lineage: Bacteria > Acidobacteriota > Vicinamibacteria > Vicinamibacterales > UBA2999 > 12-FULL-67-14b. The sequence goes on from JANLWW010000120.1 coordinate 17,448, forward strand.
GGAATGGTAAGCGGGACCTCGGCGGCGATGTTACCGAGCGTGTTGCTGCCCTGATCCGCGTACAGCACGGCATCCGGCAATTCGCCGATGCCGACACTGTCGAGCACGATCAGGATGACGCGCGCAAACACCAGCGTCGCCTTGCCCCGCCTCCGGCGGGGCGAGTCGTCTTGAAGACACGACGTCTCATCAGGGATGGTGAGACGAGAAGTAGTTCGGGACGCTCCGGGGCGTCCGGATGGTGGCAATCGCGTGCTTGAAAATCAGGTGATCCATGCCCGCGTGCTCGACGATCAGCGCAAACCGGTCGAAGTTCTTGATGCGGGCCTCGAACTCGCGTCCGTCGAGCAAGTGGACGGTGACAGGCAGTTTTTCACGACGTGCATAATTCAGGAAGACGTCCTGAATATTTGGAGCGCCGGTCTTGGCTTCAGGTATCGGCGACATTTTTCCCGTCCTTCAACAGGTCCCGCGCGGCCAGCATCGCAATTACGCTGTCCTGCACTTCGGCGTGAGTGCCGGGACCTTCAAACCACACAAGGTTAGGCTCTTTTCGAAACCAGATCAACTGCCGCCGTGCGTAGCGACGGTTCTCTTGCGCGATCAACGCGCGGGTCTCGGCCTCGTTGCGCACGCCCGTCAGGTGTTCCATCGCCTGGCGATAGACCAGCCCGCCGAACGGCCGCGCCGCGGGAGGGACGCCGGCAGCGAGCAGGCCCCTCATCTCGTCGAGCAAGCCTGCGTCGAACTGTGCATCGACCCGCTTGGTCAACCGCTCCGACAGCCAGGCCGCCGGCATCCGTAATCCGATCGGGATCACGTGCACGTCCGGGTCCAGCAACGATGCCGTGGCATCGAAATGAGCCGTCAGTGGACGCCCAGTGAGGAAATACACCTCGAGCGCCCGCACCAACCGCTTCAGATCTCTCGGCATGATCCGCGCGCCCGATTCGGGGTCCACCCGGGCGACCAGGCGATGCAGGCGCTCGACGCCGCGCCGGGTGGCAATCGCTTCCAGACGGGCGCGCAGTTGGGCGTTGGCGGCCGGGCCGGGAAACAAGCCCCGGGTCAGGGCGCGATAGTAGAACCCGGTGCCACCGACGAGGATCGGCACGAGTCCCCGGGCGTGGATATCGCGCACCGTGGTCGCGGCGTCGCGCGCAAACTGCGCCGCCGTGTATTCGTCAGTGGGATCGGCGATGTCGATCAGGTGGTGCGGAATGCCCCGCCGCTCAGCCATCGGCACCTTGTCGGTGCCGATGTCAAAGCCTCGGTAGACCGCAGTCGAATCGCAATTGATGATCTCGCCGCCCAGCCGTTCAGCGAGCGCGATGCCGAGCGCACTCTTACCGGTGGCCGTCGCTCCAAGAACCGCAATCAGGGGTTTCACAACACTCTTTGGCACGCCAGGCACCGTTAGGCACCCAGCTACTGTCCCGGAGGATTTTCGTTGTAGAAGAACGTGACCGTAAAGAACGCCTTGTCGTCGGGATACTCCGGCGGTAGCGGGGTCGTCGGGCTCGAGGCACGCAGCGCGTTGACCGCCGAGATGTTAAACGACTCGATCTCCGATGGCCGAATCACGGTGATATCGGTCAACAGGCCGTTGCGATGCACGTTGAACGTAATCACCACCCGGCCGCGCATGGTCTGGGCCGCCATCGGCACGAACCAGTTGCGGCGGACCTGCGAGACGAACCGGCGAATCCACGGACCGAACTCGACACCCTTGGTGTCGAACTGCAAGGGGCCAAACTCCTGGCTCTGCCCCTTCTGGTTGTTGAATGAATCGTTCTGGACGTACTTCTGCAGATTCTTCAGCGCCTCGCCCAGCGCCCCGCCCGCGGGCGGTTGCACCGGCGGCCGTTGCATCATGGCCATTTGCGGATCGGTGCGCGGGTCGGTGGCAGGCGGGGTTTCGACCGGCGGGGCCGGTGGCGACGGTTGCGGCGCCGGGCCGTCACCGCGCATCTTCTCTTCAGGCGTCGCTTCTGCCCGTTCGGTTGAGTTTCCGCGCGCGGCCGGTAGCGGGTTGGTCATCTCCGGCATGCGATCGGGTGTCCGCGCACTGCGGTCGACATCCGACATCTCCACGCGCTCTGGCTGGCGTGTCGGCGGCAGATCCATCTTCGGCTGCACGAAGACGAACGTCGGCTGATTTTCTGGCTGCTGTTGTTCGGGCGGCGGAACCTGCTCGGCCTGCTGCCGCTGTGGCAGCAATTGAGGCAGGAACAACAGCGCGACAAAGAACGCTACGTGGAATCCGATCGATACGGCGACGCCGTCCCGTCGGTTAATCGCCGACCCGACGGGTTCGATGTCGCGATAGCGATCGTCGAAGTCGAAGAGCATCAGTAAGTTAGACGATTATACAGGGCTTGGGGGGCTTGGGGGCTTGGAGGCTTGGAGGCTTGGAGCCTTGGCGGCTTGGACTTGTCGTGGACACCGGCCCCAAGTCCCCCAGTCCCCAAGCCCCCCAGCCCCTACTTCCGGCCCGGATAAAGATAGACGGCGCCGAACATGAATGGCCGTGCTTGAACCTGTGAAAACCCTGCGGCAGAC